>NZ_WOTB01000004.1 GCF_011516835.1 Acetobacter musti | reverse complement strand
CTTCGCCGTCTTCGTCGGAATCGAAAGCCCCGACACAGACACGCTGGTCATGACGCAGAAAAAGCAGAACACCCGCCGCAGTCTGCAGCAGAGCATCGCCACAATCCACGGAGCCGGAATTTTCGTGAACGCCGGCTTCATCGTCGGCTTCGACAGCGAAAAAGGCAGCGTCGCCGCCGGCATGATCGACTGCATCGAAGACACGGCCATCCCGGTCTGCATGGTCGGCCTGCTTTACGCCCTGCCAACAACCCAGCTCACACGCCGCCTGCTGACTGAAGGACGCCTCTTCTCCGATGACGAACAGACACAGTCCGGAGACCAGTGCACCGCTGGCCTGAACTTCGAGACAAAACGCCCCCGCCGTGACGTACTGAACGATTACAGAACAGTCCTCAGAGCAATCTACGAACCGACCGCCTATTTCGGCCGCGTCCGCCGGCTGGGCCGCATGCTCCGGCGCAGGCGCGCTCACCGGATGATACGCGGCGACCTCCGCAGCTTCGTCCGGCTGCTCTTCCGCATCCACCGCGCCGGCCCCGGAACAACCCGGCAGTTCTGGCGCATGCTGCTGGACTGCGCCCTGCATAACCCGAAAGCACTGCCCTACGTCGTCATGACAAGCGCACTGTATCTGCATCTTGGCCCGTTCGCCCGGCAGGTCATCGACAACATCGACCAGGAAATCGCACGCCTCGACCGGGGACACTGGCATCCCCCCGCCCTTCAGAAAGAACCTGCCGAACCCGCGCTTCAGCCCGCCTGACCACATCCTTTCGCAGATCTCAGAGCAGGGCTCCGCCCTGCACCAGGAAGGGGTCACAGACCCCTTCACCCCTTTATGATTAGCAAACCGGGATCAAAGGGACCGCGCCCCTTTGCGGGTCTCAGGGCAGAGCCCTGAAAAACAACCCCGCCTGCCCCTGTAAAACCTCAGACCGCCATACTGCCAGACGTTCGTGCTGCACGGAGCCCGGAACGAAAACCGGAAACAAAAACAAGGCGATTACAATTTTAGCCGGGACGGCCAGCCGATACGGACAAGAAGATCATCAGGCCCGTTCAGCGCGATTTCGTACATGCCCCAGGGCTTATGCTCCGGCCTGCGCGATGGCCCGACCACCGCGTCCTCCGCAGCCCTGGCCAGCTCATCAACCCGCGGCGTGCAGATATAAACGCCAAAAGGATTGCGGCCGGGCACGACCCATCCCTCCACCGTTTTCGTCAGATGAACGCTCGCGCCCACATCATCCGACAGGACCCGGTAATCGTCATCATCCCGGCTGACCGGCCGCCTGAACCCCAGACGATTCCACCATGCCTCCGCCGCATCCAGATCGTTGCAGGGCAGAATCGCCACAACAGAAGGCACAGGAATATCAGCCAATGTCTCACTCCCGTCAGGACTCATACTCTGGCGTTCAGGTCTTTTGCAGACAAAGAACAAAGCCGGGGAACAGAGCCGGGCATTGCCCTTCACCCCTTTATGATTAACAAACCGGAATCAAAGGGACCACGCCCCTTTGCGGGTCTCAGGGCAGAGCCCTGAAAAAGCAGCCACACCCACCTCCACCAAAGTGTACAAACAAAGAACCCTGCCACAAAGGACAGGGTTCTTCCTCAGACCAGATACAGAGCGCCGGAAACCGGATCAGAAATTCATTCCAGCCTGGAGGAAGAAATAACGGCCATTATAGAAGCTGCCATACATACCACCAACACTGTTGTCAGTCGCACTGGCGACAAAGGGCGGTTTCTTATTGGCGATATTCTGAATACCACCGGTAAACGCCCACTGACGATAGCTGTAGCTCAGACTCAGATCCTGCAGATACATGCCCGGCGTTTTGACCCGCTCCGACCCGACCTTCGTCAGATCGCTGGTGCCATTATTCCAGTTCATCCCGCTGATATACTGCACCATATAGTTCACCCCGATCGCCCCGTGCTGCCAGCCGAGCGTCAGGTAATCACGCGTGATCGGCACACCCGTCGTCTCGCCGGCCGTGCCCTGATACAGGAGCGATCCCCTGTAGTTGTACCACTGACCACCAGCCTCATTCTGCTGCTTGTACTGAAGTATCCGCTGGAAATTGTTTTCAATCGAGAAAATGTCATTCGGCGTGACCCGGATATGATAACTCAGATCCCAGTCAATGCCGCTGGTGATCATGCCTCCGAGATTCTCGTCAATCGCATTCACATTGGTGATCTGACCACCGGAATTGCGCGTGATATAGGAACACTGGCTCGGATCGCTGTTGGTGTAGCAGGAATCCATGATGTACTGCGTGCCAAGGCTGCCGATCATGTGCTGCATCGAATAGTGCCAGAATTCGGCCGATGTCGAGAAACCCTTTATCCAGCGCGGCGTCAGCACGGCACCGAACGTATGGGTACGGCCTGTCTCGGGACGCAGCTTCGTGTTACCGCCCGTCGTCGTCGCGACCTGCCCGCCGCCAGCCTGCACAAAGGTACTCGTGTTGATGCCCTTCGCCGCGCAGTTCGTCTGCACAGCGCCGGCCAGAGCAGCATAGGACGCCACCTGAGCACACGGATCGGTCGCCGTCTCATAGCTGAGCGCCTGGCCGCCATACATCTCATACACATTCGGCTGACGAAAGGATGTCCCCAGCGTGCCCCGGAAACTGATGTCCTGGGTCGGCGCCCAGTTGATCGAACCCTTCCAGTTCCGCGTGCTGCCAAAAGTATTATAGGACGAATAGCGCCCCTGCCCGTCGATGGTCAGGTCCTTCGCCAGAAACGCATTCTTCAGCAACTGGAGACGACCTTCCAGATACCCCTCCGTCACATTGAATCCGCCCGAAGTGATCCCCTGCGAATTGGTCAGCGTGTTGCCGGACACAACATTCGGGTCCGGCGTGTAGTTCAGGGACTCGCTGCGGTGTTCCATACCCAGCGCGATCCCCAGCGCCCCGCCATTCTCCCATGGCATCTTCACAACATGGTTGTTGTGAATGCGCAGATTGAGATCGCGAAGCTGATACAGGGAATGATTGATCGTCGTGTAGTTCGAATAGGCCGCCGCCTGCCGGGACAGGGAGGAGAACGCATTCGACTGCACGCAGCCGGCGCTGCCCGCGCAGCTGTTCGGATTATACGTAAATGTCGTATTGGGATCTTCGAGGTTGCTCAGATTGCTCGGAGTCAGCCCCCATTCCTGAAGCAGCTTCAGATAGTTGCCCGCGCCCTCGGTGTTGTCCGTCTCGCGGCTCATGCCATAGGTGTAGGAAATATCGTAATTCCAGTCATGGGTGATTTCACCCTTCGCGCCGCCCATGCTCGTCCATGTGTCCAGAGCGGTCTCGAAGCGACGGTTCCCCCACTCCATCATCCGTTTATAGACCTGCAGCGGCTCCCCGGTCGTGTTCCCGGGATAATCGGTCGGCAGAAGAATGGTCGTCGGTGTTCCGGAAATCGGCTCCGGCGCCATGTAGTAATTCGATGTCTTGTGAGAATACCGTGAATTTCCGTAAATATCGAAGTGCCTGTTCACCTCGTAATGCGTGTCGATCGACATCGTTGCGTTCTGCAACGCACTCACCAGCGACTGGGCCTTGCCATACTGATAGCGCTGGCCGTTATAATCCGTAACGCCGTTACTGCCGTTGCCGGAATAGGCGTTGCCGGAATTGTTGCCGTAAAAAAGACCGTCGCCGGTGATGCTGGACCCGAAGACAGCGCCGGAAGCGCTCGTCGGATCGTTTGTCTGGGCGTTCTCGGCCCAGGACCGGTTGCGCTGCAGCACACCCCCCTGGGTCATGTAGGAACCGAAGATCGTGACATTGCCTTTGTCATGATCGAAATTCCAGCCCTTGTATCCGGAGATCTGTCCCGTACGATCGTCGCCCTGACCCGTAATACCTCCCCGGATCGTAACATTCCCGGTCGTCAGATCGTGACGCAGTTTAATGTTGATCACGCCCGAAACAGCATCGGCGCCATAGAGTTCCGACCCGCCATCTTTCAGAATCTCGATGCTGTCGATCTGCTGGACCGGAATCGTGTTCAGATCGACGCAGGCCGAAGCGCCGTTCAGCGCAGTGCGCTTGCCATCGATAAGCACAAGAACACGGCTCTGGCCCAGGTTGCGGATATCCGTACAGGATGCGCCGCTGCCGCCGTTCGTCTGGCTGTTTGTCGTCCCCGACGAGCCAATTGAAGGCAGACGCTGCAGAAAATCACCCAGATTGGTGACGCCGGTCATGTTGATCTGCTTGGCCGTAACGATCTGGACCGGGTTGGCATTATGATTCGCTGACGTGCTGTTCAGCGCCGAGCCGGTGACAGTAATGTTCTCGTGCTGCGATTCCTGATCGGCGGCAACGGATCGTGTGGCTGCGCGGACTGTCGCGGCATTCGATACCCCCGTCGATGCCGCCGACGTGGCCACAACGGGCCTGACCGGGGTCGCTGCAACACGGGATGTCGAAGCCCGGGGCGTCGAAGCATGGGCCGTCGAAGCATGGGCCGTCGAAGCCGGCCTGGTTTTCACCACTCTGGTTTTCGCGGTAGCGGAGTCCGTCGTGTCGGCGGCGGTGCGGGCTTCGGCTGTCTGTGACAGAACAGCACACTCAGCCAGCACCGGAACGGTCAGAACCGAAAACGAAAGCAGAAGACGCTTTCCAAAATGTCGATCGTTCATGATTTTTTCTACTCGGCATGAGCATTTATGTTGCACTTTTTTTAAAAATAAACCTCGAAGCGTGTCGATCCGAAATCGAACCGAAACAACGCGCACACATGCCTTTGCCGGATAACTGTGCTCAATTTACCACACAACCTCCGCCACAAGACCCTTCAGGAAATTTCAAAATACATATTGTAAAATATAGAAACTTTCGTAATCCCAATCAGCATTCAGATACATTCGATTACATAGACACACAAACAGTTGCCTGATTGCAACACCCGGTCCGCTCCGACATAAATGCCTTTCCGGACACATAAAACCGGCCACGGCCGCGGACTGCCGCACCCCGGACCGCATTTCCATGGCTCATACAGACGCAAAAACAATCAGATTACAAATACAAATCACAGAAATTTAATAAAAATTTCAAATAATTATTATATATGGAAATTAAGTAAGTAATATCCATATATAATAATCATAATATTTCTATGTATAAATTTTATACCTCACCTGCCCCCGGATACATACCTCCGGACGAATGTCCGGAAAGGGATCACAGCCCCCCACCCTCCTTTATGGCTAACAAACCGGGATCAAAGGAGCCGCGCCCCTTTGCGGGTCTCAGGGCAGAGCCCTGAAAAGCAACCGCACCTGTCCCTGCAAAACCCCGGACCGGCACAAAAAAAGCGGGCCTTCCGAAGAAGGCCCGCCTCAAAAAATCCCTGGTCCGGAAGATCAGAAATCCAGTCCGATCGAAGCCCAGGCATACCGGCCCATCTCCAGACCGCCATACTGATAGATGTTCGTGTTGGACGCAGAGTCCAGAACGAAAGGCGGCTTCTTGTCGAGCAGGTTGTTGACGCCAACCTGGAAGTCCCACTGATGCAGCCGGTATTCCAGCGTCACATCATGCGTGAAGATGCCCGGCGTCTTCCACTGACCCGCCGTCTGCCGCGTCAGGATCTGAGACCCGTCCGTCCAGGTCGTGCCGCCGATATACTGCATCATGTAGGTCAGGCGGAAATTGCCATGACGCCACGTCGCCGTCGCATAGTCACGCACCCGCGGCTGCGCGCTGCCACCCTGATAGAACATCTGACCGGCATAGTTGTACCACTGACCACCCGCCGTATACTGCTGCAGATAGCTGATCAGCTGCTGGAAGTTGTTCTGCAGCGAAAGAATATCGTTCGGGCTCACCGCGATGCTGTAGTTCAGATCGAAGTCGAGACCGCTCGTCTTCATCCCGCCGATATTCTGCGGAACCAGATCCACCGACGTCAGCTGTCCGGAGCTGCTGCGCGGATTGATGAAGCTGCAATAGCTCGTATCAGCCCCGGTATAGCACTGATTCAGCAGATACTGCGCGCCGATGCTCTGGATCTGGTTCTTGAGATAGTAGTGCCAGAAATCCACCGACGCCGTCAGACCCGGAATCCAGCGCGGCGTCACGGTCGCCCCGATCGTATAGGTCTTGCCCGTCTCCGGACGCAGCTTCGCGTTACCGCCATTCATGCCCGGGATCTGCCCGACATTCTGATCGACGAACGTGGCCGGGTTAACCCCCTGTCCCATGCAACGCGCCGTGACAGCACCGGCGGAGGCCCCGTAGGTGCTGACCTGCGCGCAGGGATCGACCGCCGAGTAATACCCAAGGTTCGCGCCGCTGTACAGATCATACACGCTCGGCTGACGATAGGACGTGCCAAGCGTCGCATGGAAATGAACATCCCGCGTCGGCGCCCAGGTGATGCCGACCTTCCAGTTCTGCGTCGACCCGAAGGTGTTGTAGTCCGACCATCGCCCCTGACCGTTGATCAGAAGATCCTTCGCCAGGAAAGCATTGTGCAGAAGCGGAATGTTGCCTTCCATATAGACTTCGTTCGCGTTGAACCCGCCGCCCGAATAGGACGCGCTGTTGCCCGTTCCCTGACCGGACGCCGTGATCGCATCCGGCACGGAGTTCAGCTGCTCGCTGCGATGCTCCATACCAAGCGCGATACCGACATCTCCGCCGCCTTCATAAGGAAGCTTAACGACCTTGTCGTTGTTGATGCGCAGATTGAAGTCACGCAGCATGTACTGAGAGTTCGTATAGCTCGTATACATCCCATACTTGCGCGCCTGCGCGGACATCGGCGAAAACGGATTCTGCAGCACGCAGCCAGGCTGGCTGGTGCAGACCGTCGGATCATACACCACCGCACTGTCAGGGTCGCTCGGGTCAAGCTGACGCGTACCGGATTCCTGAAGCATATGCGCGTAATTTCCCAGATTCTCCATCTGGTCCTTCACGCGGCTCTCACCATAGGTCATGGACGCGTCATACATCCAGCCATGCGTGATCTCGCCCTTCACGCCGCTGACCGTCGTCCACGTATCGGTCGCGAAAGACTCACGACGCGGCCCGAACTCCGTCATACGACGGGAGAGATTCACATCCTGCCCGAACGGGTTGTACGGATTTCCCTCAGGAATGATCCAGCTGGACAACAGGGTCGACGGCGGAATGCTGCCACTGACCGGCGCACCGGCCAGCTGCGTCTGCGTCGTGTTGTGGCTGTAACGGATCGTCGAATAGAGCGTGAAGTGTTTGTTGATGTCGTAATGTGCATCACCCGACAGATTGGCCATCTGCAGGGTGTTCGTCAGCATCGTGTCCTTGCCGTAATTATACCGGTCAGCGGACGTCTTCTCGTGGAAGCTGTTGCCGATCCCGTTCTGACCGCCATCCTGGTTCGACACCAGCGCGCCGATATCCGTGGTGGTGCCGGTGATCGTGCCGGCCGGAATCACGGACGATCCATAGGTCGGCGTAACGCCGGGATCGTTCGTCAGCTGCGGATTGGCCGCCCAGGCACGGTTTTTCTGCCGGATGCCGCTCTGGGTGTTGTAGGACCCGAAGACCGTGACGTTGCCCTTGTCATGATCGAAGTTGAAGCCCTTCATTCCGGAGATCAGGCCCTGCTCGCCATCTCCGTATTCGGAAATACCACCCTTGATGAAGATGTTTCCGGTGTTGATGTTGTGCTTCAGCTTGACGTTGATCACGCCCGACACCGCATCCGCGCCATAAAGCTCGGAACCGCCGTCTTTCAGAATTTCAACGCTGTCGATCTGCTGAACCGGAATGGTGTTCAGATCGACGCAGTCCGTTCCGGCATTCACCGCCGTCCGCTTGCCGTCGATCAGGATCAGAACGCGCTCCTGACCCATGTTGCGAAGATCCGTACAGCTGACGCCGCCACCGCCATTCGTCTGGCTGTTCGGCGTTCCGGACGACCCGATCGACGGAATACGGGCAAGATAATCACCCAGATTCTGCGCCGATGTTTTCTGAATATCCTTCGCCGTGATGATCTGAACCGGATTCGGGCTCGTCAGCCGGTTGCTGCGGAGGAACGATCCCGTAACGACGATGTTCTCCGGGCTGTCCTGCCGCGGCGCGGCGGCAACCCGGCCGGCGCTCCTGACCGTCGCGGCGTTCGATACACGCGCCGTCGCCGGCACCGTCGTCGCAGGCACAGCCGTCGCCCCCGTGGCGGCGCTGTTCTGTGCTGTCTTCTGCGCTGTCGTGGCGGACCGCGTCGTCGCAACAGATCTGGCTTTCGCCTTAGACGCTGTTTTTACCGCAGTCCTGCCAGTCGTATCAGCAACAGTCTGCGCACCGGCTTCCTGTGTCAGAACGACAGACTGAATCAGCACAGGAACGCTCAGAACCGAAAACGAAAGCAGAAGACGCTTTCCAAAACGTCGATCGGTCATGAATTTCTCTACCCGACATGAATTTTATGTTGCACTTTTTTAAATAACAATCTCGGAAAGTGTCGATCTGAAATCGAACTGAAACACTTCATGCGCATGCATTTTACGAACAGCTGTGTTGAATTTACCACAAGATCTCCGACGCCACGCCCGTCAGACGTTTCCGGAACACTGTTTAAAACAACTTAGTATTTTTCCGCTCACCACCAGTTTACAGACCCACCTCACGCAGACGCACAGCTGTTGCTAAATTATTACACTCAGCCCGTCCGAAAGCACAAAACCGGTTCCGGTAACGGCCCGGCCATCCCGGAGCCGCCACATACCGTTACAATTACCGGAAGAACTTCCGCCGAACACAAAACAAAAATCCATTGCGACAAAATAAATAAAATACATATCGACATAAAATAAGTTCCGCTTTATAACAAAATAATTCCTATTTATTAAATATATACTTCTATAATAATTATTATATTTTTATAATATAGGTTATATACTTCAGGAATTCATAATATAAATCTTCTGGCGTCGTTACATTTGTGATAAAATTGCAACGTTTGTTTCAAATAAGCTTCACAACACGCACATCACGTTGCGAAATCCGGCTTGATTGTGTCACAGCGTAATCATTGCGACATCGCGTCGACCTTCATCCTGAACAACGATCTGGGATCTCTTCGTATGGTCTTTTCTCGTCTGCACACCGGCAGGACGCGACCGGGAAGCCGCACACTGAAATCACGTACCGTCCTTCTGACAGCAACGTTTTTCAGCGCCGCTCCTCTCCTCCTGTCGTCAGGCTCCGCCAGCGCCGCAACCAGCACCACGTCCGCCACGCAGCCGTCGCGCCATACAGGCACGAAGCATAAAGCTCATGCAGCAGCACACAGCACAGCCACCGCAGCCACAGCCGCCACAACGGCGCCCGTAAGCGCGGGCACCTCAGGCACGGGCGCCTCCGCCGGCAGCCTCGCCGCGCGCCGCGACAATTCGGCCCTCCTCCGGCATTACCAGACCGGCGGCAACGAGGAAGTCGTCGTCACAGGCTCGATGCTGCGCACCGCGCGCAACACCAGCCCGAACCCCGTTCAGACCATCACCGCCACCCAGATCCAGCAGACAGGCGTCGCCACCCTGGGCGACTTCCTCCAGCGCATGCCCTCCATCGGATCGAGCGGAACGACCAACAACCAGACCAACGGTTCCGGCGGCTCGTCCTGTATCGATTTCCGCAACATGGGCCAGAACCGCGTGCTCGTGCTGATCGACGGCAAGCGCACGACGATGAACGGCAACAATAACTGCGTCGATTTCAACACCATCCCGACCGACATGGTCTCCAGCATCGAAATGCTGAAAGACGGCGGCTCGGAACTCTACGGCGCCGACGCAGTCTCCGGCGTCATCAACATCAAGCTCAAGCATAACGTCACGGACGGCAACGTCACCGCCTATGGCGGCATCACCGGACAGGGCGACGCGCTGACCGGCAAGCTCTCGGCCCATAAAGGCTGGAACTTCGATCACGACAAAGGCAACATCACGATCTTCGGTTCCTACATGACCCAGGGCGGGATCATGCAGAAAGACCGCTCATGGGCCTCCCCCGTGGCGCAGAACAACCCCACCTCCGGCACGCCGACCTACGGCTCCTTCATCGCAACGTCCGGACATTATATCGGCGTGGACAGCGGCAATGAATATACCGGCACGCAGAGCGGCGCCCTGACAGCCTGGAACAACAAATACCGTTACAATTACGGCCAGGACCAGATGCTCTCGAACTATCTGCAGAACTCCACCCTGAGCGGTGATCTGCATTACGAGATCAACGAACACTTCATCCCCTACGCCAACGTGCTCTACAGTCACCGCACGTCGATGGCGCAGATGGCCGCCGAGCCCGTCTCCGGCGCGGTACCCCCCTCGGACATGCCCGCCGCCATCATCATCCCGACCGATGACCCGTACAACACAACGGGCGAAGACATCCAGATGTACAAGCGGATGAACGAATTCGGACCACGCCGCACCGAAGATTCGTCCGACACCGTCACAGGCATCGGCGGCATGCGCGGCGAAATCACGCATGGCTGGATGTATGACGCTTCCTACACCTACGGCTCGAACATGATGACCGAGCAGATGTCGGGCGTCGGCAATTACGGAAACCTGCTGCAGGAATACGGCCTCCAGCAGCTCGACCCGACCGACACCAACAGCGCTCTCGCCTATAATCCTTCCATCTGTAACGCTGCGAAAGGCTGCGTGCTGTCCAACCCGTTCGCGCCGCTGTCCAGCGCTGCCGCGCAGTACGCGAACTACACGTCACACAGCCATTATCACTACCAGATGCGTGACCTGAACGTCCGCATCAACAACGACCACGTCGTAAAAATGCCCTGGAAGAACGGCGGCGATTTCGCCGTGGCGCTCGGCATGGAACACCGCGGCGAACAGCTCAGCTACAATCCCGATCCGCTCATCGCGGCCGGTGAGAGCCTGACGAACACCGCCACCTATACCGGCGGCGGCTTCGACGTCACGGAAGGCTATCTCGAAGGCAAGCTGACCCTGCTGCGCAACGCCTTCCTCGCCCGCGACCTGACCATCGACGGCCAGGGCCGTTACTCCGCCTATGACACGTTCGGCAGCGCAAAGAACTGGAAGGGCTCCATCAACTGGTCCCCGACCCGCGACATCCGCTTCCACGCCACACTCGGCACCTCCTACCGCCAGCCAAACGTCTATGAACTGTACGGCGGTCAGCAGCTCGGCTACCCTGCCGCTACCGATCCCTGCGCCCAGGCCGCCTCCTACGGCGCCTATTCCGCCGCCGTCACGGCAAGCTGCGGCCGCGCCGGCATCAACACAGCCACCTTCACGGACGTGAACTCGGGCCAGATCCCGACCCTGACAGGCGGCAACCCGAAACTGCGTCCTGAAACCGGCCGCACATGGACCGTCGGCACCGACATCACGCCCCGCTGGATTCCAGGCCTGCACACCTCGGTCACCTACTGGCACTACACCATCGCCAACCTGATCTCCGCCGTTCCGACCCAGTATATCGCCGACCAGTGCTATACCGGCCAGAACACCAGCTACTGCAATTCGATCCAGCGCTTCCAGGGATCGAACCAGATCGATTACATCACATCGTTCTACACCAACCAGGGCGGTCTGAATCAGAGCGGTATCGACTGGGATGTCGATTACGCCATCCGCGTCACGCCGATGGACCGCTTCATCCTCAGCAACAACTATCAGCAGATCCTGAACTACAAGCAGCAGAACACCGCAGGGGGCGCCTGGACCAACTATACCGGCGGCCTGCAGTATAACGCCGGCTACGGCTCCCTGCCTCCGGCCGGCGTGCCCCGCGTGCGTGATTACGCAAGCATCACCTGGCGTCACGGAAACTTCCACGCAACCTACATGATGACCTTCATCGGCGGCATGCGCTGGAACAACAGCACCAACTTCCTGGTGGCCGACGGCGCCCAGCGCTATAAGACACCGGCAATGGTCAAGAACGATCTCTCGTTCGGCTACGATCTGAACCGCTGGAGCTTCACAGGCGGCATCAACAACATCAACAACAAAAGACCGCCCTACATCGTCAGCACGGCAGATAACAGCATGGCCTCCCTCTACGGAGACTTCTATGCCGGCCGCTCCTTCTGGCTGCAGGTCTCCGCAGGCTTCTGAACCTGTGCCCCTTCTTCCTGCCCCCTGGCAGGAAGAACAAAAAGGCCCGGACCAGCAATGGTCCGGGCCTTTTTTATGGGGTTTGTATACCTTGCAGATACAGCCGCAGCGGCTTTTCAGGGCTTTACCCGAACCCCACAAAAGGACGCGGTCCCTTTGGTTAAATAAAGACGCTTATACCTCTGCAAACACACTCGCCTCCGACCTTATCCCGAACATAAGTATTCTGTCCTGTTATACTGAACAGTGAACATTCAATAATCGGATCGCCTGCTTCAGTTCACATTTTCTCAGGTAGAATCGCACGCTACGCTATACCGATAACGGATCACACACTGAACACATCTGAACATTTTCCACAAAACATAATAGTTATTCCCCACACTCCTCGCCATCGAAAGAAACTGTGAAATACTAAAATGACATATTATCATTTATTATGTCATTAAATACAATTTTCTATGTAATAAATATTTACTAAACCAGAATGAAACAGTCTGAACTCAAATACCCACCCTGCCAGTAACAGTATAGAGCGTTCCATCTCCAGGCTTCTGACAGGAAGCCGCATGCACACCGTCCGGTCGCCGACAAGAAATATGACAATGACCGTTTTCGTGAAGTCCTCGTCAGGGGAGGCATCACGGCCCGCTCTCCGTTAACAAAAAACCAGAAAGAAGTGCCCACCCTGGGACAGGAAACTCTGCAGGCAAAAGTGCAGAGTTGAGAACTTTCCGGAAAATTCAGGAATCGCCGCGCACTGCGATCGCTGCGCCGATAGCCGCCCGCTTCACAGCAACCACCATTTTCTGGCCGCAGCAAGACAGCACTGACTCAAAATCTGGATTGACAATCTTTTATTCGCTACATAACATATAAATAAATAGTTAATTTCCCAATAAAATCTAACCCTCTCCCTGAGACTGGTTTTTATAAAATATGAAACCACAGTCTGTGTTAGCTGCCGTCCGTGGAATTGCCATCTCTTTAGTGGTTATTCATCATGCAAATGCAGGGATAAGCGGATGGCTTCTGCGCGATATGCCTTTCGCATGGGGCGTAGGAATATTTCAGTACGCCGCCGTTCCAATATTTCTTCTTTGCGCAGGGCTTTCAATTTCCAGAATTTCTGACAATCGCGTTCTTCTTTTGAAAGCATCTGTAAACTACATTTACATTTACCTTCTCTGGTTTGTAATCAGCGTCATTCTCTCTGGTTTTGTTGCCAAAGCAAATGTATCAGTGTCGATGGATCTGTGGGGATCATTGCACTCATTCTGTTTTCCGAGAGGACCATTATGGTTTCCTTACGGACTGGCGTTCATGCTTTTCTTTGCTGCTTTAACCGCACGCATGGATCGCCGGGCGCAGATCGCTCTGGTTATAGCACTGGGGTTCCTCCCAATGATCCTGCATAAGGATATTGTGGATAAGATCTTCTGCAACATGAGCTTTTTCTTTATCGGACTTCTTTACCGCAAAGAGATTATAAAAGTCCTCTCCCGTCAGGCTGGCATTGTCTTTTTTCTGTGCCTCAGCAGCTATATCGGCCTGCTGTTACTTGCGGCTCTTGTGGGAGTAGCTTATTTCCCGCCAATTTACGTCGCGCTCGGATGCCTCGCCTTTGGCGCCCTGACAGAGTTCTGGCGCACAGCTTATCGTCCAAAAACGGCATTTAAGGTAGCATCCGTCCTGGGCCGGGCTGCCCTGCCTATTCTCGTAATGCACGATTTCTGGATTCACGCAGCAATAGACGTCCTTCACCGTTTTCCAGCTCTGACAGCCTTCTCCTCCCCCCTGTCAGATCGGTCATTTCCGCTTCTGGTCGCCCTTTTCGCACTGGTAATGTCACTGGTGTCCTACGAATTGCTCAGCCGGCACCACTGGCTGTTCATGGCTCCCCGTTTTATTACCACGCATGCGGTGACGCGTCTGGAACAGCTGCGATCAGCCTGGAAGCTGCGCAGCGAAAAACTGCATATTCCGACCACCCTGACCGCAGAGCATCCCAATCCGATCGAATAATATCGGGGCAATACGGATGCTTCCCGATTCCCAGACTACAGTTCGTTGTTTCTGAGAGGAAAAAGCGATGAACGGGGATCTGAGGTGATCCCTGAATTCAGCCCTTTCGCGATATGATCTCTGTGCTTCCGGCCTTCACGCACCACGACTGCGCCGCATCAATGACTTCCGGCTCATCAGCAGCATTGTCTGTGTGATCAGCAACGACCTGCAGTGAAAAAAGCCCCGGAGGAGTCGGGTCACATGAAACGCCCCGCACCCGGTTCATCCACCGGAGAGGCACGACGCTCCGCCCGCCTGACAGCACAGGCTGACTTCCGGGCTGCCCCGGCAGCACGTACTCAGGACTCATCACGCAGCGACTCCGCTGCATAAAAAGGGACGACTGCCCACAGGGATGCGACAGTCACAAGGCATTTTACCCTGAATTCCGTCAATAAAAGTCAGAAAAGCAGCGCCCGCATAATGAACGTGACAACGATGCAGATCGCACGCCAGCCACAAATTCCATATCCGGGAATGGCATAATCGTCTGACGCTGTCTTCATGGCGTATGCATCCTTTGCGAACACGGCAACAGTCTTTCGGAGCTTTCCCCCAAACCTCACAAAGGGACACAGTCCCCCTCCGTTAAGCAAAAGAGCAGCACTCCGTCCGCCAGCCTCCGAAAAACCATGCCCCTTACGAAATAAAGAACCGGCTCAGTCCCAGCCCCCGCAGCCCCCGCCGGTAGGCAATGGAGCTCCGGTCCGCCGGCACATGCGCCTCCAGCGACGGATCGAGCGGCAGACATTCAGGCTTCTGACTCTCCACAATCGCCTTGTCTTCCTCAAACACCCGAAGGTTGAAATCATAAACCGCCTGCACCGGCTGATCCGTGTCGAAATTCCGGCAGATCGGCGCAAACATCCGCGTCATCCGCGCCGAAACCGGCGACGCCGCATTCATGATCACCAGCCGCCCGTCCTCAGGGAAATGAATCTCCAGCGTCGCCGTAAACGGCAGATGCGTGCGGAAATGACGCAGCCACTCAAAACCGGGCTTCCCCCGGTCCTGCGCCCCGATCGGATAATTCCCGACCATGCTGCGATACTCCACCTCAAACCCCTTCTCCGTCAGCACCGGCATATAAGACGGCACCACCGGATTTTCCGGGTCCGCGAACGTCTCCGTATGCACAAAGGCGAAATGCGCGACATCCAGAAACCCTTCCATCTGCCGCCCCGCAAATCCGCGAATATCAATGGAAGGACAGACAATCTGCTGAAAACCGGCCTCATCCCAGTGCGGCATGTCCGGAATATCCGCCCCGGCCAGAATCGCCTCGCGATCCTCCGGCCAGCGCCCGTTCTCCGGCGCCAGACACACCCAGACCAGACCGTACCGCTCCAGAGACGGCCACGTCCGCAAATTCATCTTTCTGGGAATGCCATTATCCGGATGCGCCGGAATCTTCACACAGCGCCCCGCATGACCGAACCGGAACCCATGATAGGCACAGGCAATCGTCTCGCCATCCCCGGTCCCGAGAGTGAGCGGCACCCCACGATGCGGGCAGATGTCGCGCGCCACGACAATCTCCTCCCCCGCGCGATACACCACCAGCGGCTCATCAAGAAGCATGGCGGCAACAGGCTCTTTCCCGATCTCCCGCACCAGCGCGACCGGATACCAGAAACGCGCCAGAATGGCCCGGTCATGCGGCTCGAACGTGCTGTTCGGCGGCAGATCCGCCGTCGCCGCACTCTGCGCCGCACACTGGGGAAGAGATGATGACTCACTCACAGACTGACTCATGGCAGGGGTCTCTCACATACCGGAAGGGGATCGGCCACCATCCTGCCCCCGTGGCAGCGTGCCTGCATATCGCTTAAGTTCGTCTTTATCGTTCGCAAAAAGAGAGCACCCGGAGAGTCCGATGACCGTCCAGTCGCGCGTGATGAAATACTTCATGGCCGTCGCCCGGCACGGTTCCATCCGCCGCGCCTCCGAAGCCCTCGGCATCGCCGCCTCCGCCGTCGACCGGCAGATCCTCCACGCGGAAGCGGAACTCGGCGTCCCCCTGTTCGAGCGCCACCCCTCCGGCCTGCGCATGACCGCCGCCGGCGAGCTGCTCTTCGCCACCGGACGCAAATGGGAACGCGACTGGGCCGAAACCCGCGCCGGCTTCGACGACCTCCAGGGCCTGAAAAGAGGCCATATCAGCATCGCCATCGTCGACGCCCTCGCCCGCGGCGGCATCCCCGACCTGATCGGACGATTCCGCGAACGCTGGTCCGGCATCGTCGTCGACACACGCGTCATGGACAACCACGCCATCCCCGGCGCCATCGTCGAACGCGAAGTCGAATTCGGCCTCCTCCTCGACCCGCCGGCCCTGCGCGACCTGCTGGTGCAGAGCTACACCACCTCCCCGCTCGGCGTCGTCTGCCCGCCGGACCACCCGCTGGCGAGACGCACCACCATCCGCCTCGGACAGTGCCACGACTACCCCTTCATCATGCCCACCCATCCCCTGGCCCTGCGCAAACGCCTCGATCCGCTATTGTCCGCCGGCCTGACCCGGATCGCCCCCGTGGCGGAAACGGACAGTATCCAGATGATCCGCTCCCTCGTCGCAGGCGGCACCGGAATCAGCATCCTGCTCGGCGTGGACGTCCTCGATGACATCGCCCAGGGCGCCCTCAGCTTCGTCCCCCTCGTGGAAGCCCAGGCCAGCCCCGCCATGCTCGCCCTCGCCATGTCCCGCACCCGCGTGCTCACCTCCCCCGCCCGCCTCCTCGCCGCCGAAGCGGAACGTTTCCTGTCCGGATCACACACTTCCCTGACCACATCGTGATCCTGCCTGTCGCAATCTCATGTATTATCCGGACTCACACCAGCGGGAGACGAACACCGGTCCCCTCCATATCGCCGGACGGCATGTCTTCACGGTCGCACGGCATCTCATTTTTTCAGTGTATTTCTGCAACAGACGGAAAACAGAATAAGATATCTCAGTGTAACGAGAGAGACAGGCCCGAAAAGCCTCTCTATAGTCTCCGGGATATGGCCTGATCCCCGTGATCTGACGCCGATGTTTTAAGAATACGTTGCGGACAGCACTGCAACGAATGAAAGGCTGAGTAAAAGTGACGGTTCCTGTCGTAAAATCCGCCCCTCCGGTGCCCGCACCCCGGAAGACAGGACACTTACGAACAACACGCCCGGCCACACCCCCCTCGTCATTCCCCCTTCCCACGCCGCCAGCCTTCCGCCCGGCAGCCATCCGCTCCGCCGCCGGCCTCGCCGCGCTCTGCGGCGCCTTCCTCGGCAGCAGCAGCTTCGCCGCGGAGACCAGTCACGTGTCTCTCGCCAGCCCCTCCGCCACCACTCCCTCTGCCGCCAGCCCGTCTTCTGTCAGCGCCTCTCCGGCCAGCGCCCCGGCAGAAAGCGCCTCCTCTGACGACATCCTCCCGTCCATCTTCGACGGCCAGCGCACCCTCGGCACCAGCGGCCTCAGCTCGCTCGAAGGCTCCAGTGGCGGCGGTATCGCCAGCTGGGCCACCATCGGCGGCTACGGCAGTAAAAAAGGCCTCGGCATGGCCTTCCATTACAGCTACGTGAACGTCACCAACTACGAAGATAACAATGTCGGCGGCCTCATCGGCTTCTACGACCGGATCGAACTGTCCTACTCACACAATTTCTTCATGACCGGCAAAACCGGCGCCCTGCTCGGCATCGGCAAAGGCTATCATTTCGATCTCGACACAGGCGGTGTCAAAGTCCGCCTCTACGGTCATGTCGCCGACAAAACGCTCATCCCGCAATTCGCCATGGGCGTCATGTATAAGCACGACGGCGACAACAAGGTCATCCACGCCGTCGGCTCAAAAGCCTCAGACGGCGTCGACATCTATTTCGCCGCCACCAAACTCTACCCGTCGATCGGCCTGCTCGTCAGCACCACCATGCGCCTGACCAAAGGCAACCAGTGGGGCATCCTCGGCTTCGGCGGCGACCGCGACAACAGCTACCACCCGCAGTTCGAAGGCTCCCTCGGCTACCTGCCCTCCTTCATCCCCGGCCTCGTCGTCGGCGTCGAGTACCGCACCAAACCCCGCAACCAGAACTTCACCCCCGAAGGCAACTGGTTCGACGTCTACGCCAGCTACTTCGTCAACAAACACCTCAATATCACCGCCGCCTACGTCTCGCTCGGCACCATCGCCACCTTCCGTAACCAGACCGGCGCCTACGTCTCCCTGCAAACGGGATTCTGAAACCCTTTCACGGGGCTCTGCCCCGTCCCCCGGCAGGAGGCGCAGCCTCCTGCACCTCATTTTATTCAGACAAATCGGGATCAAAGGAACCGCGTCCCTTTGCGGGTTTCAGGGCAGAGCCCTGACAAAGACAGCCCTCACAGCGAGCAGGATCACGGGGCGCTGCCCCGTCCCCCGGCAGGAGGCGCGGCCTCCTGCACCTCATTTTATCTAAACAAACCGGGATCAAAGGGACCGTGTCCCTTTGCGGGTCTCAGGGCAGAGCCCTGACAAAGCCAACCCTCACAGCGAGCAGGATCACGGGGCGCTGCCCCGTCCCCCGGCAGGAGGCGCGGCCTCCTGCACCTCATTTTATCTAAACAAACCGGGATCAAAGGGGCCGCGCCCCTTTGCGGGTTTCAGGGCAGAGCCCCGACAAAGCCAGCCCTCACAGCGAGCAGGATCACGGGGCGCTGCCCCGTCCCCCGGCAGGAGGCGCGGCCTCCTGCACCTCATTTTATCTAAACAAACCGGGATCAAAGGGACCGCGTCCCTTTGCGGGTCTCAGGGCAGAGCCCTGAGAACATCACCCCCCGGCCTCCTCACTGTCAGCCAGCGCATCCGCCTCACCGGAATCCAGCTCCCGCAGCTGCCGCGCCACCACCCGCGTCCGCCGCCGCGCATCCTCGATGGAGGACGACATCGCCAGCGCATTGCGCGAAAGCTTCTCCAGCACGCCATCCATTTTCAGCATCTCCTGCCGCGTCGCCCCCAGCAGACGCGCAATCGTGTCCGTCCGCTCCTCCAGCGACAGCGTCACATAGCCAAGATGAATCGTCCGCAGCAGCGCCGGCATCAGCGACGGCCCCATGATCAGCACCCGGCACGTCCGCCCGATCTCGTCGATCAACCCCGGACTGCGCGCAATCTCCGCATAAAGCCCGTCCGTCGGCAGATACAGAACCGCAAACTCCACCGTCTCCGGCGGCACAATATATTTCGACGCAATCTTCCGCGCCTCGAACCGCAACGCATTGTCCAGCGCCCGGCGCGCATTGCGCTCCCCGTCCCGATCGTTCTGCGCAACAGCCTCCAGCAGCCGCTCATACGCCTCCGTCGGAAACTTGCTGTCGATCGCCAGAACCGGCGGCGTCGTGCTCCGCACCGGCATCCTCACCGCAAACTCAACAACCTCCCGCCCCTGGCCCAGCCGCCGGTTCGTCTCATACGCCCCCGGCGGCAGCACATCGTCCAGAATGGTCCGCAACTGCGCCTCGCCCCAGCCGCCCCGCGTCTTCACATTGCCGAAAAGCCGCTTCAGATCCCCGATCTGCGCCGTCATCGCAGAGACCTCACCCATCGCCTTCTGCATCGCGGAAAACTGCTCCAGCACCCGCTGAAAAGACGTCTGCATCTGCTTCTCAACCGCCGCATGAAGCTGCTCCGTCACCGCCCCCCGGATCGCCGCAAGCTGCTGCGCGCTCGCCTCCGCCATCGTTCGCAACGCCTCAGACTGCGCCGCCCGCGCCTCCGCCTGCTCCTTCCCGATCCCGCCCGCCAGATGCCCCAGCCGCTCCCCCAGCTCCGCCCGCATCTGCTCAACCCGCGCCACCAGCGCCCGCTCCGTCTCTGTCAGTCGCTGCCGCTGCTGCTCCGCCTCCGCATGACGCAGACTCACCTCCCGCTCCACCATCACATACAGCCGTGCCAGCAGATCGGAATCCCCGACACCCCCGCCCGCAGAGGAACGACTGCGCAGCAAAGCCACAATCCCCAGGACCGCAAGCAGCGCCGCAGCCATAAAAATCAGAAGAACCGGCAGACCGGAGAAATCGGATGTCATCACAAAAGCATCTTCCGACATTTCCCGGCTTTATTACAGAGCCCGCACAGTTCAGGGCGCAGACCCCTCCACCCCATTCACTTTAATCAAACCGGGATCAAAGGGACCGCGTCCTTTTGCGGGTTTCAGAACAGAGCCCTGAGAAAGCCAGCCCTCACAGCGAGCAGGATCACGGGGCGCTGCCCCGTCCCCCGGCAGGAGGCGCGGCCTCCTGCACCTCATTTTATTGAAACAATCCGGGACTGAAGGGACCGCGCCTCTTCGCGGGCCTCAGGGCAGAGCCCTGACAAACTCACCCCAACCCCCTGATTTATCACAGAAAAGTGTGCTCGTTACGCCCATGAATTGGCATCCGCCGGACAGGATGCTATCGACCATACAGGCGAAAAGCGGACCCCGCCCGGTCAGGAACAATAAGACGCCATCAGGCGCATACCGGTAATTAAAGTCATGCACGGCACCATCACGGCCCCTCCCGCAAAGCGGAAACTCTGGAAAAGCCTCTATTTCCAGGTCGTCGTCGCCGTCACCCTCGGCATCCTGATCGGCCACTTCGCCCCCGGTCTCGGCGCCGCCATGCGCCCCCTCGGCGACGGCTTCATCAAGCTCGTCAAAATGGTGATCGCCCCGGTCATCTTCCTCACCGTCTCCACCGGCATCGCCGGCATGGGCAATCTCGGCAAGGCCGGCCGCATCGGCGGCAAGGCCATGGCCTACTTCCTGTTCTTCTCCACCCTCGCGCTCATCGTCGGCATGATCGTCGCCAACGTCGTCCGCCCCGGCGGCGGCATGAACATCGACGTCCACTCGCTCGACGCCGCCTCCGTCAGCACCTACGTCGAAAAGGCGAAAGACCACACCTTCTCCGACTTCCTGCTGCAGATCATCCCGACCACAACCGCCAGCGCCTTCACCTCCGGCGAAATCCTCCAGGTCCTGTTCGTCGCCATCGTCTTCGGCATCAGCCTCTCGCAGATGGGCAAACGCGGCGAACCCATCCTCACCTTCTTCCGGCAGCTCACCGAACTCGTCTTCGGCGTCGTCCGCATCGTCATGCTCGCCGCCCCCGTCGGCGCATTCGGCGCCATGGCCTTCACCATCGGCCGCTTCGGCATCGGCTCCGTCATCAGCCTGATCTGGCTCGTCGCAACCTTCTACCTCACCTCCATCCTCTTCATCACCGTCATCCTTGGTCTCGTCACCCGCGCGATGGGCTTCTCCATTTTCAAACTCCTGCGCTACCTGCGCGAGGAACTGCTGATCGTCCTCGGCACCAGCTCCTCGGAATCCGCCCTGCCAACCCTCATGTCCAAGCTGGAAAACGCCGGCTGCGACCGCCCCATCGTCGGCCTCGTCGTGCCCATGGGCTACTCGTTCAACCTCGACGGCACCAATATCTACATGACCATCGCCGCCCTCTTCGTCGCCCAGGCCACCAACGTGCATCTGAGCCTCGGAGAACAGACCGCCCTGCTGCTCGTCGCCATGGTCAGCTCCAAAGGCGCCGCCGGCGTCACAGGCGCCGGCTTCGTCACCCTCGCCGCCACCCTCTCCGTCGTCCCGAGCATCCCCGTCTCCGGCATGGCCATCATCCTCGGCGTGGACAAATTCATGTCCGAATGCCGTTCCCTGACCAACATCATCGGCAACGCCGTCGCCACCATCGTCGTCGCCCGCTGGGAAGGCCAGCTCGACATGACCCGCCTGAACGACGCCCTCGCCGGACGCCTCCCTCCCCCGCAAATCGGCGACCCGCTCGCCGAGGAAGACACCACCTCGAAGCCCGTCAGCCACAGCTTCCACTGAGCCACGCGCCCCCACCTCCCGAACCCATTTTATCAGACAAACCGGGATCAAAGGGACCACGTCCCTTTGCGGGTTTCAGGGCAGAGCCCTGACAAAACCCCGACCCGCGAAACAGACAGAATTGCAGTATCACGGGGCTCCGCCCCGAACCCCGGCAGGGAGCGCGGCTCCCTGCACCCTGATCTGTTTTAAATAAACAGGGATCGAAGGGGCCACGCCCCTTCGCGGGTTTCAGGGCAGCGCCCTGAGAAAGCAGAACCCCGGGGAAAACAGCCCCCGGAAGAAAACAACCAATGACAAAGCATTATTTTTCAGCGGCGGAAGCATCTTCTTCCACCCCGATACGTTATCCGGCCGTAATAATACCACACGCCACAAGTGGAACGACAATGTTGCCAAAACAACACGCGCCGCAAACTCCGCTCCGTACACGATTTCGCTACGTGACGAAGCGTGACGACTTATGCAAAGATTCTGGTGTCTGATATACGTCAATCGCATAGATCGATGACGGGCAGCAACAAAAAATAAGAAAGAATGATGCCTGCCATGAATACTTCATCCGCCTTCTCCGCCCCCGGAGTCCGCCGTCAGGGCCGGCTGCCGGCCTGCCTGATCTCATCAACCGTCTTCGGCGGCTTCGCCGTCGCCTGCTTCCCTCTGCTCGCCCCCCTCCCGGCCCAGGCCGCCGAGACGGCCCCCAACGCCCAGATCAACAGCCATCCGCAGATCCCCGATATTCACCGGAACAAGGCGCATCCCGAACCCGCCACGCCCCCGGCAAACACACAGCCGGCAAACACACAGACCGTGTCGCCCACCTCAATCATCAGGACCACCCCGTCCGGCACATTCTGGAACAACCGACTCCTGCCGCCGCTCGAGTCCCGCCCGGAAGCCTACGGTCAGCCACAGTCCCTCGCCCTCGGCCCCCAGCCCTCCGCCCTGATCCACCAGGGCCCCTGGGGCGTGTTCAACGCCAACACCGGCGCCGCCTCCGGCTTCGGAACCGTCGGCTATTACGCCGTCTCCCGCTGGGCCGAGGACTGGTCGAGCCTGCGCGACAAGAAAAACCGCATCGATTTCATGGACCCGCTCAAATACATCCCGCTCAACGAAGCCGGCGACATCTACCTGACCCTGAGCGGCAACTTCCGCCATCACGGCTTCTATGACGAAAAACCCTTCATGGGCACCATCAGCAAAAGCCCGTCCTATCGCTCCAACCTGCGCTGGAACGCCGGCGCGGACCTGCATCTCGGCGAACACGTCAGATTCTACGGCGAACTGATGAGCGGCCAGGCCGGCGGCATGAACTATTTCGGCTACAATAACGGCCGCTGGCGCAGCAAACTCGACGCCCAGCAGGCCTTCGTCGAGGTGCGCGGCCATCTCCTGAACGCCACCATGGGTGCCATGGTCGGCCGCATGACCTTCCTCGACGCCCCGCCCTACATCACCGCCGGCAGCGTCTATCCCACAATCCCGTACTCCTGGAACGGCATCCGCGGATACTCGTTCTGGAAGAATTTCCGCGTCGACGTGTTCGATCTCACCATGACGAACTGGGACATCCACAACGTCCCTTTCCACGATCAGGTCGGCTACCGCACCCGCTGGTTCGGCGCCTACACCTCCTACGCCGTCCCGTCCTTCAGATTCATGGGCGTGAAAAGTCAGGTCTTCGTCGACACCTTCTATTACGGATACCTCCTGGCCAGCGCCCCCATCGCCTCCGCGAAAGGCACCATCGCCGGCTCCACCCACCGCGACACACCAGGCGTCCGCGTCTGGGGTAACGCCGGCCCGATCGAATTCTCCCTCGGCGGCATGTGGCAGGGCGGCTCCTTCAACGCCGCCAAGGACGGCCCGTCCCGCCCCGTCAGCGCCTACTCGTTCAACGCCCAGGTCTCCTACCGCCTGGCGAAGCTCTGGGGACGCCCCGCCATCGGCATCCAGGCCGACGACATCTCAGGCGGCGATTACCGCAAAAGCCAGACCAGCTCCTGGGGCAGCTTCCTGACCCCCTTCGTGCCCAGCGCCTACTATCTCGATATCAGCACCTATTTCGGCAACCAGAACCTGATCGACGTCGGCCCCATCGCCACCGTCGCCCCGACGAAAAACACCACCCTGCTGCTCAAAGTCCCCGTCATGTGGCGCAACAGCGTCTATGACGCCATCTACCAGAACCCCACCGCCGCCTATACATTCCGCCCCCATGGCGGCTATGTCGGAACCATCCCGCAGGCCAGCTTCACCTGGCGCGCCACACGCCACGTCACACTCAGCATCGACGGCGAGTATATCTTTGCCGGAAAAGCCCTTATTCAGGCCGGAGCCGCCTCCGGCGCCTACATCCAGAGCAACCTCGAACTGACATTCTGACCCCTTTTCCACCACGGACTTCATGACACAGAAAACCCCGGCCGACCTGACAGACTTCGAGCGCATACGCGGAATTTTCGCAGGATCGGCCGGTAACCTGCTCGAATATTTCGACTGGTACGTCTACTCCGCCTT
Organism: Acetobacter musti; assembly: GCF_011516835.1. Lineage (GTDB taxonomy): Bacteria > Pseudomonadota > Alphaproteobacteria > Acetobacterales > Acetobacteraceae > Acetobacter > Acetobacter musti. Next base: position 211,441 of record NZ_WOTB01000004.1, on the reverse strand, counting down.
CGCGCTCTACTTCGCCCACAGCTTCTTCCCCCGCAGCGACCCCACGGCCGAACTGCTCCAGTCCGCCGCCGTCTTCGCCGTCGGCTTCCTCATGCGCCCCGTCGGCGGCTGGCTCATGGGCCTCGTCGCCGACCGTTACGGCCGCAAAAAAGCCCTCACCCTCTCCGTCGGCGCCATGTGCGCCGGCTCCCTCGCCATCGCCGCCTGCCCCGGATACGAAACAATCGGCCTCGCCGCCCCCGTCGTCCTCGTCCTCGCCCGCCTCGTCCAGGGCCTCAGCCTCGGCGGCGAATACGGCGCCTCCGCCACCTACATCGCCGAAGTCTCCCGACCAGAGAACAGAGGATTCTGGTCCGGCTTCCTCTACGTCACCCTCGTCATGGGCCAGCTCGCCGCCATGGCCGTGCTCCTGCTCATGCAATATGTCCTTCTCACATCAGCACAGATCACCGCCTGGGGCTGGCGCATCCCCTTCCTCCTCGGCGCCGTCGGCGCGGTCCTCATTTTCTGGCTCCGCCGCAACATGGAAGCAAGCAGCTCTTTCAAAAAAGTCGCCAGAGAACACCAGGAAGGCGGACTGCACGTCATGCTGCGCCACCGCCGCGCCGTCCTCACCGTCGTCGGACTCACCAGCGGCGGCACCGTCGCCTTCTACACCTACACCATCTATATGCAGAAATTCCTCGCCAACTCCCTCGGTTTTGACAAGGAACAAGCCACCCTCATCTCCGCCGCCTCCCTCGTCGTCTTCTGCATCGCCCAGCCCCTCTTCGGCGCCCTCTCCGACCGCATCGGCCGCAGACCCCTCCTCATCGCCTTCGGCCTCGTCGGCGCCCTCGGCACCGTCCCCCTCATGAGCGTCCTCTCCCAGACCCGCTCCGCCTGGGGCGCCTTCGCCCTCATCACCCTCGCCCTGATGATGGCCTCCGGCTACACCTCCATCAACGCCGTCGTAAAAGCCGAGCTTTTCCCGACAAGAATCAGAGCTCTCGGCGTCGCCCTCCCCTACGCCATCACCGTCTCCCTCTTCGGCGGCACCGCCGAATACATCGCCCTCTGGTTCCGCCAGATGGGACACGAAAACTACTTCGCCTGGTACGTCTCCGCCTGCGCCCTCATCACCCTCCTCACCGCCCTCACCCTCCCCAGAGGCGACACACAACTCCCGGAAGACGCCTGATCCTCAGCGCACCACACTCTTTAGAGCCCGATAAATCATAAAAAAGTTTTTGGTGAAGCTTTTTCAAAAAGCTTCAGAGACGCCGCCTTTTTGAAAAAAGGCGGCACCCAAAAACTTTTATCTTTTTATGACTGAGTGACAGAACCAGATCATTTCACACAACAGACCAGCCTCCCCCACAGGAAAGCTGCATATCCCATCAGTCAATGATGACGTTCATGAAAACCGTCATTCGCCGACAGACCGATCTGCTCTTTCATTTTCCTGATCCGTAAGCTGGAACAGGTCTTCCACCAGTATTCCCAGATCACGGGCAAGCGCCAGAGCCAGCGCCACAGAAGGGGTAAACACCCCGTTCTCCACCGTGTTGATCGTCTTGCGGGACACGCCGATCCGACTGGCGAGCTCAGCCTGAGTCAGGCTCCGGGACTGTCGGATCTCCCTGAGGCGGTTCCGGACTTTCACCGGGGAAGATCGGCCTGAAGATCCAGCCGGTAATACGTAACAGCCGGCACAATCAGCGTCACCGTCAGCCCGACCGGACAGGCAAACAGGAGTAAAGAGGGCATCAGAACCGCAATGACGAACAGGACAAAAAGCACAATCACAGACGTCACATAAGCCGTTTTCATCGAACGAAACTGCAGAAAAGACTGCAGTTCGTCATCCGGATTATAAAGCATGTTCTCGCCCGGAAACATGAGACGGCTCATTTCCACAAGAACGAACAGAGAAAAAAGACCTGTGGCTAAAGGAAGAAAACCGTCATGATGTGCGCCCGCACGGCCACTATCAATCAGCGCAATGATCGGAATCAGTAACGAGCCGAGTAAAAATGTCATTCTGGCGGAAAAAGAAACCGGCCTGATCTGTCCATCGAGAAGATTTTTCCGCGTTTCCCGCATCTCCGCCCGGAAACCCGATTTCCCGAACGTCAGAGACCAGACAACTGATGTCACAAGAAAAACACCGGCACAGATCGCATATTCAGGCCAGCCGCCATGATTTCTTTCATAGTCACGAAACCCGAACAGAAACGCGAAAGGCCTGTAATATCCGGCAGCCACCATCACCCCGATCCTGATCGCGGTTCCGGAAAATCTCCGGAAAAAACCTTCAGCGCGACCGGACTTACGACCCGACATCTCCATGGGATATCTCCGCCCTCAACGTGTAACCTATAGGTTACTTTTCCGGATCGATGTCAAGTCTTTTCACGCCCCCCGACCTCACACACAGCCACCCTGAACCACACAGACCCTCCGTCCCGCTCAGCTCATATACCATCCGCCATTGAGGTTTATCGTCTGTCCTGTGACATACCCGTTCCGGATCGTCGCAACCGTCAGATCCGCAACCTCCTCCACCGTGCCAAACCTCCCGATCGGGATCATGTCAGGCCGGATGGACGGATTATGCGCGATCATATCGCTTTCGATCAGAGCCGGCGCGATCGCATTCACCGTAATGCCTTCATGCGACAGCAGCTTCGCATAGGAATGCGTCAGCCCCAGCATCCCCGCCTTGGAAGCGGCATAATGCGGACCGATCACGCCGCCGGTCTGCGCGGCAATGGATGACATGTTGATGATCCGCCCCCACTGCGCCCGGCGCATCGCCGGAAGAACCGCCTGTGTCATCAGAAACGCCGATGTCAGATTGGTCCGCAGCAGATCTTCCCAGTCCTGAACCGTAATCCGATCCAGCGGCACCTGACGGGAAATCCCGGCATTGTTGACCAGAATCGCAACCTCTCCGAGCGCATCAGCCGCTTTGCTCACCAGAGCGGAAACCTGCTCCGCCTCCCCGACATCGGCACGAAACGCAACAGCCCGTGACCCGAGGACCTCAATCGCCTCGCACACCTCCCGCGCCGCCGCCTCGTTAGCATGATAATTCACCGCCACATGCACGCCCTCGCGCGCCAGGGCCAGCGCCACAGCCCGGCCAATCCCGCGCGACCCTCCCGTTACGACTGCAACACGATTTCCGAGAGTGTTGTCGACATTCGTTCCTGTATTTGACACCATGGTTTCAGACCTCCGGTTCATCCGCGACAGGTAGACTCACTATACCGCCTGTCCCGGCCCTGTGTCGAAATGCCCTGCGCCGAAATGCCCTTTGTCGAAACGCACTGCATCGTCAGAAACAGGGAATCTCCAGCAACGGGAGAAAGCAATGAAACTGAAACATCTGGCCGTCCTGATAAGCGGCATCCTGTCCGCTCCCGCCCTGGCCCTGGACATGCCGCCGGTAAAGGACGGCACCGTAACGCTCGATCATTACCGGCTGGAAGACGGAGAAACCCTCGCGCCCGTCAGACTGCATTATCTGACAACCGGCACACCGCAGCGGGACAGAACCGGACAGATCACCAACGCCGTGCTGATCCTGCACGGAACAGTCGGCACCGCGCACGAACCGCTGTCGCCCACCGGCCTGGCCGGTCTTTTCGCGCCAGGCAAACCGCTCGACACCCGATATTTCTATATCGTAGCCCCGGACGGCCTGGGCGCCGGCGAGTCCTCCAGACCCTCGGACGGCCAGTGCGACGCCTTCCCGCATTACGGCTATCTCGACCGGCTCGCCCTGGACCGGGACATGCTGGCCCGGATCGGAATCGTGCACGAAAAACTCGTTCTCGGCACATCCATGGGCGGGATGCAGGTCTGGCAATGGGCCGAACGTTACCCCACGGACAGCGACGCCCTGGTCGCCGTCTCCTCTTCCCCCGCCGCCGTCAGCGGACGCAACATGCTCTGGCGACAGATGATCATGGAAGCGATCACGCATGATCCGGACTGGCACGACGGCCATCCGGACCCGGCGCACCCGCCCCGCCTGTGGCTGTACACAGCCTCGCCGCTGTTCGCGCTGATGACCAGCGACGCACAGCGCCTCCAGTCCGCCATCCCGGACCGGAAAGACGCCGCCCCGTTCGAGAACACAGCAATCGAGAAACAGGCGCGCGCGCTGAACGCCTGCGATATCCTGCGCCAGTTTCAGAGCTCCGACGATTACGACCCCCGCCCCGGATCGGACCGGATCACCGCCCCCTTTCTCTCGGTCAATTTCGCCGACGATATGCTGAACCCGCCCGAACTCCTGCATCTCCCGCCTCAGACAAACGTTCATGAACTGATGATCCGCGATCCGGCGCAGCTTTACGGGCACATGACCATGATGCACACGGAAGTCTGGGAAGCCGGACTGAAAGCGTTTCTGCGAACAGTTCCAGGCTGGCCCACAGACTGATCCGGAACGCAGCGGAGAAGAAAAGTGTCACGTGACACTATACCAATATCCAGAAAGTGTTTTGTCCGGTTAAAACAAAGCCACGCGGACAGTCAGAGAGCATTTCACGATAAACCTCTGACAAAACCAGATAAAAGTTTTTGGGTGCCGCCTTTTTTCAAAAAGGCGGCGTCCTCTGAAGCTTTCTAAAAAAGACGGCACCAAAAACTTCTCTATAATTCAAAAGCAGCTTCACAAAAATTTCTCCCGAAACAGCCTCTCGGAAAATCCCGCCACAGGATCATGAAGGAGAAGCACCGTCATGCAGCCCGGCCAGAACAGCACCCTCCCGTCATGCCCTGTCTGCGCCGCTGTCATCCGGAAAGCCGACGGCCCGTTCCTGATGGAAGATCTGACGCTCGCCCCGCCCCGCGATGACGAGGTGCGGGTGCGGATCGCCGCCGTCGGCATGTGCCACACCGATCTGGCCGTCCGCAGCCGCATGCTGAAAACCCCGCTTCCGGTCGTGCTCGGTCATGAAGGCGCCGGGATCGTTGAAGAAACAGGCAGCAACGTCCGCAAGGTCGCCCCCGGCGACCACGTCATTCTGACCTTCGCGTCCTGCGGCCGCTGCGGCTCCTGTCAGAGCGGCCGCCCCGCCGAATGCGTGCATTTTCGCGCACTCAATTTCAGCGGCCATCGCCCGGACGGCACGCACGCCCTGAGCGGAAGCCAGGAAACAACCCTCTCCGACCGCTTTTTCGCCCAGTCCTCCTACGCCACCCACGCGATCGCCACGGAACGCAATATCGTGAAAATCCCGGCAGACATCCCGCTGGAACTCGCCGGTCCGCTCGGCTGCGGGATCTCGACAGGAAGCGGAACAGTTCTGAACGCGATCAGTCCCGGTCCAGGCGGCAGTTTTGCCAGTTTCGGCTGCGGCTCCGTAGGGCTCAGCGGAATCATGGGCGCCAGCCTCGCCGGCGCCACGACCATCATCGCAATCGACCGCAAACCCGCCCATCTCGCACTGGCCCGCGAACTCGGCGCCACGCACACCGTCAGCATGACGGACGAGGATGTCGTCACCACAGTGCGCAAAATCACTGGCAGCGGCGTGGATACCGCAATGGACACCACCGGACGGGTGGAGATCATCCGTCAGATGGTCGACGCGCTGCGTCCGGGCGGAAAAAGCGCCGTCGTGGCAGTCTCTCCGCCAGAAGCGCAGCTCGAACTCGACGCCAACGACCTGATGGCCCGCAACAAATCCATCCAGGGCGTCAGCCAGGGCGCCTGCGTTCCCGACATTTTCCTGCCCCGCCTGATCGAACTCTGGAAACAGAACCGTTTCCCGTTCGACAGACTCATTACATTTTACAACTTCGATCAGATCAACCAGGCCGTCGCGGATATGGAAGCCGGCCAAACCATCAAGGCCGTTCTGCGAATGCCCGGCTTTCCCTGAGACACCGGAAAAGCGTTTGTATACTCGCAAATACACGCGGAACAGTTTCTTTCAGGGCTTTGCCCCGAACCCCACAAAGGGACGCAGTCCCTTTGATCCCGATCTGTTAAACATAAAGGGGTGAAGGGGTCCGTGACCCCTTTCGGGTGCAGGGCAGAGCCCTGAACATTCTTCCACTCGCAAATACACGTGGAGCAGTTTCTTTCGGGGCTTTGCCCCGAGCCCCACAAAGGGACGCAGTCCCTTTGATCCCGGTTTGTTAAACATAAAGGGGTGAAGGGGTCCGCGACCCCTTCCGGGTGCAGGGCAGCGCCCTGAACACTCTCCCACTCAGAAATACACGTGGAACAGTTTCTTTCAGGGCTTTGCCCCGAGCACTACAAAGGGACGCAGTCCCTTTGATCCCGATCTGTTAAACATAAAGGGGTGAAGGGGTCCGCGACCCCTTCCGGGTCTCAGGGCAGCGCCCTGAACACTCTCCCCAGCCATTCCTCACGCCCCCTGGCCTTTCCTCCACAATCGGGCCATGCTCCGCCCCCCATGACGCCAAAGGAGCCCCGTCCAATGAAAAAGCACGAACGAATCGCTCTCGACAGCCTCCTCTCCCGTTCCTCCACCGACGACCTCACCGGCCCCGCGCCCAAAGGCGAGGAACTGGAAACCATCCTCTCCGCCGTCATGCGCGCCCCAGACCACGGCAAACTCCGCCCCTGGCGCCTCGCCCTCATCCACGGCGATGCCCGCGCCAAACTCGCCGACCGCGTCGTCGCCAGCATGAAACGCATCGACCCCGAAGTTCCCGAAAAGAAAATCGAAAAACGCCACCACCGCATGTCCACCATGCCGCTCACCATCGTCCTCGGCATGCACCTCCGTCCGGACAACAAAATCCCCCTCATCGAACAGGAACTCGCCGTCGGCGCCGCCGGCATGAACCTGCTCAACGCCATCCACGCCGCAGGCTACGGCGCCGTCTGGGTCTCCGGCGAAATCACCTACGACCCCGTCTTCGCCGCCGAACTCGGCTTCCCCGCCCCTCACGCCCTCGCCGGCTTCTTCTTCGTCGGAACCCCGAAACACGAAGACCACGAAGCCAAACGCCGCCCCGTCACCCCCTACATCGCCGAATGGAACGGCGAACCTGTGACCTTCGAAGCTGACAAAGACTGACCTCAGGGCTCTGCCCTGAAACCCGCCAGAGGTCGCAGACCTCCGGACACCATTTTATTAAAAACAAACCGGGGCGCAGAGAGCCGCGCTCCCTGCCGGGTCCGGGCAGAGCCCGGAAACCCCACACCGCACAGGCAGAACCTCAGGCCTCCACCCTGAAATCCACCAGAAGTCGCAAACTCCCCGACACCGTATTTATTTAAAAACAAATCAGGGCGCAGGGAGCCGCGCTCCCTCCCGGGTCCGGACAGCGCCCGGAAATCCCCACACCCACAACATAAGCCCCCCGCGCTTTTCCCCAGGCCAAAGCCGCCCGCCTCTGCTATAACCCCGCCACCATGACGAACATGCCCGAACACGACGTCGCCATCATCGGCGGAGGCCCCGTCGGCCTCGCCGCCGCCCTCTGCCTCGCTGACGCCGGGCTCTCCGTCACCGTCCTCGAACGCGCGAACGAACAGCAGTGGGCCGAACCCGCCTTCGACGGCCGCGAAATCGCCCTCACCTGGCACGCCCGCACCCTGCTCGAACGCATCGGCGCCTGGAAACACATCCCCGAAAGCATCATCTGCCCCCTCCGCGAAGCCCGCATCGAAACCGGCCGCGCCAGCCACCCCCTCATCTTCGACGCCGAAAACGCAAGCAGCCCGACCGACGGCCCCCTCGGCTGGCTCGTCGCCAACAACATGATCCGCCGCGCCCTCCACGCCGAAGCCACAACCCGCCCCGGCATCACGCTGGCCCCGAGCATCGCCGTCAGCACCATGCGCCAGGACGGCGACACCACCGTTATTCACCACTCAGCCGGCAAAACCCGCGCCCGCCTCGCCATCGGCGCCGACGGCCGCTTCTCCCCCACCCGCCGCCGCGCCGGCATCGGCGCCGTCATCCACGATTTCAGACGGATGATGATGGTCTGCCGCATGGCCCACGAAGCCCCGCACCACAACGTCGCCCTGCAATGGTTCGACGAAGGCCAGACCATCGCCCTCCTCCCCGTCAACGGCGGCGCATCCTCCCTCGTCCTCACCCTCCCGGCCGAAGACATCAATCGCCTGATGCACGCCCCCCAGGACGCCTTCAACGCCGAAATCATGCAGCGCACCGGCAACCGCATGGGCGCCATGCGCCTCGTCAGCACCCGTCACGCCTACCCGCTCAAAGCCGTCTACGCCCACCACTTCACCGCCCGCCGCCTCGCCCTCATCGGCGACGCTGCTGTCGGCATGCACCCCATCACCGCCCACGGCTTCAACCTCGGCCTCCGCGGCGCCGAAACCCTCGCCACCGAAGTCGGAAAAGCCTTCTCCCAGGGCCAGGATTTCGCAGCCCCCGCCGTTCTCCGCCGCTACGAACACCAGCACCGCGCCGCAACCGCCCCCATGTTCGCCGCCACCAACAGCATCGCAACCCTCTACACCCGCGACGCCGCCCCCTTCCGCGCCCTCCGCTCCCTCGGCCTCCGCCTCGCCGACGCCCTCCCCCCCTTCAAATCCGCCGTCACCTCCATGCTCATGGACCGGAACGCCGGAAGCATCTCTTCCTAAAGACTGCGTCAAAAGCCTTCCTGTGAAACAGTCTCTGAATAACAAAGAAATTTTTGGTGAAGCTTTTTTCAAAAAGCTTCGGAAGACGCCGCCTTTTTGAAAAAAGGCGGCACCCAAAAACTTTTATTTTTTTTAAAGAGCTATCGCGGAATGCCTTCTGAAGCTGGCTGAGGCGAGCAGATAAGCGAGACGAAAAAACATAATATTATCAGTTTATTATAAAATGTTTTGTCCATTCCAGGCTTTTGAAACAGTCGCCAAAACCCGGCCTCATTCCCATCCCGGAACATATTGTCCTCATCCGCCAGATGCCGCAGACTCCTGCCCGAACACCGACCAGGACAGGACAGAACCAATGACATCCGTGCAACGCCGGACACTGCTGAACGGCATGGTGGCCGGCGCCACAGTGCTCACCCTGCCCGCCATCGCGTCCGCGGACACGCTCCCCGCCCCCGTGCCAGGAAAAGCAGCCCCCATCACAGCCGCCGAGCGGGAAGCACGGATCGAACAGGCCAGACGCCTGATGCGCGCGCACAGCATCCGGGCTCTGATCGTGGAACCCGGATCTTCACTGATTTACTTTACCGGCATCCAGTGGTGGCGCAGCGAACGCGTGACGGCAGCCGTCATTCCGCTCGAAGGCGATGTCGTCATCGTCACACCGTTTTTCGAAGCCCCGTCAATCCGTCAGACGCTGAGCATTCCGGCAGAAATCCGGACATGGAACGAAGACGAAAACCCGATGGCGCTCATAGCCGGCGCGCTCCGGGATCGCGGCGCCGCCTCCGGACCGGTGGCCATCGAGGAAACAGTCCGTTATTTCATCGTGGACGGACTGAAAAAAGCCCTCCCGTCAGTATCGGTCCTGTCCGGAGCGCCCGTCGTCCGGGGCTGCCGGATGCATAAATCCGCCGCCGAGATCGCGCTGATGAAACGCGCCACCGACATCACCATCGCCTCGTATCGTTACGTCATCCCGCGCGTAAAACCAGGAATGACTCCCAAACAGGTCGGCGAAATGATGGACGCCGCCACCATCGCTCTCGGCGGCACTCCGGAATTTACCCTGATCCTGACAGGAGAAGCCGCCGCCTACCCGCACGGCTCACGCGCCCCGCAGGTGGTGCGGGAAAATGACATCGTCCTGATGGACTGCGGCTGCACCGTGGAAGGATACCAGTCCGACGTTTCGCGAACATTCGTTCCCGGTAAAGCAACCGACCGCCAGAGACAGGTCTGGAATCAAGTCCGCCAGGGTCAGCGCGTCGCCTTCGCCGCAGCAAAAAACGGAGCCCCCGCCGGAAGCGTGGATGACGCAGTCAGACAATATTACGAAAGCCTCGGCTACGGACCCGGATACAGACTCCCCGGCCTGTCCCACCGCACCGGCCACGGCATCGGCCTGGACGGCCACGAACCCGTCAACCTCGTTCACGGTGAGATGACAAAGCTTGAGCCCGGCATGTGTTTTTCAGATGAACCCGGTCTTTACATCCCCGGCGAATTCGGCGTCCGCCTGGAAGACTGCTTCCACATGACAGACACAGGCCCCGTCTGGTTCAGCGAACCACCAGACTCCATCGACCATCCGGCGTGAATCTTCCCGTTTCAGACAGGCATCATCCGGGCTCTGCCCGGCCCCGGCAGGAGGCGCAGCCTCCTGCACCACGAGTTTTATGATAAAATTAATTGATTTTGTATTCACGTAAATTGTCAATGATAGCTGATTCCAATAATACCGCCAAAACAAATATATCATCAGAATCTTTAAATCTATCTTCAAAAGATAGATTTATTTTTTTAAATTTACCAGTATGAACGTAATAATGTCGTTCATTAATTATTTCATTTAAGACATTATACTCCTTCATAAAATTCCCATTACCATTTCTCCAGCATTCCGTAATTTTTTCTATTCCAAAACAATCATAAAATACTTTGTTTATTCTATCCCTATCAGGAGTATTAAATTTTTTCAAAACATAATTCGCTTTATTACAAACAATTTCATATAATAGTTCTTCTGGTTTTGTGGTTATGCTTTTTTTTATTAAATTACATCCGTATGTAACCATATTCTCTATGAAAACCTGCCAAAAAGCAACAATATTTACCAAATAAAGTCCATTTAGAAGCAAGATTTTCTCATCATATAATTGAGGATTTTTATTACGGTCAATCTCATCTCCAATATTTGATATAATTTTAATTCTTTTAATACGCTGCTTAAAGATAGATGTTGGTTTTTTAGTAATACTAATCACAACAATTTCCATTTACTAGGGATGAGTAGTATGCTGCTATGATACGATTGAACTCTTGAATAGCTTATTACTCAAAGTTTAACGCTGCCTTTTGTTCGTTGCTTCACTTATGTTGAAAAGTGTACCTTTTGGCTTTCGATCGAAAGTTGAACGCCCCTCAAGCATCTGAACAAAAGCTTCATTTCGATTGCTAGCCCTATCAACCAACCGGTCGAACGCAACAACTTCAATGAGGTTCAATGTTTTGTAATACCGATACGCCATCTGACCACCGTAGTTGGTAATCATGAAATCTTCCATCTCAAGATAACTTTGCAGGCTATCATTCCAATCGGCCAGAACATATCCTCGTACCATCGTGTCAGGAGGGATAGTGATCTCTCGCCCACTTGAGGTTTTGATTTTACCCTTCTTACGAATATCAGAAATCTGTTTTTTCAATTGGTCTACAGGATCATTTGTGACACTATCACTGTCAGCAGAATATCCGGTCTTCTGAGGTCGCTTCATCTCTACGACCATCAGTTCATCTTCATTGTTTATAAGAAGATCGTGAGCATACTGCCCTTTGGCTCTGTGGCTTCCATCCGGGGTACGATCGCTGGAAATATAGCGGGCGTAAGCAAGATCATCATCCAATAACCAAAGATTATGTGAGCTGTAATCAATTTCCTCACTGTCTTTGTAGCGCGGATAGATTAGCTGATGTACCTTGTCTTCCGTTGCCAAGCCGTCTTCTTGCTTGTTCAGTAACTCACGAAAAATCCGAATTACATGGTTTCTATAAGCCACGTAAACCGCCAAAGCCTCTTTCGCGTCTTCAGGGATTTTCGTTTTGACAAGTTCAACAAGTTCGTTGACGGTCGCATTGTGATCCAATTTTGTGAAGTCAAATTTCTGGCGGAATCTCTCGACAAACAGGTCTTGCGCGAGCTGCTCCCTCGTTTCTGTGATCGAGCGCTTCTGCACAAAATCCACTGCAGACATATTGCCTAAACCGCGCCGCAAGAGAGGATCGATTGCTATAAGATGCTCGACTTCCGCGACCATCCTGGTTCTTTGTTCGGTTGTATAGACGCTCTCTATTTCTAAAATGTGCTGCTTTGCTAAAGAAATCAAATGATCTTTAATGGGTTTTCTCTTGCCAGCATATTCTATTTTCGTATTCAGATTTGTAATTCTATCCCGAGATTGGGAGGATATAAAGAAGTCACTTGAAACTGCGACGAGATAGAAATACCGACGAGTACCATCTTCTCCCATTTCGGAAAATGGCTTGTTGTTTACCCCGGAAGATATATTTTCAAGATCACTGGCGGCTCGATTGTTTGCGTAAAAATAAAGCCTATGTTTCTTCGCTTGCGCTTCACTGATCTTAAAGTAGCTAAAATCAAACTGTCTATCAACATGCCCAATTTCAAGATTCTCGAATTTAGAGCCTGCGATTGACAGCGACTTTCTGAAATAGTTGTAGAGATTATGTGACACTCCCTGAATTACCAAAAAAAAAATTTTTTGGTACTTTTCTTTGTATGAATTCAATTAGAAAATGGCTTAATAGTTCGGAAGATAATTCTTCCTGTATATCTTCTTTGGAAGAGAAATTTTTCTCTAAATTAAAGAAACTGGTGGATTCTAACTGCGGCGACCTTAGGAGCACAGTCAAACCTGTATCGAAACGATGGGCGCCAGGCCCTATGTTCGGGGATATTGCGATAAGGTTGTCGTCAATCGCGAACGGATCATACCTGAAAGAGCCACCGGATAAGCCGCCGTCCAAACCGATCTGCTGAGAAGAGTAGAAGACTTCCCTAAAGATTTTGAACGCTATAAATCTTCCGAAGCCCTTACCTCCGCGCTCGTATTTATTACCGGTGAGGGGAGTGAGAAATGCCCCCAAGTTTTTCTCGTCGAAGCCAACACCATTATCGGCGATCAATATTTCCTGTCCGTCGACAGCGAATTCGATCTCAATGCGTCCCTTTTCCTCAACTTCCTCGCCCCATCGCTCCTCCATGGAATGAAAAGAATTGGATACAGCCTCGAAAAGAGGAAAAAGAAAGCCTTGTAAGCCCTCTGGTAATGTTGCCCGCTTCACTTCAGATTCGAGATCAATCGATTTGTGCTTCACACGTGGCCTCAATACAAATAACGAAGTCCCGACACTCGGCAAAATGTCTATGCTATCTTACAAGAACAATCTCTGTATTTATTATGCTCCCATTACTCCACAAACGCAAAGAGTCGGGAGAGTTCCGCATTGACCATTTTGTCGCCAGCCTGATGGAACCTAGCCTACTTGTTTGCAAAAAGACGAATAACTGATCTGTTAGATACAAAACCAATCCGATATTCCCCGCTCAAAACCCATTCCACACCCGAACCAAAACTGTCCAGAACCTTCTGGAATCCGCCCTCTGTCCCAGCCCCGGTCAACCCACCCCGGAAAAAATAAACCTCCACCACCTCCGACAGAGACAGGCTCACTAACCGACCATCACCCCAGGAGCCCGTCCCATGCCACCCCGCAGCCAGCCTTACCTCAGCCCCGATCACCCCATACCCCGGCCCCCGCCAGACCACACCGGATCACCAATCCGAAACAATCCGTGATAGACCCGCAAAACACCCCCCACCCTTCTGGAAAACTCAGCCCCCAGCAACCACCCGACAGACCGGAAACTCCCGTCACCGCCGCTCCGCCTTCCACACCGCACACCGCCGGTAAAACGCCTCGATCCGCTCAGCCTGCCCCGCCGGATCAAACGCCGACAGATCCCACCCCCGGCGCGAGACCCCGCGCAGACGACGCAGCCCCGCCGCCATCGCCTCCGCATCGTCCGGCGGCACCATGCAGTCAGGATAAGCCCCGAGAATATCCGGCACGCCCCCGGCCTCCGTCGCCAGAACCGGCAGCCCCGCCGCCATCGCCTCCAGCAGCACCAGCCCGAACGGCTCCCTGCGTGAGGGCAGAACAAACGCATCCAGCCCCGCCAGATCCACCGGCAGGGATGTCCGGAACCCCGGAAAGAACACGCCCTCTCCCGCCCGCGCCTGCAATGCCCCGCGCTCCGGCCCGTCCCCGAACAGCACCAGCGCCGTATCCGCCAGCCCTGCCCGACTGAACGCTTCCAGCAGCACGTCGAACCCCTTTTCCGGAATCATCCGCCCCGCCGCCCCGATCAGGAACGTCCCGGCCCCGAGCCCCAGCTCCGCCCGCAGCCGCGCCCCGGCTCCCTCAGCCGGCGCCGCCTTCTGCGTCCAGTTGGCAATCACCTCCACCGGCCCGCGAAACCCCGCCGGAATCCCCTTAAGCTGCCAGTTCGCAATGCAGATCAGCCCGTCATGCCCGCCATAAGCCCGCTGCGAAAACCCCCGATGCAGCGTCGCCACCACCGGCGGCCCGCCCCCGCCCGGCAGCACCCGCCGCACCCGGTTGAGCAGCCCCGCCCGGAAACTCGCCGCCCCGACATGCGAGTGAATCACATCCGGCCGCCAGCGCCACACGAGCCCGGCCAGCGCCGCCAGATACCCCGCCCGCCCCGCGCGAACCACCCGCACCGCCGGATCGAGATGCGGCACCAGATCCCCCCCGGTCAGCGAGTCGCGCGTATCCCGCGCCACCAGCACCGTCACCTCATGCGCCCCGGCCTGTATCCGGGCCAGTTCGCTCAGATGACGCTCCGTACCGGCGAATTCATGGGTCAGAATGCAGTGAAGAATACGCAAGAAGCCGAAACCTTTCCTGAGTTCCCCGGCCCGGACAGCACAAAGCAACCCTTTATCAATCTTTGAACGGCAGTCTCGCCCTGAAGGGAGCGCCCGCCGAATGGACAATACGACCTATATCGCGCTGTCACGCATGGATACCCAGATGCGTGCGATGAGCGTTCTGGCCAACAACCTCTCTAACGCAGACACCCCCGGCTACAAGGCCAGCCACGTCCTGTTTTCGGACTATCTCGTCAAACAGAAAGGCAGCCAGGCCACCGGCGAAGCCGATGAGGCCTTCAACCAGGACCGCGCCACCTACCGGGATTTCGGCCAGGGCACCCTCCAGCAGACCGGCAACCCGCTCGACATCGCCATCACCGGCGAAGGCTTCTTCTCCGTGATGACCGCCCAGGGCGTGCGCCTCACGCGCAACGGCCGCTTCCAGCGCCTCGCGGACGGCCGGATCACGGACGACGCCGGCAACGTCCTGCTCGACCGCACCGGCCAGCCGGTCCAGCTCCGCCCGCAGGACCGGACCATCAGCCTCGCCTCCGACGGCACGCTCTCGACCGAGAACGGCGTGGCCGCCGAGATCGGCCTCGTCACCGTCGATAATCCCTACACCCTCGTCGGCGAGGGCAATCAGATCTTCCGGCCCACCACCCAGACACGTCAGCTCGACAACAAGGAACTGCGGCAGGGCATGCTCGAAGGCAGCAACGTCAACTCCATGACGGAGACGACAAATCTGATCCAGCTCCAGCGCGATTTCGAAGTCGTCTCCAATCTCGTCGAAAGCGAGGCGACCCGTCGCCAGAATGCCATCGACAAGATCATCCAGACTCAGTCCTGAACCGACACAGACGGAAATTCACTCCTATGATGCGTTCTCTCGACATCGCCGGCACCGGCATGCAGGCCCAGCAGACGAATGTTGAGGTCATTTCGAACAACATCGCGAATATGACCACGACGGGCTTCAAACGCCGCGTGCCGGAATTTCAGGACCTGATGTATCAGGACATCCGCCGCGCCGGCACCATGAGTTCCGACAGCGGTACCCTCGTCCCCGCCGGCGCCCAGGTCGGTCTCGGCGTGCGCACCGCCGGCATCTACCGGATCAACGAACAGGGCACGCTGGAGCAGACCAGCAACAGCCTCGATCTCGCCATCGAAGGCTCAGGCTACTTCCAGGTCACCCTCCCGTCCGGCGAATACGCCTACACGCGGGACGGCACATTCTCCCTCTCCGACACCGGCCAGATCGTCACCGCGGACGGCTACCCGGTCAGCCCCGGCATCACCGTCCCGAACAACGCCCAGACGATCACCATCGATCAGACCGGCCAGGTCCAGGTCACCATTTCCGGCCAGACCACCTCCACCGTCGTCGGCCAGCTTCAGATGGCCACCTTCCAGAACGAGAACGGTCTGGCCGCCATGGGTCAGAACCTGTTCACCGAAACCCAGTCCTCCGGCAACGCCATCACCGGTACCGGTCAGAGCGTCGGCTTCGGCAGCGTCCGTCAGGGATATGTCGAGGAGTCCAACGTCAACGTCGTCACGGAAATCACCAATCTCATTACCGCCCAGCGGGCCTATGAGATGAACAGTAAGGTCATCACCGCGTCCGACGAGATGTTGCAGACTCTGACAGGACTGAAATGATCCTGAAGGCGCGCCTGATTCTGGCGGCTGTGGCCCTCGGCCTTTCTGTCGCATCTCTGCCCTCAGCCGCCGCGACACTGCGCCGGGCCGCCATCGTTCATCGCGCTCAGGTGCGCCTTTCCGATCTTTTCGCCGATCTGGCCCCGGGCCAGGACTGCGATATCGGCCCGGCTCCGGCTGTGGGCCAGAGTCAGATCATCGAAGGTCCGCAGCTGGAAGCCATTGCCACCCAGTTCGGGGTGGACTGGCCCGACGCGTCCGAAACCGCGCGCATGACGCTCACACGGGCAACGCGGACCATTACCCGCGACGAAATCATGCCGCTCATCACCACCGAACTGAAAAAACGTGGCGCCGCCGATAACGTTACAATCGACGTCCCGAATTTCTCCGGCCCTGCCATAGCCGAGGAACAGGGCATAACGCCGGAACTGGCCAGTCTCGTGTATGACGCATCGCACGGCCGCTTCTCCGCATATTTCACCATCCCGGCTGACGGAGGGACATCGACCTCCTTTCGCGCGGACGGCACGGTCAGCACCCATGTCGACGCCGTGACGGCGCTGCATGACCTCTCGCCCGGACAGGTCATAAACCGCGCCGACATTGACGTGGAGAGCAAGGATTCCCGCACCCTGCCAGCCCATGTGCTGACCGACCCGGACGCTGTCATCGGCCAGGCCGCGCGCCACGCCGTCTCCGCGGGCAACCCCCTGACCTCCGAACAGATCATTCACATCGATCTGGTCGAAAAAGGCGCACCCGTCATTCTCGATGTCTCATCGACAGGACTTCACCTGACCGCAACCGGCATCGCCGTTGATTCTGGCGCTCTCGGCGAAAGAATTCACGTTCTCAATCCGGCATCACACATGATCGTGGTTGGCCAGATCGTCGACCGGACCCGTGTGGAGGTTCTGCCCGGCAGCACGCCGATGCCTGCGGACCAGCACGTTCTGCGTGTCGCGGGAGTAAGAACCCAGAAAAATATCTGAAATTTCCGTCCCCAGGCATTAAACAACTGATGAAAAAATCTTTTATTATTGTGAGTGCTCTTTTTTTATCAGGCTGCAACGGCTTTGGAAGTCTGACTGAAATCGGCCATCCTCCCACTCTGACACGCACACAGGACCCGACACGCGACACCAGCTATCGACCGGTAACAATGCCGATGCCGCCGCTCCAGCCGCCGCCGGCCGAGGCCGCCAGTCTGTGGCGCCCCGGCAGCCGGGCATTCTTCAAGGATCAGCGGGCGTCACAGGTCGGCGACCTGGTCACGGTAATCGTGGACATCACCGATAACGCCACGATGGTTGATAACACAAGCGCCAGCGGTTCCGGCAGCGAAGCGATGGGAATACCAAATATTTTTGGCTTTCACGGAAAGACAATTTCGCGTCTGACGAGTTCAAGCGCGCTGTCGACATCCAGTGACAGCTCCAACACGGCCGCAGGCCGGATCGGCCGCAGTGAAACCGTAACCATCCGGGTTGCCGGAACCATCACACAGGTCCTTCCAAACGGAAACTTCGTTCTCGTCGCAAGACAGGAAGTCCGGGTAAACAGTGAACTGCGTGAGCTGCTGGTAACCGGCGTGGTCCGTCCTCAGGACATCACAGCCGATAACACCGTCACCCATGACAGGATGGCCGAAGCGCGTATTTCCTACGGTGGTCGTGGCCAGCTGACAATTCTGCAGACACCGCGTTACGGCCAGCAATTACTTAACGCGATCGCACCGTTCTGATGACAGGCTGTTTTTCACGATCATCTCATTCCACGGAACCGAACACCAGGAACACCGTCATGCAGTCACGTCTGCGAATACCCACAGAGACGCCACACAGATCCTTTTATCCAAGAATCTGTCCAATAATGCGCGCCGTATAGTCGATAACCGGAATAATACGTCCATAATTGATCCGCGTCGGTCCAATAACGCCGATCGCACCAACAATACGGTTGGACTCATTCCGCGCCGGCGCAACCACCATGGACATGCCCGAAACACCGAACAACCCGCTCTCCGCGCCGATGAAAATCCGCACACCATCGGAATCTTCGGCAAGTTCGAGCAGACGCAGCATCGCGTCCTGTTTTTCCAGGCGCTCGAACAGCATCTGAATTGTCGAGAGCCGTTCAATCTCAGTGACGTCGGTCAGGAGATGGCCCTGCCCGCGAATAATCAGCGTGCCCCCACCGCGCCCCTCGTCACTCCAGGTCGCCAGTCCGCTGGCGACAACAGCGGTGGCAAGCTGATCCAGCGCCGTCTGATCCGCCGCCATCTCCTGATCCACCTGCGTCCGGAGTTCCGCAAGCGTACGACCGGCCAGCCGGGCGTTCAGATAATTCGCGGCCTCACTGAGCGTCGAGGGCGGCATACCGGCAGGCGTTTCAATCACCCGGTTTTCCACCTGCCCGTCCGAACCGACCAGAATGACAAGCGCCCGGTTGCCGCCAAGCGCCACAAATTCAATATGCCTGACCGTCCCGTCAGCCTTCGGCGCAAAAACGAGACTCGCAGCCTGTGAAAGACCGGACAGCATGGTCGAGGCTTCCGCCAGCGTATCTTCCAGCGATCGCCCGCGCGCCTCAAGCGACGTCGCTATGGACTCGCGCTCGCTCTCCGTGAGGCTGCCGAACTGGAGCATACCATCAACGAACAGGCGCAGACCCTTTTCCGTCGGCAGACGTCCGGCCGAGGTATGAGGCGAAAACAGAAAGCCGGCCTCGGTCAGATCAGCCATAATGTTCCGGACAGTCGCCGGGGACAGCCCCATCGGCAGACGATGCGCCAGAGTACGGCTGCCCACAGGCCCCCCGGTCTCCAGGTAATGCTCTACAAGCTCCCGCAGAATCGTCGCCGAACGCGAATTCAGATTCCCCGCCAGCGCTCCCGGACCCGGCAGAAGGCCAGACTCCCTGAACGGCTTGTCATGACTACCGGATATCGTCGTATCCTCCCGCAGACTCAGTTTCTGACTGTATGACTTTGGGGACGACCACCGGGCCTGACAAGGGGTAAAGCCAGGTGGCGGGCACCTCCGAACGGCTTACATCAGGCCGCACGCATCCGCGCCATATGCCTCATCAGCATCAGTAACGCCTTCATCCGCACACAGGAAATCCAGCAGCAGACCCGCTCCTGATTCCCGCCCGTGGTGTAGACAGTTCAGCCATTACCGATACAAATTCCCTGCTGACCGCCAGCGACGGACCTTACGGCACCAAAGGAAAACCATTTTCAGTTACTGAATTCTTTACACGACCCGTTATCCGATCCGGCGAAACAGAAAACAGAACAGTTCTCCGCACCACAGAACGCACCTATCAGCGAGGCAAGAATCACGATGAACACCCGTTTCCCACTCCCCCGTGGCAGCCGCCTCGTCCTCGCCAGCCACAACAAAGGCAAACTCGCTGAATTTTCCCGCCTGCTGGACGGCTACGGCATCACCGTGGTTTCCGCCGGAGAACTGGGACTGCCGGAACCCGACGAAACAGCAACGACATTTGCCGGAAATGCGGAACTGAAGGCTCTGGCGGCAGCAAAGGCGGCAAATCTCCCTGCTCTTTCGGATGATTCCGGCCTGTGCGTTTCAGCACTGGGGGGCGCCCCCGGGATCTATTCCGCCCGCTGGGCCGGACCGGACAAGAATTTCCCCGCTGCCATGCAAAGAATCGAAGAAGGAATCGGCGAAGACGAACGGGATGCATGGTTTATCTGCGTGCTCTGTCTCGCCTTCCCGGACGGAACCTCGCGCTGCTTCGAGGGACGGATTGACGGCAGTATCTCACCGGAACCACGCGGCAGGGAAGGCCACGGCTATGACCCGATTTTCATTCCATCCGGCGAAACACGAACCTTTGCCGAAATGAGCGATGAGGAAAAAAACAGAATCAGTCATCGGGCGCGTGCTTTTGAAGCATTCCGCACCGCCTGCCTCGCCTGAACCATTCCTTTCAGGGCTTTGCCCCGAACCACACAAAGGGACGCAGTCCCTTTGATCCTGGTCTGCTAAAAAAAGGGGGCCGTCATGCGCCATCGCGTGGCACCCCCTTCCGGTGCAGAACAACGCCCCGACCTGTCCCTGTCTGCAAAACACAGAAACACGGGCGGACTTCGCCCGAACCCGGCACTCCGATCTGCTCATTGCAACGGGCTTCCGAAGACCGCCAGCCTCCGCCGGCTTCAGGGGCCGGAACAGCGTGCTGAACCGTCCCGACACCGCCCGCAACCGCAGGTCAACGTAAAAAGAAATCCATAGTCTTTCTCAGGAAAGATCACAGATCTCCGTCAGATATCCTCATAAACACGATGACATCGCCCCGGCCACATCGGCTCAGGGAAATACTCCCGACATCTCATCGCCAGGAAACACTGCCCGTATAATTTTCCGGTGGTCCCAAAAAAATCCTTGCCATGAACCATGCACAACATGCTACCTGTCACTGCAAGGTTCCTGTCATGAACCATATGCAGGGAGATCCCCGTTCCGTGGAGCCAAATCTCGTTCAGTTCAGAAAGGGCGTTCTGGAGCTGTGCGTTCTCGCACTTCTCGAACGTGCCGACGCTTATGGATATGAAATCGCAAGCCGTCTGGCAGAAGCGATCGATATGGGAGAGGGCACGATCTACCCGCTGATGCGACGTATGCAGAAAGAACAGCTGGTTTCCACATACCTCGTGGAATCCCCGTCTGGCCCCCCCAGAAAGTACTACCGCCTGACCGAACAGGGACGGCAGAATCTCCTGCGGCAGAAAACCGCCTGGACAGAATTTACCCGTGCTGTGAACACCGTGCTGGAAGCCGGTCAGGATGGAAAATCATGAACGAAAAAGACGATTTCATGCGCCGGCTCGCCAGAGGCCTGCGCGGCATGCCCCAGGATGCCGCGCAGGATATTCTTTCCGACTATGAAGGCCATTTTGAAGAAGGAAGACGGGCGGGCCGCAGCGATGGCGACATCGCACGAAACCTCGGCGACCCGACGCGGCTCGCCCGTGAACTGCGGGCGGAAGCCGGCATCCGGCGCTGGGAAGACGAACGCAGCATGGCAGCGGCGCTCGGCGCCATCGTCGGTCTCCTGGGGCTCGCCGCACTCGATCTGTTTATCGTTCTCCCGCTCCTGATCGCCATCTTTGCTGTCCTGCTGGGCCTGACCGTGGCAGCCGTCTGTGTCAGCCTTGCCGGGCTGATCCTGCTGCCATTCGCCATCCTGAATATGATTCCGGTATCAGACGGGACATGGCTGCAGAATGTCCTGTTCGCCACAGGGCTTTTCAGCGCCGGCATATCGGCGGGCGCCTTCTGCATTCTGTTCGTCATCGGACTGACCGATCTTCTTTCACGTTATACCCGCGCGCATTTCCGACTGATTTCTCCGGCCGCAGCCATATCGACAGGAGTCTGACCCATGATGATTCGCAGACTTGTTATCGTCGCCGCAGGCAGCGCTGTTCTCTCAATGGGATGCTTCTCCGTCCTGCACGCGCTCGGCCCGGTTTCCATGATCGACTTTGTCGCATCAGACAATCACCATGGCCCCCGGACACAACGGGACATCCCCTGGACCGGATCGAAGAGACTCGAAGTTGCCTGCAATGCACAGGTCATTTACACACAGGCACCGGAAGCCACGATCAGACTGGAAGGTCCTCAGGATCTGATCAGCGACGTCACACTGTCGGATAATGTCATCCGGGGTCCGGAACACCACTGGTACCGGGGCTTCCATCATCATGACGGCATCACACTGAGAATCACAGCCCCGGCGGTCAGCGATCTGGCCATCACCTCCGCCGCCTCGGTCCGACTGAACAATATCGCATTACCTGAACTGAAACTTTCAGTCGACGGCGCCGCAAGCATCATCGGCAACGGAAAGGCCGACCGGGTCATTCTGTCCTCCGACGGCGCCAGCAGCGTAAATCTTTCCGACATGGCCATGAAAGATGCCGACATCAGCATTTCCGGCGCAGGATCTGTGAAAGCAGGCCCGACAGATCACGCCAGAATTTCGATCGATGGCGTCGGATCAGTGAAGCTGACCCGATCCCCCCTCACACTCGACAAACATATTTCAGGTGTCGGCTCGGTCTCAGTTCCGTCAAAACCCGCTGACACTGACAGGAACGATACAGACGAAGACGGCGTATCCCTCTGACGGCCCCGGACACCGGCTTCATCGATACTCCGGGAGCCGTCGGCACACCGTTTAGGCCGGCAGCGCTTCCGGCTCCGTCCGGGCACGCTTGACCAGCAGCTTGTTCAGCGCATGAACATAGGCACGGACCGCCGAGACAACCGTATCGGCATCCGCGCCCTGACCGTCAACCATCTTGCCCTCTTCTTCAAGCCGGACAGTCGTCCGCGCCTGCGCATCAGTCCCCTCCGTCACCGCACCGACGGAATACAGCGCCAGACGGGCCGTATGCGGATAAGCACTGCGAACCGCATTGAAAGCCGCATCAACCGGACCATTGCCCGTCGCGGTCGCCTCAACCAGTTCGCCGTCGATTTCCAGTTCGAGCGTGGCTTCGGCCGGACGACGGGAACCGGCGCTGACATCCAGCGACAGGAACCGGATTCGCTGATGATCACGAACCTCATCGTCAACCAGAGCGACGATATCGTCGTCGTAAACCACCTTTTTCCGATCGGCGAGATCCTTGAACCGCGCGAAGGCATCGTTCAGCTGGTTATCGCCCAGCGTGTAGCCCAGCGCCATCAGCTTGTCCCGGAACGCCGCACGCCCGGAATGCTTGCCCAGAACCAGCGAAGATTTCGACCAGCCCACGCTCTCCGGCGTCATGATTTCATAAGTCGCCGCGTTTTTCAGAACACCGTCCTGATGAATGCCGCTCTCATGAGCAAAGGCATTGCGTCCCACAATGGCCTTGTTCGGCTGCACGTCAAAACCCGTGGTCGTGGACAGCATCCGTGACAGCTTCAGCAGCTTTTCCGTCTGGATCCGGTTCGTGAACGGATATTGGTCATGGCGGGTACGCAGCGCCATAACGATCTCTTCCAGAGCGGCATTCCCGGCGCGCTCGCCAATGCCGTTGATGGTACACTCAATCTGACGGGCGCCGCCACGCAACGAAGCCAGCGTGTTCGCCACACCAAGCCCCAGATCGTTATGATTATGAGCCGAGAAGATCACGCTGTCGGCGCCAGGCACCCGGCTCTTCAGCATGGCGAAGATCCGTTCCATATCCTCAGGCGTGGCATAGCCGACAGTGTCAGGGATATTGATCGTCGTCGCACCCGCCCTGATCGCGGCCTCAACGCAGCGACACAGAAAATCCGGCTCCGTGCGGGAACCGTCCTCAGCAGACCACTCCACATCATCCGTCAGATTACGGGCGGCCTTGTTGCCGGTCGTGACGATCTCGAGAACAGTCTCCGGCTCCATCCGCAGCTTGTATTTCATATGCAGCGGAGAGGTGGAGATAAAATTATGAATCCGGCCCCGCTCGGCGTGAGCGATAGCCTGGCCGGCAGCCGTGATATCGTTCTTCCCGCCCGAACGGGCCAGCGCACAGACAACAGCGCCCCGAACGACCCGCGCGATCTCCGCAACCGATTCGAAATCCCCTTTCGAGGCAACCGGAAATCCCGCCTCGATCACATCCACCCCGAGATCCGCGAGCGCTTCCGCCATACGCAGTTTCTCTTCGAGATTCATCGAAAAGCCAGGGGACTGCTCGCCGTCACGCAGGGTTGTGTCAAAGATGAACACCCGGTCATCGGTGACGCGGCCAAAGGAAGGATGATCGAAGGTCGTCATAAAAGCCTCAAAATCTCTGTCTGCGCGGACATCGACAGTCCGCTCCCTGATTCCGGCCGCAACCGGCACGAAATACGCTCTGTCACTGATCCCCTGAACGTGCCGACATCACATCGGTCTGCTCGCTCAGGGGCGGATAAGTCGAAGGGGAAGCTGAGAAAGAAGAGGCAGATGACGGGCACGCGTCACCGATGCGCGGAAACGCGACATCGAATCAGAAAGGACGCGGGCAGAAATCATAGACGCGTATTACGCTGACCGGAGCAAAAACACAACCGGAACAGAGAAGCGGAGAACATCTCCTTCACCCCGTTACCGGCTGTGCGCCGGCCGGTCCCGTTCAGACCAGCCCCTGAACCCATGCCTTGAGCTGACTTTTCGGCATCGCGCCGACCTTGGTCTCCACCGGCTTGCCGTCCTTAAAGAGAATCAGCGTCGGAATCCCACGAACACCGAAATTCGTCGGAGTCTGGGGGTTCTCGTCAATATTGACCTTGGCAACAGTAAGCTTGCCTTTGAACTCCGCGCCGATCTCATCAAGCGCCGGAGCGATCATCTTGCACGGGCCGCACCATTCCGCCCAGAAATCCACGAGAACCGGGCCAGAAGCCTTCAGCACGTCGGTCTCGAATGTGGTGTCGCTGACCGCAACCGTATTTTCGCTCATAATGGTGTTCCTAACTGGTGTGCCTGAAGAGTTGGGCCGACCGGGTTACAGGTCAAGACCCCGGTACCAGAACTCAGTATACGGAGGTGCGTCAGGTTTCACAGATCCGATCGCCGCGCCTGCCACAACGGCCCGTTTGCCTTCGCCGATTCACGCACCGGCACCATGTTCTGCCCGGAATCGACAACGATCAGCGCTTCCCCCGCAATGGGCGACGGCACCCTCCCCTTCGGCAACAGCGCCTTAAACCGCTCATCGTAGCTCGCCGCCTGCTCATACTCGACATCGAGCAGCCCGTGATGATCCAGAAAGACATTGAACGCCGCCGGAATCCTCACACAGCCCTCAGACGCCGGACGCCCCAGACGGCTCTCCAGAAAATCCGGGTCCGTCGCATGCATCTCCAGACGAATGTCCCCGGTCTCACCACCGGTCAGCCAGCCCTTGACCGCATTGTGCCAGCCAAAATCCCAGACCCGCATCCCCTTCGCGCCAATCCCGCGAATCCCATGCTCGTTCTTCGTGCCTTCCGCCCGATACCCCAGCCGGTCCGTCGTGTTCGGAAACACACCCGTCGGCGTCACATAGTAATATTTCCGCCCGCGCGTGCCGGTCGAAACCTTCACGCTGCCGATCACATGCCAGTCCGCAGAATCCGGCAGCGCCAGAATCAGCGCCAGTTTCTGCACCGCCGGATTCCGGTCCACCACCACAAGAACCTGCGCCCGCGTAATCTGAAAATCCGACGCCGCGATCATCTCACGCGCCATCCGCACCCAGTGCAGACGCTGCGCCTGTGTCAGCGGAATCAGATGCGGCACCTCCCGCTGCAAAGCCAGCCCGAGACGATCCGCCTCGGCCCGCGCGGCGGCATCGTCAAGCGAAGGCAGAGGCGGAATGACAACCGGCGGAGCCTCGGGCTGCGCTGGTTGCTCAGTCATCGCCTCAGAATTCGTCGCCGGATTATCCGGCAGAGGCGGTGCAGACGGAACAGGCGCTCCTTTCTGACAGAATGCCGGCTGAATACAGACCGCAGACGCCAGTACAGTTGCCGCAACGCCCGCCCACAGCACTTTCATACTCTGCCCCGTTCCTCTCCGGCATGGTCACCTGTTCCACGGGTTACAGGGTTTTCCGCAAAATGGACATGCCCGCACGGTCTCACCCTTACCCTACAACCCGTTAAGGAATCCTGCTGCGTGTTATTCCGAACGCGGTCCGAAGCCGGCGGATGCAGGCATCCCATCGGAAAAGCAGGGCAACAGTTTCCTCCAGGGCTCTGCCCCGGACCCCGCAAAGGGACGCAGTCCCTTTGATCCCGATTTATTAAATCAAAAAGGGTGAAGGGGTCCGCGACCCCTTCCGGGTGCAGGGCAGAGCCCTGCTCAAACCTCCCCAAAAAAAACGCGCCACCAGGACACCCCGGCAGCGCGCTCTCCAGAACCGGCGGGCGCCCGGAGACGCCCGCACCACTCACTCAGATATTCAGCGACATCCCGTTCACGCCCAGCGCCGCTTCCTTCACCGCTTCGCTCAGCGTCGGATGCGCATGGCAGACACGACCGATATCCTCGGACGACGCACCGAACTCGATCGCCATGGTGCACTCGGCAATCAGCTCGCCAGCGCCTGGACCAAGAATGTGAACACCCAGTACCCGGTCGGTCGCCGCATCGGCGATCACCTTCACAAAGCCGTCCGTCATGCCCATCGCACGGGCACGCCCGTTGGCCATGAACGGGAACTTCCCGACCTTGTAGGAAACACCCTTCTCCTTGAGCTGCTCTTCCGTGAAGCCAACCGTCGCCAGTTCCGGCCAGGTGTAAACCACACCCGGAATCGCGTCGTAGTTCACATGCCCGGCCTGACCGGCCAGCAGTTCCGCAACCGCAACGCCCTCTTCCTCGGCCTTATGCGCCAGCATCGGCCCCTTGATGACATCACCGATCGCATAAATGCCCGGAACATTGGTGGCGTAATGCTCGTCCACCTCAATCCGGCCACGGTTATCAAGCGCAATCCCGGCTTCAGCCAGTCCAAGCCCCTCGCTGGCAGCCGTGCGACCGATCGCCAGCAGCACAACATCAGCCTCAACCGTCTCGGCCGCGCCGCCTTTGGATGGCTCAACTGTCAGCACCACGCCCTTGCCGGTCTTCTCGGCCTTCGTGACCTTGTGACCCAGCTTCATCTGCAGACCCTGCTTGATCAGGATCTTACGGAACGCCGCCTCAACCTCGTTATCGGTACCCGGCACCAGACGGTCGAGGAACTCGATCACCGTCACTTCCGCGCCCAGACGATGCCAGACACTGCCCAGCTCAAGCCCGATCACACCGCCGCCGATCACGACCATGCGCTTCGGCACAGCCGAAAGCTCCAGCGCGCCCGTCGAGGTGACAATCACCTTCTCATCGACATCGACACCCTTCAGGCCCGCACTGTCACTGCCCGAAGCAATCACGATGTGCTTGGCCGTCACAGGCTTGCCGGCAACCGTCAGACGACCCGTGCCCTGAACCTTGCCCTCACCCTTCAGCCAGGTGATGCCGTTCTTCTTGAACAGATACTCAACGCCCTTGACGTTGGCCTCGACAATCCCGGCCTTGCGCTTCTGCATCTGCGCCAGATTCAGCTTCACGCTGGCAATATCAACGCCATGCACCGCAAACTCATGCTCAGCCGCATGGAAATTCTCGGAAGAATGCAGCAGCGCCTTGGACGGAATACAGCCGACATTCAGGCAGGTGCCGCCCAGCGTCGCGCGCTTCTCGACACAGGCCACCTTGAAACCAAGCTGCGCCGCACGGATCGCACAGATATAACCGCCCGGACCGGCGCCAATGACCACGATGTCATAATCGGTCTCGGACGGCGGCGCTTCAGCCGCAGGTTTCGCCGCGGCAGCAGGCGCGGCCGCCTTCGCCGGAGCCTCAGCCTTCTTCTCAGCCGCCGGAGCCGGCTTCGCAGCAGACTTGCCGCCCTTCGCACCCGCATCCAGCATCGCCAGAACAGCGCCGACCTCAACCTCGTCGCCTTCCTTCACGACATGGCTTTCCAGAACCCCGGCCGCCGGAGCCGGAACCTCGACGCTCACCTTATCGGTTTCAAGCTCCACAATGGGATCGTCCACAGCAACCGCATCGCCCGGCTGCTTCAGCCACTTGCCCACGGTGGCCGATGTCACACTTTCGCCCAGTGTCGGAACCTTGATTTCGATAGCCATATTTCCCCGTCCCGATTGAAGCCGGCCGGCGTCTGTGATGCCGCGCATCCCCGCGCCGCCCGCCCGGTTCGTGCCCCGGCATCCCGGAGCCGCAGCACCTTATGCGGTCACTGCAAAAATCAGAAAACCTCCCCGCGGAAAACCCGCGGGGAGGCTCCGCACTCTCAGAGGCCGAGCAGCAGGCTGCGCGGATCCTCAACATATTTCTTCACGCTGACCAGGAAGCTGACCGCCTCCTTCCCGTCCACAATCCGGTGATCGTAGGACAGCGCGACATACATGATCGGCCGGATCTCAACCTTGCCGTTCACCGCGACCGGACGATCGACAATGTTGTGCATGCCGAGAATACCGGACTGCGGCGCATTCAGGATCGGCGTGGAAAGCATCGAGCCATAGATGCCGCCATTGGTGATCGAGAACGTGCCGCCGGCCAGATCGTCGATCTTCAGCGTACCCTCGCGCGCCGCCTTGCCGAAGCCCGCGATCTTCTTCTCGATCTCGGCATGGCTCATGTTTTCGGCGTCACGCAGAACCGGCACGACCAGCCCGTTCGGACCACCGACCGCGATGCCCAGATTGACGAAGTGACGATAGATCACGTCCTCGCCGTCGATCTCCGCGTTGATCGCCGGGAACTCAGCCAGAGCCGCGATCACCGCCTTCGAGAAGATCGACATGAAGCCCAGCTTCACACCGTATTTCTTGACGAACAGATCCTGAAACTCGACGCGCATCTGCTTGGCGGCCGTCATGTCGATTTCATTGAACGTCGTCAGCATCGCCGCCGTGTTCTGCGCATCCTTCAGACGACGCGCGATCGTGCGACGCAGACGCGTCATCTTCACACGCTCTTCACGCGGATCGTCCTGACGCGGCGGCTTCGTCGAAGCCGGCGCCGCAACAGAAGGCTGCGACAGGAACGCCAGCACATCGCCCTTCGTGATCCGGCCGTCCTTGCCCGTGCCCGTCCCGACCTGATCCGCGGAAACACCCTTTTCCGCCATCATCTTCCGTGCCGCCGGAAGCGCCGCCGAAGCATCCACCGGAGCGGATTTCACCGGAGCCGGCGCGGCCTTCGCCACAGGAGCCGGAGCCGCCTTCGGCGCCTCAGCCTTAGGCGCCTCTTTCGCAGGAGCAGCCGCAGGCTTCGCCGAAGCCTTGCCGTTCGGGTCCAGCGTGGCCAGCAGCGCGCCAACCTCAACCTCATCACCTTCCTTGGCGACAAGGTTTTCCAGAACACCGGCCTGCGGAGCAGGAACCTCAACCGTCACCTTGTCGGTCTCCAGCTCGGCCACGGGCTCGTCAGCCGTCACCGCCTCGCCTGCTTTCTTCAGCCACTTCGCAACTGTCGCCGTGGTGACACTCTCGCCCAGCGTCGGCACCTTGATCTCGACTGACATCTCGCTTCCCACTTCCCTTTTCGAATCCACGCCTTAACAGATCCACCAGACCTGCGACGTACCGTCATCGCGTTATGCCGCCAGTCTGCGGCGTTCGGAATTCACTCGCCAGAGACCTGCCATCACGTCTGCGAGACGTATCCCGCTCCGCACAGGGCAGGCATAAACAGCGCACAAAGAAAAACCGGGTAACCCTGCGGCCACCCGGTTTTTTCAGAAGAGCCTCAGCTCAGGCCCAGCGCTTCCTTCACAAGAGCGACCTGCTCGGCCGCATGAGTCTTCGCCAGACCCGTCGCCGGACTGGCCGCCGCCGCACGGCCGACATAAACCGGACGCCCGACCTTGTGACCCGCCTTCTCCAGCGATCCCTCGATCAGACGATCGACAAAGTTCCAGCCACCACCATTCCGTGTCTCTTCCTGACACCAGATAATGTTTTTCGCCGCCGGATACTTCTTCAGCTCAGCCGCAAGCTCCGCATCAGGGAACGGATAGAACTGCTCCAGACGGATGATCGCCGTCGTGTCAGACTTCTGATCGCGACGCTCCTGCAGCAGATCGTAATAGACCTTGCCAGAGCAGATCACGACCCGATCCACCTTGCCCGCATCAATCGGATCGATCTCACCGATCACCGGCAGGAACGTCGTTCTGCCCTCGAAATCCTTCAGCTCGGACACCGCCAGCTTGTGACGCAGCAGCGATTTCGGCTCCATCAGGATCAGCGGCTTGCGATAGGACAGTTTCAGCTGACGACGCAGCGCATGGAAGTAGTTCGCCGGCGTCGTGATGTTGCAGACAAACATGTTGTCTTCAGCACAGAGCTGCAGATACCGCTCCAGACGCGCCGAGGAATGCTCCGGTCCCTGGCCCTCGTAACCATGCGGCAGCAGCATCACCAGACCGGACATCCGCAGCCATTTCGTCTCACCGGACGAAACGAACTGATCGATGATCACCTGCGCGCCGTTCGCAAAGTCACCGAACTGCGCTTCCCACACAACCAGAGTGTTCGGATTGTGCATGGTGTAGCCATACTCAAAGCCCAGCACACCAAACTCGGAAAGATGCGAATTCCAGAACTCGGCTTTCGCCTGATCCGCCTCGATGTGATTCAGCAGCGTATAAGGCGCCTGCGTCGCCTGATCGAAAACGACCGCATGACGCTGACTGAATGTGCCGCGCTGCACATCCTCACCCGAGAACCGGACCCGATGCTTCTCAAGCAGCAGCGAACCCAGACCCAGCGCCTCGCCGGTCGCCCAGTCGATGCCTTCGCCCGTCTCCATCGCCTTCGTCTTGGCCTTGAGCTGACGGACGATCTTCGTGTTGAGATCGAACCCTTCCGGAACGGTCGTGATTGCCTTGCCGATCTTCTTCAGCACATCGGCAGACAGACCGGTCTTCGGCTGCGGCTGATCCCCGGCCTTCGGCGCCTCCAGCCCCGACCAGTTCCCCTCAAGCCAGTCAGCCTTGTTCACCTTGTAGGCCTGAGCCGCCTTGAAATCCTCGTCCAGCTTCGCCTCGAAGGCATCCCATTGCGATTTCACATCGTCTTCGGAAACCACACCCTCTTTCACAAGACGATCGGCGTAGACCGTATGCGGCGTCGCATGGTTCGCAATGGCATGGTACATGATCGGCTGCGTGAACACCGGCTCATCCAGCTCATTATGGCCATGCCGACGATAGCAGATGATGTCGAGAATGATGTCGCTGGCGAATTTCTGCCGGTAATCGGCCGCAAGACGGGACGCATAAACCACGGCGTCGGCATCGTCGCCATTCACATGCAGCACCGGCGCCTCGATGGCTTTCGCCATGTCGGACCCATAGATGCCGGAATGCCCGTCAACAGGATTGGTCGTGAAACCGATCTGATTGTTGACGATGATATGGATCGAACCGCCCGTGCGATAGCCTCTCAGCTGCGACATCGACAGCGTTTCGTAAACCACGCCCTGACCGGCAAAGGCCGCATCGCCATGGATCTGAATCGCCATGTGCGACAGGCGCGTTTCCGTGTCGCCGTCATCGTCCTGCGCCGCCCGCACCTTGCCGCAGATAACCGGATCGACCGCCTCAAGATGCGAGGGATTCGGCTGCAGCGAGATATGAACGGCATGACCGCCGATCTCGACATCCGTCGATGATCCAAGGTGATATTTCACATCGCCCGAACCGGCGACATCGTCAGGCTTGAACGACTGCCCGGCGAATTCACTGAACATCGCGACGTAAGGCTTGCGCACGATGTTGACCAGCGTGTTCAGACGGCCACGATGCGCCATCCCGATCGCCACCGATTTCACACCCTGCTGCGCAACCTGATCGATCACGGCATGAAGCGCCGGAATCGAAATCTCGCCACCCTCAAGGCCGAAGCGCTTCGCACCGACATAGCGCTTCTGGCAGAAGCTCTCGAAACCTTCCGCTTCCGTCAGATGCTTCAGGATCGTCTTTTTTTCCTCGACAGGAACGCCGGCCTGCCAGTTGTCGCCCTCGATACGGGACCGGAACCAGTCGCGCTGTTCTTCCGAACGCGCATACATATATTCCGCGCCGATCGCGCCACAGTAAACATCCCGCAGCGCCGCCGCGATTTCCTTCACCGTCGCCGTATCACGGCCGGAAAGGAGCGGAGACAGCACCGTGCCGATATAAACCGGACGATCGAGATCGGCCGACCCGAAACCATAGGTCGCCGGATCAAGCTCCGGCGCCGGCTTCGGAACCTTCAGCCCGAGAGGATCGGTCTTCGCCTCCAGATGCCCGAATTCACGGAACGCCCGGATCAGCTGCGCAACAGCCAGACTGTCGGAAGCAGCAAGACCCGAATCCTTCCCGGCGGCCTTGCCAGCCGGGGCCGGAGCCGGCTCATCGCCCGTGATGATCGATTTGCGCGGCGCCCAAGACGCGCCGGACGCATCCTGAAGAATCGACGCCGCCTCGTCATCCAGCGAGCCGAACAGGGTCGCGAACGACGGATCGACGCTTTTGGGATCCTCCGCCCACCGTGCATAGAGATCCGCGACGTAAGCGATATTGCTGCCGCTCAGCGCCGCCGTAAGGAGATCGGTGCCCGCCATATCAGAACACTCCCATGTCTTGTCGCAAGTCCGCGGGAATGGGTTCCGGCGCCGCCGAAAGCCTGTCCACAGGCCGTTCCCGCATGACTGTTGTCCGCAAAACTGAAAATCCGGTGACCGGACCGCTGGAGGACCCCTTCAGCAGAGACAGCCGGTCTGAACATGAACGCATCTCCGCCTCGCCTCCGTCAGTTGTCCGGGCGGTCACCCGACTCAGACCCGGAATACGCCGGGCCACTGGCGAATTTGCTAGACCCCGCGCACAGCCGGAACAAGACCGCCGGCTGTCACGGTCTGGAGAGGCAGCCCCCCGGAGCATGGGCGCGGGCCAGCCAGCTCTCGCTGCTCATCTCCACCAGACGGGAGGCCGTCCGCGCGAACGCATCCGCCCCCTCACCTTCAGGAAAGAGCTGGTCCGGCGTCGCATCAGCCGAGACAAACAGCAGATTGCCGTTGTCATACAGCGCGTCGATCAGCGTGATGAACCGCCGCGCCACATTGGCGTCATCCGGACCCAGCGACGGAATGTCATCGATCACAATCACCGGAAACCGCTTCGCCACAGCCAGAAAATCGCCAGGCCCAAGCGGCCGGCTACACAGAGAAGTGAAGTCGAACCGTGCAACCGGACCCTGCGCATGATCGACAGGCAGACTCCGCCCGCTGAATTCCAGCGTCACCTTCTCCGGCTTATGCCCCTCGCCATAACGCGCCACCACCTTGTCCAGCCGGTGCCGCGCCGTCTCGTCCGCCGGCACGATCCAGGTCGTGTCGTCCTGCTCCCGCCCGCGCCGGTAATCCGTCTCCGAGTCCAGCGTCTCCGTGTCGAGATTGCGGTGAATGATCGCAATAAACGGCTTGAACGCATCCGCCCCCGGCCGGTTCTGGAACAGATCGCCCGGTACCGTGTTCGACGTCGCCACAATGATCACATGCTCCCGGAACAGCGCCTCGAACAGCCGCCCCAGAATCATCGCATCCGCAATGTCGTTGATCTGAAACTCATCGAAACACAGCAGCGTCGCATCCTGCGCAATCGTCCGCGCCAGAGGCGGAATCGGGTCCGACATTCCCGGATTGTCGATCTTCAGCTGCCGCAGCCGCTGATGCACCTCCTGCATGAACGACAGAAAATGAATCCGCTGCTTCTTCTTCAGCGGCGCGCAGGAAAAGAACAGATCCATCAGCATGGTCTTGCCACGCCCCACACGGCCCACAATATAGACCCCGCGCGGCGGCGGCGCGTCCTCCTGCTCCCGGTGCAGCAGCCCCGGAATCCGGCTGACCACAGAAGACAGGAACCCCTTTTTCCTCGCCGGCTCCGGCGGCGGCACAGCCGGCGGATGATACGTCTTCAGCTCCGTCCACAGCCGGTCCAGCCGCCTCGCAACACGCTCCTGATCGGGATCGGGTCTCAGCAACCCTTCCGATACACGGTCCTCATAGAGCGCAAGCGGGCCAACGTCCTGCCCCACGATCGCGGAAGCCAGGACTTTGTCGGAAACACGGTCGGAGGTGTTGTCATTGATGGCGTTCATACTCAGCCGATAGCGAGACCAGCGCCCGTCAGCAAGATTCGCACGGCCACCCACACCGTGTCGTGAAAACCAGCTCACGCGCTGGTGAATAAACCGGCGCTGTCCATTTCCACCCGCAAGGCGTTACCTCTGAAAAAAGAAGCTCTGGCGTCCATTCGCAGGACGTCAGAGCCATCCCTCTCCACGGAACGCGTTCCGTCCCTGCCGGAGCGCGTAACCGGGAGTTCGTACCCATCCGAATACAAAGGTGCCGCATCGTGACCGACTGGACTGACTGGAACGCCCGCCGCGAACATCTTGGCAAAGCCATTGGCGACTACGCAAAAGTTTCACCGGATACCGTCTCCTCCGTCCTCGCCCTGAACGGCGCCGGCGAAAAAACGAACCACCTGGACGCAAAAACCCGCGAACTGATCGCCCTCGCCGTCGCCGCCACCACACGCTGCGACGGCTGCATCACCATCCACGCCGCCGAAGCCGCCAAAGCCGGCGCAACCCGCGACGAAATCGGTGAAGCCCTCAGCGTCGCCATCGCCCTGAACGCCGGCGCCGCCCTGGTCTATTCCACCCGCATCCTCGACGCCTTCGACGCAGTGAAAAAGGAAAGCTGACGTCCCGTCAGCCAAACCGGGATCAGATTCCGGGCTCTGCCCGGACCCGGCAAAGGCCACAGACCTTTGCAAACCCATTTATTTAAACAAACCGGGATCAAAGGGGCCGCGCCCCTTTGCGGGTTTCAGGGCAGAGCCCTGACAAAACAGACCAGCCTGAAACCTGCATTCCCGACATAAACAATGCCGGTGACAACACACCGAAACGGCCATTACCAATATCTGGCAACCCGGATCAGATCCCGGGCTCCACCCCGGACCCGGCAAAGGTCGCAGACCTTTGCAAACCCGTTTATTTTAACAAACCGGGATCAA
This sequence comes from Acetobacter musti, assembly GCF_011516835.1. Classification (GTDB taxonomy): domain Bacteria; phylum Pseudomonadota; class Alphaproteobacteria; order Acetobacterales; family Acetobacteraceae; genus Acetobacter; species Acetobacter musti. The sequence goes on along the minus strand of NZ_WOTB01000004.1, from coordinate 176,553 downwards.
AGGGACCGCGTCCCTTTGCGGGGCGCGGGGCAGAGCCCCGCCCGCAAACCCGCTCCCGACCTCACAATGGCGCCCGTCCCCGCTCCTGACGCGGCATCAGCCGGTTCCACGCATCCAGCGCCGCGATTTTATACGCTTCCGCCAGCGTCGGATAATTAAAGGTGGCGTTAAGAAAATAATCGAATGTTCCGCCAAGATTGAGAACAGCCTGCCCGATATGGATCAGTTCCGTGGCGCTCTCGCCAACAATATGAACCCCGAGCAGCTTCCTCGTTTCCCGTGAAACAACCAGCTTCAGCATCCCGCTGCCCAGCCCCATCACATGCCCGCGCGACGTCTCCCGGAACCGCGCAATCCCGCATTCATACGGAATCTCCTTTTCGCGCACCTGATCCTCGCTCATCCCGATCGTCGAGATCTCAGGCACGGAATAAATGCCATACGGAAACACCTCCTCCGGCGCCGGCAGCGCACAGCCAAACGCATGACACGCCGCAATCCGCCCCTGCTCCAGAGACGTCGCCGCCAGAGACGGAAACCCGATCACATCCCCCGCCGCGTAAATCCCTGGCACCGATGTCTGCAATGTCACGGGATCGACCTTCAGCCGCCCCCGCGCATCGGCCTGCAATCCGCACGCCTCCAGACCGAGCCCGTCCGTCGCCCCGACCCGCCCTCCCGTATAGAGCAGCATATCCGAGCAGACATGACGTCCGTCCTCCAGATCCGCCACCGCCTGACCCTTGTCCACGCGAACGGAAGCGACCCGCACACCCGTTCGCAGATCCATCCCGCAGTCACGCAGATGATGCATAAAATCGTCGACGATCTCACGATCGATGAACTCGAGAATCGTGTCCCGCGCATCGACCAGCGTCACGCGCACATCCAGAGCCGCGAAGATCGTGGCATATTCAATGCCAATCACCCCCGCGCCGATCACAGTGAGAGAACGCGGCAGCGTCTCAGGTGTCAGAATGCTGTCGCTGTCAACAATAATGCGATCATCGAAAGGCACGTCACCCGGCCGCAAAGGCCTCGTCCCTACAGCAATGACAACACAGCCGGCAGACACGACACGCAAAGGCTGCTCCGGATCTGAAACAATCCCGATATGATGAGAATCGACAAACCACGCCGCCCCGTGCGCGACCGACACGCCGTTGCGTGCGAACTGATGATCGAGAACGTCAACCTCGCGCCGGATCGTCTGATCGAGACGCATCCGCAGATCAGCCGCCGTGATGTCTTTCTTGATCCGCCAGCCAGCCCCGTAAATCCCGCGCTCCCGCCAGCCGGTAAGACTGAGCACCGTTTCCCGCAATGCTTTCGACGGAATCGTGCCGGTATGAACACAGGCGCCCCCGACCGCGCTGCTTTTTTCCACAACGAGAGCGGAATGCCCCAGCTTGGCAGCCTGCACCGCCGCACGACGCCCCGCAGGACCACTGCCAATCACAACGATGTCGTAATCCCAGGCGCCAGCCATATGCGTCTCCTGACGATATGGACATCAGACGCACAGCAGACCCGCCGGTTTCCCGAAATTCAGGATTCCGGCGCCAGAACCGTCATGAGGCCATCCGGAGAAAACCTGAATCAACAATCTGATTCAGAAAAAACCGCGACATGACATAATACGAAACAAAGAGCGTTTATGTATGTTGCGCATCCAGGCGAGGTTGCTTCTCAGGACTCTGCCCTGAAACCCGCAAAGGGACGCGGTCCCTTTGATCCCGATTTGTTAAGGATATGCTTCAAAAGATTTCATAAAAACTGATAATATTATATTTTTCGTCCCAGACAGAATCAAAAGGCACCCCACGATAAATTCCTGATAAAAATAATAAAAGTTTTTGGGTGCCGCCTTTTTTCAAAAAGGCGGTGTCTTCTGAAGCTTTTTGGAAAAAGCTTCACCAAAAACTTCTTTATAATTTACAAGGGATTTCACGAGAAGGCTTTTGCAGCAGCCTCTGAAATAAAGACGTTTATATATTTTACGAACAGGAGACAGAGCAGGAACCCTGCTTTTCACTTCTTAATTTCAACAAACCGGGATCAAAGGGGCCGCGTCCCTTTGCGGGGTTCGAAGTAAAGCCCCGAAAAACACCACGCCGGTATCAGCAAACTATACAAACACCAGACAAAAAAAGCCGGTATCCCGACATAAAACCCCGAAACAGGGGAACCATGTCAGAATACCGGAAACAAAAAGGCCGCGGATCAGCTGCCGAAGCCACCCGGCGTGATCGTCGGGAAAGCAATCGTCGAGGCGGCAACCACAGAACCGCACTTGCCGAACGTCTCAGCACCCTGAATGGCAGAAATCGTCTGCTTCAGAAAACTGGTGGCCGCCGAAACCGACATGTTCTGCGTCGCGGAATAGCCGAGCTTCATATCCGTTCCCACATCCTGCCAGGCGCTGGCGATCGTGGAGCAGCTCGCATGATTGAAGTAATCCGCCTCAACATTATACATGCCCGCGAGGAAGCCCGCATACGCCCCGATCATCCCGGACACCGAAGTGGACGGCGCACATGACGGATGAGGCGCACAGCCGCCAGAAAAAACCTGGCAGCCGCCGGATACGGCATCGAGTTCAGAGACAGACAGTTCGCGCATGGTGGACATCGTATTTCACTCCATTTCCTGAAACATGTTTCAGGGTCATCTGATAAAAACGATGTAACAGTCCGCCGCGAAATATCCCAAGATAATAAAACGTTAATACTTATATTATCCCAAGACAGAACCAGAGCATGAACCCGGAACAGGAAATTTATTTATATAAATATACCATAAATTATAATAAATATATCATAAATCTGAACTTTATACTTAAAATAAGTCATTGATTTACAGAAAACACCCGCTCAGAAAACACATTCCCCCGGTAAACCGCTCCGCCCCAGTCGGAAACGCATCATCTCCTCCCCGCAATGCCCCGCTTCCACACGCCGAAATCCACCCTGAACACCCGCCAGCACGACCATGCCAGTCAGAACAGGACGTTCATATATTTACGGACAGGAAACAAAACAGGCTTCATCACGCGAAAATACACCGTGCATAACACCCTCAGAAAAGCTCTCTCAGAAAACGCAGAAAAAATTCACAACACACTGATAATATTATATTTTTACATCCCCCTCGCCTGCCCGCCTCAACCCGAAAAACACCCCACGCAAATCCCCTATAAAAAAAACAAAAGTTTTTGGGCGCCGCCTTTTTTCAAAAAGGCGGCATTCCCCAAAGCTTTCCCAAAAACCCTCCCCAGAACCGCCTTTATAACTGACAGAAAATTTCACAATCAGACTTTCGAAGCAGTCTCCAGCAGACCGAATCAAAAAGCCCCCATCCCTTCGGCGCACCCGGACAAACCCCGAAAACCCGCCCTCCGCGACCCGCATCCCAGGACAACTTTCAGAACAGAAACCCCGGCCCACCCGCGATTTCGCCTAATCCCCCCTTGCCTTCCCCGCCTCTCTGGCCGACATCACCGCGCATGACCTACTCCGTGAAGGAACTCTTCCACACCCTGCAGGGCGAGGGCGGCCAGACCGGCCGCGCCGCCGTGTTCTGCCGCTTCGCCGGCTGCAATCTCTGGACCGGCCGCGAAGCCGACCGCGACAAGGCCACCTGCCAGTTCTGCGACACGGACTTCATCGGCACCGACGGCCCCGGCGGCGGCCGCTTCGACAGCGCCATCAGCCTCGCCACAGCCATCGCCGCCACATGGCCCGCGCCCGGAAGAGACCGACGTTTCGTCGTCTTCACCGGCGGCGAACCCCTGCTCCAGCTCGATGCCGCCCTCATCGACGCCGTCCATGAACAGGGCTTCACCATCGCCGTCGAAAGCAACGGCACCATCGCCGCCCCGCCCGGCATCGACTGGCTCTGCATCAGCCCGAAAGCCGGCAGCACACTCGTCCAGAAAAGCGGCCAGGAACTGAAACTCGTCTTCCCCCAGACCGCCTTCGACCCGCAGGATTTCCTGGCACTCGATTTCGAGCAGTTCTGGCTCCAGCCCATGGATGGCCCCGATCAGAAAGCCAATACAGATGCCGCGACACAATACTGTCTCGAACACCCGCGCTGGCGTCTCTCACTGCAAACCCACAAACTGATCGGAATCCCCTGATCATGACCGCAAGCCCCATCCCCAGCCCCGCCCCCGCTTCCGGACAGAACAGCGCCCTCGTCGTCTTCTCCGGCGGCCAGGATTCCGCCACCTGCCTCGCCTGGGCGCTCGACCGCTTCGACCGCGTGGAAACCCTCGGCTTCGATTACGGCCAGCGCCACGCCGTCGAACTCGCCTGCCGCGACACGCTGCGCACCGGCATGACGAAAATCGACCCGTCATGGAAAGCCGCCCTCGGCCCCGATCACACCATCGCCCTCGACGCGCTCGGCAAGGTTTCGGAAACCGCCCTCACCCGCGAAACCGAAATCACCATGAGCGAAAGCGGCCTGCCCAGCACCTTCGTCCCCGGCCGCAACCTCATCTTCCTGACCTTCGCCGCCGCCCTCGCCTACCGGCGCGGCCTCCGCCACATCGTCACCGGCGTCTGCGAAACCGACTACTCAGGTTACCCCGACTGCCGCGACGACACGATCAAAGCCATGCAGGTCGCCCTCAATCTCGGCATGGACACGCGCTTCGTCCTGCACACGCCGCTGATGTGGATCGACAAGGCGCAGACCTGGGCCCTCGCCGAAAGCCTCGGCGGCACAAAGCTGGTCACGCTCATCAACCACGAAAGCCACAGCTGCTATCTCGGCACACGCGGCACGCTTCACCCCTGGGGCCATGGCTGCGGCACCTGCCCGGCCTGCAATCTGCGCCGCAGCGGCTGGGAACAGTACGAAGCGGCGCTGACAGGTCACTCTCCGGATCAGACCCATGCCTGACCTGATCTTCACCCGCCGCTTCTCCATGGGCCACCGCCTGATCCACGGCGCCAGCGAAAGCTGCGCCCTCCCCCACGGCCACAACGAATTCGTCACAATCCGCCTCGAACCCACGGCCTCAGCCCGGCTCGACGGCCACAGCAACATGCCGGTCTCGTTCCAGCGCGCCAAAAGCGGCTGGCACCGCTTCGTCGACGAACGCCTCGACCACGCCCTGCAACTCGCCGAAGACGACCCCCTGCTCGCCTGGTTCCGCACGCACGAACCCGCCCGCGCCGCACGGATCATCGTCACCCCCGGAGATCCCACAACCGAGCTGATGGCCTGTCTGATGAAGGCCAAACTCGACGCCATGCTTCTTGCCGACGGCGACCTCCTCCGCTGCAAAACCATCACCCTGCAGGAAACACCCACCAACACCGTCGAATTCAGCGGCAACCCGCTCGACTTCCTCCCCGCCCCCAGACCACCGGAACAGTGCTGGTGGCGACGCGCCGACATGACCATCGCCGATACCTGATCGCCCGGCTCAGATTCCGGGCTCTGCCCGGACCCGGCAAAGGTCACAGACCTTTGCAAACCATTTATTTAAATAAACCGGGATCAAAGGGACCGCGTCTCTTTGCGGGTTTCAGGGCAGAGCCCTGAGAAAACACGCCTCTCAGAAGCCACCATTCCCGGCATAAATCAGTGCCAGTCGCAGCACACCGATACGACCAGACCACCACCAACAATCCGGCAACCCGGATCAGTCTCCGGGCTCTGCCCGGACCCGGCAAAGGTCGCAGACCTTTGAAAACCTGTTTATTTAAACAAAACAGGATCAAAGGAGCCGCGTCCCTTTGCTGGTTTCAGGGCAGAGCCCTGAACACACATCACCCGAAACCAGCCTGCCGATCCCTGATGACGCCGGAAACGATGTTCAGATCTGACATCGCTCAGTGGGTATCAGCAAGGTCCTGATACGCTTTCGCCGACAGATACGCCCGGACCTTTTCCAGCGAACTCGGAACACCCGAACGGTCAGACCAGAACCGCCCGCCAAACATGGACTCCCATGTGAGAGCCTGAGGATGTTTCGGAAGAGGAAGCGCCCGGAAACCGATCGCTGATGCACCCATCCGTTCCGTACCGCCGCTCGGATTATTGACAATGAACGGGTCCGAATGAGCAGTCTTCCGCGTCACCATCTCGGTAGAGGCACCGCCATCCAGATTGAGCGCATTCCAGGCCCCGACAGCAACCATCAGATCACCGGTTTCAGCCAGCGACGCCCCGCTGCTGTAACCACTGATCCGTCCATCAATTGTCACGAAATAAAGATACCGCTGGTTGAAGGACAGACCAGCCGCGGTCCGCGGGTTCGGCCCGTCAAAGCTGCCCGCGGCGTTGTCCGTCGGCGCAACATTCACACCGTTCCGTACCACGAGCATGTCACCGGCCACAGCATTATAAACATTGTCCAGATCAAGATCATCCGCGCTTTTCAGCGTTTTGATTTCCGCATGGTTTTCGCGGTCAAGCACCAGAACGACATTGCCGTTTCCGGCCGAATAAGAGGGTTGGGAGACAACATGCCCGCGATCGACAGCAAGACCAATCAGACTCTCAGGCGATACCGATGACGAGCAGCACGGCGAGAAGAAATTCGCGTTCACCGCGAGCTGCAGATCGTGATCCGTAACAAACTGGCTAAGGGGAGCAGAAATCGTATTTAATGTCCCCCCGGCCGAGGTGGTCTCGAAATGCAGCCCAGGCGCATGCAGATCCACCCTGACAATATCAGCATGATTGCCATCCACGCGTGCTGTCTCAATGTCAACACCAAGGTACAGCGGTGTAAAACCGCTTTGCGTAATGGTACTCTCTGCTTTCGCCGCCGTTGTAACCATAAAAGCAGCAGAAAGCACCGCCGCCGCATATCTGAAAACGCGCATCCTGTGACCTTATTTCTCTTGTTTCGACAGTGTGGATGGAAATACGACCATACACGCACGCACCCTTCGCTTTATTTTTGATACATTGCGGTTACGTCGTGTAATTTTAATAATGCGAAGTAACGTCACACATGCATGACATTATGAAGTATTTTTCGCGTCTTCTTTATTTCACGAAAATCAGAACACCACGAAAATTCCCGTCAGAATAACGGAGTCTTTCGACAACTCATCAGACGATTCTGAAGCATGCGGCCTGCGAGCATGTTTTCGATATCATGGTGCTTTTTAAAGAGGCATCCGTGAGGGCAATTCTGGTTTCCTGTTTTCCCGAACGAAATACAGGTCGTTATGGCCTGCGCCATAAAAGATTATCTGAACCAGACAAACCGGGCACAAAGAAACCGCGCTCCTTTACGGGCTCCAGGGCAGAATGCTGAGAAAGACACTCCGGCCCCGATCCATTACCCGACGACTCTATATCCCATATATAAACAGTGTCGGTGGCAGCCCGCTGGCATGACCATCACCAGTCTCTGACCACCAAAGTCAGACCCCGACCCGGCAAAGGTCACAGACCTTTGCAAACCATTTATTTAAACAAACCGGGATCAAAGGGACCCCGTCCCTTTGCGGGTTTCAGGGCAGAGCCCTGAAAAGACCCCCCAACGCGAATCCACCTAACCATCTGAAATTACACAGCTCTCAAACCAAAAACCCATTATTCCCGATATAAATTCAGATATATCTTGACGTGAGATATATCGAGACCTATATCGGTGTTCATGAGAAACAGAAACAGACACGCAGACGGTCGTCACCGTCACTTCCTCTCTCCTGAAACCGGCGACGCAGGTGGTCGCTCCCGCCCCATGCGGGAACGCGGCGAAGGCCCGTCCGAAGGCGGTCGCGATGATCGCGAAGGCGGCGAGCGCAAACGGGGCGGCAAAGGCGACCCGCGCGGTGAAGGCCGGGGCCGTCATGGCGGCGGTGGCCGCGGCGGACACCGGCTCTTCGATTACGGCGAACTCCGCCTGCTCGTCCTCTCCATGATCGCGGAACAGCCGCGTCACGGTTACGAACTCATCCGCGCCATCGAAGAAAAATTCGGCGGCAGCTACACGCCAAGCCCCGGCGTCATCTACCCGACCCTCTCCTGGCTGGACGATTCCGGCTACGCAAACATGGTCGTGGACGGAGACCGCAAGAGCTATCACATCACCCCCGAGGGTCAGGCGTTCCTCACGGAAAACCGCAAGGCCGCCGACGAAATCCTCTCCCGCTCCATCCCGCAGGGCCGCAAAGGCCGCGACAACGCCCCGCCCCCCGTCATCCGCGCCATGGAAAACCTGAAACTGGCCATGCGCCTCCGCATGAGACAGGGCGAAATCGACCAGGATACGGCAGGAAAAATCGCGGCCGCGCTCGACGCGGCAGCCCAGGCCATCGAACGCAGCTGAGAACTTTCAGCAGGCACAGACTTTGTGACCAGAAGACCGGCCCGGAAAAACCGGGTCCGGCAAAGGTCGCAGACCTTTGCAGACCCTTTGCTGAATCAGCCAGGATCTGAAGGCAGCGCCCTGCCCCCCTCACTGAGGAGACAGACACATGGATGAAAAACTCTCCGCCGTTCTCGACCTCTATCACGAACGGATGCGCGCCGAACGCAGCCAGCCCCGCACCGAACCACCCGGCGGCCGTGACGGCGGCCAGGATCAGCGCATGCGCGCCATCGGCCCCGACACAGGGCAGCTGATGAACATCCTCGCCCGCAGCCTCGACAAACCCACCATTCTCGAACTCGGCACATCCTTCGGCTATTCCGGCCTCTGGCTCGCCGACGCCGCCCGCAGCACAGGCGGAAAACTCATCACCATGGAACTGCACGGCTACAAATCAGCCTACGCCCGTGACATGGCGGAAAAAGCCGGCCTCGCCGACTATATCGATCACCGCGTCGGCGATGCCGTACAGATGATCGGCGACCTCACGGAGCCGCTCGATTTCGTCTTCGTCGATCTCTGGAAAGATCTCTACGTCCCGTGCCTGGAGGCCTTTTACCCAAAGCTCGCCCCGGGCGCGATCATCGTCGCCGACAACATGATCCGCCCCGGCACGGAAGACGTTAAAAAATACAGCCGCGCCATTCGCGCAAAACCCGATATCAGCAGCGTCCTGCTGCCCGTCGGCACCGGCATTGAAGTCAGTCGTTTTAAGGCGGACTGACGCCTCGGGGCTCTGCCCTGAAACCCGCAAAGGGACGCAGTCCCTTTGATCCCGGTCTGTTTACATCAGCAGAGGGCCGCATCTGCTGCGGGAGCTTGGAACGGGGCCGCGAAACGGTCCTCAGTCCGGCACGCTGCCCAGAACCTCGCAGGCATGGGCCAGCTTATCAGCCGGATTATGCGTCTCGCAGAGACGGCGCGCATCCGGGCCGCACATCTCGATCGCATTCTCATAATCGGATTCGAGCACATCCTGCGCGACGGCAAGATCCTGATCCTTCGTTCGCTCCTGCTCCGCCTCCAGCTTGCCCTGCGTTTCGTGCAGCTCCTTCAGCGCGCCGATACAGGCCTCACTGGCCTGATCCGGCATCGTCTGAAGCACAGCAAGCTCTTTCTGCAACTGGGCATTGGGCACAGTACTGCTGCTGTGACCTTCGGACAGATCGTCGTCAGCCAGAGCCGGCGCGGAGAAAAAAACAGCAATCAGACAAAGACTGAACAGGCGGGCTTTCACGTTTTGGCCTCTTTACAGGTCAGTTGCGCGGTCACCCGCCTACTGAGATTGTTTTAACTTCATCACGAAACATGGGGAAGCTCCCCCTTCGTCATGTCACACCGGCGTCATGTCACAGCGGCGCCATGCCAAAGCGGCACGAACCAGGACCGGAACGCCGGAAAAGAAACACCGGACGCAGAAACATCCGACCTGAGACGCTGACCAGAGAAACCGGCCAGAGAAATCCGAACACCGGAACGCGAACACCGGAACCATACAGCAGGGACATATAGACTGGCAGGCGGCCAGGCCCCGGCATCCCCGATGATCCGTTCACAGTAAGGCGACCACATTCCCTCTCCCGGCTCCCGATACGGGGCAAGGGGCCACGCCGGTATTTCAGCTCTCAGTCCGATTTTTATTCCGTAATGGTTTCAGGAGACTTTATGTCCAGCATTTCCCGCCGCGCCCTTTTCTGCTCGACCGTCAAAGCCACCGGCGCTCTCGCCGCCGCCTCCGCCCTCGCCGCCTGCACAGCCACAACCAGCGGCGGCACAACAACCTACACCGTCAACGTCGCGAAACTCCTGTCCATCATCAGCAGCATCGAAGCAGGCCTGACGGAAATCGCCACCTCCGCCACCGTCACCGGCATCATCGGCGCAGCCAACGTCACGAAACTCACCGCCGCCATCAGCTCGGTCAGCGACGTCACAGCCCAGGTCGCCGCAACGGCAGCCAGCACCGTCAGCCTCACCGTCGCCCAGAGCTGGATCGCCACCGCCGAAAGCGCGGTCGAAGCCGCCATCGGCATCCTGCAGGACTTCCAGAGCGTCCTCCCGTCGCAGGCCAATCTGATCATTCAGGCCGTCGCCGCTCTGCTCCCCGCCCTGGAAGCCCTGATCGGCGCCGTGTCGGCCTCCGCCACCACCCTGAGCCCCGCCCAGGCCCAGAACATCATCGCCCAGGGCCTCTGAAACTCCCCCACCCCTCGCAGATAAAAAGGGATCAAAGGGGCCACGCCCCTTTGCGGGTTTCAGGGCAGCACCCTGAAATAAAAACAGTTACCCCGGGGGCTTTGCCCCGGACCCCACAAAGGGACACGCTCCCTTTGATCCCGGTTTGTTAGCGCGAACAGAGTTGCAGGCCGGAGCCCCGTTCGGTCTCCCGTCGATAAAATCCATAAACGACCCAAGCCCCGCCCCGGCTGGCATTGTCGCCATCGCTCGACTATGCAGGATCGTCCCGGCACAAAGCCCACCGCCTCCGCCGGGTCTGTCCGAAGCAGTCGCGAGTTCTCAATGCCCACAGCCCTGATCACCGGAATTACAGGCCAGGACGGCGCCTATCTCAGCCAGCTCCTGCTCTCGAAAGGCTACCGCGTGGTCGGCCTGCTGCGCCGCTCCGCCAGCGCCGACGTCGTCGGCCTGCGCCTGCACTGGCTCGGAATCGCCGATAAAGTCGAACTCGTCGACGGTAACCTCACCGACCTCTCCAGCCTGATCCGCATCGTCCAGGACGTAAAGCCCGACGAGGTCTACAATCTCGCCGCCCAGAGCTTCGTCGCCGCCTCCTGGCAACAGCCCCTCCTGACCGGCACCGTCACCGGCATGGGCGCCGCGAACGTCCTGGAAGCCGTCCGGATCGTAAATCCCGCCATCCGCTTCTATCAGGCCTCCTCCTCGGAAATGTTCGGCAAGATCCAGGATAAGGTGCAGTCCGAAAAAACCCCCTTCTACCCCCGCTCGCCTTACGCAGTGGCCAAGCTCTACGCCCACTGGATGACCGTGAACTACCGCGAGAGCTTCGGCCTGCACGCCTCCTCGGGCATCCTCTTCAACCACGAGAGCCCCCTGCGCGGCATCGAATTCGTCACCCGCAAGGTCACGGACGGCGTCGCCCGCATCAAACTCGGCCTCGCGAAATCCCTCGCCCTCGGCAATCTCGACGCCACCCGAGACTGGGGCCACGCCCGCGATTACGTGGAAGCCATGTGGCTCATGCTGCAGCAGGACAAACCGGACGATTACGTCATCGCCACCGGCCGCACCACCAGCATCCGCGAATTCTGCCGCATCGCCTTCAGCCATGCCGGCCTCGACTACGCCGATCACGTCACAACCGACCCCGCCTTCCTCCGCCCGGCGGAAGTCGATGTCCTCCTCGGCGACGCCTCAAAAGCAAAAAACATGCTGGGCTGGACCGCGAAAACCTCCCTCGAAGACATGATCGCCGAAATGGTCGAGGCCGATCTCGCCCGCCACCGCGCGAAACTCGCCGGCTGAACCCGTCATGGCGACGCGGATTCTGGTGACCGGAGCACAGGGTTTTGTCGGACGACATCTGCTGCGCACCCTCCGCCACACCCACTCCGCCTGCACTGTCGAAGCCGGCCGTTTCGACATCACCGACGCAGACGCCGTCACCGAAGCGCTGACCCGCGCCCGCCCGGATCTGTGCTTCCACCTCGCCGCCATCTCCAGCATCGGCGCCGCCCGCAGCGATCCGGACGAGGCATGGACCGTCAATCTCCACGGCACCCTGCGACTCGCCACCACACTCCGGCACGTCTCTCCCGCCGCCACCTTCGTGTTCGCCTCAAGCGCCGAAACCTACGGCGACAGCTTCCGCGGCGGCACCCCTCTCGACGAAACCGCCGCGCTGGCCCCCGCCAACACCTATTCCGCAACAAAAGCAGCCGCCGACCTCGCCCTCGGCGCCCTCGCCCATGAGGGCCTGCGCTGCCTCCGGATGCGCCCCTTCAACCATACCGGCCCCGGCCAGACAGCGGATTTCGTCGTCCCCGCCTTCGCCCGCCAGATCGCCCGCATCGAAGCCGGTCTCCAGGAACCCGTCCTCTCCGTCGGCAATCTCGACGCCGAACGGGATTTCCTCGACGTCCGCGATGTCTGCACAGCCTACGCTGCCTGCCTCAGTCACGCCGCCGAAGCCGGACCCGGCGCCATTCTCAACCTGTGCTCCGGCCACACCCGCTCCATCCGCAGCATCCTCGACGATCTGATCCGCCTGTCCGGCGCCCGCGTGACCGTCCGGACCGACCCGGAAAAACTCCGCCCCGTCGATCTCCCCCGCGCCGCCGGCTCCGCGCAACGCGCCGCCGATCTTCTCGGCTGGCGCCCCTCGATCGCATGGGACGACACCCTCCGCGCCGTCCTCGATGACTGGCGGCAGCGTATCCGTCACGAAGCCTGACCATGAGCGCCAGCCCCCGTTTCTGGATCGACGTCGAAGACCTGTTCGATTACGCGCGCGACAACGCCAGACCGAGCGGAATCCAGCGCGTCGGCGCCGAACTCTGCCTCGCCATGCTCAGCCAGGAGGATTTCTACGACCGCATCGGCTTCCTCCGCCATAACGGCGCCGGCACCGGCTTCGTCTCCGTCCCGTGGGACGACGTCCACGCCCTCTACCGCCGCCTCACCACCGATACCGACACCCCTCCCGTTATCGAAACCGGCAGCACCGCCCGGCACGAACCAGGCCGCCTGCGCCGCCTCGCACTCCGCCTGCCGACCCTTCTGCGCATCCCGCTCGGCCGCTTCATCGCCCACCAGACCCAGGCCGCAAAAGACGCCGCCACGCTGTTCCGCGCCTCAGGCCAGATACTCGCCAGCACCGTCCACGCAAAAGAAAAATCCCGCCCCGATCAGGATTTTTCACCATCGCCCGGTGACGTTCTCCTGTCCCTCGGCGCGCCCTGGTCCCACGCCAGCTATGCCTCTCTGTTCCGGAAATGCCGCGAGACATACGGCATGCGGACCGGCCTGCTCATCCACGATCTGATCCCGCTGCTCTGGCCCGAATGGTGCCAGCCCGGCCTGCCCCGCGTCTTCCGGCGCTGGCTGGACGCGCTCCTCCCCGAATGCGACAGGATTTTCGCCGTCTCGCACGCAACGCAGCGCGACATCGCCGCCTATGCCAGCCGCACATCCATCCCGCTGCGTCACCCGGTCAGCGTCATCTCCATGGCGAGCGGTTTCACCACACAGAAAACCGGCACGCCCGCCCCCCCGCGGATCGTCCGTGATCCCGGCCGTTACGTACTCGTCACCGGCACCATGGAAGCCCGAAAGAATCACGCCCTGCTGTTTCGCGTCTGGCGTCGTCTGATCGTCGAAAACCCCGGTAAGGACATCCCGAAACTCGTTTTCGCCGGTTCACCCGGATGGCTCGTGGACGACCTGCTCCGGCAGATCCGCAACAGCAATTTCCTCGACGGTCATCTCATGCTGATCCGCTCGCCCTCCGACGCCGTGATGGATTCGCTCGTCCGGAACAGCCTTTTCACGGTCTTCCCCTCATTCTACGAAGGCTGGGGCCTCCCGGTGACAGAAAGTCTCGCACGCGGACGCCCCTGCCTGATTTCAGACCGCTCATCGCTTCCCGAAGCCGGACAGGGCCTGGCCGACAGCTTCGATCCCGATAACGCCACGGAAGCCCTGGCAAAAATCAGCCGCCTCCTCTTCGATGAGTCCGCCCTCGCAGCCGCCACGGACCGGGTCAGAAAAGAGTTCAGACCAGTTCCCTGGACAACAGCCGCCCGACAGATCCTGACGGCCTTCTGAAAAAACAAAAGTTTTTGGTGAAGCTTTTTTCAAAAAGCTTCAGAGACGCCGCCTTTTTGAAAAAAGGCGGCACCCAAAAACTTTTTATAGTTCAAAACAGATTTCACAAAAAACTGCCCGGAACAAACCGGGACGTGAAGGGGCCGCCGCAAGCAGCCCCGCCGTGTTAACGTACCGCCGGCGCCGGCCCGGACGACCGGCGGATAAACGCCGCGACGTTATCATGAAGCTGCTTCAGCGCCGCTTCGTTCGCATAAACCATATGCCCCGACTCATACTGCGCAAACTCAATATTCTTCCGAAGCTTTTCCGGAACCGGCACATGCTTCATCTCGTAAATCCCCTCGTAATAGGGCGTCGCGAGATCGAAGAACCCGGCGTTCAGCATCACCTTCAGCGTCGGATTCGTTTTCATGGCATAGGCCAGATCCGGAATCACGTTGGGCGCTCCATCGGATTTACCCATGCCCGGAACAGAATGCTTCGTCTCCCAGTCGGCATTGATCCCGGCCAGATAGCTCTGCCCCTGCCCGAATCCCAGAACCTTGCGGGAATAATCGTTAAACGCCGAAACATAGGCTGAACTGATCGCCGAGGACTGCGGATCATATTCCGCGCTCTCACTCATCGGATCGAGCGTCGGGCCGGAAAAGCGCGTATCAAGCCGCCCCGTCGTGGTGTCCGTATCCCCCTGAAGCGTCTTCTCGAACTCGCCACCATCAATCCGCAGATCAGCCCGCAGAATGTAGTCCACCGGAAGCCCCGTATAATCATGCAGCCGGTCGGCGATCGCCTTACGCCGCTCCGCACTCAGATCGGAACCCTCCTGCAGGGCCAGCAGATAGTCCGTACTGGCGAACTTCTCCACCTCCGCCAGGAACGGCCGCAGCGCCCCCGTATGCGCCGGCAGCCGATGATGATACCACGCCGTCGCGGCATAGGTCGGCAAAGCCAGAACATAAGGCTGATCGTTTCCCGGATTCATCCTTGGCTCATCAGCATTGTTGTCATAGCTGAGAATCTGGGACAGCAGAATCACACCATTGAAATCGATGTTGTCATCGGTCTGAAGATCATTGACAACCACCGCCGAACGCAGCGTCCCGTAGCTCTCGCCAAACAGATATTTCGGTGAGTTGTACCGTCCGTAAACAGCCAGAAACTGCGTGATGAAATTCGCAAACGCCCGGCCGTCCGCATCCACGCCCCAGAAGGATTTTTTCTTATCCTTGCCCGTGATCCGCCCGAACCCCGTGCCCGGCGCATCGATGAACACAAGATCGCTGACATCCAGAAGACTGGAATCGTTGTTGATCAGCTGATACGGCGCCGCGGGATCATGCGAGTCGTTCATCGTCACAATCCGGCGCGGTCCGAACGCCCCCATATGCAGCCAGACAGTCGCCGAACCCGGCCCTCCATTATAGACAAAGGTGATGGGCCGGTCTTCCGCTTTCGCATCCTTCCGGAAATACGCGACATAGAACATCGCCGCCGTCGCATCCGGATTGCCGTCGTCGGATTTCGCGTCCGGTTTCGCATCCGGCTTCACACCCGTCCGGGCCGCCAGAACACTGGCGGAATCGTCCCACCCCTCCGGATGAACGATCAGCGTCCCCGCGACCGCGCGATAATCGATCCGCTTCCCCCCGACCGTCACGCTCCCCGACGATTCATGCCGCGCCGGAATCTCCCGCGCCATATCGGTGGCGGAATCACCCTCCGTCTGATGCGCCGGCACGGACGAATCCGCCGCGCGGGCCGGAAGCGAACCACCCGGAAGAACACCTGAAAAAACGCCCGACAGAACGACGGACATCAGGGAAACAGAGAGACCAGACGTCAGAAAGCGACGCGAACGCATATTCGGCAACGACCACACTCCTTAGAATCATCCCTCCTATACCCTCACTCGCCAGCGGCGGGAAACCGGCCCCGCACGATCACAACCCCGCCAGAGACCGCCCCGGACCCCGTTCCAGACCCCACCCCCGGTCTTGACTTCGACGCCCTCCATGGTGCCAATCCCGCGCATGCGTATCGCCTATGTGATCAATTCACTTGAAGGCGGAGGCGCGGCCTTTCCGGTCCCCTCCATCACCGGCGTCTTCCGTGAAGCCGGGCACGAAGTGGCCATCTTCGCTCTCGCCCGGCGCGACGGCCTCGCGGAGCCCCCCATGCGCGCCGCCGGGCTGGACGTCTTCACCTGCACCGCCGGACTGCACGACCACCTGCGGGCCAGTCTCTGGCTGACGCGGACCCTGCGCGCCTGGCGGCCCACCCATCTCTGGACATCCCTGACCCGCGCCACGATTCTCGGCCAGCAGGCCGGCCGCCGCCTCCGCGTCCCCGTCGCCAGCTGGCAGCACTCCGCCCGGCTGAAGCCAGGAAACCGCCTGCTGCTCCGCGCATTCCGGAATCTGTCCTGCTTCTGGGTCGGCGATTCCCGCTACGTCACCGAAGTCACGCGCACCTCCCTCTCCATCCCCGCCTCCCGCCTCGCCTGCTGGCCGATCTTCTGCGCAAAGCCTTCCGCGCCACAGGCCAGACCATGGACACCCGGAGAAACCATCCGGCTCGGCTCGCTCGGACGCCTCCACCCGGTCAAAGGCTACGCCGAACTCCTGCACGCCATCGCACGCCTGAAAACAGCGGATCTCCCCCGCTTCGAACTGATCATCGCCGGCGAGGGACAGCAGCGCGCCGAACTCGAAGCCATCATCGCCCGGCACGGCCTCGCCGACCGCGTCCACCTGCCCGGCTTCACCGCCCGCACGAACGAATTTCTGACCAGCCTGCACCTCTATCTGCAGCCCTCCCGCTGGGAAGGCTTCTGCATCGCCGCCCATGAAGCCATGCTCGCCGGCCTCCCCGTCATCGGCTCGCAGGTCGGCGAAATGAATTACTCCATCGAGGACGGCCTCACCGGCTGGCACGTTCCCCCCGAAGACCCCGCGGCCCTCGCAGCGGCCCTGCACCACGCCCTGCAGAAACCGGACGCCCTGGCAGGAATGGGAACGCAGGCGCGTGAACTCGTTCTGTCACGCTATGGCGAGGAAATTTTCAGAAAAACAGGCTTCTCATTGCTGGAACGTCTGGAACGATCCTCACCGGCGTAACAGTCTTTCGGACCGTAGCCCGCACCCCACAACAATCCCTGAAAAAACAAAAGTTTTTGGTGAAGCTTTTTTCAAAAAGCTTCAGAGAACGCCGCCTTTCTGAAAAAAGACGGCCCCCGGAAACTTTTATTATTTTTTATCAAAAGCTTATCGCAAAGTATTCTCCGGATCTGACTGAGGCAGGCAGATGGCCGGAACTCAAAAACTCTCATAACATCATCAGTCTGTTATGAGAGTTTTTGTACATTTAAGGCTTTTGAAACAGCCTCTAATGGACCTGCTTCGCAGGCGGCAGCTTCCGGCTCAGCAGATCGACAATCTTCTGCTCCAGACGCGGAACATCCACACTCCGCACCACAACCTCCTTCTGCTCATCCATGTCCGGCTGATAACCCGGCCGCCAGGACAGCATATCGCCATACCCTGCCCCGAACTGACTGTTCACATCCACATAAAGCTCCTCACTCTTCGTGATCAGCTTCGGATCGAGCCAGACCGCCGCCGCAATCTCATCCCAGAGCGGGAAACCCGGCTGCTTCCGCTTCACCGCATCCGCGAAAGCCGGATTAGCCGCCGCCAGACGACGCAGAAGCTCCGGCGTCACCTCCGTCGCCGTCGACGGGTCCACCGGAACCGACACAATCCGCTTCCACGGCGCCCGGAAAACAATGCTCGCCGCTTCCGGATCAAAGCGGAAATTGAACTCCCGCCGCGGAGAATTGGCAAACTCCCGCGCAAACTCCGCCGCCGCATTATCGCCCCGGACCTGCTGCGGATTCAGACTGCCCCCCATATAGACCAGCTCCTTCGCCAGCCCGGCAAAGGACGGATCAATCCGCTGCGCCAGCGCCAGATCCGTCATCGGCCCCGTCGCAATGATCGTCACCTGCCCCGGAAACTCATGAACCTTGCGGATCATGAACAGAACCGCCGACTCATCGGACGCCTTCGTCACCGGATTCCCCTCCGGCAGATCCGGCACCACATCCGGCGCATGATAGGACAGCAGACCCTGCGCGGTCGGCTCGACCCACTGCTTCATCCACGCGCCTTTCCAGACCAGCTTCCCGTAAAGCGCCTCCCAGCGATCCGTCAGCTTCTCCGAATTCAGCAGCGGATAAACAGCGCCTTTCAGAACCGGAACATCCGTGCGATGCGCAATCTCAACACCCCGCAGCGCCTGCGCCACCCCCTCGTCACGCCAGACATCGCCACTGACCACCGCAATCCCGAGCACATCCACACCCGGCGCCTGCAACAGCATCCACTGGGCAAGACCAAACCCGTCATCGTCCACGATCACCTTGCGGGCCGGCTCCGCCGCCGCAGACACGCCAGCCGCCACACCGGATACGGACAGACAAAGCCCCATCGCCAGCCCGAAAGCCAGCCGCCTCACGCTCCGCATCTCAGCCCTCACCGCCGGCATCCGCGGAACATTTCGTATAACGCCCTTTCGCATCACGACACTTCACCGGCTTCTTCGGCGGACACTTCGTAAACTTGCCCTTGTCGTCCCGGCACGGCGCCGCATCCGCCGTCCCGACCAGCACAGACGGCGCAACCGCCGCCGTCCCGATCACCAGTGCCAGAAACCCCGAAAAAAGCCCTGCCTTCATGAAAGATAACCCTCTGCCCATCTGGTCTGTCCAGGCCCGCCACAAAACCGTTTCGAACCCGTCCTCATCCCGGACGATGCCCGAGGACCACACCGCCCGCAAGGCGCGATCGTCCCGACTTCGTGACGATCGCAGAACCGGTGTATAACCGCCGGAACAACCACCACCCGACAGGGCACCCCCGACAGAGTACCCGGAGAGCGCCCGGCCCCCGGCGAGACAACCGCGAGTGAGACACCGTTGAACTACCGACACGCCTACCACGCCGGCAACTTCGCCGACGTCATGAAACACGCCCTGCTCGCCGCCCTCATCGGCGCGCTCCGCCGCAAGGCCACCCCGTTCGCCGTCCTCGACACCCACGCCGGCATCGGCGCCTACGACCTCTCCGGACCGCAGGCCCAGGCCACCGGCGAATGGCGCGACGGCATCGGCCGCCTGCTGGACACCAGCCCGGACGCGCCCGACCTCGCCCCCCTGCAACCCTGGCTCACCATCGTCCGCGACACCA
Source organism: Acetobacter musti (assembly GCF_011516835.1). GTDB lineage: Bacteria > Pseudomonadota > Alphaproteobacteria > Acetobacterales > Acetobacteraceae > Acetobacter > Acetobacter musti. The sequence continues at coordinate 157,149 of NZ_WOTB01000004.1, read as the reverse complement.
TCCGCGCCCATCACGGCAAACTCGTCTACCCCGGCTCCCCCGAACTGGTGGCAAAACTCCTCCGCCCCGGCGACACCCTCACCTGCTGCGAACTCCACCCCGAAGACCAGCGCAGCCTCAGAGCCCTGTTCCGCAACAATCACGCCGTCTCCGTCCACGCCCGCGACGGCTACAGCGCCCTCACCGCCTTCCTCCCGCCCCGCACGGCGAAACGCGGCCTCACCCTCATGGACCCGCCCTTCGAACAGGGCGACGAATTCGCCCGCCTGGCCAACGCCATCATCACCGCCCGAACCCGCTTCCCCGGCGGCATCGTCGCCGCCTGGTACCCGATCAAACACCGCGCCCCGCCCCGCGCCTTCCTGAACAGGCTGAAAGACGCCGGCCAGCGCAATCTGCTCACCGCCGAACTTACCCTCCGCCCGCCACTCGACCCGACCAGACTGAACGGATGCGGCCTGCTCATCGCAAATCCCCCCTGGCAGTTTGAAGACGAAGCCCGTTCCATTCTCGGCGCCCTGCGCCCATATCTCGCGGAAGACGAAACAGAAACCAGCGTGGAATGGGCCGTGGAATGGGTCGTACCGGAATGAAACGGATCGCCGTCATCGGCGCAGGATCATGGGGCCTCGCGCTGGCCCTCCAGGCCGCCCGCACCGGCGCGGACGTGCATCTCCAGGCCCGCAACCCTGCCGCCCGCCTGCCGAACGGCGCCATGCCCCGCCTCCCCGATCACCCGCTCCCCGACCTGATCCGTATCAGCGGCGACAGACCCGAACACGCCGACATGCTCCTCATCGCCACGCCGATGCAGTATCTCCCGGCCACCCTCGCCCGGATCGAAGCCACCGCCCCCATCGTCCTCTGCTGCAAAGGCGTCGAACCCCACAGCCTGCGCTTCCCGCTCGACATCCTGCGCGACATCCACCCCGAAGCCACCGCCGCTGTCCTCTCAGGCCCCAATTTCGCGCACGAAATCGCCGCCGGTCTCCCCGCCGCCGCCGTCATCGCCTCAGAGACACCCGGCCTCGCCCGCGCGCTCGCGGACATGCTGGGAACGCCCTCATTCCGCCTCTACGACAGCGCGGACACAGCCGGCGTCCAGCTCGGCGGCGCGGCGAAAAACGTCATCGCCATCGCAGCCGGCGCCACCATCGGCGCCGGTCTCGGTGAAAACGCCCGCGCCGCCCTCGTCACACGCGGCCTGGCCGAAATCAGCCGGCTCGCGGCCGCCCTCGGCGGCACCCCGGCAACAATCGCCGGCCTGGCAGGCATGGGAGACCTCCTGCTGACCTGCACCGGAAACGCATCGCGAAACTTCCGCACCGGCCTCGCCCTTGGCTCCGGCCTGACACTGGACGAAACCCTCTCCACCCTGGGCGGCGTCGCGGAAGGCGTCCCCACCGCCGGCGCCCTCGCCGAACTCGCACGGACCAGAACCGTCCCGGTCCCCGTCATCGACGCCGTCGCCGATCTCGTCTCCGGCGCAATCACCGTCGGAAACGCCATCGAACGTCTGCTCGCACGCCCCGTCGGCGAAGAATATCCGGCCGGATAATCCGCCCCAAAGCACGACAGCTTCTCATGAAAAAAACAACAACAGGACGAAAGATCGAAATATACGGATTTTCCAAAAAGAGAAACCCGCAACGAATATCAATAAGAAAGATATATTATTAAAATACAATCGCCATATATTTCCTGAATGTACAAATTTGCACGCATGAAATCACCTTTTATTAAACATAATTACCAACACATAACACGATGTAATTCAAAGAAAGAATAAAAATCACACATCACCATGAATTCGATCCCGTTTGCAGAGCGATTATGCTGAAATTAAGGCATTACGACCCTGAAATTCCGCCATGATGAAAAGTTAATCCGAGACAGTCCGGCAACACTATGATAGACGAGCCTCCAACTGGTTTCAACCCGGTACACGCGGATGCTTCCGCAACCAGAGGTGGAAGCCCGTTTGTGTTTACTGGAGACTGTTCCATGAAATCATCCCGTCTTTTCGCGGCCCTGTCCCTGATCGCCCTCACCGGCGCGTCAGCCGTCCCTGCTTTCGCGCAGACCGCCACAGCCGAGCCGCCGCCGGCCGCCCCTGCGGAAACAGCACCGGCAACCACGACCGCGCCGGCCACGGACGCAACCGCCGCGCCCGCCACCACGTCGGAAGAAACCGATACGTCAAAAAAGAAGACCCGCAAGCACCACGGCAAGCATCACCACAAGAAGAAAAAAGCCGCCTCGACGGAAGACACGTCAACGACATCTTCCCCGAACTGAGACTGCCGACACCTCTTCCCCGCTCCGCGCGGGAAAACGGTGCAGAGAAAGGCCGGGATATCCCCGGCCTTTTTTGCGTTTACAGCTTTTGCAGACACGTGGGTTACAGCCCGGCAGTTTTCCGGGGCCTTGCCCCGAACCCCACAAAGGGACGCAGTATCCTGAAAACATAAAGAAGTTTTTGGGTGCCGCCTTTTTTCAAAAAGGCGGCGTCTTCTGAAGCTTTTTGAAAAAAGCTTCACCAAAAACTTTTATCAGTTTTATCGCGACATACCCGACCGACCCAGCGCATACCCCTACTGAACCCACACCTTCGAAAACAGCAGCCCGTACACATTCGTATAGAAAAAATTCCCCAGCCGGCGTGACGTCAGCGACACCACATTCATTTCAATAACCGGCGCAATCGGCGACAGCCGCATCACACGCGCATCCGCCTCACGCCAGAGCTCCAGCGTCTGCTCAGCCGACAGCGAAACATCCGATTTCGCCCGGTCCATCACCGCCTGCACGGCCCGGTCGCAAAACCCCGGCATATTGACCGAACTGTCCGAACCCGGATGAAAATTCTCACACCCCAGCAGCGCATCGAGAAAATTCGACGGCGAGGGATAATCCGCCGCCCAGCTCTTCAGAGAAATCTGCACATGATTCGCGCTGTTCTGAATATAGGGAAACATAATCCCCGGACTCAGCGCCCTCACCGAAGCCCGGTAGCCAATCTCCTCCAGCGTGTCTCGCATGTAGTTCCCCATCGCAAGATCAACACTGCCATTGGAGACAATCACCGTAACTTTCTGACCGGCAGTGCCGCTTTCCCGAACCAGAGCCTTCGCCCGCTCCAGGTCGGGAGCCTGCCACCGGGCCGCCGGATGCCCGAAATCAGCCCCGGCGGAATACGGACAAAGCTCCACATGCCCCTGAATCGCGGACGGAATCATGTCACAGAGCGGCCGGGCCAGCGCGGAACCGCCATAGAAAATGACCATCGCCTTACGCCCCATGGCATAATTCACAGCCTGCCGCGCCTTCTCGTTCGAGAACGGCGGAATATTGACATTCATCGGCGCAAAGTAAGCAACCGGATGCGGACTCACATGCGTCTGGCTGGTAAAACGCGCCCCCAGCTCACCAAGCCGGTCCAGCGGAAGCTGGTCATACATCCAGTCATACTGACCATTTTCCACCGCCGTCACCGCACTCTCGTCCGGAATCCCGAACGTATACTCGATCCGGTCCGCATAACCGTCCGGCTGCGCATCCCCGCTCCAGAGCCGGAACCACGGATTGCGCTCCAGCCTCATCCCGCCATTCGGATCATAGGACACAATCCGGTAAGGCCCCGTCCCGGCCACCGGAGTGTTCCCGATATCATGATCCGGCGTCCCGGCCGGAAGAATACTGGCATGCGTGAACGCCAGCTTCTGCAAAAATTCATTATCCGGCGCGGTCAGATGAAAAGTAACCGTGTTCCGCTCCGCATCCGTGACCACGCCGCCCTCCAGCATGCACCGCTCCGGAGCCTTCATGCAGAGATCCGCACCGACAATCGCCGAATAAAACGCCCCCGCCGTCGGAGAGCCGATCCGGAACAGACGCCGCATCGAGGCCGCAACATCCGCAACCGTCACCTCCCGCCCGTCCGAAAACCGGACGCCCCGCCGCAGCGTAAACACCCACGTCCGGCCACCATCCCGCGGCACAGGCAAAGCCTCCGCGAGATCCGCCACGACATCATTGCCGGAATCGCCCAGGGATTTGCGAAACCCCGTCAGCCCGTCATACACATTCGCAAACAGATCGATATACTGCGCGGAATAGTTGATCTGCGGATCAAGCGTGCCGGCAGAAGCGGACGCCACCAGCCGCAACGTGCCCCCGCGATGCCCCGCATCTGCCCCGGGGACATTTCCCGCGTCCGCCGCCCGCGCCACCCCGGTCAGCGCAGCCACCGCACCGCAAAACACGAGCGCAATACAGGCCCTTCCCGGACCAGCCTTACGCCGCATCCGCCGCTCCGCTCCCCTCAGCACCCCCCGGCCAGCCGCCGCACCCCTTCACACCCGGACCCCGCGCCCGATCCGCCGGATCGTCCCGGCCACCGTCGCCGCCAGCATCCGGTACGCCTGCGCCGCCTCGCTCTCCGGCGCTCCGATCGTAATCGGCACCCCGCTGTCCGCGCTCATCCGGATATCCGCCAGCAGCGGAATCTCACCCAGAAACGGCACATTCAGCCGCATCGCCTCGTCCCGCGCCCCGCCATGCCCGAACAGCTCCGTCCGGTGCCCGCAGTTCGGACAGCAGAAATAGGACATGTTTTCCACCAGCCCCAGCACCGGAACCCGCGTCTTCTCAAACATCGCAATCCCGCGCCGCGCATCCAGAAGCGCAATGTCCTGCGGCGTCGAAACAATGATCGCCCCCGACAGAACCGCCTTCTGCGCCAGAGTGAGCTGCGCATCCCCCGTCCCCGGCGGCATGTCGATCACCAGCACATCCAGATCGCCCCAGGCCACATCCCCCAGCAACTGGTTGATCGCCCCCATCACCATCGGCCCGCGCCAGATCATCGCCTGCGTCTCGTCCACCAGCATCCCGATCGACATCGCGCTGATCCCCCAGGCCTGAACCGGCATCAGCAGCCCGTCCCGCACCTCCGGCTTCCCGGCCGTGCCCAGCATCCGCGGCAGCGACGGACCATGCACATCCGCATCCATCAGCCCGACCGACAGACCCTCCATCCCGAGCCCGACCGCCAGATTCACCGCCGTCGTGGATTTGCCCACGCCCCCCTTGCCGGACGCCACCGCAATTACAGCGCCAACCTGAGGCAGAAGACGCTCCGCCGGCGCACCCCCCGCACCAGGCTTCCGTCCCACACCACCCAGCGGCCGGTGTCCCCCAGCCGCCTGAGCAGGCGCCGCCGGTGCCGCCCCGGCAGTCCCCCCGCTGGCCGGCCCGGAAGGCGCGTCACGATGTGCGGTCAGCAGAATCGACGCCGTCAGCGGCGCGAACGCCGTCGACAGCGCCTCCTCCGCCCGCGTCACCGTCGGGCCAAGCTGCCGCGCCATGTCGGACGAAACCGCCAGCGTCACCCGCAGACGACCATCCGCGACCTGACAGGCCTCCAGCCGGGCCAGCTCCGGCAGCGGCTTCCCGGTCGCGCCATCCATCATTCCACCAAGAACACGCGCGACGTCTTCCCGTGCAGGAATATGTATCTCCGTCATGACCATGCCCTTTTTCTGTGTCACCGGTTGCGTCCGTCATCCGGCTGTATGGCGAAAATCCGGGTCGCCTGCCAGCCGCGCTTAACAGCCCTGCACGCAATATGGGGCCATCAGAGCGTTATCCGTAGTGTAAGAAAGCGCAACCATGCTGGCCATCCATCCGCCGCCAGCCGATATACAGCGCGGCGCCACCCCCCACCCGGAACAGTGCACGCGCAGGACAGGATATGACGCTCTCGCCCTCCTCCGTCTCCTTATCCGCTTCCGGGACAGACCGCTCCGCGCCACCGGACGCGGCCACAGGCGCCGACAGGCGCCCCGCCGCGCCCGGAACGGCGCCAGCAGACAGTGCGACGGACAGTAAAGCAGCGGCGGGCAAAGCAGCGACCGGTAAAGCCGCAGACACGAACCCGGCCTCCGCGCCGGCGGACAGAACCCGCACCCGCGACCACCGCGTCGACGCCCTGCGCGGCCTCGCCCTGCTCATGATGTTCGTCGACCACATGCCGCAGAACCTGCTCAACCGGCTCACCCTGCGCAATCTTGGCTTCGCCGACGCCGCCGAAATCTTCGTCCTCCTCGCCGGTTACGCCTCCTGGCTCGCCTACGGCCGCGGCTTCCCCAAAAACGGCGCGAAAATCACCGTCATCCGCATCGCCAAACGCTGCGGACGGCTCTATCTCGCCCAGACCCTCATGCTCATCGTCTGCGTCGTCACCATCCGCACCTGGCGCAATTACTCCCCCGTCCCTGTCGATTTCCTCGAACCCGAACTCGCCCACGGCTTCTCCGACCTCTGGCGCGTCCTCCTCCTCGACGCCCTCCCCTCCAACCTCAACATCCTGCCGCTCTATATGGTGCTGCTCGGCGCCTTCCCGCTGCTCTATGTCCTCATCCGCGCCAACCGCTTCCTCGCCCTCGCCCTCAGCATGGCCCTCTGGGCGCTCATCAACATCAACCCGGACATCAACTTCCCCAACTGGCTTGACCCCGACGGCTGGTATTTCGACCCCCTCGCCTGGCAGTTCCTCTTCGTTCTCGGCGCCTCCGCCGCCATCGAGGCCGGCCGCCACAACGGCGATCTCCCCGCCTTCCCCTGGCTGAAAATCGCCTGCGGCCTCTACCTCACCTTCTCCCTCGTCGAAGCCTTCCCCTGGGCGCAGTGGGGCCTCCCCGTCATCGCCCCCCTCGCCGTCCCCTCGCCCGACAAAAGCACCCTCGCCCCGCTGCGCCTGCTCGACGTCATGGCCATCTTCTACCTCGTCCAGTCCTCACCCCTCGCCCGCCGCTTCTCCGAAACCCGCCTCGGCCAGGCCCTCGCCCTCTGCGGCCGCCACTCGCTCGAAGTCTTCACCGTCGGCACCATCCTCGACCTGTTCGGCCGCCTGATCTTCACCACCTTCGGCGACGCCTGGCCTTTCCAGATCGTCATCAACGTCACCGGCCTCGCCATCCTCTACGGCGTCACCGTCGTCTACGAACGCAAACGCAACGAGGCCCGCGCCCGAGCCAGAGCAGCAACGGCAGCCGCGTGAGATGACGCTCCGGTCTCAGGGACTTCGCCCCCGAACCCCCACCAGAGGCCGCAGGCCTCCGGACACCGCTTTTATTCAGACAAACCGGGATCAAAGGGACCACGTCCCTTTGTGGGGTCCGGGGCAAAGCTCCGAAAATCAGCGCCAGTCGCCGCTGCATAACTCCCGCCAGACAGCAGGGCTCCCCCAGCCCCACCCCGCACTCATTCAGCAAACCGGTTTGCAAAGGTCCCCGACCTTTGCCGGGTCCCAGGGCAGCGCCCTGGCCTCTTTTTACGGATCACCACACAGGAACCCCCGCGCATGACGCATTTCCCGCATTTCACCCGCCTCCTCACCGCCGGCGAGCCCGTCCGCATCTGCCTCTTCGGCTCCTCCACCACGGAAGGCGTCGGCGCCAGCACCCCCGACCACGGCTTCGGCCCCGTCTTCGAACGCACCTTCGCCCCCTATGCGCCCGGCGGCCTCACCGTCATCAACCGCGGCATCGGCGGCAACGGCGCCCGCGAAATGCACGACCGCCTTCAGCAGGTCATCGACGACAAAGCCGACCTCGTCATCTGGCAGGGCGGCACCAATGACGCCTGGCAGAACGTCCCGGTCTCCTACTTTATCGACACCACCCGCGACGATCTGAACACCCTCCGCCGCCACGGCAGCGACCTCGCCATGATCGGCCCCCAGTGGTGCAAAATGCTGGAGGAATGCCCCACCTTCCCCCCCTTCCGCGACGCCCCCGCCGCCCTCGCCCTCGAAATGGGAATCCCCTACTTCGACCGGTACACCCGCATGAAATCCTGGTGCGCCGAATACAACGTCACCCGGGAAGACCTCTCCCCCGATAACCTCCACATGCAGGATTTCGGCTACAAACTCCTCGGCGAGTCCGTCGCCCACTGGCTCATCGACCTCACCGGCGCCCCCGGCACCGACGCCAACACCTGACCTTCATCTCCCGGCGGGGACCACTCCGGGGGCTCCGCCCCGAACCCCGCCAAAGGCTCGCCTTTGGAAACCTTTAGGTAATATAATCGGTTTCACCTTTATAGCGGTCAGTCGAATATCATACCCTGGGCATTTCGTCGGCTGACACCGATGGCGGCGAAAACAAGCTGGACGGCATTGAGAAAAAGATGATTTCAGCTTGTCATAACGTATTGCGATGCTCCTGAACTGCCTCAGTCTTCCGAAGAAGCTTCGATTTCGTTTCTCTCTTTTTAAAATGAGAAACGAATTTTACGTGTATTACGGTAGTTCTTCTTTGATAAAATGACCGGAACGACAGTCTGTTCTTTGAACTTTTTGATGAGCAAATCAGCGGTATAAGCTATTGGGAACGCCTTCATTCAGCAAAGGTTCTGCGTCGGCAATACCGGCCCGCTGATCAGTTGTCAGTTACGACGCCGACCTCACCCATCCTCTTTTTCCGCTCCCATTGACCATCACTCCGTGTTCATCTTCCTTCCTGACAAAAAGGAAAAACATCACAGATCGAATGGAGGACAAGGCCAATGCCGCCGGACCCTGACTGACAATACGCCCCAGGGACAACAGACGTGCGCTTCCCGCATACGGAAGTATTTAATAGTTTTTTAACGACATACGAACCAATTATTTTGTGCGGCGCGCTATAATAATAGCGATAATATCCTCCCAGAATGCTCGATTGTTGCTGTAACGCCGAGGCAAGTCGTAAAGCCCGGAAAATTTGAGTTTCAATACGTCAACAAGCGCAGAAAATCGAGGCTTCCGAAACAATTCAAGTCTTGATCTGTAAAACCCGGACATATCTTTGTAAACAGAAAGAAGATAATTATCTTCATATGCTTCACCGCATTCAGAAAGATGTATAACAACATCATTCATCACACGAGAAATTTCACTTCTCTTGTATATGTAATTATTATATTTATAAAAAACACTTTTAATTACTGAAAATTTACTCTTTTTTCTGAATTCCTCACTGCCAGCAAAGTTATTCCCATGCTGACGATAAAGCGCAAGCGGACGAGAGTTATAAACGACCAGACCCGTGCTTGTTGCAAGAAAATATATCCAGCGATCATGTGCCAGCAGTCGCCCGTCACTTATTAAATCAATCGGGCGTTTTCCGGAATCCCACAATGCAAGAAGAGAGCGTCGAAATACACAGGAAAATCCAAAAAAAGCGTTCAGCGGATCAAGGTCTGCAAGTCGATAGCAACCATCCGGTATTACGTATTCAGGATCCCGAAGTGCTGCCCCCGAGGCAGAAATAAGCTGACAGCCATGAGAAAACAGCATGACCTGACTGTTTATAAACGCGTTAGCAGCAACCTCAAGTTTTTCAGAATTCCAGATATCATCCTGATCACAAAAGGCAACATAGTCTCCCTCACAGAGAGCGGAAGCCTTCATGAAATTATCAGCGTAACCAAGATTGGTCTCGTTCTGCAGGATGCGCACAGGAAAGGGAGAGGACTGCGCAAAATTTCTCAGAATATCAATAGTTTCGTCCCTGGAACCATCGTCGCAGACAACCAGTTCATATGGAAGAAAACTCTGTTCAGCCAGGGAGCGTAACTGCTCTTCCAGAAAGAGCGCTCCATTATAAGTGGCCATAGCAATCGAAATTGTAATCTTCTGCAAGAAATTTACTCTCCAGAGTGAAAAACAGCCTGATTGATTGCCAGCTCTTCTATCTTCAAGGCATACGCTTCTTTCTAAAGCAAATTTTGACGATTATATCAACCTTAACCCGAAATATATCCAGAGAGTGTTATGTACTTTCTGGCACGACCGACGCAGCAGAAATGGATGATTACTGCACTAAGACCGTATCAGTCTGATATCAGCGACGAGGAGTGCGCTCTCTGATTGTTCCGTATCAGCTTCTGATGGAAGAAGCCACGGAACAGCGCCATCATGCTCTGCGGATTATGCTGCGTATTGCATCCGGACGCTGCGATCTGCACCGGAGAGCGGCCCCCGAAGCAGGTATGATAGCGCGAAAAAAACCGAAGCCACACATGGCGGCCGATACCCCCAGACATCTTCTGACTTTACACATAACCCCGACAAACAGAGATGACGGGCAGAAGCCGGACGACTGGCTGAAACCATTCCGCAGACCACTCAGGGAAATGTCGAACTGGCATGGGCTGATCAGAACTATACCGGATCAAAAACGGCACAAGCCCCTGAAAAACAGAATATCACATTCGAAATCATCAAACATGCCGGAGATGCATGAGGGATTACGAACACTACGCTTCAGTCCTCGCTGTCATACACATCACAGCATTCGCATACTTCACGCTCAGAAATACCACCGCAATCAGCCAGATTACATAATCCCTCCAGACCAGGAAACGGAATGTCTGGCTGCCGACGCTTCATACGGCGTTTGTATAACATCCGTTCTCTGAGCCGATCGGAAGCAAACTACATGCTCCCCGGACACAGATTCGTTCCACATCCGAAAAAATCGTCACGCAAAGGCACGATTCGTGCAACGATTCTTTCATCCCATTTTACAAACATATCGGAATCAGAGAGACCGCGTTCTTTTGCAGAACCTGGGACAAAGCCCGGAAAACCGCGTCTCTACAGGCCTTGCGTCTGCAAAGCCTCGGACTGTCCGAAGCCTTTCATCATCCCCGGGACGAAAAACCTCTGGCCTTTCCCGGCAGAGACACGTCCTCCTGCCCCGAAACCACCAAAAGACCGCACATCCGCCCTGCCGGAACAAGCCCTCCTGCCCCCATCCATCTGGAAAACAGTCACCCCTGATCTGGTCAAACTCAGCCCGAACCACTTGCAAACAAACAGCTTTTTCATTCCACAAAAGAAACAAAACTGTCCATAACTCTCTGGAATCAGCCCCCCAGCCCCCCAGCCGCCCCGTCCCCGAAACGAACCCACAACAAAAACCCCTGGACCCGCAGCACGGAGACACGTCCCCTGACCACACCACAAAACCCGGAAGAAACCAGACCCCGATGCCGAACAGCCTCCCGCCGGCCTCTCAGCCGCCGGAAACCACCCGCCCCCGCTTCGCCCCGCGCAGCGCATGCATCGTGAACACCCCGATGCCCAGCAGCACCGCCGCAAAGGTCTGATGCACCGTGCCCGCCCAGACCGGCACGACCAGCAGCAGCGTCGTCACGCCCAGCGCATACTGGATCAGCACCGCCCAGCCGAGCAGCGCCACACCCGCATGAGCCCGCGGCCCAAGATTCGCCCGTACGCCCGACAGCACAACCGCCCCGATCATCAGCACGGTCACGGTCGCCAGCAGACGATGATCGAACTGCACGGCCGGAATATTCGCAATCCAGTTGAACCAGAACGGCGACAGCTTCGCATAGCCCTCAGGGATCAGATGCCCGTCCATCAGCGGGAAGGTATTGAACACAAACCCCGCATGCGTCCCCGCCGTGAACCCGCCGGCAATGATCGTCAGCGCCACCAGCCCCAGCGCCCCGTGCAGCAGCCCCCGCGTCCGGCGGCCGGCCGCCAGATCAGGCACAGCCTCAGCCCGCGGCCACCGTACTGACAGCGCCGTCCACAGAATGGCGACATACAGAATCAGCGCCGCGCTCAGATGCAGCACCAGCCGCACCGGCTCCACCGCCGTGCTGCCCTCGCGAAAGCCCGACGCCACCATGAACCAGCCGATCGCGCCCTGAAGCCCGCCCAGCACAAAGAACACCACCAGCCGGATGATCAGCCCCCGCGTCAGAACGCCCTGCACCGCGAACATCACCAGCCGCACCATCAGATAGATCCCGATGATCCGCCCCCAGAACCGGTGCGTCCACTCCAGCCAGAAAATCTTCTGAAACCCCGCCAGCCCGAACCCGTCATGCAGAATTTTGTACTGCGGGATGTTCTGATACAGCGCGAACTGCCGCTCCCACTCCGCATGACTCAGCGGCGGGATCATCCCCGTCACCGGGCGCCAGTCCATGATCGACAGACCCGAACCGGTCAGCCGCGTGGCGCCGCCAAGCGCAATCATCCCCAGCAGCATGACGCAGATGGTCAGCAGCCAGTTGGAAACCCGCCGCCGGTCGCGAATGCTCATCCCGTCGATAACGGTCGCATCAGGAGTCCGGGCAGTCGCGGAGGAGGGAGAAATCGTATCAGGCATGGCGCCGTTTAACGCGCACTTGCAACGCTGAGCAAGGAGGTGTTACCGCGCCTGATGCACAAAGCGTCAGATCTGAATGCCCGGCATGGCTCACAGGCCGGTCGCGGCGAGACAGACCCGGACCACGAAGCGGGCCGGCCGGCGCTTCTCGCAACCCTGATCCGCCCCGCCCTGATGCTGCTCCTGCTGACCGCCGGCGCGGTGCTCTTCCGCGAAACCCCGGCCCTCAGACATGTTCTCGACAATACCGGAACACTCCGCCACGGACTGACCGGGCGCCTCCTGTTCTGCCTCGCCGGAACAGTCTGGTGCCTGTTCGGCCTGCCAAGGCAGATCCTGTGTTTCGCCGCCGGACTGACCTACGGCTTCTGGGAAGGCTCATTCCTCGCCACCCTCGCAACCACCGCCGGTTCCATGAGTTGCTATGGCTGGGCGCGCTGGGGCGGCCGCGCCTGGGCAACCAGGCGCCTGGAAGGCAGCGAAGCAACCCCGGAGGCGCGGCGCGGCATAAAGGCACGGCTTTTTCGAATGAAGCGGACATTACGGCACCACCCCTTCGCGTCAGTCATCACGCTGAGGCTTCTTCCGGTCGGCTCTTCTCTGCTTCTTAATCTGTTTGCCGGACTATCCGGCATCGCAGCCATGCCTTTCGCCATGGCGACCCTTATCGGCAGCCTGCCGCAGACGATGATCTTCGTGCTGCTTGGCTCGGGAGCGAAGATCGATGGCACAGACCGCATTCTCGTCGCAATCGTGCTGTTCGCCGTTTCAGGAGCACTCGGCCTGTGGCTGCTGCGCCGCACCGCGCCGGAGCTCACACCCGCTCCATCCGGAACCGGACTGATCCGCCCGTCTTCCTGAGCCGTCCTTCTGATCCGTGCGGGTAATGACTTGCCAGCCAGGGGCCTCACGCCTTAGGAGAGCGCCGGCAGATCACCGGTCCGGGAACCCGGCTTCCCCTCCCGGCAGGGCTGCCATCGCGGATTGACGGGGTCAAATCCGTTTCCGTCCACCCTACACCACCTTTTCACAGCCAACAGAAAACCGGAGCGTCCGCATGGCCTCTGATGTCCGCCCGTCCCTTACCGGGGCCGGCCGCACCTATGAGACCCCCTCGGCCACGGCCTGGTGGCTCCCCGTCCTGCTCGGATTCCTGACCGCCGTCGGCCCGATCTCGACCGATATCTACCTCCCCGCCTTCCCGGCCATGGAGCGGTCCCTGCACACCTCGCTCGGCTCCGTGCAGATGACCCTGTCGATCTGGTTTGCAGGCCTCGCCATCGGCCAGCTCACCGTCGGTCCCATGTCCGACCGCTACGGCCGGCGCATGCCGCTGATCGCCGGCAACGCCATCTTCGCGCTGGCCTCCGCCGTCTGCGCCGCCGCCCCGGATATCCTGACCTTCAGCGCCGCGCGATTCGTCGCTTCCATCGGCGCCTCCGCCAGCCTCGTCATCCCGACAGCCTGCGTGCGCGATCTCGTCCCCGACCGGCGCGAAGGCGCGCGGATGATGTCCAAACTCGTCATGGTCATGGGCGTCGTCCCCATCCTGGCCCCGATGCTCGGCGGCATCGTGGTCACCTGGGTCTCATGGCGGGTGATCTTCTGGGCCTCCGCGGCATACGGCCTCATCTGCGTCCTGCTCGTGGTCCGCGTGCTGCCGGAAACCCTGGCGCCCATGCGCCGGGCACGGCTCTCCCCGATGACCCTGCTCACACGATACCTGTCGCTCCTCAGCCACCGGGACTTTCTGTCCCACGCCCTGATCGCCGGTTTCTCAACCTTCATGTCATTCAGCTATCTGACCGCCGCATCCGCAGTCTTCATCGTCGTATTCAGGTTCACCCCCCTGCATTTTTCGATGCTGTTCGGTGTGTTCGCCGTGTTCATGATCGGAGCGTCACAGATCAACGGAGCGCTCGTGGGCCGCTTCGACCCCGGCAAAATCCTCACCGTCTCGGTCCTCACCTCCGCCATCGGCGCCGTCGCCCTCATGGTGGTGTCAGTCTGGGTCGCGAAACACCCCGTCACGCAGGGCGGTCTGCAGCCGGTCGTCATCGTCCTGATCGCAACCATGGTCGTCACGCTCGGAGCGACCGGCCTGATCTATCCGAACGCCACCATGGGCGCGCTGGCCGAACATGCTGAAGTCGCGGGCGCCGCCTCAGCCCTGGCCGGCACCATGCAGTACGTTTTCGGGTCGGTGGCCGGCATCCTGATCGGGCTTATGCCGACCGGCACCCCCGTTCCGATGGCAACCGGAATGCTTCTCGGCGCCCTGATGATGGTGGCCGCGCTCCCGCTGAGACCCCGGCACAGCTGATCAGGACTTGACGGCGCCCGCGATATGGCGAGGGTATCGTCCCGCGAATACCGACGGAACAACAGATGGCGCGCCACCCAGCCAAACGGGCCCATGTGCTCGCGCTCCTCGGAGCGGCTCTGCTTATTGTCACATTCGGCACCCTGGCCATGCAGCTGGGGAACGAAATGGCCCGGCACGGCCAGATCGACAGACAGAGCGTCGGATCAGACCAGTTCATTCACTCTGTTGACCGCGCGGTCAACGAAGCGCGGCGATGTCACTTCGCCTGGCTTGCCACCCGGAACCCGGACAACCGGGCCTGCTTCATCAGTTCCATCGACCGCATCGCGGATGCCCGCGCCGGCTTCCCGGCTGTCGAGCGCCTGCAGGAGCGGCTCAACCGCACGAACACACCCAGCCTGGACCAGGCCCGCACCGCCTTCGACCAGATCGCCTCCTGGAAAACCGCCCCGGAAGACGCTCTCCGCCGCGCGGATACCGATATCGTTCTCGGGAATCTCGACCTGGCCCTCACGCGGCTGAGCAGCGCCGACACGGAAGAGCGCGCCGGCCGCCTTGCCGACATGCTGCGAAACACGAGCTGGCAGAAACGGCTCGACGTACTGGGCATCATCATCGGTGTCCTCGTCATGATCACGGCCGGATGGATTCTGGACCGGACCTCACTCGCAGCCGCCCGGGCCGAGGCGAGAAATCGTAATCTGGCCCTTCAGCTTCGCGCCGTTCTGGACAGCCTGACGATCGGCGTCGCCGTATTCAGCACCGATGGCGAGCTCAGACACTGGAATGACCGGCTCAGCGCCATCCTCGGTCTGAAAGAAGGTTTTCTGCGCGCCGGCCTGTCATACGACGACCTCAGCGCGGCCCTCATTGTCGACGGACGCCCCCTGCTCGAACCCCTCTCCCACGTGGAACGCGCCCTTTCGAACGGAAAAGGAGCGCCGCCTGTCGTGGCCGAATGCAAGGGCATCAACGACGCCGATCTCGAACTGTGCCGCACGCTCTTTTTCGCCCCGGACGGCAGCGTCGATGTCGATGACCGACGCGGCTTCGTGCTGACAGCCAACGACATCACGCTGCGCCTGCGAAGCGAACGCGCACTCGGCGAGGCACAGAAACTCCGCGCCGTCGGCCAGCTGACAGCCGGCATCGCACACGACTTCAAGAACCTGCTCACCGTCATTCTCGGCAATCTCGAACTCGCGACAGAAGCCGACCAGTCGCAGGACCCCTCCCGCCGGCAACGCTGCATTGACGCCGCAACTCATGCCGCCCGGCGTTCCGAGACGCTGACGGGGCAGCTGCTTTCCTTCATGCGCCGCGACAGACCGGCGCCCGATATGGTGCGGCCCGCCGATATCTTCCTGCTGACAGCCGGCCTGCTCGCTCGGGTCATCGGTCCCCGCATTACCGTCGAATGCGCGGACGCCAGCACAATCTGGCCTGTGCAGGTCAATCCCGCACAGCTGGAAAGCGCGCTTCTCAACCTCGCCATCAATGCGCGCGACGCCATGCCGAAAGGCGGGACGGTCCGTATCCAGGCCACGAATGTCACCTTCCCCGCCGGCGTGGATCTTCTGACCCTGCCGGTCGAGAATGACCGGGGATTGCGGGTTACATCCGACAGCTCACCGCTGGCGGCCGGAGCCTGGGTCCGGATCGATGTCACCGACTCCGGCTGCGGCATGGGACCCGAAATTCTGCAGCAGCTCTTCGAACCCTTCTTCACCACCAAGGAGGAAGGCGCCGGCACGGGCCTCGGAATGGCCATGGTCGTCAGTTTCGCCCATCATTCCGGCGGCCGCGTCGTCGTATCGTCAGCCCCGCAACACGGCTCTCAGGTCACGCTCTGGCTGCCGCGTGCAAGCATCAGCGCTCCCTCCTCGCCAGCGCTCGTAAAAGCCGAAGCGCCGGCGGCGAAAACCGCTCTCAAGGCGCTGGTGGTCGAGGACGATCCGGCCATCCGGGACATCGTGGCGACCATTCTGGGCCTCGCTGACTACCGCGTCAGTGAGGCGGCTGACGGTGAAGCCGCGTTCGATCTGGTGACCGAAGCCGGCAATCATTACGATCTGCTGGTCACCGACGTGCAGCTGCCCGGACCATTGGATGGTTTCCGTCTCGCGCACCTCCTGGCAGAGCGGCTGCCGGATCTTGGCATTGTCTGCATGTCCGGTGACTTCACAGCAGACATGCCGCGTCCCGCAGCAGCGCCCCAAAATGCCCGCCTTTTGCCAAAACCCTTTCGCCGCGAAGGTTTCCTGAAGGCGGTGGCCGCGGTCATGGGCGAGAAAGTCGCCTCCTGACCGCAGCTTCCGCAGCTGGAAACCTCACTCAGGCCATCGGATATAAGGTGCCGTCGCAAGGTTGCGGGAGAGTCTGTCAGAAGCTAGTGTCCGCGCCTCAGCCGCAGCAGTCATTCCGTCCCCTGAGAAACAGTTCCTGTTTCACACGCATTAAGGGCGGTTCTGGCCCTGAAGCGGACTGTCCGATCAACCCGCTTCAGGCACGGCATCATGCAGGACATTGACCTCAGACAGTATATTCGCGGCATCCCGGATTTTCCGAAGCCCGGTATTCTTTTCTACGATATCTCAACCCTGCTCCGGAACGCTGACGCGTGGCAGCTTGCGACCGCCCGCATGGCGCATGCTGTGTCACCATGGCAGCCCGATCAGCTCGCGGCCATCGAATCGCGTGGCTTTCTGACCGCGGCCCCACTCTCGACGCGCCTCGGCTGCGGTCTGATCATGCTCCGCAAACCGGGAAAACTCCCCGGAGACACGATCTCCCTGACCTATGCGCTGGAATACGGCAGCGACAGCCTGCATATTCAGGCCGATGCCATCCTGCCCGGCCAGCGCGTCGTCGTCACAGATGACCTGCTTGCCACCGGCGGTACGCTCGCCGCCTCCGTCGCCCTCCTGCGCAAAGCCGGAGCCGAAGTCGTCGGAGCGTCAGTCCTTGTCGAACTGACATCGCTCGGAGGACGTGAAAAACTGGATATTCCCGTTCACGCCCTGCTGTCCTACGATGAATAAAGCAATGCTGGCCGGACAATCATAAAATCCACCACTGTCGCCACTGTTATTTCCCACTCTTCAGGAAATTGAGTTATTCGTTTCACCAATACATGGTTAAACCGGGCATGGTGTAAGCGGGCATCATGATGTTTGCTTACACCAGATGCACGAGGCATGGGCATGAGTGATGGGGCGATCCCCAAAAAAAGGCCCTTCACGGCCCTCCTGACAAACTTTCTGGCCCGCACGGGCCTGTCGGCGCCGCTTCTGCCAAGGCTGTTTGCGCATGTCCGCTGGCTCATCGCGCCGAATCTCTACAATTTCGGTTACGCGCTTCGTACCACCATCGCCTCTCTGATTGCACTCGGCATTGCTCTGTGGTGGGAGCTCGGCAGCCCGCAATGGGCTGCGCTGACGGTCTGGATGATCGCCCAGGGCTCCCGCGGCAAGTCTCTCGCCAAAGCCCGCTGGCATATGTTCGGCATGGTGGTCGGAACACTCGCGGCCATTGGAATTGTCGCCATCTCACCGCAGCAGCCGCTGCTGTTCATCCTGCTGCTCGCGACCTGCATCGGCTCGTTCTGCTTTATCGGCACTCTGCTGCCCGGTCCCGCGACCATGACCAACTATCGTATCCACGGCATGCGGGCGAGCGGCTTCACCGTCGCCATCATCGCGCTGGACGGTTCCGCCGATCCCGACCATATCTTCATGATCGCGATGTCGCGCGCGACCTATATTACGCTTGGCGTCGTCATTGAAACCGTCCTGTCCTCGCTGTTCCAGTTCCGCCTGAACGAACGCGCCCGGGAACGTCTCGCGGGCAATTTCATCAATGCCGTCGGCAATGCCGCCCAGGCTCTCGCCATGACTCTGACAGGCGACCGGAAGGCGCTCCGAAACTCACCGGAGATGCTCGCCTCACTGGCCTCGCTGGGGGATCAGATCGAGTTCGCGGAAATCGAAATGGGTAAGCATGGCCACGAGGGTGACCACGCCCGCGCCGCCCTCTCGGATATAGCCGCTCTGTTTTCCCGCGCACTCGATCTGTCGGCCCTGATGGACGATCCTTCAAGTTACGGAACAACGTGGCAAAAGGTCGCCGATCGAAGTCACGATTTCCTGCTGTCGCTGCCCGACCGTCTGAAGGATCCGCCGGAATTTCCGGGCCTGATGGCCGAACTCGCCTCCCTGCGCGCCGATTGCCGTCTCGATGCCGCGACCTGCCTCGACATCGAAATGAATATGGTCACACATCCGCCCGTGAAAGCCGCAGCCGAAATCGCCGTTACACGGGAAGGCCAGGCGCTCCACGTGCTCGGTGATATGCTTGACCAGCTCCAGGAAGCCCTCACTCAGTTCGAAGCCAGCCGCAATCCGTTACCTCACGACCGGTTCCATTTCGCCATGCGCACCTGGCGTGACTGGCGTATCGCCTTCGCCAACAGCCTGCGGGCCAGCGTGTCCATATTCCTGGCCGGCGTTTTCTGGTTTGCCACGGCATGGCCGGACGGAATTGTTTTCGTGATGTTCGTCTGTATCGTCTGCGCGCTGTTTTCAACCCTCGAAACACCCGCCATGGCCAGCCGCGCCTTTCTGCACGGCGCCCTGTGCGTCTCCGCCGTCGCCATGCTCATTACCTTTTGGGTGGTGCCCGCTGTCACGGTCTATGAAATGCTGGCGGCAGCCTTCGTGCCGTTCATGATGATCGGCGGTCTGGCATTCGCCAATCCGTCGATGATTCTCGGAGCAGTCGCCTACAATCTGTTCCTGACCATCCTCGTAGCTCCCCTCAATCAGGGCCGCACGGACGAAATTCTGTTTTTTAACACCGCCATGCCGCTTTGCCTTGCTATGGCATTCTGCACCTGGATGTACCGCGTTTTTCTGCCACTTGATCCTGACGGCGTTCGCTGGGATATGCGGCAGCAGATTCTCCGGGGATTGCGTAATCTTGCCCGCAAACCCCATCCGGCCCTGCCCAGGGATGTCGTGGGGATCAGCGTCGAGCGTATGGTCCGGCTGCTGAATACGGTCGCCGGGCGGCGCGGCCCGGTCATCGACGCATATCTCAGCGGCGTGCTGTCGGGAATGACGGTCGGACTTGCGATCCTGAACCTGCGCGGCATTCTGACACGCGCCGAACTGCCACCGGCGGCAGCCCATGACGTGCAGCAGATGCTGGCCAGGATGGCGCAGTTTACCGGTCGTTACGGGGGCCATTACGGCCGTACTGAAAGAGCCACACGCCTTGCGGTGATTTCTCTGGAGCGCCAGGAACAGGTCGAAACCAACCTGTCACAGCGTGTCGAAATTCTCCGTGCCCTGGCCAGTCTGCGGGTGATTTCCGCCGAACTCACCACCAACAGGCTCTTTTTCGACGCGTCCAGCCCCTATCTCGATCCGGTCTTTTCATAATCCGAAAACACCGGACCTTCGACAACCTGCCTGTCCTGTAAAATCAGACTGAACAGACTTTCGGTCTGCACCTGATTTCAGGACTGCCCCCTGAAATTACCGTCCGGACAGACGGAAACCCCACTTTTCGTTCACCCCTGCAGCTTGTCCAGCTCACGGACAATGGCGTCCCCCATTACATCCGTGCCGACTCGCGCCATACCCTCGCTCATAATGTCAGCCGTACGCAGACCCGTCCCCAGCATGGCGGCAACAGCGTTCTCAATCATGTCAGACTCCGCCTGCATGCCAAACGAGTACCGCAAAAGCATCGCGAATGAGAGAATCTGCGCGATCGGATTGGCAATACCACGCCCCGCGATATCCGGAGCGCTGCCATGAATCGGCTCATACAGCGCCGGGCGACGCCCATCGGAATGCACGGCGCCCAGCGTCGCGGAAGGCAGCATCCCGAGGCTTCCGGTCAGCATTGAGGCCAGATCAGACAGCAGGTCACCGAACAGATTGCCGGTCACGATGACATCGAACTGTCGCGGATTACGGACCAGCTGCATGGCGCAGTTATCGGCCAGCATATGCGACAGAGTGACGTCAGCGTATTCACGGGCATGAAGGTCTGTCACAACCTCTTTCCAGAGCAGCCCGCTCTCCATCACATTGCATTTTTCGACTGAACAGACAGAATTCTGCCGTTTGCGCGCAAGATCAAAAGCGACACGCGCGACACGCTCGATTTCGTGCGTTGTATAAACCTCGGTATTGATTCCGCGCCGCTGGCCGTCCGGCAGTGTCTCAATCCCGCGAGGCTCTCCGAAATAAATGCCGCCCACCGTTTCGCGGACGATCATGATGTCGAGACCTTTCACGACATCCGGCTTCAGCGTGCTGGCATCCACCAGCGCATCGAACACCTTCGCCGGACGCAGATTGGCAAACAGCCCAAGTTCCTGGCGAAGCTTCAGGATCGCGATCTCAGGACGCTTATCGAACCCGACATGCGCCCATTTCGGATCACCCACCGAACCGAACAGCACGGCATCAGCTTCACGTGCTTTCTGAATGACCTCCTCACGGATCGGCACACCATATTCTGCCAGAGAGGTCCCTCCGACCAGATCCTCGGAAATATCGAACGTAATTCCGCGACGCCTGCCAAGCCATGCGGCAACACGTGCGACTTCGCGCATGACTTCGGGACCAATGCCGTCACCGGGCAGGATCAGCAGTTTCTTTGTGCTCATGAGAGTCTCCGGCAAGATCGCGTCTCTTCTCAGAGACTACGGCAGCCGGAACGTGTCGCCTCGCTCCGGCATTGTAAACAGGTTCCAGGAATCACCGCCTGAGCGTGCGAACCCGATCAGAAAAATGGCCAGCTCAGGACCCAGCTCAAGACATAAACCGATGACGCACGCTTACCAGCGCGACAACGGGCTTTCAATGCGGGTAATCCGTGTCTCCGGCGCCAGCGCCGGATCAGCGGCCCGGCCGTCCCTCGATCCCCGGCCGGAGCGTGGAAGGTCCGTCGTATCCCCACGGACGATCACGTTCTTCCGACGCGTGAGCGGAGAAACGTGTCTGCGGAAATGCTTCCGGGCAGTTTTGCCGTATCCAGGACACGATCCTCTCGCGTATCGCACAGCGCAGATCCCAGCTGCGAACGGCAGTACGCGCACCGGCGGTAATGCGAATCATGATGGTCCGCTCGCTGGCATCGGCGACCTGTACGCTGAAATCCTTGCCATTCCATTCCGGACAGGCCTCAACGATCTCCGCAAGCCGCGTCCGGATCATGTCCATCGGCGCCAGAAAATCGAGGTAGAGATAGACAGCCCCGACCAGCTCGGCAGAGTTGTAAGTCCAGTTCTCAAAAGGATTATCGAGAAAATAGGACAGAGGCACAATTCTGCGCCGCTTATCCCAGCAACGCAGCACCACATAGGTCGAATTGATCTCCTCGACCCAGGTCCAGTCCCCGTTGAAAGCGATCATATCGCCCATGCGGATGGGTTGCGTAACCGCAATCTGAGCGCCGGCGATAAGATTGGTAAGAACCGACCGGGCTGCGAAGCCGACGATAATCGACGCGGCACCGGCCGAGGCGAGCAGACTGAGGCCGTATTGCCGTACGGGATCAAACGTCATCAGCGCCGCGCCGATCGTCAGCACGCCGATAATGATTTCCGCCATCCGCTGTAACAGCCGGACCTGTGTCAGGTGTTTGCGCCCAAGAATATCTTCTTCGCGATCATCGGCTGAGGCATCGAGATGCGAGATATAGCTTGTGGCGCCGACGCGCGCGCTTTTCATCAGCCCCAGCCCGAAAGCCAGAACAAGGATCACGGCAAACAGATGCGCCAGACCACCGGCCATCGGGATCGGAAGATCAAGAGCCGGAATAGCGAAAATCATGAGCGTCGATGTAACGGCGATCTGCACGGGATGGCGCAGGGTAACGGCTGCGGTGCGGATCAGTGACCCTGATCTGCGTCCCGGAATACGTGCCAGAACCCGCCGGATAATAAAGCCACTGATGATGGCGGCAAGCGCCCCGAGCATGAAGAGAATGAGCAGCGAAGCGAGAGTTGGTGGCATCCAGCCAAACCAGGACCGGATATCCGAAAGCGAAGAAAAAAAAGTTCCTCTCAAACCGCGTCATTCTCCTGTTTTCGGGACGGAAAAAACAAAGCTCACACAAATATCCTGCGAGGAACGAACGCAAAGCACGCGTTCACGTTCCCGTAAGAATGTCAGCAGTGTGAAAGAGCACTCCGCAGAACGGAAATGCGGGCGCGGCTCCGGCAAAGCTGAAAGCGGCGCGAAATTCCGGAAACACAGACAGGACGCGCCTGACATGGCGCGCCCCGCAAATAGTCAGCTCAGTCTTTCTTGGATGAACGCTCGTTTTTCTTGCGCTCATGCGGATCAAGATAACGCTTCCGCAGACGGACAGCCGAGGGCGTGACCTCCACCAGCTCGTCATCCTCGATATAGGCGATCGCCTGCTCAAGGCTCATTTTGCGCGGCGGGGTCAGAAGCAGAGCCTCATCCTTGCCGGCCGCCCGGATGTTGGTGAGCTTCTTTTCACGGACACAGTTCACTTCAAGATCATTCTCGCGCGAATGCTCACCGATGATCATGCCGACATAAACTTTCTCGCCAGCGCCCAGGAACAGCGTGCCGCGATCCTGCAGCGAATACAGAGAATACTGCGTCGTCACACCGTCTTCCGACGAGATCAGGGAGCCGTTCCGGCGCCCTTCGATCGGACCGGCATAAGGCTGATACCCTGCGAACAGACGGTTCATGATGCCTGTGCCGCGCGTATCGGTCAGGAACTCGCCGTGATAGCCGATCAGACCGCGTGAGGGGATCAGGAAGGTCAGACGCACCTTATCGCCGCCTGAAGGCCGCATGTCCTGCATCTGGCCCTTACGCAGGGACATCTTCTCAACCACAACGCCCGAATACGGCTCGTCAACATCGATCAGAACCTCTTCGTAAGGCTCCTCACGCTCGCCGGTTTCTTCGTTCTCACGGAACAGAACCCGGGGACGGCCAATCGTCAGCTCAAAACCCTCGCGACGCATGGTCTCGATCAGAACGCCCAGCTGAAGCTCACCACGACCGGCGACTTCAAACGCCTCGCTTTCCGGACTGTCGGTGACGCGAATGGCAACGTTGCCTTCCGTCTCCTTGAACAGACGGTCACGGATCTGCCGGGACGTGACTTTCTTGCCTTCACGGCCGCCAAGCGGACCATCATTCAGGCGGAAGGTCATCGACAGAGTTGGTGGATCAACCGGAATGGCGGGGAGCGGCCCGGTGACTTCCGGAGAGGCGATCGTGTCAGGAATGGTGGTGTCGGAAAGACCCGCAACCGCGACGATATCGCCGGCCTCGACCTCATCAACCGGCACCCGCTCAAGACCACGGAAAGACAGCAGCTTGGTCAGGCGTCCGGTCTCAACGATCGTTCCATCCTGACGGATCGCACGCACCGGCATATTGACCTTCGCACGACCCTGCTCAACGCGACCTGTCAGCACACGGCCGAGGAAGTTGTCGTATTCGAGGATCGTCGCGACCATCGCGAACGGTTTGTCCTTGTCGAGAGCCGGCGGCGGCACGTGGCTCAGGATCAGGTCGAACATCGGGGACAGATCCTTGCGGGGTCCGTCCAGTTCCGTGTCGGCCCAGCCCTGACGACCGGATGCGAAGAGCATCGGGAAGTCGAGCTGCTCATCATTCGCGCCCAGAGAGGCGAACAGGTCGAAGATCTCGGTGTGAACCTCATCAGGCCGGGCATCGCCACGATCGACCTTGTTCACCACAACGATCGGCTTCAGGCCACGGGCCAGCGCCTTGCCGACCACGAACTTCGTTTGCGGCAGTGCACCTTCGGCCGCGTCGACCAGCACGATCGCACCGTCCACCATGCTCAGGATGCGCTCAACCTCACCACCGAAGTCAGCATGGCCCGGGGTGTCAATGATGTTGATCCGCGTATCTTTCCAGACCACGGAAGTGCACTTGGCGAGGATGGTGATGCCACGTTCTTTTTCAAGATCGTTGCTGTCCATCGCGCGCTCAGAGACCTGCTGGTGCTCGTGAAAGGAGCCGGACTGTTTGAGAAGTTCATCAACGAGCGTGGTCTTGCCATGATCGACGTGAGCGATAATGGCGATATTGCGGATTTCCATCGTAAAGCGGGCCTGATCTTTCCTGCACACAGACCCGCCACAGACTGCAGGAGTCTGCGGCGGGCCTTCATTGCTCGCAGTCCATAGAGAGGACAGCGGCAGAATGCACGCGAAACTTCATCGCAGCGGCGTGATCGTGCCCGGTAAAAGGCGCTTTCCGGGGACTCAGTTCGCAACAGGGAAAGTAACGGCACCCTGAACGAGACCCGGTACATCCGTTCTCAGACAGAAGAGTCCCCCGGTCTGCGGTTCGGCTGTCAGCACGGCATCGGAGAGACCTTTTCGGGCCGTGGTGACAAAAACCGTGCGGCCTTCCGCGCCACCGAAAGCCACCTTGGTCACATTGCGGGCCGGAATGGCGATCGGGTCCAGGCGCGTTCCATCCGGGCGAAAGCGCTCGATCCGGCCACCACCCCAGACGCCGGCCCAGAGCGTTCCGGCACGGTCCATTGCGAGTCCGTCAGGAGCCATATCCCCGACTTTCGCGAAGATCCGTCTTTCACTCAGCGTGCCATCCGGCGCGAGATCGAATGCATAGATCGTGCTCAGCCCCGAGTCACACTGATACAGAATCCGGCCATCCGGGGAGACGGCGGGGCCGTTACTGACAGTGTAGCCGTTATGATGACGGATCAGCCTGTGACCGGCACCGATGCTGTACAAGGAGCCCGTGGGGTTTTCCTCGGCGTCGTCCATCGTACCGAACCACAGGCGGCCTGAAGGATCGACATGCCCGTCATTGACTCTGTTTCCGGGCAGATCGCGCTCGACAGCGAGAACATCGTCGAATTGTCCGGTGGCCGGAGCAAACCGGCGAAGTCCGTCTTCCATGCCGCAAAGCACATCCCCGCCTTTCAGCGGGACGAGAAAGCAGGGCCGGACCGGCGTGTCCCATGATCGTGTCGCGGCGCTGACCGGATTGTAACGATGAATTTTGTGACCGAGAATATCGACGAACCAGAGAACTTTCTCCGCTTCGCTCCAGACTGGTCCCTCTCCCAGTTCCGCTTTCAGATCCCAGATGCAGACCGGGGCATTCAGCGCCTTATCCCGTGGATCGAACGGCACAGCTTCCGCTCTGGTCTCTGCGGTCATGTCGTGCGCTCCCTTTATCCGTCAGACAGGCAACGGAACGCCCCTCCCCGAAACAGGGTTGCGCTCCCGTTATGCCCGTCCTGCCAGATTCATCCCGCATCGCACAACACGCCAGGATGGACATGGGACAGAGAAGGAAATAGGTATCATTCTCAACTCTGCACAGGCGGACAATCCGCAGCCATGCGCCTGAACGAACTGTCACCCGGATCTGAAGCGATCATAGACCACATCGAGGACCGTGAGGCCGATGATGTCGTCGCCGTGCGCCTTCGGGAACTCGGCTTTGTGCCGGGCGAGCCGGTCAGGATCATCGCATTCGGTCCGTTCGGCGCCGATCCGGTCGCAGTGAAAATCGGCTTTACGCGGTTTGCACTGCGCCGGGTGGAGGCTTCCCGCGTGGTGTTGCGGGATGCGGCCTGATCATGGACGCAATGGTCGAAAATCTTCCGCTGCGGGCCGCTCTGGTCGGCAATCCGAACTGCGGCAAGACAGCCCTGTTCAACCAGCTGACGGGCAGCCGGCAGAAAGTTGCGAACTATGCGGGCGTGACGGTCGAACGCAAGGAGGGCCGGCTGACCACGCCGTCGGGTCGCGCCGTCCGGCTGCTCGATCTGCCGGGCGCCTACAGTCTGACGGCGACCAGTCCTGATGAAGCCGTCACACGGGATGTCTGCGCCGGGCGCTACCGGGGTGAGCCGGCGCCGGAACTGCTAATCTGCGTTCTGTCCGCGACCAATCTGCGCCTGCATCTGCGTTTTGCGCTGGAAGTCCGGCAGCTCGGTCGTCCGATGATTGTCGTCCTCAACATGCTGGACGCGGCCCGCAAACAGGGACTGGCCATCGACGTCCCGCGACTGCAGCAGGAACTGGGCGTTCCTGTCGTGACGGCGGTCGCGATCCGGAAGAACGGGGCGTCTGATCTGCTGGATCTGCTGGATCATCCGCCGCTTGTCGGCCCTGCTCCCCTGCCGGGAAATGAGGACATACATGCGACGGTGCGGCGGCTGCTGGCCGACTGCGTGACCCGCCCCTCCGCTGTTGCCGAAGAAGTAGAGGACCGGCTGGATCGCTGGGTGCTGCACCCGGTCTGGGGGTTGCTGATCCTGTTCGCGCTGATGTTTGTCATGTTTCAGGCGGTCTTCTCCTGGGCACAGCCTCCGATGGATGCTGTCGATGCCCTGGTGACCGGGTTTGGCGAGACGGTGCGGCATATTCTGCCGGACGGCGTACTGCAGAGCCTTCTGGTGGATGGCGTGATCGCAGGGGCAGGCACGGTTATCGTCTATCTTCCGCAGATCCTGATCCTGTTCCTGTGGATTCTGGTGCTGGAAGAGTCCGGCTATCTGCCGCGTGCGGCGTTTCTGCTTGACCGGATCATGGCATCGGCCGGGCTGTCCGGACGGTCCTTTATTCCGCTGCTGTCCAGCTTTGCCTGCGCTGTGCCGGGGATCATGGCCACACGCACCATTCAGAATCCACGGGACAGGCTGACGACCATTCTCATCGCGCCGCTGATGACCTGCTCGGCGCGTCTTCCGGTTTACACGCTGCTGATCGCCGCGTTCATTCCGGACCGGTCCGTGGGAGGCCTGTTCAACCTGCATGGTCTGGTGCTGTTCGGCCTGTATATCGCTGCCATTCTCAGCGCACTGATTGTCGCATGGGTTCTCAAGCGTGGCGGCAAAGCGACCGAGCATCCTCTGCTGCTTGAGTTGCCAGCCTATCGCCTGCCCAATCTGAGAGATCTTGGCCTCGGGCTGTGGCAGCGGGCAGTCATCTTCCTGTCCCGTGTCGGCACGATCATTGTGACGGTGAGTGTGCTGCTCTGGGCTTTATCAAGCTTTCCCGCGCCACCGACGGGCGCTACGGCACCTGCGATCGATTACAGTCTTGTCGGGATGATCGGACACTGGATTCTGCCGGTCTTTGCACCGATCGGATTTACCTGGCAGATCTGTGTGGCTCTTATCCCGGGTCTGGCGGCACGTGAGGTAGCTGTCAGCGCTCTGGCAACCGTTTATGCCACTGGCGGCTCTGATACGGATGCCGCCGCGCAGCTGACCCCGATCCTTTCGGCGCAGTGGAGCCTGGCGACGGCCCTGTCCCTTCTGGCCTGGTACGTGTTCGCGCCCCAGTGCTTTTCCACGCTGGCGGTGATCCGCCGTGAGACAGGGGGCTGGAAAATGGTTACCGTGACCGCCACCTATCTGTTCGGGCTTGCCTATGCTGCATCCTTCGTCACATGGCGGGTTGCGCTGGCGCTGGGAGGAGGGCCGTCATGATCGAAGCGTTTATCGTCAGTGTTGCAGTCGTAGCCTGTGCTCTCTACTGGATCGGACGTCTGGCTCCATCCGTGACGCGCACACTGTGGCAGGGAGCCGGCAGCGTTCTCGAAGTCGTACACGCGCCAGCCCCGTTGCGTCACGCCGTGGCCGGACGCATCACGACCAGATCCGGAAGTGGATGTGGCGGATGTAAGGGCTGTGGCAAAGATGGCGGAGGCTGCCACTAAGAACATATTCGGCTCAGCCAGAGTCGAACCTGTTTCCGGTCATCTGCCGCGTTTTATCTTGCAGAGCCATTTGCCAGTCACCGCCACACTATCGGGTGGCACCTGCTGCTTTCACCAGAGCGCGGAACTGTTCACGCGTTCCCGACAAAAGACGCCAGTCGCAACGGATCGATATTGATACCCGCAAGTGCCTTGCGCCATTTGACAGCGTGATCCGCTCCGAAGACGATATCCCGTGTTGCCGGCGCAAGCAGCCAGGCAGAGTCACGGGCAATCTCCTCCTCAAGCTGACCGGCGGCCCAGCTCGCATGTCCGAGCGCGAGAAGCGCATCCCGCGGACCTGAACCCGAAGCTATGTCCTTGAGGATTTCCAGGCTGGCGGTCAGACACGTACTGTCATCGACCGTCAGGCTGCCTTCCCCGTTCCAGTCCGAGGAATGGAGAACGAAACCACGTGCTGACTCGACGGGACCACCGGCACACAGCCCTATACGGCGGCGTGGCGGAGCCGGAGCAATGTCGAGCTGCAGCAGGAGATCATCGAAGGCTGGCTGAGGGAGGCGCCTGTTCACTACAATTCCCATTGCGCCGCTGTCAGCGGAGTGAGCACACATATAGATCACCGACTGCGCGAACCCCGTCTCGGACAGGGAAGGCATTGCAATCAGAAGTTGCCCGGTGAACGAATCCTCTGTTCCGCCGGAAGTCAGGGTATCAGTCAGGGATAGAGACATACTCCGAGATATGGTGCGCCCCGCGACATTTGACAACACGGCAACTGACGCGGGCTAATGAACAGGAACGGACGATAGAAGGAGGACACATGATGGTCGGGACAGTTCTGGTCACAGGAGCCACAGCCGGTTTCGGCAAGGCGATTGCTCACCGGCTTGTCAAAGACGGTTATCGTGTGATCGGTACCGGACGCCGCCAGGAACGGCTGGACGAACTGAAAAGCGTGCTTGGTGACGCTTTTCTGCCATTCAGACTTGATATGGATGACACAGCCTCGCTGCGTGCGCTGCCTGACAGTCTGCCGAATGGCTGGCAGACCGTGGATGTGCTGATCAACAATGCAGGCCTCGCGCTTGGCCTCGATCCGGCGCAGACGGCGAATATCGATGACTGGGAGCAGATGATCCGCACCAATGTATCGGGGCTGGTGGAGATCACGAGGGCGCTTCTCCCTGGTATGGTCGACCGTAATAAGGGGCACATTGTTTCAGTCGGCAGCACAGCCGGGACTTACCCTTATCCGGGAGCCAATGTTTACGGCGCAACCAAAGCCTTCGTCTCACAGTTCATGCGCAACCTGCGCTCCGATCTTCTTGGCACCCGCATCCGGGCGACCAACGTGGAACCCGGGCTCTGCGGAGGCAGTGAATTCAGCAACGTTCGTCTTCGCGACGATGCGAAAGCCGCCGATGTCTACAAAGACACACATCCGCTTCTGCCGGAAGACATTGCGGAAACGGTTTCCTGGATCGTGAAACTTCCGGCACATGTCAATATTAACCGCATCGAGATGATGCCGGTCTGCCAGGCATCCGCCGGCCTCGCCGTCAAACACGGTGTGGACTGAGTTCCATCGGAGCTACAGGAGACAGCATACATATGACGGAACACCCCGGAAGCACCGCCGCACCATCCGACATCCGGTCGGCCCTTCTCCAGCGCTTCAGAGTTGGAGAAGAAAAACCATTCCACCTTTCTGATTATGATCCGGCTGATACCGCCGGACTGCCTCTCGACAAAGCTCAGGGCAAAGCTCTGCTGAAGATCGCCAAAAAGCGGCTTTTCGAACTCCAGGAGCTTCTCTACGCCAATGGCACAACATCTCTGCTGATCGTGCTGCAGGGAATGGATGCCGCAGGGAAAGACGGCACAATCAAACATGTCATGTCCGGGGTAAATCCGCAGGGCGTGAGTGTGACGTCTTTCAAACAGCCCGGACCGCAGGAACTTCTGCATGGATTTCTGTGGCGTATCCATATCAACGCGCCCGCAGCCGGACGCATCGTCATTTTCAACAGAAGTCAGTATGAGGACGTCCTCGTCACGCGTGTACACCCGGAGCTTCTTGACCGGGAACATCTGCCCGGCGACGTCGGCACCCCGGCATTCTGGAAAGGGCGCTTCGAGGATATCCGGCATTTCGAGCATTACCTGTCACGCCAGGGTACGCTCATCCTGAAATTCTTTCTCCATATCTCTCGGGAGGAACAGCGCAATCGTCTGCTCGCCCGCCTGGATGATCATGACAAGAGATGGAAATTCTCCGGATCCGACGTGAAAGAACGCGAGTTCTGGGATCAGTATCAGCATGCCTATGAGGAAGCGATCGGCCATACATCCCGGCCTTATGCGCCGTGGTTTGTCGTTCCGGCCAACCATAAATGGTTTGCCCGTCTGACGGTGCTTGAAACCATTATCGGCACGCTTGAAAAACTGGCTCAGAAACCTCCGGTCATGGACCCGGCATTTTCCCATTCTCTTGATACCTGGCGTGCTCAGCTGGGAGAGGAGAAAGAGTAAAAGCAGCGGGAATATCTGAGCCTGCTCCTACAACGAGCCTGACAGGTTCCGGTGCGTCCCGGATGGAAACAGGAAGCGTCTCCACAGAATCACCATCTGCCTGGACCGGCAGATCCTCTGGTGCCGTGATCTCGACACATGAAGCCCGCAAGGATCTTAGACCAGACAGATGGGGCATTTTGCCAAAAGGAAGTAACAGACCTGCCCGCAAAGCCGAAAATGCACCCCCATTTTCAAAAAGCAGCACGGAAAACCCCGGTTCGACCGGCAGCGCGTCCGGTGCCACGAGATAGGGTCCTCCGTAAAAACGTCCCTTGCTCACGATGACACCTGCCGCGTGGTAATCCGTACCATCGACACTCACGCGCAACGATGGAAAACTGTAACGTGATAATTCCCGCAAGGTCTGCAGGACATAGGCGCCACGTCCAAGACAACGTTTGACACCCGGATCGATGTGATCAACGACGTGCGCGTCAAATCCGACCCCCACCATCTGCACAAACAGCCGCATCCAGTCAGCCCTCTGGATGAGACCAGGCCAGAGTGTAACGCTTTCTGCTGAGGTGAGTGCGACAGCGAGGGCTTTTGAATCCGATGGCAGACCAAACTCGTGCGCCAGCACATTCGCCGTTCCCAGCGGAATGATCCCGAGCCGGGCAGCGGAGCCCGTCATACCCGCCACAGTTTCCGCGATGGTGCCGTCGCCACCAGCCGCAACAATCACATCCGCACCGGAACGGGATGCATAACGGGCCAGTTCAGTGGCGTGACCTCCGGACCGTGTTTCAAGGACACGCACTGACACTCCATGATCCATCAGACAATCCAGAACGGCCCAGAGTTTGCCAGCATTCCGGCGACCGGCCGTCGGATTATGGATGACAAACATGACCTTCGGCATCGACTGACTCCATCTCCCACCCGCACTGTCACCGCATCAACGCGAAAACACCAGGGGACGATATGGCTGCTCTGCACAAATCATCGAACTGTCACGTAATTTACGCTGAAGATCACCTATTACCCTGACAGGATTATCAGCCGCACATTGCATGAGCGGGGCGCCATGAGCTTTGATACGCCATTTCCTGGTCTGACGTCGCATCGCACGGTGTTTCTTTCCGATATTCACCTCGGGACGAAAGGAAGTCGGGCGGGACTTGTCGCAGATTTTCTGAAATCTGTTTCCTGTGAAAGACTTTATCTTGTCGGAGACATTATTGACGGCTGGCGGCTGAGACGATCCTGGCACTGGGACGCAGATCATGACGAACTGCTCCGCGTAGTGCTGCGGATGGCGCGACGCGGTACGGACGTTATCTACATTCCCGGAAACCATGACGAGATGTTTCGTTCCTGGCTGCAGATGGAACTTGAAATCGCCTCCGTCCGGCTTCTGCCCCGGGCAGAACATACCGCAGCAGACGGGAAGCGATATCTCGTGATGCATGGCGACGAATTCGACAGCGTCGTACGTTATGCTCCGTTTCTGGCTCTTCTCGGGGACCATGCCTATTCCGCCGCGCTGGTCATGAACCGCTGGATCAATGCCGTCAGACGACGCCTCGGCCTGCCCTATCGCTCGTTTTCCGCCTGGGCCAAAAGACAGGTCAAAGGCGCGGTCAAGGCCATCGACCGGTTTGAGGAAGCGCTCGCGCGCGAGGCGCGCCGGTGCGGTGCTGACGGCGTTATCTGTGGTCATATTCACAGTCCGGAAATCCGGGATATCGACGGCATTACCTATATGAACACCGGTGACTGGGTTGAAAGCTGCACGGCACTTGTTGAAAACCGGAATGGCACTTTTACTCTGATCGACTGGCTCGTGGAGTCGAAAGCTTCCTACACGCAGGCATCTTTTTTTCAGCCTTTTCGTCCCGGCAAAGGCATGACGATGCACGCTGACCAGCGTGAAACAATAACGGAATAATTTTATGACGAAGATCACGTCTTGCGCATTCTGATTGCAACGGATGCCTGGACGCCACAGATCAATGGCGTCGTGCGGACAATGACAACGATCGTCGCCAGTCTGCGTAGCAGGGGACACCAGGTTCACGTCGTCGGACCGGACAGTTTTCTGAGCGTGCCCTGTCCAGGCTATCCGGAAATACCGCTTGCAGTATGCCCCGGACCTCAGTTCGGACGTATTGCCGGCTCATTTCATCCGCAGGCGATCCATATCGTTACGGAAGGACCGGTTGGCTGGGCTGCATGGCGCTGGGCCCGCAGACGCAGACTTCCTTTTACCACTTCGTATCACACGCGGTTTCCGGAGTACATCCAGACCCGGCTCGGCATGGGAGCCGGACCAGCCTACGCAATACTCAGGCATTTTCACAATGCTGCCGGAGCCACACTTGTCGCGACAGCCAGCCTGCAGGAAGATCTGAAAAAACATGGCTTCACCGGTCTCGCTCCCTGGACGAGAGGGGTCGATCTTACACGCTTTTCACCCGAACCCCGGCGCGACTGGAAAGCAGAACGCGGCATTTCCGGGCCTGTTTTCATCAATGTCGGCCGTGTGTCGATTGAAAAAAACATCGACGCCTTTTTGTCGCTTGACCTTCCGGGAACAAAAATCGTCGTCGGCGACGGACCTCATCTTCCGTTTCTGAAAAAAACCTTTCCGAAAACAATCTTTACCGGTCGCCTGCAGGACGACGAACTTTCCTCCGCCTATGCGGGTGGCGATGTTTTTGTCTTCCCCAGTCTGACCGATACATTTGGCCTGGTTGTCCTGGAAGCCCTAGCATGCGGCACCCCTGTTGCCGCCTTTGATGTGACTGGTCCTCGCGACATTCTGGCCTCTGCTCAGGGAAATGTCGGAACTGCCGGCACGGATCTGCGGGAGGCCTGCCTGTCAGCCCTTACGGCCAGGCGGAAAGCCTGTCGTGCGCATGCTGAACGTTTCACGTGGGACGTCTGCACGGATATGTTTGAAAATACCCTGATCCCGTTCGGCTGAACGCAGCCGGCCTGTCAGCGGATCTTTTTCCGGACCCGGACAATCAGCGTGTCCAGCGCGGAAAGAAACCGGGAACGATCAGTCTTCGTGAAGGCAGAACCGCCTGATGTCATCACACCGGCAGACCGAAGGTCGGTCATCAGATCCCGCATTGCCAGCGCCATACCGATCGCATTGCCATCGAGATGCTTTCCCTTCGGATCCAGCACCTCAGCCCCGCATGCCACACAGCGTGAAGCAAGCGGAATATCGGTCGTGATCACCACGTCTCCTGGACCGGCATGCTCAGCGATCCAGTTATCCGCGCAATCGGGGCCAGCCTCGACAATAATCCGTTCGATATCCGGGCTCTGTGGTACCGCAATCATGCGGTTCGAAACCACAGAAACCGGAAGACTGTACCGGGCAGCCACACGATAGACCTCGTCTTTTACCGGACAGGCGTCAGCATCAATGAAAATCCTCGTCATCTCTCTTTCCTGCCGCAGAGAGTCCCTGCAGGTAAAGAGGATGAAAGGAAAAGAGTATCGGTGCCCTCCTGTCTCGCGCCACGAAATGCTAGAATGAATATTCTATGACCGATATGCCTGCCTCCTTTCCCGTACTGCGCCGTCTTCCGGATGATGTGATCAATCGGATTGCCGCTGGTGAAGTGATCGAACGTCCGGCAGCAGCACTCAAAGAACTGGTCGAAAACGCCATCGATGCACACGCACGACGCATCCGGATCGCCATTGTAAATGGTGGCGCGGACCGGATTGTTGTGACCGATGACGGCATCGGAATGACTTCGGACGAACTGGAACTGGCTGTCCAGCGGCATTGCACCTCGAAGCTGACCGATGAGACACTGGTCAGAATCGCCAGTCTTGGCTTTCGTGGTGAAGCGCTGCCTTCCATCGGGGCTGCTGCCCGTCTGACAATCACATCACGGAAAGCTGACAGCGAATGCGCGTGGCGCATCCATGTAGCCGGAGGACAGATTCTGCCGCCGGAACCATGCGCGGGAGCGCCTGGCACCAGTCTTCTTGTGGAAGATCTGTTCTTTGCCACGCCAGCCCGGCGTAAATTTCTGAAAAGCGCCCGCGTTGAAGGCAGGCATGCGGAAACAGCAGTGCGTCGTCTTGCTCTCGCGGCACCAGGCGTCGCCTTCTTTATGGAAATCGATGGACGTTCTGTGCTCGACCGTCCGTCCGAGACACCGGAAGCACGCGCAGCCGCCCTTCTTGGCGTAACGGATGCCGACGGCCTCCTCACACTCAGCGGAGAACGTGGCAACATGCGTCTGACAGGATTCGCCTGCAGCCCTTCGGTGCATCGCCCCACAGCAGCCGGACAGTTCATGCTCGTCAATGGCCGGGCGGTCGTCGATCCTCTGCTGAAGACAGCGATCAGGGTTGCTTACCGTCGTGTCATCGAAGCAGGCAGACACCCTGTCGCGATACTCAGTCTGGCGCTGCCTTATGACCAGGTCGACGTCAACGTCCACCCGGCCAAAACAGAACTGCGCTTCGCAGATGAAGCCGGTGTGCGGTCCCTGGTCATCGGAACGATCGGACGGGCTCTCGGGACCGGCGCTGGTTCAGTCGGCGTGCGGCCGGACTTTACACCACCCCGTACCGCCAGAATTTTTTATCCGCCGGATGAACCTCCCCGCCAGCCCGGATTCGCTGAGCCGGGCCTGGCACTCAGCTCAATACCGACCGCCCGAAGCTTCATGGCTCCCGAAACGCGGCCGGAGTCGTCCCGGCTGAGCGAGCCAGTACAAACGAAAGACATAGAAGATCTGGTGGCCAGTCCGACTCCTGAGTCTGATTACCCGCTGGGCGCACCTGTCGCACAGATTCTCGATACCTATATCATTGCCGTAACCCGCGATGAGAATATGATCCTGGTCGATCAGCACGCGGCTCATGAGCGGCTGACTCACGAGGAACTCCGTCAGCAGTTTCTGGGTGGCACCATCCAGGCGCAACGCCTTCTGGTTCCCGATGTCGTGGAACTGTCCCGAAGTCAGGCGGAACTTCTGGTCTCCCGCACCTCTTCGCTCTCAAAACTCGGAATCGATATTGAAGCCTTCGGCCCGGGAGCGATACTCGTACGTTCGTTACCGGCTCTGCTCGGCAACACATCCCCGGTCGAACTGTTGCGTGATCTGGCCGAAGAACTGGACGCGGATGAATTCGCCACGATCGACGAAACACCGGCACTGGATGCACGACTTGATGCGGTTATCGCGCGCATGGCCTGTCACGGCAGCATTCGTGCGGGTCGAAAACTATCGATCGCCGAAATGAGTGCGCTGCTTCGCCGCATGGAGGCAACTCCACACGCCGGGACCTGTTCTCATGGCCGCCCGACATGGGTCAGAATGACACGGAACGATCTTGAGCTTCTTTTCAGAAGACGCTGAAACAGGTGACCGGATCAGAGTTTTTCAGAGCGCAGAACACCATTTACGTGGCAGTGTCTGCCTGACAGCAGCTCTGGCCTGCAATTCCAGATCAAGAACGAATTTCAGGACAGTTGCTGAGAGACGAATCATATCCTCGGTTGTCTGATCTTCTTCAGCCAGGTTACCGGCACATTGCTGCGCCCAGGCCAGGATAATAGGATCGGTTGACGCAAAACGGGAGACAGATGAATGCAGCGCAGTCAGTTCGACGGTCTTTGGCTGCCGCACGTCGCTGTCCGGGTGATGGTCCTGAAACTCCATTGATATGTCAAACCCTTACGAAAGTCCTTTCGATCCGGCAGAGTGTTACAGAGAAGATTTAGCATCAGGTTAAACATAGTCCGGGGCTGCCAAGACGCTATTTTCTCAGTCGTCCCGTTCTGCGAAAAAAGTCCGTATTTCCGCTGCGGCCGCCGCAATCCCCATTCGCCTCGGCGCGACACCGGCTGGAAACGCACCCAGAAGACGCGATGGTGTCCGCCGGTCCAGCAACACAAATACACCCCTGTCATCACGGGCTCTGATCAGACGCCCGAAAGCCTGCCGAAGACGTAGACGGGCAATTCTGTCATCATAAACTCCGGGCGCTCCATGAGAAAGGTGCATCCTGCGCTCCCGGTGCAGAATATCCGGTCGCGGCCAGGGCACACGTTCAAATGCCACCAACCGCAAAGCGCGGCCAGGCACATCTACCCCGTCCCGCATGGCATCCGTGCCCAGAAGGCAGGAATCCGTTTCGGTTCGAAACACATCGACCAGGGTGGTATTATCCATTGCATCAACATGCTGCGCGTAGAGTGGAATGCCGTTTTCCTCCAGCGGCGCGGCGATTCTGCGATGCACTCCGCGCAGCCTTTCGATCGCTGTAAACAGCCCCAGACCGCCGCCGCCGGACGCCAGAAACAAGGTGCGATAGGCGGC
Source organism: Acetobacter musti (assembly GCF_011516835.1). GTDB lineage: Bacteria > Pseudomonadota > Alphaproteobacteria > Acetobacterales > Acetobacteraceae > Acetobacter > Acetobacter musti. The sequence goes on along the minus strand of NZ_WOTB01000004.1, from coordinate 119,993 downwards.
GGCGAGAGCATCGAGATTATCGTGTGCAACGTCATTCACCAGGAAAACCCGTGTCTGCGACGCGTAGTCAAACGGACTGGCCAGCGCCGCACGCAGCGCTGGCATCGGCAGGTGATTTGCGCCCACGCGCGCTTCTGCCGCCTCCCAGATTCGTTCGGCCTCGCCCTCCCGGACCGATCCCGTCTCATCACGCAACGTCGCAGAGGTAATGAGCAGTCCGTGCGCTGGTGCCGCGACGACAGCCGCAAAAGGAATAGTCGGATCAAGCCAGTGCTGGTGCAATCCGACATCCTGCTCGCCACGCCGCTGTCCCTCTCTGGTTTCTGTCCGGATGAACCGGATGAACCGGGGCGTGATCTCACCGTTCTGAGGTTCAGCGACCGTAGCCAGCATGGCCACCCATCCGTCCAGCCGGGAGAGGGCACGGCGCCGGATTGTACGGATCATGGCCTCGATTCGCCCACGGGACGTCGAATCAAGTGTTTCCGTTTCCTCGCGCAACCGCTCCTCAAGACGGGAGACCAATGTTCTCAACGGTTCAGAAATCCTGCCCAGCGCCCGTGCAAGCGTCGTTGCCGCATCGCCGAGACCGGGAATTAGCGGATAAAGGTCACATTCCCTGCTGCCGTACCGTTCGCGCCCGGAGCCCGGTGTGCGGGCCTGAACCTGTTCACGCAGCAGTCTGAGAAAAGTCTCAGTGGGATTGACCGTCACAGGTTCGGATACAACCTGCTGAAGCGGCAACAAAAGCGCAGGCAACATGGTCACAGGCTCCGAATCTTCAGCTACCGGCTCTTTCTCTTCATCTGGCCGGAGACGTGCTGACCAGCCCGGAGCGGGGAGAGCCTTCGCGGCCAGCAGAGCCGCGTCAAGAGGTGTTTCAAGGCGCGGAAAACCGACAACCAGATCGTCAAGCCGTCGCTTCAGCCCGCGCGCCCGCGAGCGGCTGCCTTCGGCACCGAGAAGCCATCGCCGCAGCTCCGCTGCCTCGAGCCCTGAAAGCTCAAGTGCAAATGCACTGTCTGCTGCATCAGCGAGATGGTGACCTTCATCGAAAACATAGCGTGTCGGCAAACCATCCTCGTCCGGAACCGCTTCCTTTTTCTGCTGGCCGCCACCGTCCGGATCTCCCCGTTCCACAGCATGTACACCCTGTATCTGTGCCCAGGCCGCCTGTGACATTACCAATGCATGGTTGGCAATAACGAGATCGGCCTCCTGCGCCCGCCGGATCGAATGTTCGACAAAGCAGCGCTGGTAATGCGGACAGGCCCCATGAATGCATTCTCCCCTGCGGTCTGCCACAGCAAAGACGACACCATGACCAAATATCTCCCCGAACCATCCTGGCAGATCACCGCCAAACAGATCCCCTTCCGCTGATGTCACTCCCCACCGCGCCAGAAGAGCGAGCGCGATCACCGCGGCGTTCCCGCGTGTGGGAGCCACGTTTACGGCCTCTTCCATGTTAAGCAGACAAAGATAGTTTTCACGCCCCTTGCGGACGACGACGTGATGACGTCGAATCGCTGCATCGGGATACAGCCGGGCCGTCTCCGCTTCGATCTGGCGCTGAAGATGTCGTGTGTAAGTGCTGACCCACACAGCACCGCCATTGCGTTCTGCCCAGACACTTGCCGGCGCGATATATCCAAGCGTCTTGCCGGTACCCGTCCCGGCCTCGGCGAGCACAACCTGTGGCAGGCCGGGACTTTCCCGGGGAGCGAAAGCTGTCGTCGCCACATCGGCAAAATCAGCCTGTCCGACGCGGATTTCGGCGCTTGTCCCAAGAAGCAAAGATAAACGTGTACGCGCCTCGGCCGGCGTCACCGGCTTTGATCCCGGCGGAGGCCGACGCGCCGTTTCTTCCCATTTTGGCAGATTACGCCATATACGCAGAGCATCGCCGGGTTGCATGACTTCCTTCGGCAGCGGCGCGCTCACACCAAGCACATCCGTCACCGCCTGGCCCCAGATCCATCCTGCCCTCGCAAGACGTACCGCCAGCGCTGAAACCAGTTCCTGTTCTTCCGTTCCCCTTACTCGTCCCAGATCGGTCAGCAGTCGCGCAACGAGGCGTGGCAGCAGACCGGCTTCAATACGTCCGTCGGCAACATCATCGATATCCAGCGCGAGCGCCAGACCACGTGATGTCGGCACAACCGGACGTGCAGGATGGACGAAAGCGAAGAGTTCAAGCAGGTCAAACCATGGTGAAGGCTGGCCTGGCGCCGATACTCCCAACATTCTGGCTGTGGCGGGGGCATGTACGACAAGCAGAGCGTCTTCCCGTTCCACGAAGCGCCGCGCCATCTCTCTGTCGAGCGACAACACTTCGCCATCCTGCGTCAAACAGGAAAAAAAACCATGCCCTGCGATGAGGGCTGGTGCATCATGAGGAGAAGGCGTTACCGGCGACATTCAGTCCGAGTTTAGACGAAGATCGCCCTGCCGCAATCGGCATATATCAGGCTGCATCGTCAGGTCATTATGAAAGCAGAGATGTCACTCCCGCTTTTCCGGAAACTGGCTAATCGGCGATATTCGCATATTAATGCGTACAGTCCGTATTCAGCCCTTTCTTCGACAATGTTCTGATGCCTCACACGCCCCCATAAATCGTCGTACCTGCATCGTCAGTCATAAATGTAATCACCGTGGTCTGTCCGGCAATCGTGCTGACCACAGGCGTCACACCCCCCTGATATTTTGCCGGGGGCAACGTTACAGTGAATCCTCCTGATGCAGGCTGCCGGAGTATCAGCGTCAGCCGCTGCAAAACGCCCGTTGTGCCGCCAGCAAGTGTCAGAGTCAGTGCCGTGTCAGGAGTTACGTCCCATGTGATGTCGCCTGTTGCGGCGAACGCCAGCGTCAGTCTGGCTCCCGGCTTCGTCACGACGTTCAACGGCACTCCTGAACTTCCGCCGGCGGAACCGGCAATCTGGGATTCGGTCAGAAACGATACAATGGGACCGGCAGCATTCCGGGCTGCGAACTCACGCGGATCAGCTCCTGTCTCCGGCATAATAGGAGAAATGCCAGCCAGTTGATCCGTTATCGAAAGATGACGTTCTTCGTCCATGCATGAAACTTTCTATCAATATAAAGAGAGATCAAAATGAATTTCAAAATAAAAGTCAGATGCATTTAGTTAAATTCAGGCAATCATGTACAGAAACGGATAATATACATGACCCGCATCTATATATTCACCCTTTCTGAGAAAGCGCGAGAAGATCAGAGTTGAGCCACAGTGATGTGCCGTCCCCCGGATCGTCCTGTGGCAAACTCTGCAGCAGTTGCGACATCATTACATTCAGCTGCGCCAGCGTAAGCGCCCCGGATCCGTCACCGCCTCCGGAAGCAGAGGCCAGCATCAGAACGCCATCCACAATTGACAGCGTCTGACCGGCAATAACCTCTGCGCCATCTGCGGTCAGACCAAGAATATCGTCGGCTGCAAAGACTTCTCGTGTCTCGATCAGAAGCGACAATGCTTCAACAGGCACCGTATATGTCTGTCCTGCAGCGATCATCTTCGGCCTTACGCCCCATGATGCAACAGGAGATGCATCAGCTATGAGACTGGAATAGATACGAATACCGGTTACAAGTCCCCAGTCCTCCGTCGCAAGCCCGAAACTATAGGATGAAGAAATGGCTCTGGTCAGCCTGCCATCACCCGGTGACGTGAAGCTGACCGGCTGCCGCACGTAACCATCGCCGCTTGCCTCACTCGCAATATCCGCGGGGCCGTCGATCACGAGTCCCATAAAACCTACAAAGAACGGCACACCTTTCTCTCCTCACAGCATCCTCAACGGGCAGGACAGCCCGGTATATGACAACAATGAAGTTACTATCGCTGTCCCAGAGATTATGTCGTGGCAAAGAAAAGAATGTGCCGGATCTTTTCTGACTCATATCTTCAGAAAAGGCTTCCCGACTGTGCGTCGCAGATCAAAAAGGTGCCTGGCGGGCGAAAGACTGATGCGTTTCGCGTCAATCAGGGTAACCGGCCCTGCGCCTGAAAGTGTGTGAAGCCCGCTTATCCACGGCGCAAAAGAAGCTGGTGCGGCAAGATGACCGCTGACAGAAGCCTGAAATCTGTCGGGTGCAAGATCAGTTATGGTCAGCAGAGAAATCGCGCCGCCATAAGTGCGCGAACAATCCTGAGTCGGCAGCACCAGACCCGCTGCCGTTACAACCGGCGTTCCACCTGGTCGCGCCGAAGCCAGATCGCGGCGCAGAGGATTTCCCGGATGCAGATACCATGGCCCCGTCAGCTTTTCCGCCCAGGCGGCACACAGTAATGACTGTCTTTCCTGCTTATTTCCCGGCGGTGAGAAGAACATCCACCATAAACCGTCATACAGGACCGGAGAAGCATCAATAGCCGCCACCGGAAATAACCAGTCTGTAACCGGCTCCCATCTCGCCGGAAAAGAAACTGCGCGATAAAGCTGCAACGTTCCGGAATTCCACGCTTCGGGAAGCATGAAAATGTCATCGGCATCCTCGATAATCACAGGGTAGGAAAGGTGCCACGGCATACTCAGGACCGTCTGACGCCCGAGAAGCCTCAAATCGGAATCAAACGCCAGATGATCAATTCGCCCATGCCGGTCACGATAATCATAGGCTTCGGCGAAGACATGCAGGATTTCGTCGCGCCAGAATCCGAAAGGATCAGCCAGAAAGCGGAAAGAATGCGTGTCATTCAGCCAGGAGACTGACCGGCCTTCCAGTGTCCCTGCTGACACCAGGTCCCGGACAGGCGCATGCACCGCAGCGCAGCGCCACAGATCGGTCCGCATGAATGGCATAACGCGCCCATTCCTTCGTCAAAGTTCTGCCAGCGTTCCGTCACGCAATGTCACCACGCGATCCATCCGGGCAGCCAGATCGTCATTATGCGTTGCAATCAACGCGCCGAGACCCGAGCTACGGACGGCCCGCAACAGTTCATCGAAGACGATATCAGCAGTTTTCACATCAAGGTTGCCTGTCGGCTCATCCGCCAGAAGCAAGGAAGGTTCGTTCGCCAGTGCGCGCGCGATTGCAACACGCTGTTGCTCACCACCCGACAGTTTGCCAGGAAGATGATCCAGCCTGTGATCAAGTCCGAACAGCCCGAGCAGCCTGTCCGCGCGCGCGCGCGCTGCACGTTGTGATTTTTTTGCGATCATCTGAGGCAGCATAACGTTTTCGCGGGCGGTGAACTCACCAAGCAGATGATGAAACTGATACACAAAGCCAATTTCCGAACAGCGCACTGCCGTACGGTCATTATCGGCAAGGCGCCCGGAATCGCGGCCACTGATCTCGACAGTCCCGCTGTCTGGCCGGTCCAGCAACCCGGCAATATGCAGCAGTGTGGATTTACCGGTACCGGATGGTGCAACAAGCGCGACAATCTCCCCGGCGCACAGAGAAAAGCTGATATCGCGAAGAACGTGCAGTGTCTCATCACCACTGACATAAGATCTCGCTACGTCGCGCAACCGCAGCACCACCTCTCCTGCCGCTTTAACCATGACGCAACGCTTCCACCGGGTCCGTCCGGGCCGCACGCCAGGACGGCCAGAGCGTGGCCAGCAAGGAGAGGATCAGCGCCATGGCGATTACTTCCAGAACCTGTCCCCAGACCAGTTTCGCAGGCAGATGCTCCAGGTAATACACCTCTGGATTAAACAGATTTGTTCCCGTTATTTTCTGAAGAACCTGTCTGATACGCTCGATATTTTCGCAGAAGACGACCCCGGTCAGCGTACCCAGAATTGTTCCTGTAACGCCCACTGACGCACCACACATGAGAAAAATCCTCATGATTGCTCCGCGTGTAGCCCCGAGTGTCCGCAACACCGCTATGTCAGCCGTCTTGTCCTTCACCATCATGATAAGAGACGAAATGACATTGAATGCTGCCACAAGAATAATCAGGGTCAGAATCAGAAACATCACGTTCTGCTCGACCTGAACCGCTCCGAAGAAGGCATTGTTGCTGCTCGTCCAGTCCAGAACCCGGATACGGGGATCACCCAGCGTCTGCTCAATCGCCCGCGTAACGGGCCTGACATTTTCCGCATCCGACGTCATAACAACGATCTGAGATACGGCTCCAGGTTTCTGAAAATACACCTGTGCCGCTGGCAGGGGCAAAAACACGTAGCCAGCGTTGTAATCGTTCACACCGGCGTCAAAGATTGCCACGACCCGGTAAGCCCGCACGCGCGGTATTGTCCCGAATGCTGTCGCGGCGCCATTCGGCGAAACCAGTGTGATTTTTGACCCGATCGACAATCCGGCGCGGTCCGCCAGCGTCACACCTATTGCGATCGCATCATCACCCTGAAAATCGTCAAGAGAACCGGCGATAATCGAAGAACTGATCGCTTTGAGATCCAGCAGACCCTCGCGTGTCATGCCGTGAACGACCCCACCCCCACTGTAAGGTCCGGCACTGAGAAGAACCTGCCCCTCAAGCAGCGGCGTGGCACTCAAGACACCGGGCACCTTGCGAACCTGCGCTGCAACATCTTCGTAATCCGTGATTGAACGCGTCACACCATAGAGCGTGAGATCGCCGTTCAGCCCGAGAATACGTCCCATCAGATCGGAACGGAATCCATTCATCACCGCCATGACGATGATCAGTGTTGCTACACCGAGCGCTATACCGGCAAGGGAAAAAATCGCGATGACCGAGACAAAACGCTCACCCTTCCGGGCCCTCAGATACCGGGCGGCAACGGCACGCTCGAATGATCCGAACATCAGCGACTGATGACTCTGGCCAGCGCCTCATCGGCCGGCAGTTCAAAGCGCTCCCCTGTCGCGCGGCGCTTCAGTTCTACTTTCTGCTCTTTCGCTCCACGCGGTCCGACAATCAGTTGCCACGGGTGCCCCATCAGGTCCGCGTCAGCGAATTTCGCACCAGCCCGATCCGTACGATCGTCATAGAGAAACTGCTCCGGGGCCGCCGCATAAAGCGTCTCGCACAGCGCGTCACAGGTTGCGTCCCCAACTTTCAGATTGATGATCACCGCTTTGAAGGGTGCCACGCTGTCAGGCCAGATAATTCCGGCTTCATCATGGCTGGCCTCGATAATGGCGCCCGCCAGACGCGAGACGCCGATGCCATATGATCCCATTTCCGGATATATCGCCTCACCTTCCGGTCCCGCGACGGAAATATCCATTGCCTTTGTGTATTTGGTGCCGAAATAGAAAATATGCCCGACTTCGATGCCGCGCCCCTCACGGCGCCTGTCGCCTGGCACCTGATCCCAGGCATCTTCATCGTGCTTTTCATCGGTCGCCGCATAGTAGGACGTCACATTCGAGAAGAACTTGTCGAGTGAAACCCTGTCAGCGACATCGACCGGCTCGCCGAGCCAGTCAAGCGTCTCCAGTTCGCCATCATAGAACACCCCGCTCTCGCCCGTGGGAGCCAGAATCAGGAATTCATGACTAAGGTCGCCTCCGATCGGACCGGTATCGGCAACCATAGGCACTGCACGCACGCCAAGACGCTGAAAGGTGCGCAGATACGCCAGCATCATACGACGATAGCTGTCTACGGCCGCCTCATAGCTGACATCGAAACTGTAAGCGTCTTTCATCAGGAATTCGCGACCACGCATCACACCAAAGCGCGGACGAACTTCATCGCGGAATTTCCACTGAATATGATAAAGAACCTGCGGCAGTTCCTTATACGATTTCACGCCCTGACCGAAGAGATCCGTAATCATCTCCTCATTGGTCGGCCCATAAAGCAGATCGCGCTCGTGGCGATCCCGGATACGCAGCATTTCCGGCCCGTAAGCATCATAGCGACCTGAACGCTTCCACAGATCAGCTGATTGCAGTGTCGGCATCAGCACTTCCTGCGCGCCAACCGCGTCCTGTTCTTCCCGGACGATCTGAGCAATATTACGCAGCACGCGAAGCCCTGCCGGAAGCCATGCATAGATTCCGGATGCGGTCTGCCTGATCAGCCCCGCCCGCAGCATCAGCCTGTGCGAGACAATCTGGGCTTCAGAAGGTGTTTCCTTAAGGGTAGGCAGAAAACTGCGTGACAGGCGCATAATGGCGATTCTCGTCCCTGAAAAATGAACCGGCGGATACCGGCCAGATGGAAACGCATGACGACGTGAAGAGCAATGCGTCGGCGAGTCATCCGTGACCGGCATAAACAGGTCAGGCGTCATTAACCGGCATGTTTTGCCCGGTTCGTAAGCCGCCTATCTCCCACGACGACCCCCGATGCAAGCATCATTGTGCATACCATCACACACACCGGCTTGTGATCACATGCCTGCTTGCATCGAAGGCAGATAGTGGTAGATTTATATGAAATAAGAATAAGAAAAATACGATCACTAAATGAGAATGGCGCTCCGGATTATCGGAGCGCCATTCTCATTTTTATCAATGTCAGACCCGCAGCACATGCACATCCACAAGCGGACGCTTCTGAATCTTCCGACCCAGCGCACGACGCAGAGCCGTTTTCGCAGCTTCACGGAATGACTGATCATCCATCCGCAATTCATCCGGAATTTCGTCTATTGCGTTGGCAAATTCTTCACGAACGCGAATACTTTCCGGCTCATCAGCATCAAGCAGACCGGGAGCGCTGACCTTCGGTTCACCAATCACATAGCCTTCATCATCCACCGCAAAACTTGCAAGAACGATGCCATTGAAAAGCATCTTTCGTCGTGCTGCCAGAACGTCGCCGTTCATGGCAAGCAGCCTGTTGCCGTCCACAGCAAGGCGACCAGTCGGCGCCGTATCAATCACCTCAACCGCACCGGGCGCCAGATTCAGGATATCGCCATCTTCCAGCAAAATCGCTGAAATGCCCTTTTCCTGCGCAAGTGCCGCATGAGCAGTCAGATGACGCCACTCGCCATGCGTCGGAACCGCATATTGCGGCCGGATAAGATCATACATCGTCCGGACATCGTCCCCGGTCGCATGACCGGAACAATGAACCATCGCATCACGGTCAGTCAGCACCGTTACACCACGACGCGTGAGGTTATCCTGCACCTGCATGATCGCCCGCTCATTACCGGGAATCATACGGCTGGAATAAATAACGGTGTCACCCTCACCAAGCGCCACGTTCGGATGAACATCCGACGCAATACGGGACAATGCCGAGCGAGGCTCACCCTGACTCCCCGTAATGATCATCACAACCTGATCATCCGGCAGGTCATTCACCTCCTGCTCGGCCAGGAACGGCAGCACACCGGACAAATAGCCGCATTCACGCGCCGCGACGTCGAGATTTCGCAGTGAACGCCCGACCAGCACCACGGTGCGACCAGCCGCCTGCGCCGCCATAGCGATCGTCTCCACACGCGCAACATTGGACGCAAAACAGGTAACAGCAATACGCCCCTTCAAAGAGCCGATCAGTGCTGTCATGCCCTCCCGAACTTCGGCCTCAGACCGCGAGGGACCCTGCGTCATGACATTCGTACTGTCACCAACCAGCGCAAGGACACCTTCGTCACCGATCTCACGAAGCCGCTCAATATCCGTCGGCGGTCCGACAAGCGGCGTTGGATCAAGCTTCCAGTCGCCCGTATGAACAATCAGACCGTGCGCCGTCCGTATTGCAAGGGCCTGCGCTTCAGGCACGGAATGTGTAACCGGGATGAACTCGATATCGAATGGCCCGACATTGAAACGGCCGCCACATCTGATCGTATGGATCTTAACTTTCTGATCCAGCCGGGCCTCTCCCAGCTTGCGGCGCAACACCACACTGGCAAAAGGCGTCGCGTAGACCGGACATTGCAGTCGTGTCCAGAGATGTGCAACGGCACCGATATGATCTTCGTGTGCATGCGTGATGACCAGACCAGCGAGCTTCTCGCGCCGCTCCATGATAAATGTCGGATCCGGCGTCAGAATCTCGGCCTCAGGCGTGTCGTTTCCCGAAAATCCGATTCCGCAGTCGATTGCAAGCCATGTATCGTCCAGCCTGTACAGGTTGAGATTCATGCCAATCTCACCCGTTCCGCCAAGAGGCAGAAAGGCAAGACCGCCGTCCTTTTCTGTCATTTCTGAAAATTATCCTTCTATTGAATGGTCTCTGTCATGGCCCAGAACCGGCTCGGGATTCCTCTCGGCCAGAAAGCGCAGTCCGTTGATCGTCAGTTGCGAATCGATATGCTCGAAAACGCTGGTTCCCTCCGAGAAGAGCGGAGCCAGACCACCGGTCGCCAGCACCTTCATCGGCGCTCCAAACTCCCGCCTGATCCTCTCAACAATCCCCTCAACCAGCCCTATATACCCCCAGAACACACCAGACCGCATTGCCGCGTTCGTGTTCTTCCCAATGACCAGCCCGCCTTCAGGGCGCCCCACACCGATTCGTGGTAATCGTGCCGCCGCACTGTGCAACGCTTCGACCGAGAGATTGATCCCCGGCGCGATAACGCCCCCCTGATAACTTCCGTCCCCGCCCACCACATCAAATGTAGTCGCAGTCCCGAAATCAATGACGATCAGCGGACCGCCATACATCCGATGCGCTGCCAGCCCGTTCAGCAGCCGGTCCACCCCGATTTCTCCCGGATTATCGAGTGCAATCCGGAACCCCCAGTCGAGACGAGCCGATGCAATCAGTGGTTCAACCCCAAAATACCGGCGGCACACCTGCCGTAAGTGATAAAGGGCAGCAGGCACGACGGTACCAACGACAGCATGACAGACATCTGTCGCCGACAGCCCTTCGATCTCAAGCAGCATCCTCAGCCATACAGCGTATTCGTCGCTTGTACGCTGAGTCTGCATCGAAATGCGCCACGACCCACGCCATCTCTCACCATCATGGACAGCGAAGACAACGTTCGTGTTACCGGCATCAATGACCAGAAGCACAATCGGCTTCCATTTTCCTCAACGAGAAATCACCATAAAAAATTTCACCGGTCACAAAACGTTCCCGCTTCCCTTCCCGATCCAGAAGCAGTTCCCCGCCCTCACCCAGGCCCATAAACAGACCGTGAGAATAGGTTTTTCCGTCACTGACCACAAGAGGCGAGCCGATCGGCAGCGAACGGGCAAGCCAGGCTCGCTTTATTACGTCAAAACCATCCCGCTGAAAGATACGTCTCCAGTGCGTCAGGCGCTCCAGAATACGCGGCGCGATAATGTGCGGATCGCATATGGGTACATGCTCCGCCAGACAGGCGAGGTGACGTCCACTGATCCGCGGTGAGCACACGAGATTGGCACCAAAGCCAATCACAACATGTTCCGCAGGAGTGCCGTCAACCTCGACGAGCAATCCTCCCAGCTTGCGCCCATCCAGCAGCACATCGTTTGGCCACTTGATACGCAGTCGATGCGAAATACTCTCGTTCGCCAGCCCGTCATAAAACGCCACCGCCGCGATAAACGCCCAGAATGTATTACCGGCCCGCTCTGTATCATCAGGCCGCAGCAACACGGAAAGTGCCAGGCTGTCACCCGGATCAGCCCATATACGTCCCCGACTCCCGCGAGCCCGGGTCTGGCTGAGCGCCAGAATCGCGAGCCCGTCAGCCTCGCCTTTTCCGGCCCGCTCTATGCAGGCATCCGAAGTAGACGGCAGTTCATCATAACACTCGAAACGCCACGATGACGGCTCTGATATCACCGGTCTTCCGTTTCCAGCCCCATGCCGGGGTATCATGCTCTAACTGGCAAGCGCCTGAGCCGCAGCCTGAGCCGCAGCGCTGATCGGCCCAAGACCAATCAGAAACAGCACCGTTGCAAGCCCCATCGCGACAGAAACGAACGACACAGAAGGCGCTGGCCGGTCGAATGGCGCTACTGCAGGATCAAAATAAACCACCTTCACCAGCCGCAGATAATAGAATGCTCCGACAATCGCTGAGACCGCTCCGACCGCGACCAGAGGATACAGGCCAGCGTGCCACGCCGCCGCAAAGACCATGAACTTGCCAAAGAACCCGGCCATCGGAGGTACTCCGATCATACTGAACATGCAGACCGCAAGAATCAGCGCAAGACAGGGGTTGTTTCGTCCCAGCCCGGCCAGATCCGAGATTTCCGTTACCTCATGACCACGACGCCGCATTGCCGTGATAACGCCGAACGTCCCGGCATTCATCACCAGATAGGCCGAAAGATAAACCAGCGTCCCGGTGGTTCCGGCAGGAGATGCGGCCGCCAGCCCCATCATGGCGTAACCCATATGACCTATGGAAGAATAAGCCATCAGCCGTTTGATATTGCGCTGTGGAATAGCGGCAAAAGAACCAAACAGCATCGACAGAGCCGCAATGACTTCTATCAGGAGCTGCCAGCGCAATGACATTGCGCCAAACGGGCCACTCATAATACGCAGGATAAGAGCGAAAGCCGCGAATTTCGGCGCTCCAGCCATGTACGCCGTCACAGGCGTGGGAGACCCCTGGTAAACGTCCGGCGTCCACATATGGAATGGCACGGCGGAAAGTTTAAAGGCCAGCCCGACAATGATGAATACTGTGCCGATCACCAGTCCGAGAGGCACTATACCCGAGTTGTTAATTTCTGCCGCAATCGGAGCGTAATCCATCGTACCGGCATAACCGTAAACCAGCGACATGCCGTAAAGCAGCAGCCCTGACGCCAGCGACCCCAGAATGAAATATTTCAATCCGGCCTCCGCCGCCGCCGGACGATCACGTTCAGTCGCACAGAGAACATAAATCGACAGGGAGGATAATTCGAGCCCGACGAACAGGGTCATCAGACTGGAGGACGATGCCATCACCATCGCACCGAGCGTCGAGAACAGCACGAGGACCGGCATTTCAAATGGCAGCCTGCGCCGCCCGTCTGAGTAACCAACTGACAATGCTATCGCCGCCACACCACCGATAATAGCCAGCAGTTTGATGAATCGTGAAAATGCGTCAACTACGAACATGCCGTTATAAGCAATGCCATCCTGCTCCCCGGCCACCAGGAAACCGGTGACCACAAACGCACCGATACTGAGCATCGCACACGGCAGGAATGCCTCGTCCTTCTTCTGCAGCACGCCCGCCGCAAGAATAACAAGAGCACATAATGCCAGCACCAGCTCCGGCAGGCTGAGTAACCAGTTCATCGCCTATTCTCCCCGATGCCAGCACTAAAAAGTTTCCGAAATTCTGTCATTGGAAGAACACCACTGTGGTTACGAGAACCACCAGCCCGACCAGCATCGTCAGCGCATATACCGCAATCGATCCGGTCTGAGTACGGGTCGCGACAACCGCGCTGTCCCAGGTCACCCGGGCAAGTCCGACAGGAACTTTCTCGACCATTCCCTCATCGACCCCTTTCCACAGCGACCGTGCAATCGCGCGATAAGGACGAACAAAGATGTGGTCGTACAATTCGTCGAAATACCACTTATTGAGCAGAAACAGATACGCAGGACGGAAAGACGCGGCGAGCGAGGAAGGAAGCTCCGGACGCGCGATATACAACACGTAGGCCACACCGATTCCGAGCAGTCCGACGACACTCGGCATCAGTCCGACCAGCATCGGAACGTCCTCAAGTGACGCGATAACCGTATTCCCGGGCGCATTGAAAATTGCCCCCCCCCAGAATGCCGCCTGCCTGCCACCAATATAGAACGGGACGAGCGCTAGGCCGGCGGCGATCGCGCCGAGCGACAGCAGCACGACCGGCACGAGCATGACAGGCGGACTTTCATGCGCGCCTTCATGCAGATGTACGTCACGGGGCTGGCCGTGAAACACCAGGAAAATCAGACGCCAGCTATAGAAAGCGGTAATGAAAGCCGTGACTGTACCCATAATCCAGCCATAAGTGCCGACACCGCTATGTGAGACCCAGGCCGCATTCAGGATTGCGTCCTTTGACCAGTATCCCGCGAAGGGAAACACACCCGCCAGCGCGAGACTGCCGATCCACATCATCGCATAGGTGACAGGGATTTTTTTCCACAGGCCGCCCATGCGGAACATATCCTGCTCATCATGCACGGCATGAATGACGCAGCCGGCGCCAAGGAACAGCAGCGCCTTGAAGAAGGCATGGGTCGTCAGGTGGAATGCGGCTGCCTGGTAGGCGCCGACACCCACGGCCATGAACATGTAGCCAAGCTGGGAGCAGGTGGAATAAGCGATCGTCCGCTTGATATCCGGCTGCACCATGCCGACGGTTGCGGCGAAGAAACAGGTCGTGGCGCCGATCAGAACGATGAAGATCCGGGTGTCGGGGGCGAACTCCACCAGAGGCGACATGCGCGCCATCAGGAAGACGCCAGCCGTGACCATCGTTGCGGCGTGGATCAGTGCGGAAACCGGCGTCGGGCCTTCCATCGCGTCCGGGAGCCATGTGTGCAGGAAGAGCTGCGCGGACTTACCCATTGCTCCGATGAAGAGGAGGGTCGCGATAATTTCCAAGATCGAATGCGTCGAGCCGAAGAGCTGATAGCCCGTCTGGACCTGATCAGGCACCATGGCGAAGATATCGTCGTACTGAACTGTGCCGAATGTCACGAAGATCAGGCCGATTCCCACAAGGAAAAACAGATCGGCGATACGGTTGACGACAAATGCCTTGATCGCGGCAGCGGTAGCGGAGGGTTTGTTATACCAGTACCCGATCAGCAGATAACTCGCGAGACCGACGCCTTCCCAGCCGAAAAACAGCTGGATCAGATCGTTCGATGACACGAGCATCAGCATCGCGAACGTAAACAGCGAGAGGTACGAGAAGAAGCGGTAACGCGGCATTGAGTCGTGCGCCATGTACCCCAAGCTGTAGATGTGGACGAGCAGCGACACTGTCAGCACCATGGCTGTCATCGTCACCGACAGCGTGTCGAACCGTAGGGCCCAGTTCGCGTGGAATGAACCGGCGTCGACCCAGTGCGCCAGAAGCGCGACGCCCGGCATTCCGCCGGAGACCATGCCGCCCATCAGCGCGCCGTAGCTGCAGAGCGTCGCCATACCCATGAAGAGAATGGTGACCGCCTGGGCCGGGCCGTCGCCGATGCGACGCCCCGCCAGCCCGGCGATGACCGCACCACCGGCCGGCGCCAGCACGGCAATCGCGAAAAGGATCAGTGCCGCCTGCATGTCCGCTCAGCCTTTCATCGTCGCAACGTCCTCGACCTGAATCGAGCCACGGTTGCGGAAATAGACAGTGAGGATGGCGAGACCAATCGCCGCTTCAGCCGCCGCGATCGTCAGGGTGAACAGGACCATCACCTGACCGGAGAGGTCACCGAAGGCTCCGGAAAACGCCACGAAATTAAGATTCGCCGAAAGCAGGATCAGTTCCATCGACATCATGATGATGATGATGTTTTTCCTGTTCAGGAAAATACCGAACACACCGAGCACCAGGAGTGCCGCGCTGACGGTCAGAAACGGACCGAGTCCGATCTGGGCGATCGCGGAATTCATTTCGCCTCTCCTTCTCCGCTGTCTGACGACGGAATCCCGTAAGACCCCGGAACAGCAGTGTCGTAGTACGATCCCGGTGGGCGTAGAAAGCCACCATTGGCGGTCGTTCCGTTGCCAAGCGGAAGATCAAGCATCTCCAGCGTATCTTCCCGCATACGGCCGTGCTGCCTGTCGATCCGCTGACGACGTCCCGTTGGTTTCTCCCGCAGCGTCAATGTAATCGCACCGATCATTGCGACGAGCAGAATCAGACCGCAAAGCTGAAACAGCAAAATATAATGCGTGTAGATCAGGGTCCCCAGCGCGGCCGTATTGGTCATTGGACCACCCGGCTCACCGAGACCGCCCGTGATCGGCGCTGGCACTGCCGGCGATGTGACCCAGTGCAGGCCGGCCATCACCAGTTCCGCAAACAGAACGCAGCCAACCGCAGCCCCGAAAGGAGCATAACGCTGCAACCCTTCCCGCATCTTCGTGAAATCGATGTCGAGCATCATCACGACAAACAGGAACAACACGGCAACAGCGCCCACGTAAACGATGACCAGGATCATCGCGAGGAATTCTGCTCCGGCAACGAGGAAAAGACCCGCCGCGTTAAAGAAGCCCAGAATCAGAAACAGGACCGAGTGAACCGGATTGCGCGCACTGATCACCATTGCCGCTGAAGCGACAAGCACAGTGGCAAAGACATAGAAAACCAGCTGAATCATTCCGGTTCTCCTCCGGCACGAAGGACAGAATCCTTCAGGATAACAGGTGCGGAAAAATCCGGGCGGGAATGATCCGTCATGAAAAGTCGCGGCTCAGCGATAAGGCGCATCGAGTTCGAGCCTCCGCGCCAGCACACTCTCCCAGCGGTCTCCGTTAGAGAGCAGCTTTTCCTTGTCGTACATCAGCTCCTCACGCGTCTCGGTCGCGAACTCATAGTTCGGCCCTTCAACAATGGCATCGACCGGGCACGCTTCCTCACAGAGGCCGCAATAAATACACTTCGTCATGTCGATGTCGTAACGCGTGGTACGCCGCGAACCATCATCGCGCGGCTCAGCCTCAATCGTGATAGCTTCCGCCGGACAAGCCGCTTCGCACAGTTTGCAGGCAATGCAGCGCTCTTCTCCGTTTGGATACCGGCGCAGCGCATGTTCTCCACGAAAACGAGGCGATAACGGGCCTTTTTCGTAAGGGTAGTTGATGGTCACTTTCGGTTTGAACATCGTCCTGAACGTCGCCGCCATGCCGGAGACGATTTCGGTCAGCAGAAATGCCTTCAGTGCACGATCCATGCCGGCCATCAGCTTACTCCCTGCGGCAACAGTCCGGTCGCGAGCAGGAACCCGGCTGTCGCAATCATCCAGAGCAGCGAGACAGGCAGGAAGACTTTCCAGCCAAGGCGCATAAGCTGGTCGTAGCGGTAGCGGGGGAAAGTCGCACGCGTCCAGATAAAGACAAAAAGACAGAAGATAATTTTGGCGATCAGCCAGAGGGGGCCGGGAATCCATGTAAACGGCGCGATTCCGAGCGGCGGCAGCCAGCCCCCGAGAAACAGGATGCTGACCATGCCGGACATGAGGATCATGTTGGCATATTCACCCAGAAAGAAGAGGCCGAAGGACAGCGAAGAGTATTCGACAAAAAATCCCGCCACCAGTTCACTCTCGCCTTCCGGCAGATCGAACGGTGCCCGGTTCGTCTCAGCAAGCGCCGAAATGAAGAAGACGATGAACATCGGAAACATCGGCACACAGAACCAGATATGCCTCTGCGCCAGGATGATGTCGTTGAGGTTCAGGCTGCCGACAGCTAGGAGAACCGAAACTATTACCAGTCCGATCGAAACCTCATACGAAACCATCTGCGCCGCTGAACGAAGACCGCCCAGGAATGCGTACTTGGAATTCGACGCCCAGCCCGCAATCAGGATGCCGTAAACACCCAGTGACGAAATCGCCAGCAGATAGAGAATGCCAACATTGATATTCGCGACGGCAAGCCCGTTTCCTGTCGGAACCACAGCCCACGCCACCATTGCCAGCGAAAACGTCAGAAACGGCGCGAAAAGAAACAGAAATCTGTTCGCACCCGACGGTATGATCGTCTCCTTCGTGATCATCTTGATCGCGTCGGCGAAAGCCTGGAGCAGACCGAAAATACCGTTCACATTCGGGCCGCGGCGAAGCTGCATCGCCGCCATGACCTTACGTTCCATCAGCGTCAGGTAAGCGACCGCAATAAGCAGCGGCACAAGCACCGCCAGCGCCTCAAGAACGATCAGAATGACGTGGCCGATAACCGTATCGAAGAAAAAATGCGCCACGTTCTTACTCCGCCGCTACAGCCGTGTGCGGTGCGTGAACGCGTGCACACTCATTCATCGTCGGACTGGCCCGGCTGATCGGATTTGTCAGGTAATATCCCTGTGTAAGGGATGTGAAAGGACGTGCATCAAGGCCGCTCTGGCCACCCGGAACATCCGGTTGCACCGCCTCGGCATCATTCCCCAGACGCAACCTCTCACGGAGCGCCTCCAGCGTGTCATAGGGCAGCGTATGCCCGAGGACCTCGGAAACTGCCCTCAGAATACGCCAGTCCTCCCGGGCTTCACCCGGTGGAAATACAGCCTGAAAACCTCGCTGAACCCGCCCCTCTGTATTCACCCAGGTACCTGATTTCTCCGTGTAGGCAGCCCCCGGCAAAATTACATCGGCCCGGGCCGCCCCGGCGTCACCATGATGACCCTGATAGATCACAAATGTCTCAGGACCGATTGCATGTACGGGAAACTCATCCGCGCCAAGCAGCCACAAAACGTCAACTCCGCCGCTCAGCATGCCACGAACACTGCGGCCACCCGGGCGCGGCAGAAAACCGAGATCCAGTCCCGCCACACGAGAAGCTGCCGTATGCAGAACATTCAGACCATTCCATCCTTCAGCAATGGCCCCGACGCTTTCCGCAAGCTGAGTGCAAAGCGCCTGTACATCTGCAGCGTCCTCACGAGCTAACGCTTCCTGACCGATAATTATCATCGGCTTCTTTGCGTTCTTCAGGATTTCTGCAAAAGCATGTGAACCAGCGACAAAGTCACGAAGCGCACCAGGCCCGTCACCGAGGCGTTCGCAGGCCCAGGTCGGGTCAGCACCGACATCGCCGATTACACCAATCGGGAAACCACTGCGTCCCGCCGCCAGATAGCGCTTACGGATACGCGCATTCAGTACCGGTGCATCATGCCGCGGATCAGCGCCGATCACCAGCAGGGCATCAGCCTCATCAATGCCGGCGATACCGCTCGCGAAAATATAACGTGACCTGCTGGATGTATCATACAGCGCGCCGTCCTGACGGCAGTCGAGATTCGGCGAACCTAGAGCCAGCATCAGATCACGCAATGCCATGATGCTCTCTGCCTCG
This sequence comes from Acetobacter musti, assembly GCF_011516835.1. Taxonomy (GTDB): domain Bacteria; phylum Pseudomonadota; class Alphaproteobacteria; order Acetobacterales; family Acetobacteraceae; genus Acetobacter; species Acetobacter musti. Next base: position 101,124 of record NZ_WOTB01000004.1, on the reverse strand, counting down.
CACAGATCACCAACAATTGCACCAATGCGTGAACCAGGCACACCATTGAGGCGCCGTGCGATAGCGACGAATGCATCCTGCCACGATACGGCCTGTAGTTTACCGTGTACCCGCACCCAGGGCCGGTCGAGACGCCGACGCTTCAGACCATCGACCGAAAAACGTCCCTTATCGGAGAGCCATTCTTCATTGATATCATCATTAACCCGCGGAACGATCCGTTTGACTTCACCTCCGCGCGCCTGGATCTGAATATTCGTCCCGACTGCGTCCATGACGTCAATCGCGTCAGTTTTCTTCATTTCCCATGGGCGGGCCTGGAATGCACCAGGCTTTGATGTGAGAGCCCCGACCGGGCAGATATCAATCAGGTTTCCCGAAAGCTCTGAGGTCAGAGCTTTCTCGACATAGGTGGTAATCTCCACGTTCTCGCCACGCGAGACCGCCCCGAGTTCCGGCGTACCGGCAACCTCTGTGCAGAACCGCACGCAACGCGTGCACTGAATGCACCTCGTCATGACAGTCTTGACCAGCGGGCCGAGATTTTTATCGGTCACAGCCCGTTTTTCTTCATGATAACGGGAAATACCGGAACCGTAGCCGTATGCCTGGTCCTGAAGATCACACTCACCGCCCTGATCACATATCGGGCAATCAAGCGGGTGATTGATCAGCAGGAACTCCATTACCGCCCGCCGCGCCTTCCGGACGACCTCTGTGTCCGTCAGAATCTGCATGCCCTCAGCCACAGGAAACCCGCAGGACGCAACCGGCTTGGGTGCCCGCACAACCTGCACAAGACACATGCGGCAGTTACCGGCAACAGACAGACGTTCATGGAAACAGAAACGCGGGATTTCCTTACCGGCAGCTTCACAGGCCTGAAGCGCAGAAGACCCGGCAGGCACATCAACAGGAATACCGTCGACGATCACTCTGACCATCTGCTTTACTCCGCTGCCAGAGTTGCAACCGGAGCGCTGGCAGGTACCTGCACCTGCTTAGCCCCGCCATGCTGTTGTTTGTAATTATGAATCCGCTCTTCCATTACCGGTCGGAAATGACGGATCAGCCCCTGAATCGGCCATGCTGCAGCATCACCAAGAGCGCAGATTGTATGACCCTCCACCTGACGCGTGACCTGCTCAAGCATATCGATTTCCTCGATCTCGGCCCGACCTTCGACCATGCGGTTCATCACACGCATCATCCAGCCCGTCCCTTCACGACAGGGCGTACACTGTCCGCAGCTCTCGTGTTTGAAAAACTGAGAGAACCGCGCAATGGCTTTTATAATATCAGTAGATTTGTCCATGACGATCATGCAGGCTGTTCCAAGTCCGGAACGTTCAGCGCGCAGACTGTCGTAATCCATCAGAACGGTCTCACAGATCTCCTTTGGCAGCAGGGGCACCGAACAACCGCCAGGAATAACCGCGAGCAGATTATCCCAGCCGCCTCTGACACCACCGCCGTGTTTTTCGATAATTTCTTTCAGAGGAACACCGAGTTCTTCCTCAAATACACAGGGTGTATTCACATGCCCTGAAATGGCCATGAGTTTCGACCCGGTATTGTTCGGACGTCCCAGACCGGCGAACCACGCTCCGCCACGACGCAGAATAGTCGATGCAACAGCAATACTTTCAACATTGTTCACTGTTGTCGGACAGCCATACAATCCCGCCCCGGCCGGAAACGGGGGCTTCATGCGTGGTTGCCCCTTCTTTCCTTCCAGGCTTTCAAGAAGCGCTGTTTCTTCTCCGCAGATATACGCACCAGCTCCGCGATGGATATAAAAATCAAAATCCCACCCGGTTCCGGCAGCATTTTTTCCAAGAAGACCTGCTTCATAGGCTTCGTCGACAGCACACTGAAGATGACGCGCCTCATTATAAAACTCACCGCGAACATAGATGTACGCCGCGTGAGCTCCCATCGCGAACGATGCGATCAGCGCACTTTCGATCAGCTTATGTGGTTCATGACGAAGGATTTCACGATCCTTGCAGGTTCCCGGTTCGGATTCATCGCCGTTTATCACAAGATAATGTGGTAACGGCCCATCGCCTTTCGGCATGAATGACCATTTCAGGCCCGTCGGAAATCCGGCACCTCCACGCCCGCGAAGTGAGGAGGCCTTCATTTCCGCAACGATTGCATCGCGGCCTTTTCCGAGGATTGCTTTCGTGTCGTTCCAGTCTCCGCGTGCGCGGGCTCCGGCGAGCCGCCAGTCGTTCTGACCGTAGAGATTGGTAAATATCCGGTCTTTATCGCTCAGCATCGCCGCTTTCCTCACCCCTGCCCGGAACCGGAAGCGTCATGAACCGTCTCCAGCAATACCTTACGCCCGCCTTCCGGTGCCGACCCCATCCGGTCAATCGTCGGACCCGGTTCAGGCCGCTCACCCCGACGCAATGCCTCAATCAGCGCTTCAGTCCGCGGACCATCGAGATCTTCATAATAATCATCATCAACCTGCAGAATCGGCGCATTGGCACAGGCGCCGAGACACTCCACTTCACTCAGAGTGAACAGTCCGTCCGCACTGGTCTCACCAAAATGCTTTATCCCCGTCGCCTTTTTGCAGGCTGTCACAACATCATCCGATCCCCGCAACCAGCAGGATGTCGTCGTACAGGCCTGCAGATGGTAACGACCGATCGGCTTCGTGTTGAACATGAAATAGAAAGTTGCGACCTCATAAACCCGGATCGGCGCAATCTCCAGCCGCTCGGCTATCCGGTCCATAGCCACAACCGGCACCCAGGCACTGCCTGTCTGACGACCCATCTGCCGCTGGGCGACATATAGCAGGGGGAGTGATCCGCTTGCTTTCCTCTCCGGAGGATACTTCGCAAGAATTTTCGTAATTTCTGCTTCGCTGATCTCGTCAAATTCGAAGTGCTCAGGCTGCTCGCGATTCACGTCGCTCATCTGTCCACCTCACCAAACACCAGATCCAGCGATCCGATGATCGCCACCGTATCCGCCAGCATCGACCGCCGTGAAAGTTCATCGATCGCCTGCAGATGAGAGAAACCCGTCGGCCTGATCTTGCATCGATACGGCCTGTTGCTGCCATCCGCCACAAGATACACCCCGAATTCTCCCTTCGGCGTCTCCACAGCGGTGTATGTCGCACCCGGAGGCACATGATACCCCTCGGTAAACAACTTGAAGTGATGGATCAGTGCTTCCATCGATCGTTTCATGACAGCACGTGGCGGGGCAGAAAATTTTGGATCCTGAATCTTAACCGGGCCTGGTTTAATCTGCTCCAGACCCTGCCTGATAATTTTCACACTCTCACGCAACTCTGCGACCCGGATGAGATACCGGTCATAGCAGTCACCGTGCCGGGCGACCGGCACGTTAAACGTCACCTTGTCGTAATTATCATAAGGCTGCGAGCGACGAAGATCCCACGGCACGCCGGATCCACGCAGACAAGGTCCACTAAATCCCCACGCGAGAGCCTGCTCGCTGGTAAAAACACCGATACCGACTGTACGTTGTTTCCAAATCCGGTTTTCTGTCAGAAGACCTTCAAGATCATCAATCCAGGACGGAAACTCTTCTGCCCAGTTCGCAATTTTTTCTTCAAGTCCCGCTGGCAGATCTCGCGCGACACCACCCGGACGGAAGTAATTGGCATGGAACCGGGCTCCTGACGCCGCCTCGTGAAACTCAATCAGCTTCTCACGCTCTTCATAACCCCATAAAGCTGGTGTCACCGCACCGCAATCGAGCCCCATCGCTGTCAGATTAAGGATATGATTCAGAATCCGCGTGATTTCAGCAAAGATAACCCGAATCCACTTTGCACGTTCCGGTGCTTCAATTCCCAGAAGCTTTTCCGTTGCCAGCGCGAAAGCATGTTCTTCGCACATCGGAGATGCGTAATCGAGCCGGTCAAAATAGGGCAACGCTTTCTGATACGTTTTATATTCGATCAGCTTTTCCGTGCCACGATGCAAAAGACCGATGTGAGGCACCGCCCGGGCGACAACCTCCCCTTCCATCTCCAGAACCAGTCTGAGCACCCCATGCGCTGAGGGATGCTGCGGGCCAAAATTCAGCGCATGACTGTCAATTTCGACGGTGCGCCGCTCGACATCATCAGCAACATCTTCGGACAGAAGAGATTCCGGAAGACGACCTTCACCAAGAAGCTCGGACTCAAGATCCTGTTTGACGGTCTGTGTCATGAAAAAGCTCCTGTCACTTCAGCTTCTGCATGATCTGACGCAGCTCATGCGCCCGTTCATCGCCCGGAAGGGTAAGAACTCCCTCCCAAGGAGAAACGAAGTCAAAGTCACGAAAATCCTGAGTCAGCGATACGGGCTCCCGCACGATCTGTCGCCGTTCGGGATCGTAGCGAACCTCGACATAGCCGGTCAGCGGAAAGTCCTTACGCAGGGGATGACCTTCAAATCCGTAATCCGTCAGAATACGGCGCAGATCAGGCTGCCCCGAGAACAGCACACCATACAGATCGTAGCATTCCCGCTCCCACCAGGTCGCGCATGGCCAGAGCGTGTGAACAGAAGGCACCGGCTCCAGTTCATCCGTTGTCACAATCACACGGACCCGGTGGTTATGACTGACAGACAACAGATTATAGACCACATCGAAACGGTCTTCGCGTTGCGGAAAATCCACACCACACAGATCCATCAGCTGCTCACAGCGGAAACGCGGATCATCGCGCAACAGAAGCATAAGCGGAATGAGGCGCTCGCGATGCGTGCGAATCACCAGTTCGCCGCCCTCAAGTGCCGCTGAAGAAATTCCCGGAAGAGAAGTCGACAGCACAAAGGCAAGATAGGACAGACTGGAAGATGCCGGCGCCTGCATGCTGGCCGGGGCCTGATCGTCAACCACGCAGAATCGTTCCTGTCCGACGGATTTTCTTTTGCAGCAGCATGATGCCGTAAATCAGCGCCTCGGCAGTAGGCGGGCATCCCGGGACATACACATCGACCGGAACAACGCGATCACACCCCCGGACAACCGAATAGGAGTAATGATAGTAGCCACCGCCATTTGCGCAGGACCCCATCGAAATCACCCAGCGTGGTTCAGCCATCTGGTCGTAAACCCGCCGCAACGCCGGAGCCATTTTGTTCGTCAGGGTCCCAGCAACGATCATCACATCCGACTGACGCGGCGAGCCGCGCGGGATGACGCCCATACGGTCAAGATCGTAACGCGGCATATAGGCGTGAATCATTTCCACAGCGCAACACGCCAGCCCAAACGTCATCGGCCAGAGACTTCCCGTACGTCCCCAGTTGACCAGCTTATCGAGACTCGCGACCACGAATCCCTTTTCGCTGATTTCACCGGTAATTCCGCGAACAATTGCCTCCTGTTCCGGGCCGGGAGGGACCATGTCGCGGTTCCACACCACGTTCTCCGCTGATCCGCCTGCACTGTCACCGCTCATTGCGCGCACCTCTCATTACCGCCCCGAAAGCCGGCCAGCCTCATCAATCCCAGTCCAGCGCGCCCTTACGCCACTCATAAAGAAAGCCGATACCAAGCACACCAAGGAAGGCCATCATCGAAAAGAACCCGAACGCTCCGATCCGTGAAAGGCTGATCGCCCACGGAAAGAGGAAAGCCACTTCCAGATCGAAAATGATGAACAGGATCGATACGAGATAGAACCGCACATCAAAACGGCGCCGGGCATCATCAAATGGCTCAAAGCCGCATTCGTAGGCCGAAAGCTTCTCAGTATAGGGTTTCTGATGGCCGCAGATCAGCGACGCGCCCAGCATAGCCCCGGCAATCACCACAGCCAGAATGCCGAAAATCAGAACGGGAAGGTAATCATTAATAACCGAATGCAAGACCGCCCCCGTAGCTTACTCCCTGTCACACCTGAGTTTCCTCAACGGAATCTGCTGTTGTGACGACAGGCTGAAACTATGCCTGGCGACGTTCCCTGGCCAGAGCCTGAGCCACTGATATCAGGAACTTTCCCGTGAACCGTGCAGCGACATGTGATTCATGGGCGGGATCTGTTCAACACAAATCCGAGATCCGACAGAAGACAGACACCAAGGACAGAATAGCTTGCCCGCGTTTTCGGTTATCGTCCGAAAGATTCGACCATAAAGTCGACCAGATAAATATCCAGACACCACGACTACGGACATCAGATTTAAGAAAGCCAGACTGATTATTAAAATAAGCTGGCGCTGATAATATTTAGTCGCAACAATACGAATATATGTAAAGTATCGTCTTTTATTCCGTAAAATCAATAACTCTTACCGCAAAACACAATCGCCGCTAAAGCAGCGTATCCACAGGTTCGTATTATCCCTGCTATTTCATGGAACAAAAATGGTGGGCGATGACGGGATCGAACCGCCGACCCTCTCGGTGTAAACGAGACGCTCTACCGCTGAGCTAATCGCCCGTCGCGTTGCATTAAACACATCAGAACAATCAATCAACCGTTCCGACAGGTCACCATGCTAAAATCTATTGCAGGCCGGAAAATTCAGTCCTGTAAAAAAGAGCAGGGTAAAAAATACCCTGCCCACATTAATATGAGCGTTAATCAGCTCACAGCGTCTTTCAGTGTTTTACCTGGCTTGAATCTGACAGAAGTTGATGCCGGAATATCAATCTCCTCGCCCGTACGCGGATTACGGCCCTTGGTCGCCTTGCGATGCGCTGTAACAAATGAACCAAATCCAACGAGACGAACTTCCTGCTTCTGCTTCAGGGACTTCTCAATCGCAGCGAAAACGGCATCCACCACTTCGCCAGCTTTCGCTTTCGGCAGGTCAACTTCATCCGCAACGATCGAGACGAGTTCCTGCTTATTAAGCGGCTTATCCATATATACGCCTTTCTCTGTTCAGGTCCTTGTCGCGACCTGACGTCGCGACGGACATTCCGCGGCGCACTATGAAGCCGTTTTTCGCCACGTCAACTGGCTCAGCGCCCGGCAGGAAGGCAAATTTTCCTTCCACCGGGAAGCCTCCCCCGGTCAGTGCGCAACCGCGCTCGTCGTACCCGGCGCAGCAATCTGGGTCATCACCTCCGCCTCATCCTCCCACTCGATAGGGACAGGAACCCTGACAAGCGCCCGGTCAATGACTTCATCGACGTGGGAAACAGGGACAAGTTCGAGATGTTTCTTCACAGCATCGGGCAGTTCTGCCAGATCCTTCTCATTGTCTTTCGGCAGAAACACCGTTTTGATCCCGGCGCGCATCGCCGCAAGCAGCTTCTCTTTCAGCCCGCCAATCGGCAGCACCCGACCGCGAAGTGTAATTTCACCAGTCATCGCCACATCGCGCCGGACAGGAATGCCGGTCAGCACGCTGACCAGCGATGTCGCCATCGCAATACCAGCAGACGGACCATCCTTCGGAGTCGCCCCCTCCGGCACGTGGACATGAATGTCACGCTTCTCGAACAAAGTCGGCTTAATACCAAACTGGGTTGCACGGCTGCGGACATAAGACAGTGCAGCCGACACACTTTCCTGCATCACGTCTCCCAGCTTACCAGTCTGCCTGACCGCGCCCTTACCCGGCACCATCACGCTTTCAATGGTCAGGATCTCTCCGCCCACTTCTGTCCATGCCAGACCGGTCACGACACCGACCATGTCCACAGCCTCAGTTTCACCATGGGAGAAGCGTTTTACACCAGCGAATTTCCCCAGATTTTTAACAGTGATCGCAACCTTCTTTGCCTTGCCTGTCACGATTTCCTTCACGACCTTACGAGCAAGATTGGCGATCTCACGCTCCAGACTGCGGACGCCGGCTTCACGCGTGTAGGAACGAATCAGCTCCATCAGTGCGTCATCAGAGATAGACCATTCATCCGGCTTCAGATTATGGGCTTCGCTCTGCTTGGCAATCAGATGCCGGCGCGCGATATTCATCTTCTCTTCTTCGGTGTAGCCGGACAGACGGATGATCTCCATACGATCCAGCAAAGGCTGAGGCATGTTAAGGCTGTTAGCCGTGGTCACAAAGAGCACATCCGAGAGGTCATAATCGACCTCCAGATAGTGGTCCGAAAACGTCGAATTCTGCTCAGGATCCAGAACCTCAAGCAAAGCAGATGCCGGATCACCACGCCAGTCCGCACCAAGCTTGTCAATTTCATCAAGAAGAAAAAGCGGATTCGAAACCTTCGCTTTCTTCATTCCCTGAATGATTTTGCCCGGCATGGACCCGATATAAGTCCGCCTGTGTCCGCGAATCTCAGATTCATCGCGAACTCCGCCAAGCGACATCCGCACATAATGACGTCCGGTCGCCTTAGCGATCGACCGTGCCAGTGTGGTCTTACCCACACCCGGTGGTCCGACGAGGCAAAGAATCGGCCCCTTCAGCTTTTGTGACCGGCTTTGCACAGCCAGATATTCGAGAATACGCTCTTTGACCTTTTCAAGCGCATAGTGATCTTCGTCCAGAACGTGTTCCGCTTCAGCCAGATCGTTTTTAACTTTCGTCCGCTTCTTCCAGGGAACACCAAGCAGCCAGTCAAGATAATTACGGACAACTGTCGACTCGGCTGACATCGGACTCATGGCACGCAGCTTCTTAAGCTCACCCATGGCCTTTTCACGGGCTTCCTTACTCAGCCTGGTTTTAGCAATCTTCTCCTCAAGCTCGGCTGTCTCGTCTTTCCCATCCTCACCTTCGCCGAGTTCCTTCTGGATCGCCTTAAGCTGCTCGTTCAGATAATATTCACGCTGCGTTTTCTCCATCTGCCGCTTCACCCGGTTCCGGATGCGCTTCTCTACCTGAAGAACGCCAATTTCGGCTTCCATATGTGCCAGAATTTTCTCAAGCTGCTTCGTCACAGACGGCAGTTCGAGAATTTCCTGTTTTTCTGAAATTTTGAGATTCAGGTGGCTGGCAACCGTATCTGCCAGCTTCGACAGATCGCTAATCTGATTCAGCGAGACCATCACTTCAGCGGCAATCTTTTTATTCAGTTTGATATACTGTTCAAACTGACCGACCACCGCACGCGCAAGCGCTTCTGTCTCCTCACTCGCCGCGGATTCTTCCGGAACAGACTCAATTTCCGCTTCGAAATGCCCATCCACTTCCAGCAATTTCGTGACGCGAGCCCGCTGATTTCCCTCCACCAGCACTTTTACAGTGCCATCCGGAAGCTTCAGGAGCTGCAGAATTGTTGAGACAGTACCAAATCGATAGACATCGTCCGGTCCGGGATCGTCCTGAGCCGCGTCCTTCTGTGCAAGCAGCAGAATATGCTTGTCGTCTTTTGTAACAGACTCAAGCGCTCGAACCGATTTTTCACGCCCCACAAAAAGCGGCACGATCATATGCGGGAATACAACAATATCGCGGAGCGGCAAGACCGCCACCCGATTCACCGACGAAGATGCAGAAGATGCCGACTCTCCGGCCACCATGGCTTCCACCGACGTGGCCACCGGCTCAGCCTGTTTGATGCGTTTACGGCGCGGAGCTGGAGTCTTCTTTTTTTCTGTCATGATATAGGCGACCTCCTGAAGGGACGATCCTGCGATTCGCGCCCGATAACGGCACACGTATCGCGAACCTGCCTGTAGAGCAGACTCGACGCGGGCACGATGCAAAACATCTCGCCCAAGTCTCGCGCATAATTACTAATATCGGGATGTTTTTTATCTCCGCAAGGGCCGCTCACGCGTATGCGAGAGCGGCTGCAGAGATGCTTACGATCCGTCAGGCGGACTGCTCCGACGGAATTTCTTTTGACTTACCGTAGACGTAGACAGGTGACGCTTTACCTTCGGCGACTTCCTTATTGACCACGACCTCGTCGACGTTATCGAGCCCTGGCAGATCGAACATCGTGGACAGCAAAATACTCTCCATAATCGAGCGCAAACCACGAGCACCGGTTTTCCGCTCAATAGCCCGATGTGCAATCGCCTTCAGCGCGTCATCCGTAAAGGTGAGTTTCACTCCCTCAATCTGAAAGAGCTTGGCATACTGTTTAACCAGTGCGTTCTTTGGCTCTGCGAGGATCTGCACCAGTGCTGCCTCGTCAAGATCGTCCAGCGTCGCCACAACCGGGAGGCGTCCGATAAACTCCGGAATAAGACCGAATTTCATCAGATCTTCCGGCTCCACTCCGCGCAGAATTGCACCGGTCCGGCGATCTTCAGGCGCCTGGACATCGGCCCCAAAACCAATTCCCGACCCTTTACCTCGCGCGGAAATAATCTTGTCCAGACCGGCGAACGCGCCTCCGCAGATGAAAAGCATATTGGTTGTATCGACCTGCAGGAACTCCTGCTGCGGATGCTTGCGCCCGCCCTGCGGCGGAACGGACGCAACCGTGCCCTCCATGAGCTTCAGCAACGCCTGCTGCACACCTTCACCACTGACATCGCGCGTAATCGAAGGATTGTCCGATTTACGCGAAATTTTATCGATTTCATCGATATAGACGATGCCACGCTGAGCCCGTTCGACATTGTAGTCCGCGGCTTGCAGAAGCTTGAGAATGATGTTTTCAACATCCTCACCAACATATCCCGCCTCAGTCAGCGTCGTCGCGTCAGCCATCGTGAACGGCACGTCGATAATTCTGGCCAGGGTCTGGGCAAGCAATGTCTTACCAGTACCGGTCGGCCCGATCAGAAGAATATTGGATTTCGCGATTTCGACATCATTATTCTTCTGGGCATATGCCAGACGCTTGTAATGGTTGTGAACGGCGACCGCGAGCACCTTCTTGGCGTCGAACTGACCGATCACATAATCATTCAGAACCGCGCAGATCTCTTTGGGAGTCGGGACTCCGTCACGAGATTTTACGAGCATCGTCTTATGCTCTTCACGGATGATATCCATGCAGAGTTCCACGCACTCATCACAGATGAACACTGTCGGACCCGCGATCAGCTTGCGGACCTCATGCTGCGACTTCCCGCAGAACGAGCAATAAAGCGTGTTCTTGGAATCGCCGGACTTCGCGTTCATCTGCCGTCCCCTGACATTGCCCGGACCGGGCTTTCCGGCTGTGCGCCGGATAAATTAAAAATCGTAGCCATCCCCGGAGCTATCATCAAGTCGCCCGCAGAGGACGCGCACCGGAGCTCCGAATCGCGAGAGCTCGCGCTTCTAGGACTTTTCCGGAGACTGAGCCGCGTGATTCCTGATGACCTCATCCACAATACCAAACGATTTAGCCTCCTCAGCAGACATGTACGAATCGCGCTCAAGCTTTCGCTCAATATCTTCAAGCGACTGTCCGGTGTGCTCCCGGTAGATTTCGTTAAGGCGCTGCCGAATGGTCAGAATTTCCTTTGCCTGGATCTCAATGTCACTTGCCTGGCCCTGTGCCCCGCCAGACGGCTGATGAACCATTACGCGCGCATTCGGCAACGCATAACGATGCCCGGCAGCCCCCCCGGCCAGAAGCAGTGACCCCATCGAAGCCGCCTGACCGATGCACACCGTGCTGACCGGACTCCGGATGTATTGCATCGTGTCATAGATCGCGAGCCCTGCTGACACGACGCCACCAGGGCTGTTGATGTAGAACGAAATTTCTTTCGTTGGGTTCACGCTCTCCAGATAAAGAAGCTGCGCAGAAATCACAGACGCAACCTGATCGTACACTGGTCCTGTCAGGAAGATGATACGCTCCTGAAGAAGTCGCGAATAGATATCGAACGCACGCTCTCCACGGGAGGTCTGCTCAACCACCATTGGTACAAGCGCATTGTTGTAAATTTCGACAGGGCTTGAATCCCGCATCACATCATTCCCGACTTCTGTACGCCACGTTCCGGACCGGATTCCGAATCGACGCAGCCAAGCTCCGTCTTCAGCCCCACCCCGGTAAAAGGCCCGGTTTGTTTAAAATAGAGATAAACGGCACCGACGCTAGCCCGTCCGGCGAAAATCACCTTATCCCGCTCACTCGATACCATCAGCACAAAAACTTACGGCACCTTTCTCCCGAAAAGGAAAAAGGTGCCGCCCGTCCGACTCTCAGGAATCGCGCTGACAGATCAGACGCTGGCCGGAGGCATGTCAGCCAGTTCTTCCGGTGTCACTTCCCTGTCTTCGACTTTCGCCAGTTCGATCAGATAATCGACCACTTTATTCTCGAAAATCGGACCGCGCAGAGACTCGGCAGCCTGCGGATTCTTCATAAAGAAATCGAACGCGGCCTGCTCCTGCCCACGATACCGCATCGCTTCCGCACGGATCGCACGTGCCATCTCGTCCTGCGTCACGGCAATACCTTTTGCACGGCCAATCTCAGCCAGCAGAAGACCCAGTTTAACGCGACGTTCGGCAATCTTCCGATAATCTGCCTTCAGTGTATCTTCGTCTTTATCCTTGTCTTCATCGTCAAGTTCGCCAGCCTTACGATCAGCCTCAACACGAGCCCAGATCTGCTCAAACTCCGCTTCGACCATGCTTTCAGGAGCAGGGAAATCTGTTTTTTTCGCCAGTTCATCAAGCAGATCACGCTTAATTCGCAGACGGGACAGCTGCTCATATTCATCAGCAACCTGCTTCGTAATCACTTCGCGGATCTTGTCGAGATTCTCGAACCCGATTTTCTTCGCCAGATCATCATCGACAGCAACCTCAACCGGCTTCTTCAGACCCTTCGCGGTAATGTCGAAGGTAGCAACCTGACCAGCCAGCTCCTGTGCACCATAATCTTCCGGGAAGGTCACAGTGATCTGACGTTCTTCACCCGGCCTGATACCCTCGATCTGTTCGGCAAAACCCGGGATAAATCCTTCGCCGCCGATTTCGACATTCACATCCTGTGCTGTGCCGCCATCAAACGGAACACCGTCACGTTTGCCAACGAAATCAACGACAACAACGTCGCCATTTTCCGCCGCGCGCACTTCTTCCACATCCGCAAACTCACGCTGGCGCTTTGCAATATCATTCAGCGCCTTATCAACCGTAGCCGCATCCGGCGTCGCTTTAAGACGAACGAGCGAAAGATCGGACAGGTCGGGCTCGGCGATTTCCGGCAGGATTTCCATATCGACCTTGAACTCAAGATCGCCTTTTCCATCGCCACCCGAGACCAGATCAACCTTCGGCTGCTGCGCCGGGCGAAGTCCGCGCTCCTGCAACAGATCACGCACGCCATCGGAAACAGCCTGCTCCAGCACTTCGCCCTTAACCGCAGCACCGTAACGCTGGCGCACGATCGCCAGCGGAACCTTGCCTGGACGGAAGCCCGGAAGGCTGGCCGAACTGCCCACTTCCCTGAGGCGGGCCGTCTCCCTGCTCTCGAGTTCGGTCGACGGAACAACCACGGTGAAGGCGCGCTTCAGGCCCTCGGAAAGCGTCTCAGTAACCTGCATATGCCCAGGCCATCCTCTCGTACGAACTCGGTCAACAGACAAAATACGGCCCGGCTGGCCGCAGAAAAAACGGTTCGGCAAAACGGATCGGGATGCAGCCGCTGCCAGCGGCGCGGAGCCGATGGTACGGGCGGAGGGACTTGAACCCCCACAGCTTGCGCCACCAGAACCTAAATCTGGCGTGTCTACCAATTCCACCACGCCCGCATGGCGTCACAGCGCACCCCAGGTCGCCGAAGGCGCCCGCATTACCGCAGACCACGGGTCTCGGCAAGGTCAACCCCGGATTCTACCCTTTATGATCGACACGGCACGCCGGAAGGAACCCGAAGTCCGTCCTGTAAGCGGGTCGCGGTCTCCCGTGCTTCACCCAGATGTGTATCAAGATCCTCAGCGATCAGCCAGTTGCCCGCCCGGATTCCGGCATCGCCATGGAGCCAGACACCGGCACAGGCCGCGCTCCAGTGTTCCATTCCGGCAGCCAGCAATGCTCCGATCACGCCGGACAGCGTATCTCCCGATCCCGCCGTCCCCAAAGCAGACGTGGCATGAACGTTAAGCGCCGCCCGCCCGTCAGGCGCGGCGATGATCGTCGTCGCTCCCTTCAGCACCACTACCGCCCCGATTCTGACCGCCGCAGCGCGCGCTGCCGCAAGCGGGTCCGCGCCAGGTGCTCCAAATACCCTTTTAAATTCGCCTGCATGTGGTGTGACAACCGCCACACCATGCAATTTTTCCGGATTATCCGCCGCCCAGGCGAATGCCCCCGCATCAGCCAGCACACATCGCCCCGACGACAACAGTTTTGGCAGAACTTCCCCTACTTCCTCCGGCAGCAGGCCCGGACCACAGATCCAGACTTTGCGGCGCTTATCTGCCAGCAAATCGTCAAGCGGATTTTCATCAATAATCAGTCCAGGTTCATTCATACGGAAAACCGCTGCCGCTTTTCCGGCGGCGATCCGCACGAGACCAGCCCCGGTCCGCCGTGCTGCCGTCGCTGCGAGTCTGGCGGCACCCGGCATTGCTTCACCCGCTGCCACGCTGACGACGCCCCGGCTATATTTATATGCCTCAAGCCCCGGCACAGGCAGTTTCCACAGACCCGGCTCGTTCTGCCATGTGAGGACTCCCACACTATCCATCACTGCCTCAGGAATCCCAATGTCGTGCACTTCCAGTGCACCGACATACTCCCGGCCCGGCAGCAGCAGATGACCAGGTTTCGCCCGAAAGAACGTGACAGTGAGGTCAGCCCGTGGCGCATAACCTCGTATCTGCCCGGTAGCTCCATCGATTCCGGATGGCATATCAACAGCTACGATACGCTTCGCGACAGCCAGCACCTCAGACACCGGACCCGCAACGTCCCGGCTCAGCCCTGCACCAAAGACGGCGTCGATCACCATATCGGCACGCGCGACCTCGTCCGGCGAAAACTGCACGCATGGCCCCCTGAACCGGGCTGCAACCGCGGCTGCATCGGTGCCGGGACGTGGCGCAACAAGGGACGCCGCGGCAACAGGCCAGCCAGCTTCCGCAAGATAACGCGCCGCCACATACCCGTCGCCGCCATTATTGCCCGGCCCGCAAAGGACCAGCACTCTGCAGGGGCGTGTGAAACGCCGCACCGCGCGTGCAACAGCACGTCCCGCATTTTCCATAAGCACCGACACCGGCACTAAGGCAGATGCGAGATGATCGACCCTTCCCATTTCCGCCGGAGATGGAAGAGCAAGCAGATTCCGTTTATCCGACATGCAGAACTCCTTATGACCGGAACCGGTGCCAGATATTCCACTAGGCTCCGACATCCGGCGATGTCAGCATACGCGACGTGGACAAGCGAGGCATGTTACCGGGTGATGGCAGATGCTTGCGTTCATCTGCCGAATTGGCGATCAAGCTGCGTATCAGTTTCGTTGCCACGCCGCCTGGAGTCATCATGCCCCATATTTTCTGGAGTATCATTCTGGCCCTCCACATTGCGGGAATGGCAGTCTGGATCGGGGGTGCTGCTTATGCCGCTCTGATTCTTCGCCCCAGCCTGACCCTCCTCGACACCGCCCAGCGCAATGCTGTTCATCTTCTGACTCTGAAAAAATTTCTTCGCGTTGTGTGGCATGTCATGCCGATCGTACTTGTTACGGGCTGGCTTATGATAATTCATGAAGGCGGCTTCGCGGTCGTGCCCTGGACGACCAACGCCATGCAGCTTTTCGGCCTCGTCATGGCAGGTCTGTTTCTGCGCATATTTTATGGTCCCTATCAGAAGGCACGACGCGCTATTCGCCCGCAACCGGCGACGTTCGACTCGATACGCACACTTGTGCTTGGTGTCGCCGCCTGCGGGATGCTGACGATCCTTTGTGCATCGCTCGGACATGGGCTCTGAGGCTCCGGTAACTGATATCTGTACCGGACCGGTTTTTCACAAAACCATGCCCGGCTCCCGGCGAGATGCTTGATTTTTTAGTCAGGACAGCCTACCGACGGGCACCGGGTTTCCCGCCCGCGTTTCAGCGCGCCTTACATCTTCAGGTTTCAGCCATGTACAGGTGCCAGACCAACGCCTTTGTGCGGCCGACAAGTTTGAGAGCGATTTGAGCCCCAAAACGACTGATTCATCCGAGAAAAAACCGCGGAAAGCCGTTGCGCGTCCGCGCACCCGTAAAGCTGTTTCGGCTCAGCCCGAAATAACGGAAGCTGCCGTGGGAGATATTCCGGCGGGAGAGCCCGTCAGGAAGAAGGCTGTCACACCACGGAAGCGCATCGCCACATCCGTAAAAAAAACGGCAGCAAAAACTGCTGAGAATACTGTGCCAAAAGAGGAAAAGCCGGCTCCGGTCAAAGCCGCGACCAGAAAAACGGCAACAAAAAAAGCAGCCCCGGCAGGCTCCGCTCCAAAGAGCCGGACAACAAAAGCACCACGTGTCAAAGCCGAACCTGTTGCTGAAGACACAGCACCTGCCGCAGCGGACGCGTTACCATCTGCCGGACGAAAAACCCCCTCGACAAAAAGCAGGACAGACAAATCCGCAGCCACAAAACCGCGCACACGCAGGAAAGTCTCCAAGCCTGCAAAAGAAACCGTTGCTCCTGTCGCGACCAGCGGCAAGATTGACGCTTCTCCCGAAATTCCGGATGCACATCCGCTTCATATCACCGGCGCTCTGGATATTTCTGAGGAAGTCCCGCCGGTTGAATCCGTAGTAGTCGGGAAAAAAACTGCGCCGACGGCTGAAGAGCATATCGAACCGGCTGAAAAGACGGATGAACCTGTCTTCGCTGATCTCAGCCTTTCCGAACCGATCCTGCGTGCAGTTTCGGAAATGGGGTATATCCACCCGACACCTATTCAGGCTCAGGCAATTCCCGCTGTTCTGCATGGGCAGGATGTTCTTGGTGTTGCCCAGACCGGCACTGGAAAAACGGCATCCTTTACCCTGCCGATGCTTGAGATTCTGTCTGGCTCACGTGCACGTGCCCGTATGCCGCGCTCGCTGATCCTTGAACCGACACGTGAACTGGCGCTGCAGGTCGCAGAAAACTTCGTTAATTATGGCAAACACCTGAAGCTGAATCACGCTTTGCTGATCGGCGGCGAAAGCATGGCTGATCAGAAAGACGTGCTGAATCGCGGTGTCGACGTACTGATAGCAACGCCAGGGCGCCTGATTGACCTGTTTGAACGCGGCGGTCTGCTGCTCAATCAGACCCGAATTCTCGTTATCGACGAAGCCGACCGTATGCTCGATATGGGCTTCATTCCCGACATCGAACGGATCGTCGGCCTGCTGCCCAGAACACGCCAGACACTCTTCTTCTCCGCCACGATGGCTCCGGAGATCAAACGTCTTGCGGATGCTTTCCTTCAGTCCCCACGCGAGATCACGGTCAGCCGGCCATCCACGGTGGCGACGACGATCGAAACCGGTCTCGTCATTGTCGATGAGCATGACAAGCGCAAAATACTCCGTCGCCTTCTTCGGGCCGAGAATGTACAGAATGCAATTGTATTCTGTAACCGTAAGCGTGACGTGGATATTTTACTGAAATCGCTTGTGAAACACGGCTTCGAAGCCGGTGCGCTTCATGGCGACCTGCCACAGTCCATCCGCTTTCAGACACTGGAGAAATTCAAATCTGGCGAACTGAAAATTCTCGTCTGCTCGGATGTCGCGGCACGGGGCATAGACATTGGAGGCTTATCGCACGTCTTTAATTTCGATCTGCCCTTTCATGCTGAAGATTACGTTCACCGTATCGGACGTACTGGTCGTGCGGGACGGGAAGGTCGTGCATACAGCCTCGCCACGCCGTATGAGCGGAAATTCGCTGAAGCAATCGAAACGCTGACCGGAAAGACAATCCCGCGTCTGGAACTGGCCGGCGTAACGCAGCTCGACTGGTCAGATGAGGAGCGACCGAAAGACAACCGCGGAAGAAAAAAACGCCGTGATGACCGTGGGAAGGGAAAAACCACATCTGAGCAGCTGAAAGAATCACCGGACTCGTCCCGTAAGGATCAGGAGACGGCTCCTGCTCCGGCTGTACAGGAAAAAAGACCTGAGCGAGACAATGCGCGGCAGCAGGACCGTCGACGGGATCGTCGCCCGCGTGGTTCAGAGATCCCTGACGCAACCGCTGAGACAGTGACCGGCTTTGGCGTCGATATGCCGGCCTTCATGTCGCTGCCACGTCGCATCCCCGTTCACGTCGACAACATGGCTGAGGATGCGGCAGAGAGCTGAGCGGGGCAGACGTCCGGCCCGACGACAATCAGGCCACAAGCGTGAATCCATCCCGCGCCAGGCCCAGCTATTCGACGTGATAACTCTTGGGAACGGTGGCGACGGTCTGGCCCGCCCAGTCGTTCCGTCTGAAGACAATACAGACCCCGTCTTCATCCCGTTCACCGCTCCCGGTGACCGGGTTCTCGCACGTCAGACCGGCCGCGACCGCGCCGTTCCGGAACAAATTATCGTATCTGCGCCGGAGCGGATTGATCCGGTATGCGCTCTGTTCGGGCGTTGTGGCGGCTGTGCACTTCAGCATCTGCCCACGGCCTGGTCGCTTGAGTGGAAAACTACCCTATTGCAGACTGGCTTCAGAAAAGCGGGCGTTTCTGATCTGCCGGACATTCATCAGATCCAGAGCCAGCCAGGCAGTCGTCGTCGGGCCGATCTGGCTCTCAGACGGCTACCCGGCGCCATTACGATCGGCCTGCATCAGCGCGGCGGCGATCCTGTTGATCTGACCGGATGTCATCTCCTTCATTCCACCCTGATCAGTCTGTTGCCCCCGCTTCGAGATCTGCTCCTGAAAACGGATCTGTTAAAGCGTGAAGGGGATCTGCTTATTAATCTTCTTGATTCAGGCCCGGATCTTCTGTTGTCCACGGACACTGCGCCCACTACATCAGACCGCTCCTGTCTTGCGGCCTTCGCCACGCAATACGCTATCCCCCGCATCGCCTGGCGCCGTGCCGGAACACTGGATGATCCCGAAATCCTTACGCAAATCGCGCCGGCAAGGATTCACTTCGGTGATGCCGAAATCGAACCGCCCCCTGGAGCTTTCCTGCAGGCCAGCCAGGATGGGGAGGCTGCAATCCAGGCCGCCGTCATAGCCGCTCTTCCACATATTCCGGGACGAAAAGCACGTGTGATCGAGCTTTACGCCGGTTGCGGCACACTGACTTTTCCGCTGGCAGATCATGTTCATGTTGAGGCGTTTGAAGGTCACCCTGCGGCGGTCCGGGCTTTGCAGCAGGCTTCGTCGGGCAGACGCATCGACGTTTCGCTGCGCGATCTCAACCGCCAGCCGGTAGAAAGCCGGGATCTCGCCAGTGCCCTTGCCGTCATTCTTGATCCGCCTCGCAGCGGGGCCGGCCTGCAGATGACGCAGATTCTGGACGGAAAACCGGATGTGCTGATCTATGTGAGCTGCAATCCCAAAGTTCTCTTCCGGGACACAGCCGCGCTGCTTGCCAAAGGCTATCGGCTCGACAGTGTGACCCTGGTTGATCAGTTCCTCTGGTCGGCGGAGATTGAAACTGTGTGTCGTTTTTCGCGGTCACGCGGGCGCTGACAGGCGTACCTTCCCTGAAACGGCTAAAAGAATATCATAACCCTTCGGAATGCCCTCTTACCGTTCGCAGTCTCACCATGATCGGCTGATGATCCGACGCGAAGACCGGCAGAACACTGGCCTGTTCGCAGACCATTCCCCGCACCAGGCAGCGGTCAATTCTGATTGGAACGAGATCTGCCATCCGGTGAGTCGGCTCGCGTGGACCAACATCATCGAATCCGGGAACGAGAGCCGGACCAACAAGATTAAAATCGCCAAGGATAGCAGCCGGGGCAGGAAGAACTGCCGCAAGTCGGCGCAACTGCCTGCGGTTCATGATCTGCCCGTGTGAAAGATGCACGTTCGCAACAATAAAACTGTCAAAATGCACGATCTGGGCAACACGCCGCACAAGAGCTCCGGACGGAATCACACAGGCTCGCGGCTTACGGACAAAAGGAGTCAGACTCCAGCAGGCCGGCCCGTGAATCCGTCCCGGCAGCGGTGTCCGGGCATAGTAGCCCCCCACGTGCTCAGCCAGTATATCCAGCCCGGCAGTTGCTTCCTGCATCAGCAGAAGATCCGGTTTCTCCTGCCGGATCAGCGCAATCACATCATTGATCCGTGCACCCACGCTATGCAGCAGATTCCAGCTGACAACTCTGACCGATGGTCCGGCGGCACCGGATCCGGTACCTGTCATCTCGCGACGCATACTCCCCGGCCTGCGCAGAGTACGACTCAGAAAGCGGGAATCTCTCAAACCGGTTTTCATTCGCCTCGCTCCCCGTCCACCGGAGCCATGGCTGAAACCCGACCTGCGGCAAACTCCACTATTAGCGTATACCCTACAGCGAGAAGAACCGGCCCTATAAAGATACCCAGCCCGCCAAACTCCATCACACCGCCTATCACACCGATAAGCGTAAGCAGGTAAGGCAGCTGTGCCCCCCGTGCGATAAATACAGGTCGGATAATGTGATCCGCTCCGGAAATTGCAATCACGCCATAAAGTGCCAGAGCCAGTCCCCTCCAGAGATGATGGGACGCGACAAGCCATACTGCCGCGGGAATCCATACGAGGGGGGCGCCGACTGGCAGCACGGAAAACAGAGAGGCGACAGCACCAAACAGCACAGGCTCCGGTACACGCACGATGGCAAACCCGATACCTGTGAGTGCACCCTGAACGAGGGCAGTTCCAAGCACACCGTAAACCGTGCCCCGAACCGTTCCTCCGATAATTCTCACCATCCGGTCAGCATGTCGCCCGGCAACGCGCCGGATAAGCGCCACCAGCGTTCGCCCCAGCGAATCGCCACTCAACCAGAAGAAGAACGCGATAAAAAGCGCCATCACCAGATGCAGACCACCGCTTGCCGCCTGAACAAGCAGAGAAATAAGTGATTGGGCAATGTCTCCCGCGTATGGACGCAGACTTTGCTTCAGGTGAGTGACGTCATTTGCAGCCTGCCCCCACAGGTGGACCAGGTCGGGTCCGGCAAGTGGCATCCTTGCAATCCATGTGGGAACCTGAGGAAGACGAAGACTCGGCAGAAGGGAGTCCGTCACCATTGCAATCACCTGTGGCGCATCAGCGACTCCTTTCGATGCAATGAGGATGACTGGCAGCAGAAAACCTATCGCGCACAGCAGTGTCATACAGAGCGCTGCGGTCACCGGCCGGACACGCTGTCTCAATGCACTCAGTACCGGCCATGTCACAAATGCGAGAATACCGGCCCATAGAATAGCAGTTAAAAACGGGGCCGTAACAATCACGCATCCATATGCGACACCCAGTATCAGCAATCCCGTAATGATGCGCTCCGCGTTCATGGGACCCCTGACATCGCGTTCTGCACCCGAGTTTTCTCCGATGTCCGGACCAGGACCACCCGCCGGGATTCATAACTGTTACGCTTGTGCCGCATATACCGGAATCTGACCAGATATCAGGGCTGCAGCAGAACGATCATGAACAACACCAGAAATCCGGTGGAAAAATACGGATGATTCCTATTTGAGATGGCTTTACACGAATGGGAATTAACGTATTATTGACGAACCAAATCTTGGTTTCGCGTCCGGAGAATGATCAGACATGGCTGCTGTGACTATGCGTCTCAGCGAGATCGGACAGCAGCTCCGTGCTTTCCGTCTTGAATCAGGAATGCGCGCAGATGAAATTGCGGCCCGGCTCGGCGTATCGCGTGCTGCGCTCTATCGCTATGAAAAAGGCGAGGTCATCAAGCTCGACACTGTTCAGCGTCTCGCAGAGCTCCTGAGAGTCTCACCCCTTACCCTTCTGGGTATCGGAGTCGAATATTATAGCCGGCCTCTCAGCTTTTTCGAGCGTGCCAGACAGGTCGAAGAGGAAGCCGATCAGATCCTGCAGATCGCCGATCCGGTCGCTTATCTCGTGACATCGCAGGAATATGACCGGCTTCTGTCCCGTGTGATCACCGATCACACTGACGATCTGCAGCTTGTCGAACAGCATCTCGCCATTCTTACAGCGAGAAAAGAGTCATATCGCGTTCGTCGCCCGACAATGATCACCATGCTCAACGAACTGACGATTGAGCGATTTCTTACTCGTGGCGTTGCCGAATCGATTCCAATGTCCGACGATCTTCGAAACGAATCCAGAATAATCGCGGCACAGGAAATCGAAAATATCATCGGGATGATTGAGGCCGAACCGATTGGCCTTCAGTTCAGCCTTCTCTCCGATGTTGACAATCCGACAAACTGCATGCTCATGCGTGGACGGGAACGTATGATGCTGGCCATCAATCCCTTCCGCTGTGATACCAGCCCCTCAGCCGCGACCGGTGTGTCTCTCATTACGAGCGCTCCGGAGGCGGTAAACGCCCACCAGCGCGTCATCGAAGTTCTCTGGCGGGAATCAATCAAGGGCCGGGACGCTGTCGAGCGGCTCCGTGAGCTGCTTGCACAACACGCCATCCAGTGATTCACTCTCCTCCCCCGTTCTGAACGGACGCCGGGAGGAGATGCTGTTGTGACCCATCCGCTCATATCTGCCCGTGATCTCGTAGCCGCCCGGCAAGAGCGTAATATTGTCCTGCTTGACGCCACGGCAAGACTCCCGGGGGATCAAACCGATCCGGAAAAAGCTTTCGTCTTGGCGCATCTGCCGGGTGCCCGACGCTTTGATATCGAAAAATTTTCAGATCCGGAAAACTCTCTTCCCCATATGATTCCGTCTGCCGCACGCTTTGCACGGCTGGCCGGCGAGCTTGGACTCACCCACGACACGGAAATCGTGTTTTATGATCAGGGGAACATCGCGTCGTCCTGCCGCGCCTGGTGGCTCGTCCGTCTCTTTGGCCATGAGCAGGTCAGCGTCCTTGATGGAGGTCTGCCCGCCTGGCAGGCCGCAGGAGCCGGGATCGAAACAGGTTTACCCCGACCGCCAGTCTGTGAGAGATACGAAACGCGCCTGAACGTGCGTCTGCTCCGAGGACTGGGCGATATTCTGGCACTCTGCTCCACACCGGGTAAAGTCGCTATTCTGGATGCCCGGTCACACGGCCGGTTCGAAGGCAGCGCTCCGGAGCCACGCCCCGGCCTCTCTTCAGGTCATATCCCTGGATCGGCAAATCTTCCCTTTAGTGAGCTTCTTACACCGGAACGATTGTTCCTGCCCCCCTATGCTCTCCGCACACGTTTCGTGGAGGCCGGTGCGGATGGCACCCGACCGATTGTTGCAACATGTGGCTCCGGCATGACCGCCGCAGTCATCGTCTTCGCAGCGGAAATCGCCGGTCTCGGGCCAGCTTCTCTTTATGACGGCTCATGGGCCGAATGGGCTGCGACACCCGAAGCCCCAATCGAAAAAACTGTCAGTCCGGAAAGTATCCCAGGGCTGGACAGTGAGAAAAGCAGATGACGACAGATGAAGACAGGGTCGCCGCAGGCTGGGATCGGCTCAACTCCCTTCTCGTACACATCGGCCGGCCAGATCCTCGCGACGAACGATTTAGGAGTACTGGCACCCAGGTCAACACGCCGGTCACACGTGGCTCGACAGTTCTGTTTCCCGACCTTGATACGATGCGTAAAGTCGGGACAGAACGTTACGGGCACACAGCAATTTACGGTGCCATGGGCACGCCGGTACAGCACGACCTCGAACGGCTTATAGCTGCTATAGAGAAGGGACGTGATACTCAGATCGTCTCGTCAGGTCTCGCCGCCTGCACAACGGCGCTCCTGACCTGGACCAAAGCCGGGGACCACTGCCTCATTCCGGACTCATGCTACGGCCCGACACGCCGTTTCGCGGATAGTATGCTCCGCCGCTTTAATGTGGAGACAACCTATT
This sequence comes from Acetobacter musti, assembly GCF_011516835.1. GTDB lineage: Bacteria > Pseudomonadota > Alphaproteobacteria > Acetobacterales > Acetobacteraceae > Acetobacter > Acetobacter musti. The sequence continues at coordinate 77,332 of NZ_WOTB01000004.1, read as the reverse complement.
ATGATCCGCTGATTCGGGAAACCGATCTTCGCGCTCTCATGCGCCCCAATACGCAGGTGATATTCGCTGAAAGTCCGGGCAGTCACACATTCGAAATTCAGGACATCCCGATGCTCGCCCGTGTGGCCCATGCGAACGGTGCCCGCCTTCTCCTCGACAATACATGGGGTTTTGGAATCTTCGCACCGTTCGACCACGGTGTGGACGTGTCGATCCAGGCCCTGACCAAATATCCCGGCGGTCATTCGGATACTGTACTTGGCGCGATCACTGTCGCGTCCGAAAGTGAATGGCATCGTCTCCGGGACGCCGCGATCCAGCTCGGACAACTCGCCGGACCTGATGATTGCTGGCTGGCACTGCGTGGACTGCGAACGATGGGCGTCAGGCTGGCACGCCAGGCCCGTACAGCGCTGAAGATCGCGAAATGGCTGACCAGCCGTTCCGAGGTCGCCCGTGTGCTTCATCCCGCTCTGCCGGACGATCCGGGACACAAGCTGTGGAAGCGCGACTTTTCCGGAGCTGGCCCGCTGTTCAGCGTGGTGCTCCAGCCTTCCTGCACGCGGAAGGCCATGGAGACGATGATCGATTCCTTCACACGCTTTGGTATCGGCGCCTCATGGGGAGGCTTTGAAAGTCTTGTCCTCCCGACCACCGGTGGCATCGTCCGGTCTTTGCCGGGTGGCCTGTCTGAGAGTCCCGCCTTCCGGCTGAGCATCGGTCTCGATGACCCGGCTGATCTGATTGCCGATCTTGAACACGGTCTGTCACGCCTCTGAAGAACTGATTTGCGGAAAATGTGGCCGCCATCAGAAGGTGATGAGATGAGACGGCTATTCTTGGACAAGGCCCGCGCGGGGCCATGTCACCGTCCAGGAAATCTGTATTCATGCAACTCATCGCCGTCTGCGCGTCTTCTGATGCGCAGAATGTTTCTGCCTCCCTTTCTTTGTCCGTCCCACGCGAACGCCGGATTCCGGTGCGATGAAAGCGGAACAGCTCCACGTCATCACCGCACGTGCCAACCCGCTTCGCTGGACTGTTCCCGACCGGATCTACCGTGACTGGGCTGAACATATTCTCGCCAGCGGGGCTGCTCTCACCGTTGTCGAATGCCAGTACGGAGACCGTCCGTTCACCTGTCAGATTCCGGGCGTCAATCATGTCGGCGTCCGTGCACGTACTCTTACCTGGGTCAAGGAACGCTGCCTGAATATTGGCATTTCCAGCCTGCCGCAGGACTGGAAATATGTTGCGTGGATCGACAGCGATATCTTTTTCCGTCGCCCTGACTGGGCAGGCGAGACCGTCGAGGCGCTGCAGCATTTCGACGTCATTCAGCCCTGGTCAGATTGTTATGATCTCGGTCCAAACGGCGAACACATGTTCCTGCACCGCTCCTTCTGCCGTCTCTGGATGGATAATGAGCCGATCATGCAGGGACCTCGTGCCCACCGTTCGCCCTACCGGTTCGCGCATCCAGGTTACGCCTGGGCGGCAACACGCGGTGCCCTTGATCGTCTGGGAGGCCTGATCGACACCGCTATACTCGGTTCAGCCGATCACCATATGGCGCTGGCGCTGATCGACCGTGTGCGGCAGAGCTATCCCGCTGACATCAGCGAAGGTTATAAGCGACCTTTACTGCGCTGGCAGGACCGGGCACAGAGACACATTGCCGGAAACATTGGTGCCCTGACTGGAACAATCGAGCACCGCTTCCACGGCTCAAAACGCGACCGCGCCTATCAGAGCCGGTGGGAAATCCTGACAGGTAATCACTTTGATCCGGACACAGATCTGATTCGCAATATCTGGGGTGTATGGGAACTCGCTGGCAACAAACCCCGTCTCCGGCGTGAAATTGAACGTTATTTCCGGTCCCGCAATGAAGATGCAAACGTCTGCTGAGGTGGCATAAGGCAGGCCGTCAATTTACGAAGCAGAGTCCACCACCCGTTCGGCTTTCCTGTAAAAGAGAGCCGGAGACACTGAATTAACTGCCGGACAGAATATCCGCCGGCATCTCAGTCCAGCGCAATGGAGGGGAACCAGGGTTCGTCCTTTTTCCTCTTTGTCTCGAACGTCTCAATCGCATCCTCATGCTTCAGTGTCTGACCGATATCGTCAACGCCTTCCAGAAGCAGATGCTTACGAAGCGGATCGATTTCAAAAGGCAACTCTGTCCCGTCCGGACGGATTACGACCTGACGGGACAGATCGACTGTGATCCGGCTGTTGGCTCCGAGTTGCGCATCTTCCATCAGAGTATCACAGATTTCCCGAGGAAGCCGGATCGGCAGAATGCCGTTCTTGAAACTGTTATTGAAGAAAATATCCGCAAAGGACGGCGCGATCACGCAGCGGATTCCGAAATCAAGCAAGGCCCACGGCGCATGTTCGCGGGAGGAACCGCAACCAAAATTTTCATGCGAGATAAGAATCTGCGCTTTCCGGTAAGGTTCGCGGTTCAGCACAAAATCCGGATTTTCCGAACCATCCTCACGATAGCGCATGCTGTCGAACGCGTGGACGCCAAGGCCGGTACGCTTCGTCGTTTTCAGAAAGCGCGCAGGAATGATCTTGTCGGTATCGATATTGGCTTCCGGCAGCGGTGCGGCGATGGCCGAAAGGGTCGTGAATTTCTCCATCGGATATGATCCTTTCTGCCGTATTAAGCCGTGAGTTCGCGTGCGTCGGTCAGAACACCGGTCACGGCAGCAGCAGCAGCCATGGTCGGAGAAAGCAGATGGGTACGCCCTCCGGGTCCCTGCCGGCCTTCAAAATTCCGGTTCGAGGTCGATGCGCAGCGCTGACCTGGCGTCAGCCTGTCCGGGTTCATGCCGAGACACATGGAGCATCCCGCCTCGCGCCATTCAAAGCCGGCATCAAGGAAGATACGGTCAAGACCTTCTTCCTCGGCCTGCGCTTTCACAAGGCCGGAACCGGGGACGATCATCGCCCGGACACCGTCAGCAACCTTGCGCCCGGCAGCAATCGTTGCGGCTGCCCGCAGATCTTCAATACGACTGTTGGTGCAGGAACCAATAAAAACAACATCGACCGGCGTACCAGCAATTTTCTGACCGGCTTTCAGATCCATGTAGTCCAGCATACGCTGGAGCTGAGCACGTTTGGCCTCATCAGGCTCACTCGCGGGATCCGGGACTGTGCCGCCGATCGGAAGCACCGTTTCCGGGCTGGTGCCCCAGGTCAGGCAGGGTTCGATCTCTTCGGCGCGCAGCGTCACTTCGGTGTCGTAGACTGCTCCGTCATCAGACGGAAGCGTGCGCCAGTAAGCGACAGCGGCATCAAAATCAGCCCCTTTCGGAGCAAAGCGACGACCGCGGATATACTCAAATGTGGTGTCGTCCGGAGCGATCAGACCTGCGCGGGCGCCTGCTTCAATGGCCATGTTGCAGACCGTCATGCGGCCGGCCATATCAAGGCCGCGGATCGCAGAGCCGGCGAATTCGATCACATGACCCGTTCCGCCGGCCGTGCCGATTTTGCCGATGATCGCCAGCACAATGTCTTTTGCCGTCACGCCGGGATTCAGCGCGCCGTCGACGGTGATGCGCATATTCTTCGCCGGCTTCTGCAGAATGGTCTGCGTCGCCATGACATGCTCGACCTCAGAAGTGCCGATACCGAAAGCAAGAGAACCCATCGCGCCATGCGTCGAGGTATGGGAATCGCCGCAGACAATGGTCATGCCGGGCAGCGAGATTCCCTGTTCGGGTCCGACGACATGCACGATGCCCTGGTTTGCCGAGAGCAGCGGAAAATACGGAACGCCAAACTCTTTCACATTCCGTTCAAGCGTCTCGATCTGATTCCGGCTGTCCGGTTCCTCGATCGGCTTCGTCCGGTCAGACGTCGGGACGTTATGATCAACAACGGCGATCGTGGCATCGGGATGGCGCAGCCTGCGACCGGCAAGACGCAGACCTTCAAAGGCCTGCGGGCTGGTCACCTCATGAACAAGGTGGCGGTCGATGTAAAGGATAGCCGTGCCGTCCGACAGAGTATCGACGACATGGCTGGCCCAGATCTTGTCGAACAGTGTGCGCGGCGACGACATGGTTATTCCTCAGGTCAGAACAGAGCGGCGGGGCGGGAGTTCAGAAGGCAGTCTGAATCCCGGACAGTCACTGATCCGGTCTCACTGCGGACAGGTCTCTCCGGCGCGCATGCGCTCTGTCGGTAAATCAGTTCCGTCCGGACATTTAACAAGACCGGACGGACAAAAACAGATTACTTGCCGGCGGCAGCTTTTCCGCTCGTGTCACGGGCGCGCTCGGCGATACGGGCGGATTTACCGCTGCGGCCGCGCAGGTAATACAGCTTCGCACGACGGACCTTACCGCGACGCACAACCTTGATTTCAGCAATGGTCGGCGCATAGAGCGGGAACACACGCTCGACACCTTCACCGTTCGAAATTTTGCGAACCGTGAAATTGCTGTTCAGGCCCTTGTTGGAACGGGCGATGCAGACGCCTTCATAAGCCTGCACACGCTCGCGCTCGCCTTCCTTCACGCGGACCGACACGCGAACGGTGTCGCCGGCCTGGAAAACGGGAACCGCGCGAATAGCGCTCAGGCGCGCGATTTCGTCGGCCTCATACTGCTGGATAATGTTCATATCGGATGTCCTTCCTGAACAGATGAATGGGTTGTATTCGACAGGTGGGCTGCCCACAGATCGGGTCGGCGCTCGCGCGTGACCCGCTCGGATTGTTCGCGCCGCCAGCGTGCGATGGCGGCATGGTTGCCGGACAGCAGAACGTCCGGCACCGCACGGCCATTCCACTCGGCCGGACGGGTGTAATGAGGATATTCGAGAAGACCGTCCGAGAAGCTCTCTTCGACACCGCTTTCGGCCGATCCCATAACACCCGGCAGAAGCCGGACGCAGGCATCAAGCAGAACCAGCGCCGCTGTTTCACCACCGGAAAGGACATAATCCCCGATGGAAACCTGCTCGACAGAGCGGGCTTCGAGAACGCGTTCGTCCACCCCTTCGTAACGGCCGCAGAGCAAGGTCACCCCGGAACCTGCGGTGTAACGACGGATATCAGCCTGAGTCAGCGGCCGGCCACGCGGCGTGAGATAGACGCAGGACGCGCCATCATTCCGCGAGACCGAAGCCAGTGCGGCATCCACCACGTCCGGCCGCATCACCATGCCTGCTCCGCCGCCACAGGGCGTGTCATCCACGGTTTTATGCCGTCCGAGGCCAAAAGAGCGCAGATCATGCGTCTCACAGCGCCAGAGATCAGCATCCAGCGCCCTGCCAGCCAGAGACTGACCGAGCGGACCCGGAAACATTTCCGGAAACAGCGTCAGAATCGCAGCCGTCCAGCTCATGCCTCGCCTCCATGGGCTTTCGCCCGTTTCGGCTCCTGACCGGCTTCTCCGATAACCTCGGCCGGACGCGAAATGGTCAGGCTACGGTTTGCGAAATCGATCTCCGGCACGCAGGCGCGGGTGAACGGAATAACCAGACCGGAATCAAGCTCCAGGCTCGCTCCGGCGCCGTAATCATGCACGATCACGACGCGACCGGCGGTCTCACTGTCCTCCAGCGCCTCCAGACCGATGAGATCCGAATGATAGAACTCGTCGGCATCGGGTTCCGGCAGTCTGTCGCGGCTTACATAGAGCCTGCGATTGACGAGCGCCTGAGCCGCCGTGCGGTCGGCAAGGGGGTTCCCACCCGCATCACGCAGTTCCGCCACACCATCACCGCGCCATGACAGGGTCCATTTCGCCCCATGATCATCCGTCAGCACCCCGTACGAAGCCAGAGAGGCCGGATCGGCGGCCAGGCTGTACACATGCACAAGCCCGCGCACACCGTGCGGTCTCCCTATAACTCCGAGCTGGATACGAGTGTCTGTCATGATGCAGGAACGGCTTTACGGTCTTTCTGGTCCTCAGGCAGCAGCAGCAGCTTTTTCAGCAGCAGCGGCGCGTTCCTGAGCCTTCTTCTTCGGAGCGGACTGCTTTGGCTGTTCGTTCCAGGTCGGTTTGGCGATCAGGCCGGCATTGCCAAGGAAGCGGGCAACGCGGTCAGTCGGCAGGGCGCCCTGCGACAGCCAGTGCGTGATGCGCTCGCTGACCAGACGCACGCGCTCGGCGTGGTCGGACGGCAGCATCGGGTTGTAGGCGCCAACCTTCTCGATGAAACGGCCGTCACGCGGCGAGCGGCTGTCAGCGATCACGATGTGGTAGTAGGGGCGCTTCTTGGCGCCGGCGCGGGCGAGACGAATTTTAAGGCTCATTCAGACTACTCCGGAGATTGTCAGAAAAGGAAAACGGGTTGAGGGATTCAGGTCAGCCGAAAGGAGGCCGCCCGCCGGGAGGGCCGCCCCGGCCCCCGCCGCCCCCGGACATGAGCGCGGATGCCTGACGCATGAGGCCTTTCAGCCCCATTTTGTTGATCCGCTTCATCATGGTGGACATGTCATCGAACTGTTTGAGCAGCTTGTTGACGTCCTGAACTGTGGTTCCAGACCCCGAGGCGATACGCTTCTTGCGCGACGCCTTGATCATGGCGGGCGTTTTGCGCTCCGCCTTCGTCATGGAGGAAATAATAGCCTGGTGACGTTTGAAGATGGTCGTGTCGATGTTCTTCTCGTCGACCATATCCTTCAGCTTGCCCATGCCGGGCAGCATGCCGAGAATGCCGGAGATCGAACCCATCTTCTGGATCTGTTTGATCTGGGAGACATAGTCATCCAGATCAAACTTGCCGGCCATCATCTTTTTGGCCAGCCGCTCGCCTTCTTCCTGGTCGAGCGTATCGGCGGCCTTCTCCACCAGACCGGCGATGTCACCCAGACCGAGAATACGGCCGGCGACACGCTCGGGGTGGAATTCCTCAAGAGCGTCGAGCTTTTCGCCCGAGCCCGTCAGCTTGATCGGCGCGCCGGTGATGGCGCGCATGGACAGCGCCGCGCCACCGCGGGCATCGCCGTCCATACGGGTCATGACGACGCCGCTGACCCCGATCGCTTCATTGAAGTGTTTCGCGGTGTTGACGGCGTCCTGACCCGTCATCGCATCGACGACAAGCAGGGTCTCGGCAGGCGATGTGACATCGCGGATCTGCCGGACTTCCTCCATCAGCGCTTCATCGATCGACAGACGGCCGGCGGTGTCGAGGATAACGACATCATAGCCCTGGCTGCGGCCGGTCTCCATCGCCCGTTTCGCGATCTCGACCGGCGTCTGGCCAGAAATAATCGGCAGCGAGGTAACGCCGGCGCGCTCCGCAAGCTGCTGCAGCTGAAGCTGCGCGGCCGGACGCTGCGTATCAAGGGATGCCAACAGAACCTTCTTCCGCTCGCGGGTAGCGAGACGAAGGGCGATCTTACCGGATGTGGTGGTTTTGCCCGAGCCCTGGAGACCGACCATCAGGATCGGCACCGGCGGGACGGCATTGAGGTTCAGCGGAACCGCGCCGGCGCCGCCGAGCGCATCGATCAGTGCGTCATTGACGATTTTGGCGACGGCCTGACCGGGAGAAATGCTTTCCAGCACCTCCTGCCCGACCGAGCGTTCCTTAACCTTGTTGACGAAGTCCTTGACGACCGGCAGCGCGACGTCGGCGTCCAGCATGGCCAGACGGACTTCGCGCATGGCTTCCGCGACATCGGCCTCCGTCAGCGTGCCACGTTTGCCGAGATCGCCGATAACACCGGAAAACTTGTCGGAAAGAGATTCGAACAAGAACCGTTCACCCCAAAAAATTACGCGCCACTGCGCGAACACTCGCGAGGTGGCGGGACTTATGCTGCAGTGGGCTTTACGCGCCGGAGGGGCGGGATGTCAAAGGTTTTTACAGGTGAACTCTGTATGACGCATGAAAATGCCCGACGGCCTCCTTCCGGCCGCAGAGAGGCCTTGGCGACTCGCTGTGAATATGACTTCTATATCGGCGGCCTGTCACCATGCCCTGTTTCCGGGAGATTACCGATGAAAGTTGCTCTTGGTCAGTTTGCGGTGACCGCCGAATGGAGCGCCAATCTTGCGCAGTGCGTCGCTTTCGCTGAACGCGCTGCCGCTGAAGGCGCGAAACTGCTGGTGCTGCCGGAAAGCATCATCGCGGCGGATGTGAAAGACCTCGGCATTACCGTACGGACAGCGCAGCCGCTGGATGGTCCGTTTGTGACCGGTCTGGTGAAGGCGCTTGAGGGGACGGATCTGACGGTGATCGGCTGTATCTCCGTGCCGGCCCGGCCCGGCTTCGCCTATAATACGCAGATCGTTGTGAACCGGACGGGTGTGATTGCTGCATATCGCAAGCTGCATCTGTATGACGCCTTCTCCATGAAGGAATCCGATCATTACATGCCCGGGAATGAAGTGCCCGCACTGGTCAGGATCGGAGACATCAATGTCGGTCTGATGACCTGTTATGATGTGCGTTTCCCGGAGCTGGCGCGACGGCTGGCGCTTGATGGCGCGGATCTGCTGACCCTTCCAGCCGCCTGGGTTCGTGGCCCTTCCAAGGAATGGCACTGGGAAGTCATGGTCACCGCGCGGGCGCTGGAAAACACCTGCTATGTTGCGGCCGTCGGAGAGTGTGGGCCCCGGAATATCGGGTGCAGCATGATGGTTGACCCGCTGGGCGTCGCAGTGGCACGCGCCGGAATCACATCGGATCTGTTGTTTTGCGAGGTCCATCCGGACCGGATCGCTGCGGCAAGGCAGGCGCTGCCGGTCCTGGCGAACCGGCGGTTCGCAGAGCCGGAACTGCGGATACAGAATGCGGCGGAAAGTCATTGATTCACGTCATTCTTTCTCCGGAACGCTGATTTTCGGCGTTGTGACAGCACGGGTGCCCGACAGCACCGGTTCACTTTAGGATAACGGATGTAAAGCCGGGCTGCGTATCCGTTCTGTCGTCTGATGAATCGCGCCGCGCCTCCCGGATGTCGTTATATCCAGGGTGCGGAGTGATCTGATGTCGAAGATTCCCGTGCTTCCGGACGTCGCTGCGGAGGACTTTGTCCATGTGCGGGGCGCGCGGGAGCATAATCTGCGTGATGTAAGCGTCGATATTCCGCGCGACAGACTCGTGGTGTTCACCGGCATTTCAGGGTCGGGAAAATCTTCCCTGGCGTTCGGAACGCTCTACGCCGAGGCGCAGCGCCGCTATCTGGAGTCCGTTTCTCCTTACGCCCGCAGGCTGTTTCAGCAGATGCCCGTTCCGGACGTTGACTCTGTTGACGGACTGCCTCCGGCGATCGCGCTCCAGCAGCAGCGTGGCGGAAGCTCCGGCCGATCCTCCGTCGGCAGCATCACAACGCTCTCGAACCTGCTGAGAATGCTTTATTCCCGCGCCGGCACTTACCCGGCCGGCTTGGGAAGGCTGGAAGCAGAATCCTTTTCACCGAATACGCCGATGGGCGCCTGTCCCGAATGCCATGGTCTGGGTCGCATTCTGGATGTGACGGAGGCGTCGATGGTTCCGGACGACAGCCTGTCCATCCGTAATCGCGCCGTGGCGTCGTGGCCGACAGCCTGGCAGGGACAGAATCTGCGGGATATCCTCATTACCATGGGGGTAGATGTAGACTGCCCCTGGCGTGACCTTCCGCGTAAAACACGGGACTGGATTCTGTATACGGATGAGACGCCCACGGTTCCTGTCTATCCGGGGCTGACCCACGAACAGGTGCAGACCGCGATCCGGCAAAAGAAAGAACCCGGATATAACGGGACATTTACAGGGGCGCGCCGGTATATCCGCCAGACTTTCGCGAATTCGCAGAGCGCGACAATGCGCAGACGGGCGGAATCCTTCATGACGGCAACGGAATGTCCGGCATGTCATGGGCAGAAGCTGAATGCCGATGCGCTCCGTGTGACCTTTGGCGGCCTGAACATCGCTGCACTGACGGCCCTGACGCTTGAGGAGATCGCCACGAAATTATCGGACGTCGCCGGGAAACTTCAGAGCGGCGCAGGACACGCAAAAGGAATTGTCGCGCAGCGTATCGTTGAGGATATGAGCGCGCGTATCGGCGTGCTGCTGCATCTGGGGCTGGGTTATCTGCAGATGGACCGCAGCGTGCAGACATTGTCGCCAGGCGAGTATCAGAGACTAAGGCTCGGTACACAGATCCATTCTAATCTGTTTGGCGTTGTGTACGTTCTCGATGAGCCGTCATCGGGTCTGCATCCGGCGGATACAGAGGCGCTCCTTGAGGCGTTGTCAAAACTGAAATCAGCAGGAAATTCTCTTTTTCTGGTCGAGCATAACCTCGATATCATTCGCAAAGCCGAGTGGATCGTGGATGTCGGACCGGGCGCCGGAGAGGCCGGAGGACAGGTGCTGTATTCCGGCCCGCTCAGTGGCCTGCGGGATGTCACTGAGTCCAGCACACGGACCTATCTGTTCTCGCCACCACGACCTGCCCGGAGAATACCGCGAAAACCCACAGGCTGGCTGAGGCTGAAGGGAGTAAGCTGGAATAATCTTGAGAATCTTACAGCGTCTTTTCCGCTTGGCGTCTTTACGTCCGTTACAGGTGTATCAGGATCAGGAAAGTCGTCGCTCGTCAGTCAGGTTCTCACAACCGTTGTCTCGGAGGCTCTCGGCCAGGCGTTGCCGGAGACGGAAGAGGAGGATGCTGAGACCTTGTCCGCGCTGACGTCATTCGGACACCCTCAGGGGAAAATCACCGAAGGACTGAATGAAATCCGGCGACTGGTTGTCATCGACCAGAAACCGATCGGCCGGACACCACGCTCCAGTCTTGCGACATATACGGGACTGTTTGACACAATCCGCAAGCTTTATGCGCGGACCAGTCTGGCGCGGGAGCGAAAATACGATGCCGGGTGGTTTTCGTTCAACGTCGCCAAAGGGCGGTGTCCGCATTGCGAGGGAGCCGGATCGGTCATGGTGGAGCTTCTGTTCCTGCCCAGCGTCTATACGCCGTGCCCTGTTTGTCATGGTTCCCGGTACAAGCCGGAGGTTCTGGAAGTGAAGTATCGGGGACAGTCGATCGCCGGTGTGCTCGCAATGAATATCGCGGAGGCCGCTGCCTTTTTCGCCGATGATCCGGCGCCCTCGGCAGCGCTGACGACCCTGATGAAGGGCGGCCTGGGACATCTGCGCCTCGGCCAGCCCGCGACGGAGCTTTCAGGCGGAGAGGCCCAGCGGATCAAACTGGCGACAGAACTGCAAAAACAGAGACGGGGTCATACACTATATATTCTCGATGAACCGACGACAGGACTGCATCCTCTGGATGTGGATCGTCTGATGGACCATCTTCAGGAGCTGGTTGACGGCGGCAATACTGTGATCGCAGCGGAACATGATATGCGGCTCGTGGCGCGCAGTGACTGGGTTATTGATATGGGGCCGGACGCGGGCAGCAGCGGCGGCCATATTGTTGCTGCCGGACTGCCATCCGAAGTAGCGCACGCAGCCGGGAGCAGAACAGCTCCTTTTCTGAAAAACTATGTTGAAGAAAATCCTTTTTCAGAAGAGAAAATCTGATCTCTTCTCAGAACAGTGCCCTGAACCGGCAGAGCACTGTTCTTCCTGCGGCTTCAGAGCGCGTAATGCGACCGGACGGGGATCAGACGGCGACCTTTTGTCGTTCCAGCGGATGATCGGCCGGCCTCAGAACACGCCCGGTAGATGATTTTCCGAATTCCGGTGTGTACGATCCGTCATTCCACAAAATCTTTCCTGAGATCATCACGTGTTTTACCACGCCGGTCGGACGGTTGATCACCTGCCGGCAGCCGAACTGGCTTCTGTAGATGAGTTCATATGTGCTCTCGGGGTCCCACTGACGAAGCACTTCCGGATCGATCAGACACAGATCAGCCTGGGCGCCGACACGCAGCACACCGGCATTGACGCCGAAGAAAGCCGCCGGAAGTCCCGTGAGCCTGTAAACCATTTCAGAGACTCTCCGCAGACCATCTTCCTGCGCGATTTTCAGCGCACGCAGATTCCCGTCATAGAAAGCGATATTGGCGAGGTGAGCGCCGCTGTCATTAAACCCGGGCACTGTCTGAGGATGAAAAAGCAACTTTTTGACGGTTTTGGGATTGCAGTTTGCAACCGTTGTTTCCCATCTGAAATCCGTATCCCAGACACGCAGAAGATGAAGAAAGAATTCTGCATCATCACCGATGGGATCAGGAAACTGAGAAAAAAATTCTGCTTCGGCCGCGCTGGCCGCGCCCCGTTTTCCCCTGGATGCCTGCCACCGCAGCAGGCGCTGCCAGGGAGCTTCAAGCGTCTCCCCGTTCCAGTTTTCCAGCGGACAGTCGGCAACGATCATATCTTTCAGATTGCGGGTCAGAACAACGTCTTCCAGACGAATCAGACGCTGCAGCCGGGCCAGTGAGATGCCCTTTTTCCCATTAAGCCACATTTTCCGAAAAGCGATGATCCAGTCAGGATCGTTCAGAATCTTCGCTCTACCTTCCCGGTCTTCTGGCTCCAGCTCATTCAGGGTCCGGAATTCGTGAATCTCATCGGCCATCAGGTTGATGGCACCATCACTCCACAGGCGAAAGGATGACGGCATGGCCTGAAAGTGAAAAGCGCCCTTAATTAGACGGGAATTCAGAATTTTTGAAAGCATGAGACACAGCGCGACAGCAGAGCGATTTGTCTTCAGATCAATCGCCGCAAGCACGGTTGTTTTCAGCGGACGGCCAAAAATGCGGCCGCTGGTGAGGAGAAAACTCCTTACAGCGTCAAAGATATCCTCTTTTGGTGGTGTCGCCTGCCATACGCGGCCATGTCGCCGGACGACGCTCGTCAGCCGAAAGAGTTCGCGGAAACTGGCATACTGGGTGGGAATTCTTTTTTTCTTATGCGGGTCGTTGGCCAGAAAATGGAACGGCAGAGCGTCCGTCGAGAGCCCCGCGTAACCCTGGGCCATTCCGGCTTCAACCATTTCCTGCATGCGCCGGAGTTCGCGGCGGGTGGCAAGGCGTTCGATGGAGTTGTCCAGCCCCATAACGGCAACACGCAGCATGGAATGAGGGATCAGAGGAACAACATTCGGCCCGAGCGGAAGGCTTTCAAGGTGATCAAGATAGCCCTGGGAGTCAGTCCATGTGCAGGCGTCCGCGACTTTCGTCAGAACGCATTTCGGCATGTTCTCGACACGTGCGAAGCAGGAGACGATCGGATCGTCCCCGTTGCGGCGCAGATTGCCGTAGGTCACGCCAAGGGAACAGTTGCTGATGACAACCGTTGTGGTGCCGTGCTGTACGACTTCCGGAAGTTCCGGCGCAATTTCGATTTCGAGGTCGAGATGTGTGTGGATGTCGAGAAGACCCGGGATCAGCCACAGGCCTTTGCAGTTGATTTCGACCGCTGCGTCACCAGCTTTGAGATGAGGGCCGATTGCCGAGATTTTTCCATTCGATACGGCGATGTCGGAAATAACCGGGTCAGATCCTGTGCCGTCAAAAAAAAGCGCGTCGCGATAAACGATCTTTGTCACTCATGCCTCCGGGGGTGGCGATCGGTTCACCATGGCAGCCATAACGCGGCAGGTCGATGCCTGTTTATGTCAGTGGTGATGCCGGATTGCGTCTTATTATAACAAATGAGACACAAGCCGGTTCCGGTCGCGTCTACTCGCGGAAGTCAGTGACAGAGTAACCCTGCGCGAACAGTGCGCTGCGGAGCGATGTGTGGTCAATGCGATCTGAGATTTCCCTGCGAACGACAGGCTTTGCATGAAATGCGATGCCCAGTCCCGCGGCGCGAAGCATCGGAAGATCGTTGGCGCCGTCCCCGATGGTCAGGGCGTCGTTCAGCGTCAGACCGGCCGCGGCCACGATACGTTTCAGGTGATCAAGTTTTGCATCAGGACCGAGAACGGGCTCCTCCACGGTTCCGGTCAGAGTGTCGCCCGCATGAACGAGACGGTTGGCATGGTTCTCCGAAAAGCCGCAGAGCGCCGCCACGCGGGCAGTAAAAAATGTAAAGCCGCCCGAGACCAGCGCCGTCACGGCGCCGCTGGCGCGCATCGTCGCGACAAGCGTCCGTGCGCCCTCATTCAGTGAGAGATGTGCCGCTGCCGTGTCGAGCAGTGAGGCCGGCAGATCCTTCAGAAGAGCAACCCGATTGCGAAGCGAGGTCTGGAAATCGATCTCGCCATTCATCGACTGACGCGTTACCGCAGCGACAGCCTCGCCAATACCCGGACGAAGCCGTTCCGCTCCGGCGGCAATGTCGTCAAGAGTCTCGTTTGCAACCATGGTGCTGTCCATATCCGCAACAAGAACCCGTTTGCGCCGGTTGTGTCGGCTGGTCAGCAGAATATCGACCGGCCGGTCACGCAGAGCGTCACGAATGGCCCCGAACTGCGCTGGCGAAACAGCGTGGCAGGCGATATCCACGGCCTCACCGGGAGAAAGAACGGCTTCCTCGCGGCCGCCGGACAGAGCTGAAACCGTCTCGATGTCCAGAGGCGTGAGCGATGTAGCCGCGCGATCCGCGACAAGTGTCAGAATGGCGTCCATAGCCCCCTGCGTGTGACAGGGTTGAAGTGAAGAGGCAAGCGGACAGGAATGATGGACAGAGAACAGGCCGGACGGGTTGCCCTGATCGTGGCCGGACCGACCTGCTCGGGAAAGTCAGCCCTAGCGATCACGCTTGGTGAACGGTTCGGCGGAACGATCATCAATGCGGATTCGATGCAGGTGTACCGCGAACTGCGGATTCTGACAGCGCGTCCCTCTCCGCAGGATGAGGAGCGTCTCCCGCACCGGTTATACGGGATCAGCCCGGCTGCGGAGGCGCGCAGCGTCGCCTGGTGGCGTCAGCAGGCTCTTTCGGCGATGGATGAAGCCTGGAAGGCGGGACGGCTGCCGGTTCTGTGCGGAGGGACGGGCATGTATCTGCGTGCTCTGACCGACGGTCTGGCGGAAGTTCCTGATCCCGGATCTGAGGCGCGAGCCGAGGCGCGGGCGCTGTCCGCCGACCCGGCGTCGCTTCATGCCCGGCTGATGGAAGCCGATCCTGAAACGGGGCAGGGGCTCAGACCGACCGACACACAGCGACTGGCGCGGGCCTGGGAAGTATGGCGCGGCACCGGACACGGGCTCTCATGGTGGCGGGCGCAGCCCGGTCTGCCCCGCGCTCCCTGTCGTTTTATAGCCGTAAGGCTGGCTCCTGACCGCAGCGAACTGCGCAGGGCGATCGTGGCCCGCTTCAGGGACATGATGACGCAGGGCGCAGTGGACGAGGTCCGGGCTTTGCTCGCTCTTGAACTGAGTCCGGCCCTGCCCGCAATGCGGGCTCATGGCGTGCCGGAACTCGCGGCGATGCTGCGCGGAGAGACGGATGAACAGGAAGCTGTGGCGCGGGCGGTACAGGCGACCTGCCGTTACACCAAACGTCAGACAACCTGGTTCGGCCATCATCCGCTGGCGGAAGAACATGATATGGTTATTTCTGAAAACAGAATAGGATCATATGAGCAATATATGAAAAGAAAAATCGAGAAAATTATCTCTTTCGTGCATGAGCGCATTGACGCAGCGCCGTCAGGAGCCTAAACCCGCGCTCCCGCCGCCGGTATCGGGTCCGGAGGTGAACCGCCTGATCGCAACAGAAGCAGCAGATCGTCAGGCCCAGACAGCCCGGGGAGAATAAAGGTCCCCGGGGGAGAAGATGACATGAACGCCACCACACAGATGACCGCCACTCAGCCTGAGTCCGCCACGATGCTGACCGGAGCCGAAGTGCTTATGCGTGTTCTCGTGGACCAGGGCGTCGAGGTCGTCTTCGGCTATCCGGGCGGAGCGGTTCTGCCGATCTACGATGCGCTGTTTCAGCAGGATCGCATTCGCCACATCCTGGTGCGTCACGAACAGGCCGCCGTTCACGCGGCGGAAGCCTATGCCCGGTCGACAGGCCGCGTTGGCGTGGTGCTGGTGACCAGCGGCCCCGGAGCGACCAACGCAGTGACAGGACTGCTTGATGCGCTGATGGATTCCGTGCCGGTTGTGTGTCTGTCCGGTCAGGTGCCGGTTCCCCTGATCGGGAATGACGCCTTCCAGGAAGCGGATACGACAGGAATCACGCGGCCGGCGACGAAATATAATTACCTGGTCAAACGCCCGGAGGACCTGGCGCCGGTCGTGAACGAAGCGTTCGAGATCGCCCGCTCCGGCCGCCCTGGACCGGTCCTGGTGGATCTGCCCAAGAACATCACCGTCGGACCGGCCCCCTATGAACCTCCGTCCGGCACGACCCGCCGGTCCTATCAGCCCCGGACCGAGCCGGAGCGGGACGCCGTTCAGCGTGCCGTCGCGGCGATGAAGCGGGCGAAGCGGCCATTGTTCTATGTCGGTGGTGGTGTGATCAACGCGGGTCCGCAGGCCTGCGCCGATCTGACGCGCCTTGTGCATATGACAGGATTTCCCTGCACCGAAACACTGATGGGGCTGGGCGCATTTCCGGCCAGCGACAGGCAGTTTATCGGCATGCTCGGCATGCACGGAACCTACGAGGCCAATCTGGCGACGCATGACTGTGACGTCCTGATCGCGCTCGGTTCGCGTTTTGATGACCGGGTGACCGGGCGTGTCGATGCATTCTCGCCGCATTCATTTAAAATTCATGCGGATATCGATCCCTCCCAGATCAACAAGATCATCCATGTGGATGTGCCGGTTGTCGGCGATGCCGGACGCACCATCGCAATGATGATCGGGGAATGGGAAAAGGATGCCACGCAGCCGGATCAGACGGCCCTGAAAACCTGGTGGGCACGGATTGATGCGTGGCGCGGACTGGACTGTCTGCGCTTTACGCAGGATCAGGCTCCGGATGCGATCATCAAGCCGCAGCAGGCGATTAAGCGGATTTATGAACTGGCCTGTGAGACCGGACGCGATACATTCGTGTCCACGGAAGTCGGGCAGCATCAGATGTGGGCTGCACAGTTCTTCAAATTCGAAAAACCGAATCGCTGGCTGACCTCGGGCGGTCTGGGCACGATGGGTTACGGCCTGCCCGCCGCGGTCGGCGCGCAGGTGGCGCATCCGGATGCCCTGGTCATCGACGTGGCAGGTGAAGCCTCGACCCTGATGAACATTCAGGAACTCGGCACCATCGCGCAATACCGGCTGCCTGTGAAAATCTTCATCATCAACAACCATTACATGGGCATGGTCCGGCAGTGGCAGGAACTTCTGCACGGATCGCGTTATTCCGAGAGCTACAGCGACGCCCTGCCGGATTTTGTAAAACTGGCCGACAGTTTCCATGCAAAAGGATTCCGCGCCACAAAGCTGAGCGAACTGGACGAAACAATCCGGGCAGCCCTGACGCATAACGGCGCCGCGCTGATCGATATCTGCGTCGCTGAGGGAGAAAACTGTTTCCCGATGATCCCGTCCGGGGCGGCGCATAACGAAATGATTCTCGGTCCGGAACAGGAGGCGCAGGGCGCGCAGATTACAGATGAGGGCAAGATGCTTGTCTGATGACCTGCCGGCCGTGCCACTGGGCGCGGCCCCTGCAGAGTGACGGGCTGATACGCCCGTCACTCTCTTCCATTTTGTTCCGGTGGCCATTACAGCCCCCGGGACGTCGTAACGGATCGGATTCCGGATTCAGTCGATGAAATATACTCCCGGCCTGCCCCCGATGGTGGCACCGTCTTCTCCTGAGGCCTCCGAGGACACGCCCTGCCGGGCCGTGATGTCGGTGCTGGTCGACAACGAAAGCGGCGTGCTCGCACGTGTCGTCGGCCTGTTTTCCGGACGGGGCTACAATATCGAAAGCCTGACTGTGGCGCCGGTTGCCGCCGATGGCGGTCTGTCCCGGATCAACATCGTCACCTCCGGCACACCGGCGATCATCGAGCAGATCCGGGCTCAGCTTGAGCGTCAGGTCCCGGTTGCCCGTGTGGCCAATCTGACAACACTCGGTCCGCATATCGCCCGTGAAATGGTGCTGGTGAAAGTGGTCTCCACCGGTGAGGCCCGGACGGAGGCCCTGCGTATTGCCGAGGCCTTCCGGGCCAGAGCGGTGGACACCACGGCAAGCTCGTTTGTTTTCGAACTGACGGGCGCGAGCGATAAGCTCGACAGTTTTGTCGAACTGATGGCGCCGCTGGGTCTGGCTGAAGTGTCCCGCACCGGTGTTGCGGCCCTCACGCGAGGTCCCCGCACGCTCTGACAGGTTTCCCGGTGAGAACAGTACGGCCGGAGGCGCTGCGCCCCGGATACGTCTCGCCGCTTTCTTTTGACTGAAAGGTAGAAAATACAATGTCCATGCGAGTCTATTACGATCGCGACGCCGATGTGAATCTGATCAAAAACAAAAAGGTCGCGATCATCGGTTATGGCAGTCAGGGCCATGCACACGCCAACAACCTGAAGGACAGCGGCGTAAAGGAGATCGTGATCGGTCTTCGTCCGACGTCTTCAGCGGTCGCGAAAGCGGAAGCCACCGGTTTCAAAGTGATGACTCCCGATGAGGCCGCAAAATGGGCCGATGTCGTGATGGTTCTCACACCGGATGAAGGCCAGGGCGCGCTCTATAAGGAATCGCTCGAGAAGAACCTGAAGCAGGGCGCCGCTCTTGCGTTCGCTCACGGCCTAGCGATCCATTTCCGCATCATCGAAGGCCGCCCTGACCTCGACGTGTTCCTGATCGCGCCGAAAGGACCTGGTCACACAGTTCGCTCCGAATATCAGCGCGGCGGCGGCGTGCCGTCCCTGGTTGCCGTGGCACAGAACGCATCGGGCAACGCGCTTGAGATCGCCCTGTCCTATGCTTCCGCGAATGGCGGCGGTCGGGCCGGCATCATTGAGACCACGTTTAAGGAAGAGGTCGAAACTGACCTGTTTGGCGAACAGGCCGTACTTTGTGGTGGTCTGGTCGAGCTGATCCGCGCTGGTTTCGAAACACTGGTCGAAGCCGGTTACGCCCCCGAGATGGCGTATTTCGAATGCCTCCATGAGATGAAGCTGATCGTGGACCTGATCTATGAAGGCGGCATCGCGAACATGAACTACTCCATCTCCAACACGGCGGAGTATGGTGAGTACGTCTCGGGTCCGCGCGTTATAACGCCAGAGACGAAGGCCGAAATGAAGCGCATCCTGACCGACATTCAGGACGGAACATTCGTGCGGAACTTCATCCTTGAGAATCAGTCTGGCAATATTGGCTTCAAGGCGACGCGCGCCCGCAATGATGCGCACCCGATCGAAGCGACCGGTGAGAAGCTGCGCGCGATGATGCCCTGGATTGCCAAATCGAAGCTCGTCGACAAGACAAAGAACTGAAGCGTCATAAGGCCTGGCAACAGGTCTGCAGGGGGATTGGCCCCTGCAGACCTGTTGCTTTGACGAGGCCGTTTCTATGGAGTGACGGGTCCGATGGCCAGATGCTCAGGACACAGCTGTGCGTTCACTGAGTACGGATGATTATTCGTCCGTGAGTTTTCCCTGCCAGAAGATTATCCGCTGCCCCGATCGCGTCTGAGAGAGAACATTCACTGACGACGCTTTCTAACTCCTTCGCGTCAATCAGTTCGGCCAGCCGACACCAGGCTTCCTGGCGTTCCTTGCGCGGGCAGGATGTGCTGTCGATTCCGAGCAGGCTGACACCGCGCAGGATGAAAGGGGCAACGGTGAGCGGAAGATCCATTCCGCCCGCAAGACCACATGCTGCGACCGCGCCGCGAGGCTGAACTGCCGCGCAGACAGAGGCCAGAATCTGACCTCCAACAACATCGACCGCACCGGCCCATACAGCTTTTTCAAGCGGTTTCCCTTTATGGGAGAAAGTCTCACGTCCAATAACTTCCGCAGCCCCCAGGCTTTTCAGATAGTCCGTTTCAGACGGGCGACCCGTAACGGCAACGACCGTATATCCCAGTCGGGAGAGCAGCATCACGGCGATACTTCCGACACCACCGGACGCACCTGTAACCAGGATCGGCCCCTTATCCGGACTGACTCCCGCCCGCTCCAGCGCCGTGACACACAGCATTGCTGTATATCCGGCTGTGCCAACGATCATAGCTTCACGCGTTGTAAAGGCCAGCGGAATCGGGGTCAGCCATTCACCTTTGACACGGGCGTGCTGAGCGAGACCGCCCCAGTGCTTCTCACCGACACCCCAGCCATTAAGAAGCACCCTGTCACCGGGTTTAAAATACCGGGATTTTGATTCAAGCACTTCGCCGGCAAAATCGACACCGGGAATCATCGGGAAAGATTTCACGATCGGCCCTTTGCCGGTAATAGCCAGAGCATCTTTATAATTGATCGTGGACCATTCGACACCGACAAGCACGTCTCCGTCCGGAAGCATCGTGTCATCAATCTGTCGGATTGACGTCGTCTGCGTCTCTCCGTTTTTCTCAATCATCAATGCATCGAACATCTGCCAGCTTTCCTTCACAATGCCCCGGAATTGCAGTTTTCGGGACGGTTCTGGTTTGTGACGATCCAGACTGTTCTGCCTCAAATACGTCCGTCATTTTATCGGGCTATGAACGCCTGACCCGTTCCACAGATGCATATGTGGACGTGATCCGAAATCCCGGCGCCTATTACGGATTCTGGTCTGTTCTTCTTAGCGAGCGCGCTGACACCGACGTCTCATTATATTAAGCAGAGTTGCAAGGGCAGGTTTTTTTATGAATGCAGAATAACCCCTGAGGCGACAGACACTACGCCTGTTTTATCCGGAGAGGTAAGAGTTCAATGACCATCAAACGTCTGCTGCCTGAAGAACGGCTCAGCGGTGCATCGATCTGTAATAATATCGTCTATCTGGCGGGTCAGGTAGCCGATGATACAACTCTGGATGCTGAAGGACAGACAAAGGATATTCTGAGACAGATTGACGCGTTGCTGACTGAAGCCGGAACGAGCAAGAGCAATCTGCTTTCAGTGCAGATTTTTCTGGCGGATATCGCCGATATGGCAGCGATGAACCGGGCCTGGGATGCCTGGCTGGATACGGCCAATATGCCTGCCCGCGCGACGGTTGAGGCAAAGCTGGCAGATCCGGCATGGAAGGTGGAAATCACCGGGATTGCGGCGATCCGCTAAAATCTGCCACCCGCTTCTGTACGGGGGAAGACCCGTCAGAGGAAATCCTCCGCGTGACGTACAGCACAATAACTCAACTGATCTTTCTGTTGGCATTTGTATATTTTGTAAATATAGATGTAGCGGCTTTTCGGGGCTTTGCCCCGAACCCCACAAAGGGACACGGTCCCTTTGATCCCGGTTTGGTAAAACATAAAGAAAGTAAGTCCCGCCCCTTTCCCGGTGCAGGGCAGAATTCTGCCGCGATTCTGTTCGCAAAATACATAAACACTTTTTATTGCTCCGGCCTTCCGGCCGAACACCATCGTTTCCGGTGTCAGCCTCGCCCACGCAGACGCGCAAGCCTACGGCGGACAGGAAGAGCCGTTCGCCAGAACCAGTAAACTGGCGTCAGCAGCCGCTTATGCCATGTCGCGACAATACGGATCTGGTCGATATCACCCAGAGCGACATGCATCAGATCCAGCATATGCTGCTGCCGTCGAAGGAGTTCATGAATTTGTCCATCGAACTGCGACGAGGACGGCCCATCACTCATTACCCTGATTTCGCCGAGTGAGGTTTTAAGCTGATGCCGCAGATCCTCCATTCTCCTGCTCATATCATCAACAGGATCAAGAATTGCCTTCAGCACCACAGAAAGATTCGGATCCGCTCTGAAAGCCTCACGAAGCATTCTGTTCCGAAGACGTGTTTCTCCGAGTGTCGCCTGGTCATGGGCGGCCCGAGATTCAGCAGGCGCGCTTTCCCCGCCCGGAATATGATGAGTCGCCAGTGGCTCGGGGATGACCCCGATATCGCCAACAGCTATCAGTCTCAGAATGAAATTCCGGTCCCCGGTATCGGGCAGGAGCCCATCAGGAAAATTAGCATCCTCAAGAGCCGCGCGACGAAACAGGAAGCATATCGCCGGGAAGGAAAGTCCTTTGATTGCGGAAATATAATCGAGCACACCATACTCGCGTCGCACGCGGGACCTGCCGGTCTCGCGCACCATCATACCGTTACGGACCTCTCTGACCACAAAACCGTCAGTCACAACGCCAGAAAATCCGTCATTGCCAGATGCGCTGAGAAACCGCTCCGTCTCCCTAAGAAAACTGACGTCCCACGTTTCTCCGTCGCCATGCATGGCAATAAACTTTTCGCGGACAGACTGCAGCGTATCACTGGCAGCTTTTGCCGGTGACATCATTTCATCAAGATGAATGACGCTCAGCCGATCGCCAAAAATCGGATGATACATCCGCAGCATATCTTCAAGCGCCTCTCTGTCACCACCATTATTCACCAGATAAAGATGCCAGGCTGTGAATGTCTGCAGCAAAACACTGCCAAACGCCCGAGGCAGAACAGGCGTGGCGCCGTGCGTGCACATAATACATAATAATCGCGACATCCGCGATATGAACGTCTGCTGTCGCAAGGTCAGCGGAAGACGGGGGTGTCATGATATTCATGTAAACTGCCTGAGTGTACGGGAATCATAGTACCCGCACTGCCGTCGGATATCATTCGCCAGAAGCTCGCGTTTCTCCGGGTTTCCGCAACGACGGAGTGCGGCGAGCGCCGAACCTACGGCCCATTCACGACGCCACAGTTCCAGATGTGATCCGATTACCGCGCCAGATTGTAATTCCGGAATAAGAGTCGCGACATGGGCATGCGCCAGATCAGGCGAATGACGAATGGAACCCAGCACAGTGAGTTCGTCGGTCGTTGGTGAGAGTGACAAACGACTGATCGCCGCTTCACCCCCAGCGAGAGTGAGATCTTCCCCGGTCAGCCCGAGAGGATGCGTCCCGGAGAAAATCCGCTCCATTGCGTGCAGTGTTGCCTGCTGAAACGGGGCAATCAGTTCCTTGTACTGACACACGTCCGGACAACGTTCAGCCAGAACAGGTTGCATACGGCCATCTCTCCAGTCATAGCCGAGAGTAGTCCCTTCCGGAGAAGAAAGTGCATTTTCGAGAGTCGCAACCGCATTGAACAGGCCATAAAGATGCTCGGTCTGCATATAATCGTTGCTGAATGCCCCTTCCAGCCAACCAGCCCGTATACGGTTCGACTGCGCCGCCTGTCTGAGACCAACATACAGGCCATATAACATCGGCGAATGACCACCTTCACGCAGGATATCAGCAATGGAAGCCTGCATCGATGCATGCCAGCCGATATCGACGATCCCCGGACGACCCTCATGCAGGCCTTCCTGCCGGAAATAGCACAGCGCGTTTGTCATGGATTGTCTGAGATGGGCACAAACGATCCGGGCATGTCGCTGCAGGCAGGCCTGAACTTCAGCTGAATCCGTTTCACCGCAAATCGTAGCGTCCAGAGAACCGAATACGCTGATCGCATCCTCGACAAGTGGCGGCAGGTCCAGAAGGCCACCACGATTCAGCACGTTTCTCAGAGTCTCTTGCCGCGGCACATGCCCCAGAACCGCCAGAGCATGGTCACTCAGACAATCCGGACGACATCCCGTTGTAAGCGCACCAAGATTGACGGAACGTCGCGAAACATACAGATAGCTGGATGGAATTCCGGTTTTTTTGTCCAGATCCAGAGCTTTCCATGCCTGCCAGAGCAGCCAGCCGTCCCGGGCGCAGAAATAAAGATGCGTCAGTCCGAGATCCTGTGCCCGTCGGGCCAGCCAGCGCATAAAACTGCCGACAACCATGGCTCCCCATGAGGCCCCGAGCGTACTCATGGTCCGCGTCGCAGTTGCCTCACCCCGAACGGTTGCTGTCCGCAGCACAGAATCCCGCGTGACACAGGAATAAGGAAGCACCTCCGGAGTCAGCGGACCGCCTCTCCGGATATCAGAACGGGCGCGAGGGAAGACGAGCGCTTTCAGCCCTGCCTGTTGCGGCGTGATGACATCGCTCCACTCATTATCACCAATATGCAGAATACGGGCATCCGGACCGAACAGCGCCTGAACTGCAGACCATTGCCTTCCGTCCGCTTTACTGCATCCGGTCTCGGACGAAACAAGCAGAGGCTGAGTGCCGTCATAACCTGCTGACAGAAGCAGAGTCCGGATCATGTCAGCCGACAGATACATATCTGACACAAAGGCGACCCGGATACCCTGCCCGGTGCAGATACGGACTGCTTCCACGATTTCCGGAACGGCAAAGCATGTCAGACGCTCCGCCTCCAGTTCCGCTTCAATCATTTCGCTCTGGAAAAATTTATAATCCGGACGATCAAGCACAATGGCGGTGATAATCTCACAGAGCGTAACTTCAGCCCGGTTCTCACGCTGTGCAATCTCGCGTGCTTTCCGCTCTCCGGCCTCTCGCCGAACCGCATAGCCCGAAAAGGCAGAACCGTATTTCTGAGTCAAGGTCGCCTCTGCAATTGCAAAGACGTCCACTGGCGCATCGACAATACGGGTCAGGGCCGTATCAAACACATCAAACGTAACAGCGGTCACATCCACGAGCCAGGACCGAAATCCAGCCAGCCACACTTCGTCCATCGACCATCCATCAATGATCGAACCGCGTATTTTTTCGTACAAAATCATAAAGTTAGCTGGCACAAACAGTCACATCCACGTCACAGACAGATACAATAACCAGACAGCCCATCAAATATCCAGACATCTTGTGAATAACCAGTCGCGTTCCGGCTCGACAACTCCCGCAACAGTTCCGGTAAATGACGTAACAATTGTTATTCACCCGTCAGGGTCATGATCAGGAGAATAATGGATCAGCGGCGAGATACAGCCAAAAGAGCTTATCTATGAACGACATACCTGAGATTTTCAGATACGAACTTTCAACATATGACGTGTTGTTCATATACGAAATTTGCATATATTGATCATCCGTACGTATTATCCCCATGCAGAAACCGGGAGAGGATGACGAATGGGGAATATTACGGGGCTTCTCGCCGACGCAGGCATCTTTGTTCTTCTGCCATGGCTCCTCTGGCAGATGATGCACAGAACAATACCTATTGTCGTCCTGCCTATACTACTTGGTATTCTCCTTGCCGTTACACATGCTCCGGTCTCAGAATTGGGTATTCCCTCTTTTTACGGCAACGACATCGGGTGGGTCGCTGTTCTCGTCCTCGCTTTCACCGCTGGTCTTGAAATGTGGCAACACCCGGGTCAGGACGAAAATGATGCCGACGCATTCACGTCACCCTCCCTGGGACGTCTCCTGGGGGGTGCCGCCATTGCATTGGGAGGCCCGTTCTGCGTCGGATCTCTTCTCGTCTGGTGGTTTTTTCTGCCATTGCATGGATGGCAGGCTCCGCATGCTACCCCTATCATCGCCGCCGCATCCATCGGCCTTTGCATCGCCGTCAGCGCACTGCCTGTCCTCATCGGAATCGTAAGAGAACTCAAACCAGCTGAGCGCCCTGTCGGACAAATTGCGCTCAAGCTCGCGGTCATCGACGACGCAGCCCTATGGGTCGGTCTCGCAATTCTTCAGTTCGCAGCGCGCGGTTCAGCAGCCCTGCACGGATGGACAGGACTTGAGGTCCTCGCCATCGCCCTGCTCGTGGGTCTGGCCGCCGCAGGAAGCTGGGCGTCCCGCCATTTCAGGCATCCTCCGCTCTGGGTGATCTGGGCTGCTGTCCCCGTATATCTGGCGGCAGGATCCTGGGCGAGCATGCAACTGGGACTTCACGAACTGATCGGAGCCTATTTTGCCGGAGCAATCATGCCTCCGAGCTGGGTTCGAAGGTTACCCGTAGAATGGGTAGGTACATTCGCGCTTATCTGGCTCGCACCGATGTTCTTTGGTCATAGTGGTCTTAATATCAACGGTGATGCCCTGACCTGGCCTTCCGTCGTCGCTTCGCTGATGCTCGTCGTTATCTCCGTTATCGCCAAAATGGCCGCAGTCTGGCTGTTTCCTCCGGCGGCAGGTCTTGGCAGCCGTCAGGCTCTGAGCATCGGTGCACTGCTACAATGTAAAGGTCTGATGGAAATTGTTGCGGCAACAATTCTGCACGGGCAGGGCATGCTTTCAGAATTCGCTTTTGCATCTCTCATGGTGCTTGCGGTTATCTCAACGACACTGACGGGGCCATTATTCCGCCTTTTTACGGCGGTCAGAACTGGGAGCCGATAAAACAGTAATTATGAACAAAGAAAGCATAAATGCAGATTTAATGATGTATTTTCGTAATTAACATAAATATAATAAATAAATTACAGAACTTATTTTATATAAATTTGTAATTATTTTAAATTTATCAAATAATATACTATATTTATATGTAAAAAAATCACAAATAATTTATGTTCTATATTATTCCATAAGAGCGCATCGGTGGTATCTGGTGCGCCTATACCTTACATATCTGCAATACAGATCGCAGCAAGCGTTATCTTCCGGTTCAAAGAATCAGTCCTGAGCCTAAAGGGAGGTATGCGATGAGCACGCCCGAGACCACAAATCCCGAGCCATTGCTGTTTGATGCTGCGGACATTGACCGTGTTCATGAGGTGTCGTGATCTTTGTCTGCTCTTGGCAGGCTGGTCTCCTAGGCCGGCATCGGACTGCAGCACGCGCCGGACGATCAGCGCCCCTAAGGCGCCCGTGATGACATCGGCCTGCCTCTTGAGTGGCTGGCCGCCCAGATCGAGCGTCAGTGCGCCGTCATTGATGAGGCGGTGTGACATGGCGAATCTGAAAAGATCTGAGATCGGCGCCCTCAGCCCGGATGAGTGGAAAGCCGTCATGGAAATGCGAAGCCTGTCCTGTCTCCTGCATGACGCACGCATGATCGCGGGCGTGTTCGAACAGATCATCCGGCTTGCGGACAATGCAAACCCGGAGATTTCAGCCGGTCCGGCGCTTAACTGGCTGGCGTGCCGTCTGTCTGACCGTCTGGAATGGATGGCGAAGCTGCCGGAGGCGCAGGCATGCTCCCGATCGAGCGCGCTGGCCGCCGCATCCGGGCTCTCGTACGCGACCGCGTGGCGGAGGAGGCAAACGCCGACATTACCCAGCCCGAACGGGCACTTGTCTGGAACAGGATCGGGGCGATTACCCGCAGGATGATGTCTGAACGGGACCAAGCGGCGACATTACCGGCCCGGAAACTGTCGGATCTCAAACATAAAGCACGGCTTGTCCTGGATCACCTGGACGAAGGCGCCGGGGATGATCCGATGCCGATCGGCCTTTGCCGCAGCGTGCTGGCAATGAAGGGAGCGCGATAATGGGGCACCCTCGCAGCAACCAGAGGGGAGAGAGTGTATGAGAAGAGAATTCACACTCAGTACGGGGCCGGCGGAAATGGACCGTTCTGCGGGGTCCGCAGGATATTCAGCAAGATTTCGGGACTCTGGAAAATCCTGATAACTTATTGCATTTTAAGGAGAAATTTGGCGCACCCGAAAGGACTCGAACCTCTAACCCCCAGATTCGTAGTCTGGTGCTCTATCCAGTTGAGCTACGGGTGCGCTGCGAGGGGCGTTCTAGCTGAGGGAACCTCACTTGGCAAGTCGCTATCTCGTCCCTTTTGAAAAGAAAATATCGGCGATATCTTCTTTCCGAAGATACTTTTCCTTATCAACAGAAATCACAGTCGCACATCTCTCAGAGATGTCCGGATCGCCGATACGATCTCATCAATATCATCCCGTCGCGCGATAAGCGCGGGACTCAGACAGAGAGTATTATTAAAACCAGGCAAAGACCGGTTCGTCATCCCAATCAGAACCCCTTGCTTCCGGCACCCACCGACAATTTCCTTCATACTCACTTCAGAGACGGGCTCTTTCGTCGTCCGATCCGTTACCAGTTCAGCACCCCAGAATAAGCCCTTCCCACGAACCTGGCCAATAACTGGGAACTCGTCTTGAAGGATAGAAAGTTGCTCTCCCAGATAGGCTCCCATCTCAACCGTGTTTCCGAGAAGCCCCTCATCCTCAATTATCCGTAGATTTTCGATCGCTGCAGCAGGGCCAGCTGTGCAGCCGCCAAAAGTTGAAATATCCCGAAAAAAGGACATCGGATCATCCGGGGCCATCTTAAATTTTTCGAAAACTGCCTCTGTTGTGACAGTACAGGAAATTGCCGCATATCCCGAGGCAACACCCTTAGCCATCGTTACGAAATCAGGCTGAATGCCATAATTCTGGTATCCGAACCAAGTGCCCGTACGCCCGATGCCGCATACAACTTCATCAATGTGCAGCAGAATATCGTATTTTCGGCAAAGCGCCTGAACGTTTTTCCAATATCCTTCTGGTGGAACCACAACGCCACCACCCGCCGTAATAGGCTCAAGACACAGCGCACCAATCGTGTCAGGCCCTTCTCTCAGAATAACTTCTTCAATCTGCCGGGCTGCAACCTCTCCAAACGGAGCATCCGTTCCGTCCGCCCTGCGGTACTCCAGACAATGCGGAACCTCGACAAATCCATCAGGATATGGGCCATACGCTTCCGCGCGTTGCGCCTGCCCACAGGCAGCCAGCACACCAATTGTCGTACCGTGATAATCCCGATCCCTGAAGAGGATTTTGCCCTTTCGGCCACCATGATGCTGAGCCGATATCTGACGCACCATCTTGAAAACTTTTTCATTCGCCTCAGAACCGGAGTTAGAATAATAAACGCGGCTGAAGCCCGGCATCTTCTCCAGCAATTTCTGAGCAAAAACTGCACCAGGGACAGTGCCACCACTTCCGGCAAAATAATTCAGTTTGACAAGCTGTTCACGAACAGCATCCGCGATCGACTCACGCCCATAACCGACATTAACGGTCCAGACGCCCCCAGACAGAGCATCAAGATACTCATTTCCAGCCGCATCCCAGAGACGCAACCCTTTCCCCTCAACCATAACGGTTGGATTCGTCGTCTCATAAATCTTGTGTTGCGACATGTGATGCCACACATGTGCGCGATCCGCTGCAACGGCGATATCCCAGTTTTCAGGCCAGTTGGTCTGCATCGCGAAAAATATTCCTCTAAAGCCTGCGGCACAGGTAATGTTTTCCCGGGCCGCAATCCGGAATTACTGCGTTATCATTGGTCAGTCTGACCTGTCACACTACGCGAAATAATCCGGAAGTTACGATATTATAATGACAGCACGCGGACGGCATAGAAGTCCATGCCCGGACTCGATTTCGCTCTGTTCGTTCTATCATCCACTGCAAATCATCTGATTTTATCCGCAGGAGGCTGTCGATATCACAAACCCAGATGAATCCGACCCAGAACACGGCCAATGATTTTCAGGTCAGCATCTACGCCACTTCCGGCCCAGGCAACAGAAGATGACGGCACGTCGAAAGACCGGAATGCGCTGTTATCGCTGGAAATAGTGAAAGATTCAGGACTTCTTATTAGGAGACGTTTGACGATGAACATGTCCTGCATCGTCATAACATATACATCCTCACGCAGTGTCTCGAGTGTCGGGTCAACAAAGATCGTATCGCCATTTTCGATGGACGGACGCATGCTGTCGCCGCTCACTCTCACCATAAAGACGTTATTATTCCAGACGCCAATTACAGATCGGAGAAAATAATCAGAAAAAAAGACAAACTCGCACCCCTCCCACTGGTCAACCATACTGCCCACACCAGCCTGGGGTTCAGCATGAAAATACCGGATCGACCTCATCTCTTCTGCAACAGATGTCATCGCGGTGGCAGTTACAGCATTGCCATCCATCTTCTCCCGGCCTGTCGCCAGCCAGTCCAGTGAAACATCACAGGCGTCCGCGAGCGCAATCATCGGCCCGACCCGCATCTCCCTGCCGGCGATATAATTATTCAATGTTCCCAGAGGAATATTAGCTCGTGCTGCAACCCGGCTGTTTCCCCCCGCGGCCTGCACAATTACCCTGAGCCGTTCAGAGCGTTTCCTAACCTCGGTATCATTATCATCATCTGGAGCTGCTTCGAGTGGTGGTCGTGGATGTCTACCCATCTCTCAACAGCCTTTGTTCACTTTTTAAGATTTCTATTTTAAAATTATTATACGGGAAACAAGATGACAATCCTCAAATGAGGGTTTTATATGAATATCCTCCTCCTAAGCGACTAGCAATGGTGAACCACCTTTAGCATTGATTCATGTCTTCAAAGAGAAGCGGACGCGCGTAATCACCCGGCCTTCTTTCGAGGGTCGGGACACGCGTAAGCGACTGATAAGACGCGGGAACATCTGCGTCAGCAGTCGATGATGAGTGAATTATGCTGGAAGTGGTTGCGGGGGAAGACAACCAACGATACTTGCGATTGGTAGACTGCGAGATCCCCCGCCTCGCCGCATGACAGTGCGAACATGCCAGCGTGCATGAACATATCCAACTAGAATCCTTGTCATAGGCAATCCGCCTCATATACAATCCCATATCATGGTCAATATATGGGGCACTCCATCATGTCTGAGACCACATTCCTCGCCGACGCCTTCGATCCGTCAGGGCTGATCGCGGCAGAACGGCTGAGCAATATGTTACACATCACAAGGAGTGAACTGGCCACCACTCTGGGCCTGTCACGTGACGCCGTCTCCAAAAGCGCCCGCCTCGGCCGTCCCGCCACCCAGGCGAGGCTGCGCGACATGGTCGAGATCCTCAATCGCGTCCGGCCTTGGGCGGGCTCAGCCCAACAGGCTTTCGCATGGTACCGGTCACAGCCCCTGCCCTCCTTCGGTGATCAGACTGCCGAGGCGCTCGTCCGTGAGGGACGCGCCAATGCCGTCCGACGCTACCTGGATCGGATTGCCACCGGCGGCTACGCGTGAGGTTCACCGGACGGGTATTCCGGGCTCATAATCCACGCTGGTCTTTCACCCCATTATCAGGCGACGGTGCGACGCTTCATGGAGGCCGGTTCAACCCGGTCGGCACACCTGCCCTTTACACATCACTTCGGATGGAGACGGCCTGGCTCGAAGCCCAGCAGGGTTTTCCATTCAAGCCGCAACCTTTGACCGTCTGTGCCTATGATGTCGATAGCGAACCCGTCCTCGATCTGACCGATCTATCCAGTCTTAATGATCTGGGCTTCTCCCCCGCCACCTTGGCCTGTTCCTGGGAAGACCTTGCTGACCAAGGCAAGACGCCGCCTTCATGGAAACTGGCAAGGGCACTCAGAGCCGACGGAGCGGCGGGCATCATCGTGCCGAGCTTTGCCCCTGGAGCAACAGAAAACGACAGAAACCTCGTCTTCTGGGCATGGTCAGACAGTCCGCCCTCCCGCGTAACCGTCATTGATGATGAGAGGCGACTGCCCACAACTGCAGCGTCATGGGCGTAAGCTGACTGGAGAGTGAAATGACAAAATGGCGGCTTTCGGGCGAACCGATGCCGAAAGGTGCCACAACCAAATGCTCCGCTTTCCGGAAAAAAAGATCGAGTTTCGAGAATCGACGCCGACGCCTGGCCAACCCTTTATGCGGCCCTGCTTGCTCGAAGCGTCTTCTTGAACAGTTCGAAGGCCGTCGTCCCCTGCCGATCGGGGTAATAGAGGTGGTAGCCTGCGAAAGGCTCGCACCACGGCTCCAGCAGGCGGATGAGGTGGCCATCGGCTATCGGCGCCGCCACCAGATCCTCCAGAATGTAAAGGATGCCAAACCCCTCAAGGGCGGCGGCCACCAGCAGATCGGCGTCGTTGAACACCGGCCCGCGGCCCGGCGTGACCGTTACCGCACGACCGTCGCGCTCGAACGACCAGGGAGACAGCTCGCCATGCGCGTTGCGGTAGGCGACACAACGATGCGCCGTGAGGTCGGCGGGCTCCATCGGCCTCGGATGGTTGCTTAAATAGCCGGGAGCGGCCACCACCGCGACGCGAAGCGGAGGCCCGACCGCCAGCGCGATCATGTCCTTCTCCAGTCGCTCGCCGAGCCGGATGCCCGCATCGTAGCGGCCCGCCACGACGTCGGTCAGCCCGTCCTCCACGCACACCTCCACCTCGATGCCGGGGTGCAGGCGCATGAAGGTTGGGAGCATCGGCCACAGCACGGTGTCCGCGGCGTGTTTGCCCGTCGTGATCCGGACGGTGCCGATCGCTGCCCCGCGTGTCTGCGACAGCGTCTCGATCTCGTCGTCCAACTCGGCCAGTGCTGGCGAGAGGGTAGCGAGCAGGCGCTCGCCGGCCGCGGTCGGGGCGACGCTGCGTGTCGTGCGGGAGAGCAGGCGAAAACCGAGCTGGCCCTCGAGCCGCTTCATGGTCTGACTCAACGACGACTGCGTAACGCCGAGCCGCCTCGCGGCACGCGTGAAGCTGCGGTCGGAGGCGATCGCAACGAAGACGGCGAGGTCGCCAAGCTGATCCGGGCGCATTGATAATCTCTGCTACTAGGGCCCATTATTGATTAGGCGCTTATCTCGATCCATTAACATGACTACTTAGACAGCAACAGTGGAAGAAACGAGGAGCAGGCGATGGGCAAGATCTGGCTGGTGACGGGCGCAAGCCGGGGACTTGGACTCGAGATCACGCGCGCGGCGCTCGATGCGGGCGAAACGGTCGTGGCAACTGCGCGGTCCGCCGACGCCGTGCGCGATGCCTTCGAGGGCGAACACGATCGCCTGCACGTCCTTGCGCTCGATATCACCGACGCTGAAGCCGCGAACTCCGTCGCTGCCGAGACCATCGAACGCTTGGGTGCGATCGACGTGCTGGTCAACAACGCCGGCTATGCCGAACTGGGTTTCTTCGAGACCTTCACCGATGCCGCGGTGCGGCGTCAGTTCGAGGTCAACCTGTTCGGCACGATGAACGTGGCACGCGCGGTCGCTCCCCACATGCGTGAGCGTCGCTCAGGCCTCATCGTCACCATCTCCTCGGTCAGCGGGCTGGTCTCCAACGGCGGGGGATCGGTCTATTCCGCGTCGAAGTTCGCGGTCGAGGGATGGATGGAGGGCTTTGCGCAGGAGCTGGCACCGTTGGGCGTCCGCTCGCTCCTGGTCGAGCCGGGGATGCTGCGCACAGATTTCATGGATGGCAGGTCGGCGAGCTTCGGCAGCATCGACATTCCAGATTATGCCGAGGCGATCGCGCAGTATCGCGCGTTCGTGGACGAGGCCAGCGGTAACCAGCCAGGCGATCCGAAGCTCCTCGCCGCGCGGATCGTGGAGCTTGCTTCCCAAGACGAGGTGCCATCGCGGTTCGTGTTCGGCACCGACGCCCGGGAGTGGGTCGGTGCTAAGGTCGACCAGTTGCGACAGGAGATCGCCCAGTCCGCCGATTACGGCTGACACGAGAAAACAAAGGCATGGGCCAAGGGAGGTTATTACTCGGCGCCAGCAGTGACCCTCGGGCGCTTCCAAGAACGAATGCAAAGCCCGAAACGCGCGGGCAAGGCCTGCCAGGCACAGTCCGGGCTAAGCTTTCCAGGCAGACGGGGAAAATGAGAAAAGTGCTTTGTGTCCAGACGGCCGGTTTCGGGACGTCCGGTGAGACGGCGGAACGGCCGAGATGAAGGCGTCTTCTGCCTGTCTGCGCATCCTATTCGATGGACAGACCGCGTTGGCCGGGGGATCGCAATTTCCAAAAACAGGAAATGTGACACAGACAGATTAGAAATGTGACACAGACAGATTAACAGAGCCCCGGACACGGTTCCGCATGGTCAAATGACAAAAGACCGAAGTTCCATCACATCGCGTTTGGGCGCTATCCCGAACCTGCGAACATAGTCCCGACTGAACTGCGACGGGCTTTCATAACCGACCTCAAACGCCGCGTGCGAGACGTTGACGTCCTCTGATACCATCAGGCGACGCGCCTCAAGCAGGCGCAACTGCTTCTGATACTGGAGCGGCGTCATGGAGGTCAGCATTTTGAAATGCTGATGGAAAGACGAGAGGCTCATGCGTGCGACAGCGGCAAGATGCTCGATCCTCACCGGTTTCGCAAAGTTGGCACGCAGCAGATGAATGGCCTCCGCGACCCGTCGCATGTGACTGTCGGGCAGAACAAGTTTACAGACTTCGCCCGCATGCGGCCCTGTTAACAGCCAGAAACAGATTTCCCGCATGATCGCCGGCCAGAGGATCTGGGGTGCCGCCGGATTATCGAGCAGTCGTATGAGCCGCCTGATGCAGTCGGCCAGATCCTCGGATAGATCGGCGACGAATACCCCGATACCCTGATCATTCGACGGTAAAGGGGGCTGAGCAAGTTCCGCCATGACCTCACGCAGGATGCCTGCGTCCAGATCCAGGGTAATGCCGATATAGGGACATTCAGGGCTCGCCTCCGTCACACGACCAAGAGCAGGTATTTCGATGCTGACCAGCAGAAACGCCATGGCCCCATACTCGAAAATGGTATCCCCAAACTCCACCGCCTTAGCGCCCTGCAAGGTGATGCAGAGTGACGGTTTGTAGACCATGCCATTTGGCGGCGTCTTTTCACTCAGCCTGATGATATTCAGACCGTCGAACGACGTCGTGAAAAGCCCGCTCGTGCCACAACCCTGCGCGTCCAGATAGCGGGTTACAGCTCTGGCGAGAGATGACGACATTCCTTGCTCCAGCCAAAATTCTAACTATTCCCGTCTACACGTGGCGCACCGCCTAAGCCAGACCATTGCAGGATCGGGCAAGAAGTTTGGCAGTTCGGGCATTCGGTCCATCGGCGTACGCAGCTAGATACCAGATATCAGCAGGGATCAATGGCGCGTGCCGTCGAACTGTCAGCCATCCCCCCAAAGGAATTTCTTGCGTGGACAGGAACCAAATATGAGAAAATGGACGACATCGAACATTCCAGACATTCGTGGCCGCTCATTCGTCGTGACCGGAACAGGCGGCCTCGGGTTTGAGGACGCACTAGCGCTCGCGCGCGCCGGAGCAACGGTCATTCTCGCCGGACGAAACCCAAGCAAAGGCGCGGAAGCCGTTGCCCGGATCAAAAGAGACACTCCCGAGGCAGACATCAGCTTCGAAGTTCTTGATCTGGCTGACCTTGCGTCAATTGCCGCGTTTGGTGAGCGCCTGCGCAGCCAGCGCGACCATCTCGACGTGCTGATCAACAATGCCGGGGTGATGACGCCCCCCACACGCAAAGTGACCTCGGATGGTTTCGAACTGCAGTTCGGAACCAACTATCTCGGGCATTTCGCACTGACTGCGCATTTGCTGCCCCTGCTTCGCAAGGGTCATGATCCGCGCGTTGTCACACTCTCCAGCATCGCAGCGCGTGACGGTCGGATCGCATTCGATGATCTTCAGGCGACACATAATTACAAGCCGATGCCAGTCTACAGTCAGTCTAAGCTGGCCTGCCTGATGTTCGCGCTGGAACTTCAGCGTCGCAGCGAAGCGGAAAACTGGGGAATAACCAGCATCGCCGCCCATCCCGGTATTTCGCGTACCGATCTGCTTCCGAACGGAGCTGGCGCTTTGAGCGTATTTGGCCTCGCACGGCGGATATTGTGGTTTCTTTTCCAGCCAGCCGCACAGGGCGCACTGCCGACCCTTTTCGCCGCGACATCATCGGAGGCAAAGGGCGGTGGCTATTATGGCCCTGACAGACTGAGTGAGACGCGCGGGTATCCGACTGTCGCCAAAATACCCCCCGCAGCGCTCGACCGGCAGGCCGCCGCGCGCTTGTGGGATATCTCCGAACAACTTGCCCATGTGCAGTTCAGCAATAACTAATTAGAGATCACCGCAAGGAGGAACAAAGCAAAAGCAATAAGACGCAAAATAGTTCGCGTCCTGACGATGCCGCGTGGCCCCATGGCAGTAAGATTTCTGTTTGCGGGTCAGGATCGCCTGTTTCGAGGTTGCCGGAAAACATCTCTCATGTGCCGCAGTCTCACGAGAAATGCTCTCCAACCATATTCTCGTTTTTTGCCCCAGGCGCCTCAGCATGCGCGCGGTCAAGAGCTTACTCATACAGGCTAATTTCAAAAAGTCGCGGAACATCACTAGGGTCAACACACGAAGCGAATTAGTCGACGCAACTATGCTCTGTTACGATTCCGCCGACGTAGAGCCTGTGGCGGCTGTCCGTATACGCGCAGGCACGCGCGACGCATGCGTTCGAGATCGCGAAAGCCAACATGCAAGGCGATCTGGCCGAGCGATTCGCTCGTATTTTCGATACGTGGGAGAGCGGCGTCACACCGCAGGCGCTCGACTGCGCGAGCCGGTGTCTCCCCCGTCTCCACGACGAACTGCCGGGCGAACTGGCGTGGACTGATCCTCGCGACATCTGCCAGCCGCTCAACCGACAATGGCTCCCGCAAGTGCGTATGAATATAGGCAATAGCATCACGAATGCGCCCTGGGCGCGGCTCCAGGTCGAGAAGAGTCGAAAACTGAGACTGGCCACCACTGCGGCGATGATAAACCACAAGTTCCCTCGCGACAGCCTTGGAATTTTCGATCCCGAAATCCTCCTCGATCATCGCCAGCGCAAGATCGATGCCGGCGGTAATGCCCGCCGAGGTCCAGATCGCACCGTCGTGAATGAAAATCCGGTCGGCCTCGACCTTGAGCGAGGGATAGCGGCGCTGGATATCAGCCGTATGTCGCCAATGGGTCGTCACGCGATGTCCGTCTAGCAGCCCTGCTGCCGCCAGAACGAACGTTCCGGTGCAGACGCTGGCGCTACGCCGCGCATGAGGCGCCAGCATGCGCACAAGTGCAATCAGATCATTCTGCTGGGAGAGCATCTCTGTATCGGGAGCCCCCACGACCACAAGCGTATCGAGGCGCCTGGGCACAGGTGGCTGGATGGTGTCGATTGTCACTCCCGACGAACTGGCCACGAGCCCACCCGATACCGAGACGGTCCGGATGTCATAGGCCGTCCGATGAAAGTCGCGCGCCAGATTAAACGCGCATAGCGGACCACTTACGTCGAGGAGTTCGAACCCGGGAAACACGACGAACCAGATGGCAAGGGCATCGGAGGGAGCCGGCATCATCTGTCACCCTATGGCAGAATACGAGGTCTATATGTCATTTCTGCCACCCGTGACAGAGAATAAAATCCGCATGAAACGACAGGCCTCATGAGGCAGGAGGTCGCCGGATGGTCGCGACATCGTTGTCAGGATTGTCGGAGCCGGAAACAAAAAGGAGCTTACGTCATGATAGATACGCTTCGTTCTGGGACGAGCATCAATGGCATCGTTGTGCCGGACTCCTCTCTTGGCCGCGCGATCACGGAGTTTATTCGTGATACCGAAAGCGAGTTGCTCTTTAATCATTCGAGCCGCGTCTATTTCTTCGGCGCGCTTGCCGGGCAGCAGCGCGAACTGATCTTCAATCCCGAACTTCTCTACGCTGCCGCGATGTTCCACGATATCGGATTGATGCCATCGCACAGCAGCGAGACTCTTCGTTTCGAAGTTGACGGCGCCAATGCCGCACGGGATTTCCTCAAGAGTCACGATGTCGACCCATCTGACATCGAAAAGGTCTGGACGGGCATCGCCCTCCACACGACCCCTGGCGTGCCAGAATTCATGCATCCCGTGATCGCGCTCACCACGGCCGGCGTCGAAATGGACGTTCTCGGCCTTACGTACGACCAGTATCCCGACACGGTCCGCGAGGCAGTTGTTGCCGCCTTTCCAAGGACACCGCATTTTAAGGAAGACATCATCCAGGCATTCTACGACGGTATCCGCCATAAGCCGGACACGACCTTCGGTAACGTAAAGGCGGATGTGATCGCTGATAAAGAGCCTCATTTTCATAAAGGAAACTTCTGCTCAATCATCCGCACATCGCGCTGGAGTACCTGACCGCTGCGTCATGCGTATCTTCACATGATAGTGAAGGCGTTTGCATGTCAGTCCGAGAACTGCATCCACAGGATGCGTGTGATAACCGGCATGATACAGCCACATGAAAAATATGAAGACTTACACAGTTCTTGACAATTCGTTCCATAATTGCGATGTGTCATTCGATGGCAAGACCGAAAGCATTTGACCGGGGAGCGGCCTTGGCTGCAGCGACGAAGACCTTCGCGACCTACGGTTACGAAGGGACTTCGACCGAGGCCCTCGTGAAAAGCATGGGGATCGGTCGCCAGAGCATGTACGACACTTTCGGGGACAAGCGCGCACTATATCTTGAGGCTTTACAACATTACTGCTTCGAAAGTGTGGGACAAATCGCGGTAACGCTTCAGGCGACCGGCTCTCCTCTGACCGCAATCGAAGCCGCCTTGTTGGGATTCGCGGCCCGCATTCAGGATGACAGCATGTGTCTTGGCGTGGGCTCAATATGCGAATTTGGCCGACGCGATCGGGAAGTAACCGCAATCGGTAAATCATCTGCCGCAAGCATGCAGAACATTTTTGCCGCAACGATCCAGCGCGGCAAGGATCTCGGCGAAATCCCGCCGGAGATCGACCCGAAGGATGCCGCACGGTTCATCAATGCAACGTTCATCGGGCTGAAAGTCATGGCACGCGGGGGCGCAACACACGACGACCTGCGCGCCACCGCACAGATGGCCCTGCGCTGTCTTGGCTAGGGGGAAAGCTCTCCCCCCTTTTTTTGTTCTTTATTTGACTGTTCGTTCCAGAAAACTGAACGAACAGTCAGCAGATCGACCAGGAGTTTTCAACAATGAGCCTTTCACTGACCGGAAAAGTTGCTTTTGTTACCGGCGGATCGCGCGGTATCGGCGCTGCCATTGTCCGTCGCCTCGCGGCAGACGGCGCGGCCGTGGCCTTCACCTATGCGGCCTCGGCCGATGAAGCCAACAAGGTTGCATCCGAAGTCACCGCTGCCGGGGGCAAGGCCCTCGCCATCAAGGCGGACAACACCAGTGCCGATGAAATCAAGGCTGCCGTGTCGCGCACGGTCGCGGAGCTGGGCGGCCTCGACATTCTGGTGAACAATGCCGGCATCGTGCTCGGTGGACCGGTGGACGAGTTCGCGCTCGACACCTTTGACAAGATGTTCGCCCTCAATGTGCGCGGCACCTTCGTCGCGATTCAGGCAGCCGTCCCGCACATGAAGGAAGGCGGACGGATCATCAACAACAGCAGCGTGGTCGCGCATTACACCGCGTTCCCCGGCTCCTTCGCCTACGCGATGACCAAGGGGGCCGTCAGTTCCATGACGCGCGCCATTGCCCGCGATCTCGGGCCGCGCGGAATCACGATCAACGCGATCGAGCCCGGCCCGACCGAAACCGACAACATCAGGAACGACGCGATGCGCGACATGCTGCGTCCCCGCATGGCGCTCGGCCGCCTGGGGTCGGATACGGAAGTCGCGAGCTTCGTGGCCTATCTCGCCAGCCCTGAATCCAGCTTCATCACGGGCTCCCTGCTGACGATCGACGGCGGTTACTCCGCCTGATCCCGGCCTACCGGAACCATTCCCAGCAAAGGACAGTCCAGATGTCAGATGCAGGAGAAACAGTCCGGCAGTTCGTCGCATCCTTCGAAAAGAGGGATGCGGAGCTGCTCAAGACATTCCTTGACGACGCCATTGTGTTTTCCAACCACGGCGATCCCGAAGTGCGCGGGAAAGAAAACGTCGTGCAGATCTGGAAGCGGGTCTTCACGGCATTCGCGCAGGTGCGCTTCGAGACGATCCGTCAGGCCGTCGACGGCGCGATCGTGCTGGCCGAACAGATCCATCACCTGGCCCTGCCCGGTCGTGAATCCGCCGCCATCCCTAACATGGCGACCTATGAAGTCCGCAATGGCCGCATCGTGCTTTGGCATGATTACAGCGACGGCCAGTCCGCCCGCGAGACCCTGAACGCCACGAAGCCGCTTGCGGCGCCGCAGTCGTGACCTGACGCATACCCCCTTTGACTAACCATTCCAAGGAAGACTGGCATGCACGCTATCGTAATGCGCGAACCGGGCGGCCCCGAGGTTCTTGAACTGGTCGAGAGACCCGACCCGGTGCCGGGTCCCGGCGAAGTTCTGGTCGATGTGGCCGCGGCCGGCGTCAACTTCATGGATACCGGCGTCCGGCGCGGTATGTTCTGGATGGAAGCCGATCCGAAGATCCTCGGCGTCGAGGGCGCGGGCCGCGTCCTGTCCGTCGGCCAAGATGTCGAGGATTTCCGACCGGGCGAGCGCGTGGCCTGGGTTTACTCCCCCGGCAGCTATGCCAGTCGCGCCGTCATTCCGGCAGGGGCACTCGTGCCCGTTCCCGACGCGATTGACGACCAGACAGCTGCGTCCGTCATGATGCAGGGCCTGACGGCCAGCCATTTCGCGACGGATTTCTACCCGGTCCAGCAGGGAGAATTTGCCCTAGTCCACGCGGCGGCCGGTGGGCTCGGCCTGCTACTGACGCAGATCATCAAGATCCGGGGCGGCAAGGTCATCGGCCGGGTGTCGTCGCAGGAGAAGGTCGAGATCGCGCGTGGGGCCGGTGCCGATCATGTCATCGTGGATGCCGGCGGCGATTTTGCCGAAGAAGTCGTCCGCGTGGCTGACGGCGAAGGCGTGCATGTCGCCTATGACGGCACGGGTCCTGTGACGTGGCGGGCATCGCTCAATGCTCTGCGCCGCTCCGGCACGCTGTGCTGGTTCGGCCCGGTGCTTGGTGGCCCCGGCCCAATCGAGATCACCAGCATCCCAAAAAGCATCAAGATCGGTTATGCGGTCTTCGTGGACCATATTCATACGCCGGACCTGCTACGCGCCCATTCGGCGCAGATCTTCAATTGGATCATCGAAGGCAAGATGAAGGTCCATATCGGCGGCACCTACCCGCTGGCCGACGCTGCCCGCGCTCATGCCGACATGGAGAGCCGCAAGACGACCGGCAAGCTCCTGCTGATTCCGTGAAGAGGCCGGAAAGCAGGCTTAAGCGGAGACGCGGCATTCTGCATTATCTCGGGCCACATGAGGAAGCTGCTGGAAACCTCATGTGAGCGAGATTTTGGCGATAGTGACACAGGTTCGCTCGTACCATGCGCAGTACAAATCTCGAATACTTCAGGTTTGCCGTTGAGGCCGGTAGCCTGACACGGGCGGCCTGGCTTCATGGTGTCAGAGTTTCGACAATGACCAGAGCAATCGATAAGCTTGAAGATGAGCTTGGCGTTACCCTGCTGGAAAGAACCCACAGCGGCATTCGACTGACTGCGGCTGGCGATGTCCTCTTCCATCGAATCAGCTC
Source organism: Acetobacter musti (assembly GCF_011516835.1). Classification (GTDB taxonomy): domain Bacteria; phylum Pseudomonadota; class Alphaproteobacteria; order Acetobacterales; family Acetobacteraceae; genus Acetobacter; species Acetobacter musti. The sequence goes on along the minus strand of NZ_WOTB01000004.1, from coordinate 36,143 downwards.
ATTGCTTGATGATTGGGACGAAATAAGAGCCTTGTCGCAAATTCTAGGAACGGGCCGCCGAGGGGTCATTCGGATTGGCAGTCTACTACCCCTCGTCGGCCAACGCATCAGGCTGGCGTTATCAGCATGGCGAAAAAAACATCCCGATATCAGAGTTTCTTTTCACGAAATGGGAGATTTTGACCTCCAATCCGCTCTATTTCGGCATCGTGTGGATGTGATTTTCTTCACTCCATTCATTCAGTCCGACTACCTTGAGTCACTTCCGTTTTGCGTTGAAAATCTGATGTTAGCCATGCCGAGCGAGCATCCACTACGTCAATATGAAAGCGTGACACGCAAGGAATTGCAGAACGAAACATTTCTACTACAGGATTGGGGAGGTGATTATAGTGTGCGACGTCGTTACCTAGAAATTTTGGGCAGCGACATCACCCTTGAAAGTCATCCGGCGGGAAAGCAGTCCGTATTTGCGCTTGTTGGATCTGGATATGGCATGACCCTTGCCGTCCAGAGTCAGGCGGAACAGGGTTTTCCGGGTGTCATTTTCCGGCCACTACGGGAGAGGAATACGCAATTGCAAATTCGCCTCGGTTGGGATGCCAATAATCAGGACACCGTTACGGGTCGGTTCGTGGCTTTTGTCCGTGATCTAGTTCCGGACGACCGGCGAGAAGACGTCTTGCCAAGGAAAAGGCTCGATCGCCAGCCATAAAGCGCGCGAGCATCGGCCCAATCAGCTTTGCTGGCGTGATCTCGGCCTGACCGCTCTCACGCGCCAGCAGCCGCCCGTATTCAACCAGATCGCGATGCACGGCGGCGGGAAGCTCGACGGTCACGCGTATCGGCCTGTCATCCGCAATTGGCCCAAGCCTGAGCTTCATCATCGGGAAACCTCCTGTCCGTAGGGGGCGAGAACCAGGTCACGATGCACCATGACCCGCACCGGAAAGCCCGGCCGGATGATATTGGTCGACTGGATATTCAGCGAGCGTCCGACGATCTGCTCGCCGATCTGGTTGAAGCCCTGCGAGCCGCCGGTCCGCAAGGCCTGGGCGATGCCATTGCCGCCGCTGATGTCGGCCTCGGAGCCCACGCTCAGCATCGTCGAGACCAGGGCGGCCTTGAACACCTCGCCCCAATGGTTGTCGGTCTGGTCCTGCAACCCGACGAAGCCCGCCGGATCAGCGGCCGGCTCGTTCTCCAGCACGATCGAACCCCCGGCACCGCGCATCAGCCGGGTCCAGACCAGCAGCACACGGGTCTGGCCATAGGAGATCTGAGAGTCATAGCGGCCGATCAGCGTCGCGCCCTGCGGGATCAGTAGGATATGCCCGGTCGGACTGTCATAGACATTCTCCGTCACCTGCGCCGTGACCTCGCCGGGCAGGTCGGAGCGGATGCCAGTAATCAGCGCGCCGGAAATGATCGATCCCGCCTGGATTATATACGGGCTGGGAGCGGGAGTCAGACGCGCGGCACTGACGGTACGCTGGTCGACCGGGCCATCGAGAAACGCCTGGTTGCGATCAGTGGCAGCACCGGCAGCCGGAACCGGGGTGGCACCAGCTGTCACCGGGGCAGCACTGTTTCGCCCGACCTGCGTCTGGGTAAAGAGATGGCTGACCCGTGCTGCTTCCTGCTCCTGAGCCATACGCTGCTTTTCGGGATCGGCGGGTGCCGCCGATGTCGCCATGCCGGGGACACCCACACCTGCTTTGAGGAACGGCCTGCCGAGATCGCCGGGCAAAGGAGGCCCGAGGCGCGGCGGGTGGGTATAGTCTCCCGGCAGATTCGCCAGCCCGTCCGGCGTGGTGCGATTGCCGGTATTATAGAGTTCGGCCTTGCCCGTTCGGGGTGCGGACTTCAGCGCCACATAGAGCGCGCCCCCGACGCCGAGCACCGCCACCAGCGTCAGCCCCATGATCACCCTGCGCGACAGCCGCGTGACCGGCGGTCGCGTCACGCGCAACCGCATCTCGCCCGGCGGCCTGACGGGAGGCACTGGTTTGTCCGCCTCCCCCGCTCCGGTGCTCCCGCTCACGACCGACGCGCTCCATCGGTGCGCACGATGCGCACCACCTGCTGGTGCTTCGCGCCCAGTCGCAGTTCGGCAGCCGCGAACAGGCGATCGACGATCATCCGATTGCCGCGCACCCGATAATTCACGAGTTGGCCGTCGCCCTGCGGGCCGACCACCCACAATGGCGGCATCTCCCCCTGGGCGATGCCGGTCGGGAATTCGATAAAGACCTGCCGCCCGTCATCGAAGGCCCGCAACGGCCGCCACGGCGCCTCGTCGCCCTCGACCCGGTAGCGAAAATTCAGCGCGTCGAGATCGACGCCGGTCACGACCGAAGCCGCGAGATCCGCGTCACGATCCTGGCCGCGCAGGGCGACGATCTGGTCCTGCGGATAATCCCAGGACACCGACGCCATATAGGTCCGCTCATCGGAGCGCAGTTCCAGATGATAGGTGCGCCGGTCGGTATTGACGACCAGGTTGGTGGTCAGGTCCGGGCGGGTCGGCTTGAGCAGGATATGAATCCGTTTCGACGCCCCTGCCCCGCTCTCGGTGTCGCCGATAATCCAGCGTACGGTATCGCCGGCAGCGACCGGACCGGCACCGACCAGCTTCTCGCCCGGCTGCAGCGCGATGTCGGTGATCTCGCCGGGTGCGGCATAGAGCTGATAGAGCGCACCCTCGGAGAAGGGATAGACCTGGATCGCATTGAGATAGCCGGCCCGCGTCGGCTGGATCCGCGCCACACTGTTGGCGCGCTCGACCCGCTCATGCGGATCGGCGGGCTCGGGTGATGCATGCCGATAGGGGATCGGCTTGAGCTGCCCCGGCAACGGCAAGGGCTCCGGCAGCTCCACCACCTGCACCGGCTTGGGCGGTTCCGGGGTGAGGACCGCCTGCCGGGGCGTATCGTCGTATCTGATGGCAGGCGGCTTCCATGAGGAGCAGGCCGCCAGCGGCGCCAGCAGGATCATGAACGGCGCGATTGTGTTGAGGGTGCGCATCAGCCGAGTTCCCTAGACCAGTTGAGGGCGTGGATGTAGATGCCGAGCGGGTTCTTGCGCAGCCGCTCGGCATCGGTCGGGGTGGTGACGACGATGGTGAGGATCGCGCTCCAGCGCTCGGTGGACGCCAGCGCGCTGTCGACATAGCGGCGCTCGATCCATTCCACCCGGAAGCTGTCGTCGGAAGCGCGGATGACGCTGGCAATCTCGATCGCAACCTGCATCCTGCCGATCCGGCTGAAGGGATCGTTGGTGCGGGCATAATCATTCAGGGCCAGCGCGCCGCGGTCGGTGACGTAGTTATAGGCGTCGAGCCAGTTCTGCCGCAGCACCACCGGATCGGCCGGGATGCCGCGTACCTCGGAGACGAAGCGCGCCAGATACCAGGCGATCTGCGGATCGGTCGGCCGATAGGCGGCGGTCGCCGGACCGACGGCCTGCGCCTGACCGAGATGGTCGATCTGCACCACCCACGGCGTGACGGTGCCGCGCAGCGACTGCCAGACCAGCCCGGCGCCCAGCCCGCCGCTCAAAGCGAGACAGCCGAAGAAGGCCAGCCGCCAGTTGTGGGCCTGGACACGGGCCGAGCCGATGCGATCGTCCCAGACCTGTCCGGCCTTGTGATAGGGCGTCTCGGGTTCCGGCGTCCGGCCGAAACGCACATTGGGGCGGCGGAACATGGTTATTCTCCCTCCGAGAGATCGACGTCGTGGCCGCCACTGGGCCGGTCGCCGCCCTTAATCGCCTGTGCGGCCGCATCCGCCCCGCCCCTGATCCGGTTGTTGCGCTGCATCCGGCTGGCCCAGGCGGGCGGCTTGCCGGCAGAAGCTCCGCCAGCGCCAGAAGCGGTCGCACCTCCCGCACCGCCAGTCGCGGCGGCTCCGCCGGCCTGATAACTGGTGCGGACACTGGCCATGGCGCGGCGCAACGGGCTGGCGGCGGCGGACAGTCCGGCCTTCGCGACGCCTGCAGCACCTCCGGCCTGATAGGCGGCGGTCGTGCCGCCCGCGACAAAGGCCCCGCCACGCACCGCGGCTGCCGCGGCTCCCACAGCCAGGCCGGCGCCAGACGCGGCAGCCACGCCGGCACCGACGACCCCGGCTGCGGTGGCGACAGCGGACCCGGCGCCCAACTGCGGACCACCGGCGATCAGCCCATTGGCCAATGCCGGGCCGAACACGGTCAGGCCCAGCAGAGTCAGGGAAGCCAGGATCAGCGTCAGCGCGTCATTGATGGTGGGTGGATTATTGAAGCCGCTGGTGAACTGGCCGAACACCGTCGAGCCAATGCCGACGATGACCGCCAGCATCAGCACCTTGATCCCGGACGACACCACGTTGCCCAGCACCTTCTCAGCGAGGAAGGCAGTGCGGCCGAACAGGCCGAACGGTACCAGCACGAACCCGGCGAGCGTGGTCAGCTTGAACTCGATCAGCGCCACGAAGAGCTGAATCGCCATCACGAAGAAACTGATGACCACGATCAGCCAGGCAATCAGCAGCACCGCGATCTGGATCGCGTTGTTGAAGAGGGCGACGAAGCCGACCAGTGAGGAGATCGAGGTCAGGATCGGCTTGCCGGCATCGATGCCGACCTGCGCCAGCCGCCCCGGCTGGAGCAATTGCGCCTGGGTAAGATGCCCACCGCCCGCCTCGATGCCCAGCCCGGCGAAGGACTCATAGATGATCTTTGCCAGCCCGTTGAAGTCGCCGATAATGAAGGCGAACATGCCGATGAACAGGGTCTTGCGGATCAGCCGCGCCAGCACGTCCTCATCCGGCGCCAACGCCCAGAACAGCCCGGCCAGGGTAATGTCGATGGTAATCAGCACACCGGCAAGCCAATGGACGTCGCCCTGCACCAGACCGAAACCGGAATCGATATACTGGGTGAAGATGGCGAGGAAATTGTCGATGACGCCGGTGCCCTGCTGCATGGCGTCACCGTGCCGCGTCGGGCGCGAAGAAGCGCTTGCGGTTCTCGGCCCAGACCGCTTCGCAGGCCGGATCGCCGTCGGCCTTCATGCCGAGCGCCTGACAATGCGCCAGACCGGCGGCCAGCCGGTCACGCGATCCCGGCGGCCCGAGATCCGGCACCCCCACGTCATGGGGCATGTGCCGGAGATGAAGGCTGGCGACAACCAGAATCAAAACGACCAGCCCGAGGGCAACGAGCCGGAAGACGATCGGCGGGGAGAGACGTAACCCGCGCATCAGTGAAACATCTGCGCGGTGCCGGGCGTGTAACCGGCCCCGTAATTCAGGAAATTCGCGAGTTGTGCCCTGCCCTGCTCCTCGCTCTCGACCTGACGCGCGCCTTCCAGCGCCTGGGCGCGGCCCATCGCCGTGATGACGGCGGTGAGGTCGGCAAGCTGGCGCGTCTGCAGCGCGGTCAGCTGGTTGCCCGATTGCGCGGCCTGTAAGGCGCCGGTGGCCGCCTGGCTCGAGGTGACCAGACTGTCGATCTGGCTGCGCGTGGCGTCGAGATTCTGCACCGCACCGGTCTGCACGCGCAGCCCGTCCTGATAGGCGCCCCGCGCGTTCTGCCATCGCGTCTGCGCGTCGGCGGTCATCTGCGCCGCCGAACTCGGGCTCGCCAGCGCCTGCGGATAGGTCTGGCTGAAGGCCTGATCGATGCTGGTCAGGTTATAGGATAGCCCCTGCGCCTGGCCGACGATCTGTTCGGTCGCTTCGATTGATTGCTCCAAGGGTGCCAGCACCGAGAGCGGCAGATTGGCGAGGTTGCGGGCCTGGTTCTCCAGCATGGTCGCCTCGTTGAGCAGGCTCTGCGCCTCCTGGTTGACCTGCTGCAATTCCCGCGCCGCGATCAGCACCGTCTGGACATGGGCGGCGCCATCATAGACCGCCCATTGCGCATGGGCCGGGACGCTCACGACGATGGATGACAGGGCGCCAAACCCAGCCACGAACGCTGCTTTGCAGATCGACGAATTTCTCATGATGGTTCTCCCGGCCTGAGCATTTCAATCGCCCAGTCCACGCCCCGGTGCGCCAGCCACGCGGCCGCGAACCCGTCGCGGCCGTGCCGGGCAAAGATCCGGTCGATCGCGGCCTGGTCGTCGGGCGACGACGCGGCGGTGAAGGCCAGCGCCACTTCGGACAGGCCGAGATCGAACAAACGGTTGCCGCGCCGGGACTGGCAGTAATAGTCGCGCTTGGGCGTCGCCCGGCTGAGGATCTCGATCTGGCGGTCGTTCAACCCAAACCGGCGATAGATCGCGGTGATCTGCGGCTCCAGTGCCCGGTCGTTGGGCAGGAAGATCCGGGTCGGGCAGCTTTCGATCAGCGCGGGGGCGATCGGGCTGGCGTCGATATCGGCCAGAGATTGGGTGGCGAAAATGACGGAGGCGTTCTTCTTGCGCAGCGTCTTCAGCCATTCCCGGAGCTGCCCGGCGAAGGCGCGATCATCCAGCGCCAGCCAGCCCTCGTCGATGATCAGCAACGTCGGGCTGCCGTCAAAACGGTCCTCGATGCGATGGAACAGATAGGACAGCACGCCGGACGCGGCGCCCGAGCCGATCAGCCCCTCGATCTCGAAGGCCTGGATATCGGCGACACCAAGACGCTCATGTTCGGCGTCAAGCAATTTCCCCCACGGGCCACCAACGCAGTAAGGCTGCAACGCCTGCTTCAGCGCCAGCGACTGGAGCAGCGCGGACAGGCCGGTAAGGGTGCGTTCTCCTGCGGGTGCCGAAGCCAGCGAGGTCAACGCCGACCACAGATGCTCCTTGAGGTCGGGGGCAACGGTGACGCCCTCGCGTTCCAGCAGGATCGCGACCCATTCTGCCGCCCAGGCCCGTTCGCCCGGCTCGTCGATCCGCGCCAGCGGCTGCAGCGCGACGGGATCGTTTCCGTCCTGCGCCAGCGCGCCGCCGAGATCATGCCAGTCGCCCCCCATCGCCAGGATAGCCGCGCGGATCGAGCCACCGAAATCGAAGGCGAAGATCCGGGCACCGGCGTAGCGGCGGAACTGCATCGCCATGAAGGCCAGCAGCACGGACTTGCCCGCACCCGTCGGCCCGGCGATCAGCGTGTGACCGACATCGCCGACGTGAAGTGCGAAGCGGAACGGGGTCGAACCTTCGGTGCGGGCATAGAACAGCGGCGGAGCGTCAAAATGCCCGTCCCGCTCCGGCCCGGCCCATACCGCGGAGAGCGGAATCATATGCGCGAGATTCAGGGTCGAGACACAGGGCTGGCGGACATTGGCGTAGACATGGCCCGGCAGGCTGCCGAACCACGCTTCGAGCGCATTGACGCTCTCGCGCATGCAGGTGAAGTCGCGGCCCTGGATGGTCTTCTCCACCAGCAGCAGCCGGTCGGCGGCGATAGTGGGATCTTCGTCCCATACCGTGACGGTCGCGGTGACATAGGCCTGCCCGACCTGGTCGGTGCCGAGTTCCTGCAACGCCGCGTCGGCGTCGGCCGCCTTGTTGGCGGCGTCGGAATCCAGCAGCACCGAGGCCTCATTGGTCATCACCTCCTTGAGGATGGCCATGATCGATTTGCGCTTGGCGAACCATTGCCGCCGGATCCGGCCCAGCACCCTGGTCGCGTCGGTGCGGTCGAGGCAGATCGCCCGCGTCGCCCAGCGATAAGGAAAGGCCAGCCGGTTCAGCTCGTCGAGCAGACCCGGCCAGGTCTGGGTCGGGAAGCCGGTGACGGTCAGCGTGCGCAGATGGGCGTCGCCCAATCGGGGCTCCAGGCCACCGGTCAGTTCCTCGTCGACCAGGATGGCGTCGAGATGCACCGGGATCTCCGGCACCCGGACCCGCTGCGTGCGCGTCGAGATGCAGGAATGGAGGTAGGTCAGGGTTTCGCCATCATCGAGCCAGTCGGCCTCCGGCATGAAGCCGTCGAGCAGCGCCAGCACCCGATCGGTCTGGTCGATGAAACCTGCGACCACCGCCCGCCAGTCGGAGCCGCCACGGGCGCGGTTCTCGTAGAGCCAGGCTTCCGCGCGGGCGGCGTCGTCCGCTGGCGGCAGCCAGACCAGGGTGAGGAAATAACGGCTTTCATAATGCGCCCCCTCTTCCTCGAACTGCGCCCGACGTTCGGCGTCGACCAGTTCGGAGGCAGGATCGGGGAACGGGCTGAAAGGATAGCCCCGTGCTGGAAGGCGCTGCGCCTCCACGAAAATGGCCCAGCCGGAGCCGAGACGGCGCAGGGCGTTGTTCAGGCGGGAGGTGATCGCGACCAACTCGGAAGCGGTCGAGGAGTCCAGGTCGGGACCGCGGAACCGGGCCGTGCGCTGGAAGGCACCGTCCTTGTTTAGCACCACGCCCCTGGCGACCAGCGCCGCCCAGGGCAAGAAATCGGCCAGCCGGTCGCGGCGATGACGGTATTCGGCGAGGTTCAGCATGGCGCCCTCACCCGACCAGATGGGTGGGATAGCGCAGATGCCGACGCACCACGTCGACGAAGGCAGGATCGCGCTTGGCGGCCCAGACGGCAGCGAGATGGCCGACCAGCCAGAAGATCCCGCCGGCGATCCACAACCGCAGCCCGAGGCCGATTGCCGCCGACAGCGTGCCGTTGACGATCGCCACCGTGCGCGGCGCCCCGCCGAGCAGGATCGGCTCGATCAGGGCGCGATGCACCGGGGCGGTGAAGCCGGGGATGGCGTCCGGCTCCATCAGATCAGCGCCCCGCCCGAGAAGGAGAAGAAGGACAGGAAGAAGCTGGACGCGGCAAAGGCGATCGACAGGCCGAAGACGATCTGGATCAGACGGCGGAACCCGCCCGAGGTCTCGCCGAAGGCCAGGGTCAGGCCAGTCACGGTGATGATGATCACCGAGATGATCTTGGCCACCGGCCCCTGCACACTTTCCAGTATCTGGTTGAGCGGTTCCTCCCATGGCATGCTCGAACCGGCGGCATAGGCTGGGGCCGACAGCAGGGCGAGCGAGAGGGTTGCGCCGGCCACGACAAAGCGACGGCGCAGAGCGATCATGTGGGTCATAACGGATCTCCGGCGGGTGCGAGGATGTAGTCCCCGTCCGGGCTCAGGCCCTGGACGGTGGCGAGTTCAGCCAGCCGACGCGCGCTGCCGCGCCCGGACAGCACCGCGATGACGTCGATGGTCTCGGCGATCAGGGCGCGCGGTACGGTGACGACGGCTTCCTGGATCAATTGCTCCAGCCGGCGCAGGGCGCCGATCGCCGACCCGGCATGCAGGGTGCCGACGCCGCCGGGATGGCCGGTGCCCCAGGCCTTGAGCAGGTCGAGCGCCTCGGCGCCGCGCACCTCGCCGATCGGAATCCGGTCGGGGCGCAGACGCAGCGAGGAGCGGACCAGGTCGGAGAGCGAGGCGGCGCCGTCCCTGGTGCGCAGGGCGACCAGATTAGGGGCCGCGCATTGCAATTCGCGGGTGTCTTCGATCAGCACCACCCGGTCGCCGGTCTGCGCGATCTCGGCCAGCAGCGCGTTGACCAGGGTGGTCTTGCCGGTGGAGGTGCCGCCGGCAACCAGGATGTTCTTCCGCTCGGCGATGGCGCGGCGCAGAAACGTGGCCTGTGCGGCGGTCATGATCCCGCCAGCCACATAATCGTCGAGCGAGAACACCGCGATGGCCGGGCGCCGGATGGCGAAGCAGGGTGCCACCACCACCGGAGGCACCAGTCCTTCGAACCGTTCCCCGCTTCCCGGCAGTTCGGCGGAGACGCGCGGACTGCCCGGATGGACCTCGGCCCCGACATGGTGGGCGACCAGGCGGACGATCCGCTCGGCGTCGGCTGGCGCGATCCGGGTGCCGGTGTCCTCCATCCCGCCGGCCAGCCGGTCGATCCACAACCGGCCGTCGGGATTAAGCATCACCTCGACGATCGACGGATCGTCGAGATGCCCGGCAATCGCCGACCCCAGGGCGGTGCGCAGCATGCGCGTGCCACGGGCGACGGCTTCGGAGCGGAAGGGAGCGACGGACACAGGAAACCCCGCATTTGACCTCCCGAGGGAGGCGGTGGATCAGCGGGGTCGATTAGAAAGAGCCATGAACACGGAAGCGCAACAAGTGTCTGATGGGTGTAGGGCGCTGGGATAGAAGAACTTGCATAGGGGTGTGTCGCCGTTTCGGCGGTGACGGGGCGAAAGGGCGCTGCTACCGTTTGCGGAATCGACCACGACACGGACCTGCGCCCGCATGAGCAAAGCCTTCATTGCCGCCGTTCTTCAGGACTCCCTTGCCTGCACCGGCGTTGCCACCGCCAAGGCCGCCGATGATCTGGTTGGTGCCATTGTCGCCGAACTGGAGCAGGAGGGTGGCTTCACGCTGCCGTCCTTCGGGACGTTTTCCGTCCACAAGACCAAGGCCCGCAAGACGCTCAATCCCCGCACCGGTGAGCCGGTGAAGGTCAACGCCGGCAAGACCGTGCGGTTCAAGGCTAGTCCGAATCTCAAGAAGGCGGTCTGATTGGCCGCATCGTCCAATGACCTCCAGACGGTAATGTTCGGGAATAGAAGATAGGAGACTGGCAGTTTCCGCCTCAAGTCAGACATCGGCGCCTGAGTAACGAAGAGCGGAAAGCAGACGTCAACTTCCGACCCCTCAGAATTATCCGACGGAGCAACTCCCTTCGACACAGGATTGGTCCAACTCTGTCGCCTGCTTGAGCGCTTTCTCGAAAATTTCGACCGCTTGCGCTCCTGAGATGATCGTGCCGGCAATGTCGAAGAGCGGCACGCTACGCACGCCCTGATGGCGATGCGCGTCTTCAGCATTCCTGACATCGGCAAGTCCTTGATCGCTAGCGAAAAACGCTTCGACAGCCTGACGATCAAGCCCCTGTTCCCCTGCGATTACACACAATACGGCAACATCACCAATATCACGGCCCTGCTCGAAATACGCCGAAAACAAAGCTTTGGCGACCGGCGTTGCCAATCCCTGTCGATCCGCAAACCACATCAGGCGGTGCGCCTGAAATGTGTTGGGTGTGCGGGCCATTGCGTCGTAATCAAATGCGATGTCATCGTGCTCGGTTGCCGCGACGGTTTGCGTATCAAGCGCGCGACTGCGCTCCCAGCTGCCAAACTTCAACGTGCGATAGATTTTGCGATCCATGCCCTCGGGCGGCATGGCTGGGTTGAGTTCGAAGGGTCTCCATTCGATCTCGACCGCGGCTTTCTCGGGCAGTGTTTTGAGAGCTTTTTCAAGCCTCCGCTCGCCGACGAAGCACCAGGGGCAGATGAAATCAGAGGTTATAATGATGGTGATAGACATGTGATGTCTCCTTTTCTCACCTAACTTCGCTCTTACACTGTCGCATGATAATGATGTATTTTCTGCTATGTTTGTTGCGGGAAATGCAAAGGTGACTCATGGACAGGTTTGCTGCCCTCAGTGCGTTCGTCGCTGTCGTGGATCATGGCGGATTTGCACCGGCCGCCCGCAAGCTGGGACTGGCACCGTCGTCGTTAACACGACAACTGAATGCGCTCGAAGAGTCCCTTGGAACATTGCTCATGAATCGCTCGACCCGTAGCGTAACACTGACAGAGGCGGGTCAACAATATTATGAAGACTGCAGACGTATTCTTGATGACCTTAATACTGCCGATCGGTCTGTCAGCGAACTTTCGGGACCGCCAAGCGGGCATCTTCGCGTGTCGATGCCGGTGGCTTTCGGGCGGCTGCATGTCGCCCCGGCTCTGCCTGCCTATTTCCAACAATGCCCGCAAATGCGCCTCGACATCCAACTGACTGATACGCCCGTCAATCTGGTGGAGGATCGTATTGATATCGCCATCCGGCTCGGCCCCTTGAACACCCCCAGTCTGATTGCCCGCAAACTGGCACCGCATCGTCGTATTATTTGCGCCAGTCCGGATTATATAGGGCAACATGGCGTGCCATTGGTGCCTTCAGATCTTTCCACTCACCAATGCCTGTTGTTCGATTACCTGACGAGCGACAATAGCTGGACCCTGTCACGTGATGGCAAACGTCAAAAAGTGCCTGTGTCGGGTCATTTACGCGCCAATGGATCGGAAGTCCTGCGCGAAGCGGCGATCGGCGGCGCGGGTTTACTTCTGATGCCAACCTGGCTGGTCGGCCCGGACATCGCGGCGGGACGTCTGGTTCCTGTCCTTAAAGAATGGTCGCCCTCTCCGAATGCCGAGGAGGGCGCAATCTCGGCCGTCTATCTGGCCAATCGGCGCGGTTCGAAGAAGGTGGCCAGCTTTCTTGATTTTCTGATCGATCATTTTGGTATGCCACCCTATTGGGACCGCTTTGCGTGCAACGGCCCCGATGTCGCATCTTCGTAAGCTCAAGCAGAAACGGTCCGCGTTGGATAATCCGTGTAACCGTGGGCGTCACCACCGAAGAATGTGGCCCGATCAGCTTCGTTCAGCGGGGCGTTATTCGCAAAACGCTCGGGCAAATCTGGATTTGCAAGAAACAGCTTTCCGAATGCGATGACATCACCGCGCCCTGCGGACAGAGCCTTTTCAGCCGTTACCTGATCATATCCGCCAGCCAACATCATCACGCCGGAAAAACGCTGCCGAAGGAGTCGCACAATCGCTTCGCTCTTCGGATCTGCCGCAGAGGCAGTTTCGGTGCCTAGCGTGGTGGGCTCAACCACATGCAGATAGGCGATTTTCCGACGATCAAGTTCTGAGGCAATATAACCGAATGTCTCCTCAGGTGTGTCGTCACCCATTCCCATGAAGCGTCCCAAGGGCGTCAGACGCACGCCTACGGGCACATCCCCGATCGCAGCCATCACGGCATCTACAATCTCAAACAGCAGACGGGCACGGTTCTCGATACTGCCGCCGTAAGCGTCGGTGCGGTGATTGCTCTCACTGTTAATGAACTGATCGATCAGGTAACCGTTGGCAGCGTGTATTTCCACGCCATCCATCCCTCCAGTGATCGCGTTTCGTGCGGCAGACACATAGTCGGAGACAATTGCGGCGATACCGTCCGGGCTTAATTCCTGCGGAACTGGTACGTCAGCCCAGGTTCCGTTGCCATTATCGTCGACGATGAAGGTCTTTCCGGGCACCGGCATCGCCGTAGGTGCCACCGGCAATGCGCCATCCGGCTGAAATGAAGGATGCGACACACGGCCCACATGCCAGAGCTGCATGATGATACGACCACCCTGCGCGTGGACGGCTTCGGCGACCCGGGACCATCCGGCAATCTGGTCGTCCGTATGAATGCCTGGTGTCCAGGCGTAGCCCTGCCCTTGCTGAGAAATTTGCGTGGCCTCGGTGATAACCAGGGCAGCGCTGGAACGCTGGCGATAATATTCAACGTTCAGAGCGCTCGGGACATTACCCTGACCCGCACGAGAGCGGGTCAAGGGGGCCATGACGATCCGATGCGGCAATGACAGGCCGGCGATCTTGAGGGGGGAAAACAGGGTGGAAGCAGTCTGGTTCGTGACCATGGTGAGATCTCCTGAAAGATCAGTGTTGCTGACGAGACCATGATCGCGCCGATACAATGTGACGATAATTACCTGATTTCCGAGACCATCTTTGCGTGATACGCAACGATGGAGCTATTGCATCCTGTGCAAAGAACATCGCCAAATTGCCTGCCTTATCGTCGGTGTCGACGTGGCGCAGTTTACCCCTGCTCACAAGGGAGACGACCGATGAACTATGCACTGATCCAGCCCCCACCCAAACGTCGCGCCCTCATTATTGGCGGATCACTGGGTGGCCTATTCGCCGCCGTAATGCTGCAAACCATCGGTTGGGACGTCGATGTTTTTGAACGCTCAGAGGGAGATCTGGACAGCCGTGGCGGCGGTATTGTTCTTCAGCCTGACGTGATCGAAGTTTTCCGGCGCGCCGGTGTCACGCTGGATGAGGATCATCTGGGGGTTCGCTCGGCGTACAGGACGGTATTGCGCCCGGACGGTTCGATTCAGTCAAAACAGTTCATGCCCCAGATGCAAACCTCCTGGTCGCTGATCTATACCCGCCTGAAATCGGCCTTTGGTAACGCCCATTATCATCGAGGCAGGATTCTGGAACGGATTGAACAGGATGAAAACACAGCGACTGTGACGGCTATCTTCTCAGACGGCTCGCGCGAGACTGGCGATTTGCTGGTGGGAGCCGACGGTGGTAATTCGACGGTCCGCTCTCAACTTTGGCCGGATCTGAAACCTGTTTACGCGGGCTATATCGCCTGGAGAGGGTTGCTTCCAGAACAGGACCTTCCGCCGTTTTCCCGGGACGCGCTGGCCGGAGATTTCGGCTTTGCCAACAGCCAGGGCTCCCATATTCTTGGCTACCTTGTTCCAGGAGTCGGCAATGATACCCGCAATGGTCATCGTTTTTATAACTGGGTGTGGTACCGGGTCGCCACAGACGAGCAGCGCGCGGCAATCATGACGGACCGTAACGGCAAGCGACGGGATTACGCCGTGCCGGAAGGGTCATTGGCCCCTTTCTGGATAACGCATGTGCACAATGAAGCGGAGACTTTTCTCCCTCAAGCGTTCCGTGAAATCGTCGGAGCAACCAGACAGCCGTATGTTCAGTCCATCCGTGACCTTGCTTCAGATCACATGATAGCCGGACGTGCGCTGATTTTGGGAGACGCCGCCTCGATCCCGCGACCGCATACAGCTGCCAGCACCTCTAAAGCCGCAGCTAATGCGTTGGCTCTTGCTGAGGCACTGGCCGCCTCACCGAAAGACGTACTGTGCGCACTTGCACGATGGGAATTACCCCAAGTCACATATGGAAAACACTTGGAGCAACAAGGTAAAATGACTGGGGATTACCTGCTTTTTCGATAGAAATAGCACGCTTCCCTGAAGGCCGAACACCAGGAAATGCATTTCGTCGGTCTGCTTTTACAAGGCTGCCGCCCCAAAGCAGACAGTCTCCATCCCCCCCAACCCAGACATCACGTTACAAGATTGTCTTTCGGGTCAGGGGCATCCTGCCCCTGCTCACCTAGCCCCACGTCCAGCCTCACCTCGTCGTCCAGCGTCTTCCCTCTGGCGAGCCTGCGCCCGACTGCCTCAATGAACCCGTCATACCGCTCCCGCCCCTTGCTCTGCGCTGCGGCAAGGGCCGCATCCGGCAACGGCGGCGTACTGGTCAGCCAGAACCGGACGAACACGGCCAGAGACTCGTTGGCGATCGTCACCCGTCGCTCCATGCGCTCCAACTGCCGCGTCATCCGGTCGAGCCGCCGGGCGAGCGCCGCTTCCAGCCGTTCGGGCCCGTCTGGTGACAGGAAGGACGCCAGCGCCGTCTCCACGATCAGCGCCTGCGATACCTTCTTCCGGGCGGCGTAATCGGCTAGCCTGACACTGAGATCGGCGGGTAGCCGGATCGTGTGTTTGATCCGCATCCTGGTCATAGCCCCATCCTGTCGCCGGGATCGAGCGACACCTGCCGCGCGAGAGCCCGCTCCGCGTGTCGCAGGATTTGCCCCCGCGTCGCGTCATCTTCGGGCTCATCCTCGGGTGGGTCGAATTCATGGACCGGCTTCCTCGGCGCCTGCACCACCTCTTCCTGTTCCGGCAGTTCCGGCTCACGACGGATGCCCGCATTGGCCGGGTCGTCGTCTCCGTTATCCTGTGTCGCCGGCTGCACCACGTCGGCCCAGTCGCCCGACGGCTGCGGTCCGAGGGGCGGCGTTCCCTCTGGAGACGGCGGCGGCTCGAATCGGGGTGGCGGGAGAATGCGCGCGGCCAGTTCGGCATCCTCGAAATAGCGCGCCTTGCGTCCCCGGATCGGCGGGCAACCAGACACCAGCACCAGTTCCTCGTCAGGGGGAAGCTGCATGATCTCGCCGGGCGTGAGCAAGGGCCGTGCCGTCTCATGGCGCGTCACCATCAGATGCCCGAGCCACGGCGACAGACGATGCCCGGCATAGTTTTTTGCGTCGCGGATCTCGGTCGCGGTGCCGAGCGCGTCCGAAACCCGTTTGGCGGTTCGTTCATCGTTGGTCGCGAAGCTGACCCGGACATGGCAGTTGTCGAGGATCGAATTATTCTGGCCATAGGCTTTCTCGATCTGGTTCAGGCTCTGGCCGATCAGGAAGCTCTTGATGCCGTAGCCCGCCATGAAGGCCAGCGCGCTCTCGAAGAAATCCAGCCGCCCCAGCGCCGGAAACTCGTCGAGCATCAATAGCAGGCGATGGCGCCGCTTCGCCTCCAGTTCCTCGGTCAACCGGCGGCCGATCTGATTCAGCACCAGCCGCACCAGCGGCTTGGTGCGGCTGATATCCGAGGGCGGCACCACCAGATACAACGTTGCCGGATGGGTGCCGGCGACAAGGTCGCGGATCCGCCAGTCGCAGCGGCGCGTCACATGCGCCACGACCGGATCGCGATAGAGGCCAAGGAACGACATGGCGGTGGACAGCACGCCCGAGCGCTCATTGTCGCTCTTGTTGAGCAGTTCTCTCGCCGAACTGGCGACTACCGGATGCACGCCCTTCGCGCCGAGATGGGGCGTGGTCATCATGGCGCGCAGTGTGGTCTCGATCGCCCGTTTCGGGTCGGAGAGGAAATTGGCCACCCCGGCCAGGGTCTTGTCTTCCTCGGCATAGAGGACATGCAGAATGGTGCCGACCAGCAGGGCGTGGCTGGTCTTTTCCCAGTGGTTCCGCTTCTCAAGGGCGCCCTCGGGATCGACCAGCACGTCGGCGATGTTCTGCACGTCGCGGACTTCCCGCTCGCCGCGCCGGACCTCCAGCAGCGGATTGTAGGCGGCGCTGGCAGGGTTGGTCGGATCGAACAGCAGCACCCGACCAAAGCGGGAGCGCCAGCCGGCGGTCAGCGTCCAGTTCTCGCCCTTGATGTCATGGACGATGACGGAGCCCGGCCAGGTCAGCAGCGTCGGCACCACCAGTCCCACCCCCTTGCCCGAGCGGGTGGGCGCAAAGCACAGCACATGCTCCGGCCCGTCATGGCGGAGATAGGTATCAGCCGAACGGCCTAGCACCACGCCATCGGGCGCGAGCAATCCGGCGCGCCGGATCTCGCGCGGGTCGGCCCAATGCGCTGAACCATAAGTGGTGGCGCGTTTCTTCTCGCGGGCACGCCACACGGACATCGTGATCGCGACGATCACAGCAACAATCCCACCTGAGCCCGCAATGTAACCGCCGATGGTGAAGATGTCCGGAGCGTATGCGTCGTAGGCGAACCACCACCAGAAGAACTCCGGCGGATAATAGACCGGCCAGCCGAGCAGCGTGAACCACGGAGCACCAAGCTGCGTCTGGAAGCCGAGCCGCCATGCAGTCCACTGCGTCGCGGCCCAGGAGAAGGCGAGGATCACGGTGCTTACCGCACACACCGAGCCCCAGAGGATCTTGGTCTGGTTCATGACAGGAACCGACCAAACGGCTCGCTTCGCCAGCGTTCAAGATCTAATTATGACGTCTCGGGCCGCCGGATAGGCGCGGACAATAAACGGACGGCCTGCCTGTCCGCCTGCACGGCGGCAAGAATATCGAGAATCGTGCGCCTGCTGACGCCGCTTCGCTCGCCCTGTTCCAGCAACTCGACAAGCGTGCGCTCATCTTGGCGAGTGGCCGGATAACAGGTCGATGGCACCTTATTTCGCCCTGTCATGCTGAGAAACTCCGATCGCCTTGTCGTCGCATGTGGAGAAGAACCCGGTACGGTAAAAATGCCTCCGCCTGATGATCGCCTCCACGTTCTGATCGTCGTGATGGCGGCGAAGTTCATTGTCACTGGCGACGGCTGCGCGCGATCCTATGGGAAACCCCTGATTTTATGAGTCGAACACCTGCGGCAGATCCCGTGCGCCATGAAGCACACGGACGATGCGTACCTCGTCGGCCAGTTCACGGTAGAACAGCAGGTAGCGGCCGTGAACAATGACCCTCAATCCGGGACTGATCTCATCGCGCGCCGGAAAGCTCCCCGGATGCTCAGCCGCAACGGCGGCCTTCGCTTCTAGCTCGGCAACGAAACTCATGGCCCGATCGGGATTGTCTTCGGCGATATAGAGCGCAATCTCCAGAAGGTCGGCACGCGCTGCCGGAGCGAAGCCGAGCCGTTTCATCCCTGCGCGCGACGGCGAGCGATCACGTCACGCAATTCGGCGAAGACGGTCTCGGCCGGGATGCTCGACCCGCTCTCGTCGCCCATCCTGATCGCCTCGCGCAAGGTGTCGAGATCGCGGCGGTCGGTATCGCGCCGGCGCATCCATTCGCGCAATGCCTCCCGCACCACCTCGCTGGTCGAGGCATATTCGCCGCCATCGACGGACTGGCGCAGAGTCGCCGCCATCTCGGACGGCACGGTGATGGTCATACGTTCGATTGTGGACATAAGGCGGCTCCTCCCAAGCGAGCATATTTTATCATACTTATGAAGCACCCGCTTTGTCAGCCGAAAACCCGCAGGCGAGCCAGCCGACATCAAATCCCGAGCCCGCGCTTACGCCCGAAATTCCAGTCGACACCGCCGCCCGGCGACATAGTGCCGGAGATCTGCCGCCCGAGCTTCTGCTCCAGCGCCGGACGCCACGGCACGAGCTGGAAGCCCAGCCCGTCATCGACCATGGCGAACCGCCCCGAGGACAGGGCCACCCGCTGGCGATAGACCCCCGAGACGATCTCGCCTTCCTTCGCGGGCCGGTGTTCCAACCCGGTCTGCGCTGCCAATCTGGCGACCGCCTGATCGAGATCGCGCTGGCGCAGGGTACCGATCAGGTCGGGTGCAAACACCACACGCTCGCCCTGCCGCCGGACCAGCCCCTCGGAGGCGAGATGATCAATTCGTTGCGCCATCGCCGCGCGGACCTCCGCGCCGAAGCCCCCATTGGCTAGTGCCGGCTCTTTGGCGAGTAACTGGCGATCGAGCCAGGTTGCACCGGGTGCCGTCACCTGCTCGGCCAGCGTGAAGTCCGAACGCGTCGCCAACGACAGACGCTGCATGCCCTTCGTGTCTTCCCAACTCCGGGTCTCGACAATCGCGCCGATCCTGGCATCGCCGGTCAGGTCCAGATCAGGGAAGCGGACATGATGCGTCCGCCCATCGGTGCCGGCGATCACCACGTAACCGGAGCCCTTGAGTTCATCATCCAGTCCGCGCTCGACCAGCCGACCAAGAACGGGATCGGCCAGCGTCTCGCCATGGATCGCGAAACCCGCGACATCGGGTTCCGCCCCGCGGCCGGACATAGCGCGGTGCATGGTTTTGATGATGTCGCCCCGGATGGAAAGATCGCGCAGGGTCGCCTCCAGCCCCGGCTTGAGGGTCCAGCGTGCCACCCCGACCCGTTCGGCGAGGCCAAGCCCCTCCAGCTTGGTCGCCCGGCCGACCAGCAGGCGCCGCAGTTCCGGGTCTTCGGCACCCGCTCCCGGCCGCAGATCGACGATACCTCCGCCCTCGTCGCTGAGATCCTGCAACGCGCGATCGAGGCTGGTCCAGCGGTCGGCGGCAATCTCGCTCTCCAGGGCGGTGCGGATTTCCAGCTCGCTGCGCGGACCCAGTTCCAGCGTCACCCGTTCGGCGGCGCGGTCGCGCACGCCCTGGCTGATATAGGCACGACTGATCACCAGATCCTTGCCGTCATCGGCCGCCCCACGCACCAGGATATGGACATGCGGATTGTCCGTGTTCCAGTGATCCACCCCGACCCAGTCCAGCTTTGTGCCCAGGTCGCGCTCCATGTCCTGCATCAGTTCGCGCGCGAAGCCCCGCAGATCCTCCATCCGCGCTGCGTCCTCGGGCGAGACGATGAAGCGGAAATGGTGCCGGTCGTCTTCACAACGTTCCGCGAAGGCCTTGCTGTCCGCTTCGTCGGACCCGGCATCGAACAGATGGGCCCTGGCACCGTCACGGGTGACGCCCTCGCGCCTGAGGTAGGCGATGTGCCGGGAGAGCGGTGCGGAACGAAAGCGCGTGCCCTGCTGACGAACAACGCGCGCCTTGACCACGACCCGACGGGCATTGCTGCGCAGCCGCATGGACAGCGCCGCGCGTCGGCCGCGTCCGAAACGGGAACCACCGCCGCCTCCCCTGCCCTTCGCACCGAACCGGGTGCCGGTATGACCGGCCTTCTTCGCGGCCCGCATGACCTCACCGACGAAGGATTTCGGTCGTGCGCCCTGATTGCCATGCTGGATGCGTCCGGGCCGGACAGTCAGACTGTCATCGCGCGTCGCCATGGCCGGCTCTCCGCATCGATTTACGCCTGACGGCGCCCGGATCGTTGAAAAGATTAGGAAAATGGCACGGGCCGCCGCAGGCGGTGCGTGGTGAGAGGACAAATTCCCCAATCAAACCAACCACATGCAGCCCCGAACGGGCGCTGCTTTTACCTTGCCGTCCTTCCCTCCGTTGCCAGCCTCCCCCCAGCGCCCCCTCCCAAAGGCACCCATGGCCCGCCAACGCCCGATGGACCGGAACGGGGGTCATCGACGTGCTTCCCCATGCCCTGAGGCGATGAACAGCCCGACCGACTGCGGTGCGAGTGCCGTCCAGTCTGTCGGGCGAGCGTCATCGGCATGCACCGGATCATGCGCGCTCTCGCCATGCCGAGGGGCATTTCCTGTGCGCAGGAATGACGCCGGAAAGAGTGAAGATCTCTGCCAGGACGGTGTCTCCGAAGCACCGATCACGATGTCATCGGCAGGCGGAAGAGCCAGCCGCGCGCTGACCGATGCAACGTAATCCCGCGTCTCGGCAGGCAGTGGTCGGCCGGTTGCGAGATGCTCGTCATAGCGCGCGGGACCGGCATTATAAGCAGCCAGAAATCCGGCTTCGCCATAGCGATCCCGCATCCAGCGCAGATAGGTCGCACCAGCCAGAATGTTGTCACGCGGGTCGAACGGATCGTCGCCGAGGCCGAGCGACGTACGCAGGCTGGCCCATGTTCCGGGCATCACCTGCATGAGCCCCATCGCACCCGCCGACGACACGGCATGCGCATCGCCCCTGCTCTCCGCGTGCAGCACGGCAGCAATCCATGAGGCCGGAATCTGCGCGCGCGTGGCGGCTTCCGCGATCATGTCGGCGTAGGGATCGGCAACCGCATTATGCGTCGGCACCGTCAATGAAACGACGGCCGGAAGCACGACACCGAGCAGACGGAGCGCCGCCTTACCGCCGGTCATCACGCTTCACCGGGCGGCTCCAGACCAGATGGAAGGCACGCCCCTGACGATCGGACTGGAACAGATTGGCGCGGATCGGCTGCGCCAGCATGGGGTCGTCGAGAACCAGCGAGAGATAGGTGCCCGCCTTCTCGCCGGTGCGTTTCCAGGCCGCGCCGACCTCTGGTCCGGCATCGGCGTCACCGAGATGGACGCGATAATCGGGCGCATGCTCGGCGTCCGACGATGTCGCCGGCACGATCGTTAGTTCGACGTCGAGGGCGAGCGTGCGCAGCCGACCGGCGAAGCCGTCAGCCGTGCGTGTAAAAGTTCCGATCTGGGCCATGTCAGCCTCGTTTCTGCTTGGGGGTGGGAGACATCGGTGACGGCACGAGCCACAGCGGCTGCGCGCGGCCGAGCACCGCAGCGACCGGCAGGATGCCGAAATAGCGACCGTCAAGACTGGTCGGGACTGCTGCGTTCATGACGAAAATCTGGCCGGGCAGGACGTGCCGACAGCCTTGCCAGATCGGCAGCGGACGACCGCGATGATCGTAGGCGAGTGCCTCGCCAAGCGCCTTGCCGTCGACCGAAACAGCAGTACCGATCCGGCAGACCAATTGCCCCGGCAGTGCGGCAACCGGCTTGAGCAGCGGCACACCGAGGGGCAGATAGCCGCCGTGCGCCAGCATCGTGGCAATGTCGGCCGGTGGTCGGATCGCGATCAGGTCGTCGACATGCAGGGTGCTTACCGATTGCAGGCGATACAATCCGACCGGTGTACTGGCGGTGGCATTCCAGATCAGCCGGGGCGCCGGATGAATCGCCACTGACGTGCCAACACCGAGTATTGCGAAATACGTGGTGAAGAACCAACCAAGGCGCGTCATGACACCGCCCTCCGGCGCAGCCAGGCCTGATGGCGGTCGCGCGTGTAGGAGCGTGCCGCCTGCCCGGAGAGCATCCGATTGTGCAGATGCCGCCAATGCTCGGGCGCCACGTCGACGGGGTCGATGCCGATAGCTTCGATACGATCGACAGCTTCGAGCACCAGACGGACCTTCGGCCAACCGCTCTGGCGCAACAGGCTCTCCCCGCCGGGGCGCACGAACGGCACCGTCTGATACGGCTCGCCGGGACGGGTGACGCGCACGATGTCGATGCAGGACACCACCGTGCCGTAATCGTTCGCTGCCCAGCGCAGGAAGGCGAATACGGTGTCCGGCGGAAAGCTCAGTATCCGCCGACGACGATCGAGAATCTGCTCATGGGCGACAGAGCCGAAGCGGATCCAGTGCTCGATGCGCTTCTCGATCCAGGTCAGTTCGACATGAGCGAGGGTGTCGGTCATGGCACATCTCCAGCAGTATCGGGGAACTCGCGGGCCAGCAGCGCGCGCAGCATGTCGGCGACCGTGATGCCGCGCTGGAACGCCGCGACCTTGAGCCGCGCGCGCAGCGCCGGCGTGACGTCGATGGTCAGCCGGGCGGTAAAGCGGTTGATGGTCGAAGGCTTGTCCGGCGCCCTGACCCAGCGTTCGGGATCGGCGGGACGCGCCGCGAAGCCGGGCGGCGTGCGACGTTCCGTCATGGCGAAATTCCTTCGCCGAGCGGCAGCACGGAGGCGATGCGGTCGCGCGCCTTTTGCGCCATGACTGGATCGATCTCGCAGCCGACATAGCGCCGACCGGCGAGCCGGCAGGCGACACCGGCCGCGCCCGAGCCGGCGAACCAGTCGCCCACCAGGCCACCTGGTGGGCAGCTCGTGCGGATCAGGATCTCCAGCAGTGCCACCGGCTTCTCGGTGGGATGGATGGCGCGCCCATGCGCATTGCGGACCGGAATCACGGAGCGCATCAGGCGCGGGCCGCCATCCTCGCTCACGTAATGGCCGGCATCGATCCGGCCCATGTGGGGCGGCCGGTGTCTCCGCCTTACCGTGCGCGCCCGCGCATCGGACGTGGTGGGAACAACATTGTAGACGGCGCGCCAGGGCGTATCGTCGCGATAGAACTGGACGATCAGTTCATGCACGCGGCGGAAGCGATCGGCATGGAAGCTGGAACCGTTCTGCTTCTCCCAGACCAGTTCCTGAGCATATTTCCAGCCCGCATTCCGAAATGCCGCGTTGGATGCGAGAAAGCTCCGCAGGGAGCCGAAGACCCAGAGCGAGCCGCTCGGTTTCAGGGCGGCGAGTGCCTTGCCGGGCCAGTCCGCCACGCGCCGGTCCCAGGCGAGCGACGTATCGCCATAGGGCGGGTCGACCAGGATCATGTCGTAGGGGCCGTGCCAGGGCATCAGGAGCGCGCTGTCGCCGGTCAGGAGGGTCATGGCACCAGCCCCCCGATCTCGGCCGTCAGGGCGGCGATTTCGCGGGCGGCAATCCCGTGCGGGCGCAGGTCGCAGACCAGGCGGCCGGTGCGCGCGGCGTCGGCGAAAGCAACCCGCTGGCCGATCCGCGCCGCTAGAGCGGCAGGCTCATGCCCCATCAGCGCCAGCCGGGTTTCGCGGGCGATGACCGTGCGCGCGGCGCAGCGGTTGAGCACGAAGCGGGCCAGCAGGCCGGGACGGAAGAAGCGCGCGTCCTCCAGCAGCCGCAGCATCTCGGCCGAAGCCCATCCGTCGAACGGCGAAGGCTGCGCGGGAATCAGCACCAGGTCGGCAGCCAGCAGAGCGGAGCGCAATAATGCCGCCACCCGAGGCGGACCGTCGATGACGACGTGATCCACCCCCTGAGCTAGTTGGGGCGCCTCGTGGTGGAGTGTGTCGCGTGCCAGCCCGATCACGCCGAACAGCCGGGGCAGTCCTTCCCGCGCGCGCTGCGCCGACCAGTCCAGCGCCGAACCCTGCGGATCGGCGTCGATGACCGTCACGCGCTGGCCTTCCCGAGCCCATTGGCCGGCGAGATGCAGCGCCAGAGTCGTCTTGCCGACGCCGCCCTTCTGGTTGAGGAAAGCCACGATCATGGCCCCTCTCCGGGGGTTTTCCACGGATCGGCAGGGGGGCCAACATCCTTAAAGTTAGACTCTTTTAAGTTAGAATCTAAGTTAAGGGCGTCGTAACCAATTGATTCAATGTCATGATTCGGCGTTTTCCGCAAACGATAGCACGGATGCCGTGGCAGTGATGGCACGGATAAATCCACAACTGATAGCACGGATGAACTCACAGCTTGTCCACAGACGCCTGTGGATAATTTGACAGGTGCAAAGGCCAGCGTGTCATTGCCGTTGCGGTCGGGACGCACCGACAGCCGATAGCCGGCAAAGGGCTGCCGCTTCGCCATGTCGCGCAGTTCGAAGGCAAAGCGCCGATAGGGGGAAAGACTGGCGGATTTTTCGTAGAGATGGCGCAGGCCGAAGGCCCAGCCCGCACGCTGGCGACCGCCATGCTTGCGCACGATGCGATAGAGCCAGCGCTCCAGACCGCCGGTGAGGCCAAAATAGGCCGGGTCGATGGTCAGCACGAGCGCGTCATCGAGAACCGCCTGGTAGAACCAGTCGGGCAGGATCAGTTCGATCACGCGGGTGCGCCCTTCCCGCGCGGTATGCCGTTTCCATTCGTTGATCCAGGAAAAGCGGTGCAGTTGCCCCTTGCCGGTCTGCCGCAGCGACGTCTTGATCGTGGTGGATTGCAGCCGGTCGAAGGCCGCTTCCAGCCGCTCATAGTCCCGCGCGCTGTCGCCCCGACCGATGAAGGTCAGGATCTCGCGCGGGCTGGCCACCATCAGCCGCGACGTGCGCCGACCGGCGTCACGCGCGGCAACGAGATGGCTGGCGGCCCAGATCAGCACGTCAGCATCCCAGATCGTGGCCATGCCATGTTCGGCAGACGCCTCGACCCGGATGGTGACGTCCGGGGTCCGGTAATCGATCGGGACCATGCGGGGGGATTTGGCGAGGCTGAAGAACGGAAACGCCATCAGATCCTGTGCGTCACGAGGAGCGAAATCTCCCGCGATAGCGTGGAAGAGTTCCAGTTGCTCGCGCTCGGAGCGCGCCCTGCCGGGCGGAGGCATCAGCGACGGCTCCCGCGTGATGTCGGCGGAATCAGCGGACTTTGCCGCGCGGCCGCCGGCACGACGCCGGCAGTGGTGTCCGAGGTATGGGCGCGGGCACCACTCTCGACCCAGGCCTGCAACTCATCCACCCGATAGACCACGCGGCCACCGAGCTTCGAGTAGCGCGGTCCGGTGCCGTAGATCCGGTGTTTCTCCAGTGTGCGAATAGATAGTCCGACGAAGCGCGAGGCGTCGGGCGTGCGCAGATAGCGCGGCGGCAGATCGCTGTAATTGGCGGACATGAGGTGGCTCCGTGGTCGCTGGCTGGGGCCGCGGGACAGATGCGGCCAGCAGGGATCAGCGTGGCGGAGCGAGGTCTTCCGGGACTAGGACCGATCTCATCGGGGGGCGAGATCGGTCCTTGACTGGCGGGAGATGGCGACGCGGCCGCCTCGAACCGGGCGACCGAACCAACTGGATTTCGGCTTTCGCCCTCGTCCCAATCATACAAAGTTCTGCTGAAGGTTTCGGTAAGCGGACATCATGCTGCGATGACACGAGCCAGTCTGCCAGTTTCTGAACCATAACCCATGCCATATGGTCTGCTCTCAGCAAATTGCGAACTTAGCCCATGCCGGGCCCCATGACCCAGTAGCCAAGGACATGGGGCCTGGACCGCTTACTGCATCGTGTCGCCGTCCGGTTCAGCCAACAGAGAAAGAAAGCCGGGTTCAACAGTGGGGCAGCGGTCTACAGTCCATACGTTCTGGGACGTTGGGATGTCGGTCCTCACAAGACGATCACGCCATTGCAGCAGTCAACGTTGTGTTGGCTGGTCTGTCTTCTCGGGTTGCATCGACCTCACGACCTGACTACCCTGCAAGCACCATTGCCGCGTCGGGCCACAATACGACGAAACCTTATTGAGCGTGCTTACTACCTAGAGAGGTTTCGAAAAAACGCCATGAACTTTGCGACTTATCGGTCGCAGTGGGCTTATAACCCGCTGCGCGAAGTGCTGGCCGGAATGGTCGGCACCTTCGCCCTCATTCCCGAGGTCATTGCTTTCTCCTACGTTGCCGGCGTCTCTCCCGCCGTCTCCCTTTTCGCGTCATTTGTCATTAGCGTCGCCATTTCCATCACCGGTGGCCGCCCGGGAATGATCTCAGGGGCGGCGGGTTCCGTGGCCCTCGTAGCCGCGGCCCTCGTGCATAGCTACGGGCTTCAATACCTTCTCGTCGCGACATTACTGGCTGGCGGACTACAGATCATTTTCGGTGCGCTTGGCTTTCAGGTCATTATGCGCTTCGTATCGGCTGAGGTCCGCACCGGCTTTGTGAATGCTCTCGCGATCCTGATCTTTTCGGCACAGTTACCACAAATGCTTCATGTGACGTGGCACACGTATGCACTGATTGCCCTTGGGCTTGCCATCATCTATCTCATGCCACGGATATCAACCCTGATACCGTCGCCCCTGATCTGTATCGTAGTTCTGACAGGCATCACGATGTGGTATCCAATGCCGGTGCACACTGTCTCTGATCTGGGCACGCTGCCGACAGGCCTTCCTGCTTTTACGATCCCCCACGTACCATTCAATCTGGCCACACTGAAAATTGTGTTTCCCTATGCCCTTGCGATGGCATCTGTGGGCCTCCTTGAATCTCTAATGACAGCAGGTGTCGTGGATGATGAGACCGACACGCACGGTGATCCCAGAATGGAATGCGTAGGTCTTGGTGTCTCGAATGTGTTTGTAGGACTGTTCGGCGGCATCGCCGGGTGCGGTATGGTAGGGCAGACAGTCGGCAATCTTCGGTACGGCGGCCAAGGACGTCTGTCGACCTTTACTGCCGGCGCTTTCCTGCTGTTTCTGATGGTCATGCTGCATACTTATGTCGCCCGCATTCCAATGGCTGCCCTTGTCGCCATTATGTGCATGGTCTCAATCAGCACATTCTCGTGGTCATCCCTGCGTGATCTTGCGCGTTTTCCAAAGCTCTCAAGCCTCGTCATGGTCGTAACCGTTGCCGTGACTGTCGCATCCTCGGATCTGGCTCTAGGTGTGCTCGTCGGTGTTCTGCTCAGTGGTGTGTTCTTTGCCTGGTCTATGACGCATTTGATGCACGTCAAAAAGATCAGAGAAGAGGGTACGGATATCTACGAGGTTGAGGGACAGGTTTTCTTTGCTTCGTCTGACCTTCTTCACGATCAGATCGACTTCAGGACCAATGCGCGCCGGGTCGTCATCAGGCTGAACAACGCCCATTTCTGGGACGTGACCTCGGTGGCTATGATTGAGAAGATCGTATCCAAACTCAAGGCTCGCGACATTGAAGTTGAAATCGAGGGCTTGCATGCGCTCCGGCATGGCATCGTCATGCGGTTGACCAGTGAAAAGCTCCTGACCACCTGATAAACTTCGAATAAATGTCCGGAAAAATTCGCCGTCAGGCCAATTTTTCCGGGCAGGTTTTCCATATCTGGGTTGCGGTATTCGATTACAAAATAACTGCCCCTGCAGAAACATTCCCGATGCAAACATGCGATGGCTCGTGTCAACGTTATCTTTTGACGTATAATGTTCAGGAATGGACTATTTTCTCCTTATGTATCTGAAGCCTCACTTCTTCTTTTCAACGAACCGTCACGCGTCTCCAATAGCGGACCATTTTCGGTTTTCCTCGACACAAAGCACCGGAGCGGCCAGCAGTGAGGCCATGGATACTATCAGCCTCCTTGTTCTGTTCTTCCGGCCCTACAAGACATTCATCATCCACTATCGTCCCCGAAACGGGTGCAGTAGCAGGCGCCGATATCCTCCGTCAGTCAGTCCCCGCGCAAAACGCACCAGCCGTTTCATGCGGAAATGCAGATCATGGGAGAGCCAGTCCCCTGCGGAAACCTCCCGACCGAACAGGACGCCGGCGATCTCGCGCTGCGACACCCCGTCGTCCAGACCGTCGAGCGTCCGGAGCGCCAGGATCAGCCTGCGGATGCGATCGGATGACAGGCAGGCCGGATCACGACCGGGACGCCGCTCCATCAGCACGCGCCAGAGCCGCAAGGCGGCCTGGACACGCAATTCGAACAGAGCGTCGAGCGGCAGAAGCACGCCGACCTGAGCCCCGTCAGGCGGCAGGACGTACAGCCGCAGGATCGTCTCCTCCCGCTCAACCAGCACTTCTCCCGCCATATCGGCTGCCCAAGCGAGTGAGAGTGGCCGATACGGCGCGTCAGCCAATGCTGTCGGCAGGGGGACAACCGCAATCACGGCCGGCGATACCGCAACAGTCCAGAGGGCGGTACGCGGATTGAGGGCCGTGCGGACACTCTCGAAATCGCAACCCCCAGCGCCGGGCGAAGGCTTCGGCGTCTGTTGCGGATAGCGCGGCCCGGCGCGCGGCGCGCTGAAGGGCGGCACGATCGCGGATAAAGTCCCGATTGCGACTGACAAACTGCAAAGCAAAGGCAGGGGCGTCGAGCGACCGCAGGCCCTCGTACGCGCTCGCCGACTGCCAGTTGGCGCGGCTCATGGCGTCGTCTCCGATGCGTAACGGGTGGGAACAGGGCAAGCACTTGCTCGCGAGAGTATGCCAGACCGGCCCGCTGCCCGCTACGCCCCGGTCCTGCAACAGGTCTTGCGGATCACGCAACGATTCCTGGGTGTTTTAGTGAGGCGCGCCGCCGCGCAGGAGATGCTGGTAGCCATGCCTGGTCATCCAGTGCGCCCGCGCCAGATGACTGTGCCAGCAGCGGTGGACGCCCTCGGGGTCAACCACCGGGTCGCGGTGGAGCACGATGCGGGCGACCTCGCGCCAGTCGGCGCCGTCGGCCTCGGCATCCAGCAGGCGGAGATAGGTAATCAGATGCTGTTCGTCGTAGCCGGTGAGACAGGACGCTTCCGGAGCGCTGTCGGCGACAGACGGGTCGAGCGGGGGCTTCTGCATGATGGGGCCGATCAGGTCGGAGAACGAACGCGACGCGCCCTAGCCTGCCGCGTTTCGGTGCCGGAAGTCTCGTTAAGAAACATGACGCCGCGTCCTTGTCCGGACTCGATGAACAGGATGCCCGCCGCCTCCAGCGCGCGGCGAACCTGGTCGGTTGTGCCCTCATGAACGCCGAGACCGCGTTCGGATTCAAGGCGCTTGAGCGCGGTCAGTGCTACGAGGGCCTTTTCAGCAAGCATCTCCTGTGTCCAGTTCAGGAGTGCCCGTGCTGCCCTTACCTGTCGGCCAGTGATCATCCATGATCACATCCGACACACGGGGCATGCACACCAGAAATACGACTATAATAGTCGCAATACGAAGATTCAACACCGTTCTTTCAGCATGATGCCGGAAGAGAGTCGGTAGCGGGGCTCCCCGACGGAGAGAACCTGGCGGTGGATTGTCGGCATGTAAGATCAAACGAAAAACCCCCGCCTTACGCCGGGGGCTCGTCGTCGTGGTATCTGGCCGCGAATTGCGCGCATGCCTGCTTCAGTTCGCGCTCGATCTGCCGGCGCTCGCGGTGGCTCAGGTAAAAGCTGGTCAGTTCGGCGCGCAGCATCTGGATATGGTCGTGTAGCGTGGTCATCGTCCTGCTCCTTTCGTTTCTCGAAGACAGGACTCCGCCTCATGCACGCGGGAGCCGGGTCAGGGATCGCCGCAGGCGACCGGCTCGCCGGCGCGCGGGGGAGCCGATTTTGTCCGGTGTGCCCGCAGGGTGCACCGGGCAAAATTGGGGGGACCGCGCGTCCTTGAGGCGGTTCACGTCGGGCATGGTACAATGGGAAGACTGAGGAAAGCCCTGTTCCCCCCGCCACGCCCGAAGACAGACCGATCGGATCGAGGGCGATAAGCCGCGCGCGCACTTCCGTTCCGGCCCGCTATCACGAAGGCCCCGCCCGGACCGGCCGGGCGGGGATCGCGGGTGCCTCAGTCGCCGTTGCGGCGACCGTTGGGGCGGGACCAGATCAGGCTGTAACCCTCGCCGTCCTCGTCATCGAAGAGATTGGCGAAGATCGGGGCGTTGAAGCTCGGATCGTCGAGCTTGAGGCTCAGATAGTCGCGCCCCTCGTTGGAGCGCCGGGACCAGGCCGCCCCGATCTCCACCCTGCCTACGAAGACGCGGTGGCTGGGGGCGTTGTCGTTCGCGCGCGTGGTCTCGGGGGCGATACGGACGTTGGGGGTCTGGAGCGAGAGGGTGACGATCTCGCCGTTATACCCGTTGCCGACTTTCTTGAAGGTGCCGATGGTGGCCATGATACTCTCCGTGATCTCTGTTATCGAGCCCGCACCATTGCGGCCTCGATGGCGATCGGACAGACGGAGGCGAGCGGCGGCGCATCCCTTGGGGCCGAAGCGCAGCGGAGGACGGCGGGACAGAATTTTCTTGGTGCGCGAGGAATGACGGCGCAGCCGGCAGGGGAAGAAAATTATGGCCCGTTGTTGCGCCATAGCCGATCGAGGCGTAGCCGGCCTTCGGCTAGATCAGCCATCTTGAGAGGCAGCATGCGTGCGCGGCCCGACAGAGCACACATCACGGAGACTATGGCGACCGGCACAGCGCACGAGATCCGGCGGCAACCAGAATGACGGCGTCATCCTCCCTCCATACCAGCCCACCGAACCGGCCCGTTCCGGGACTGCGCCTCACCGGACATGCCCGGCTTCCCCGTTGCGATCGGCCTGCGGGAAATCAGAGCGCCAGTTCGTTTGCTTCAACAGGCGGACCGTATCTGGAACAGCGCGTCGCATCCGCGCTTCGCTGCCCATCGCTCCCCGCCTCTCGATGACGTGGAAAGACAGGCAGGTACCTGATCCATGCCTGCCCGCCGGCTGCCGCGCAGGCGGTCAGACCCGCGCGACGCTCCCGTTGGCCGGTTCGGGCGGGGCCATGCCGGTAAAGCGGACGAACGCGGTGATGCCGACCGCAATGGCGCCGATGACCGAAAAGAAGAGCTGCCAGACGACGGACGGCATCATCATCTCGGCGAGACCGTGCGTGGCGCTATAACCGGCAATGATGGCGGGCACGGTATAGAGCAGGACGATCAGCCCTCTCAGCCAGATCCACGGCGCGCAGGCGAGTGCGATCTGACCGGCGACGAAAGTCGCTATCCCCGCCACGACGCCGACGATCAGGGCGCCAATCACTCCGGCACCGGTATGAAACGCCCAGAGCCCGGCATACAACCCGCCAGCAAACGGCAAGGCGAAGACCGCGAGCGTGAACATGAGCCAGCAGAAAAATCCGATGCCGGCGACGATCAGGAACGGTGCGAAGATCACCATGATGGCGGCTCCCGTAGAGATGACATGATCTGACGGTCACGCCTGCCACCACCACCACGGCGCAATCCGCATCATAGAGAAAACGATGTATCGACGGAACGAGAATCGTACTGACGTCCGCCAAGCGGACGTGCATCGTGGGGCTGCTCAGGGAGACAACGTCATGGCGGACATCACGGGACGCGAACTGCATCTGGTCAAAAAGGCGCTCGCCATTGCAGTGCTGGCCATTGAACAGCAACCAGGGCCGTTTCAGTCCTATTCGGACATGCAGGACATGAAGGGCCTGCTCGACCTTCTGGCGCCCGGCGATACCGAACTCGCCTTCTATGCCCGTTCCGCGCGGATCGCCGTCACGGGTAATCCGGACTGAAGACGGCGCTCACGCGCCGCCTCCGAACCGCAGGACCGGGATACCGAGGCGCTTCGCCTTGTCGGCCAAATTCTCCTGGATACCGGTTCCGGGAAAGACGATGACGCCAATCGGCAAGGTATCGAGCATGGCGTCGTTGCGGCGGAAGGGCGCGGCCTTGGCATGCTTCGTCCAGTCCGGCTTGAAAGCGATCTGCACGATCTCGCGGTGATTAGCCCAGCGAGACGCGACGAACTCCGCGCCCCTGGGCGAACCGCCATGCAACAGCACCATGTCGGGATGCTTGGCCCGGACCCTGTCGAGCCGATCCCAGATCAGAATATGGTCGTCGAAGTCGAGACCGCCAGTGACGACGACCTTGGGGCCGGGCGGGACCAGCAACTCGCCCTCGGCGCGGCGTCGGGCGTTGAGGAAGTCGCGGCTATCGATCATGGAGGCCGTCATCGTGCGGCGTGACACCAGCGAGCCGGTCTTCGGCCGCCACGCGCTCAGGGTCAGGCGCTCGAACTGCTCCTGCGCCTCATCGCGGAAGATCTCGTAGGCGTTGCGGCGCTCGATCAGGGTCAGCCCTTCGGCAATCAGCCTCTCCAGTTCCACCGAGCGTATCTCGCTGCCATCCTGTTCCTGCTGCCCGCGCTTCTGTGCCTGTTCGTTGCGGTCAAGCTCACGCTCCACCTGGCCGACCATACGGTGGAAGATGTTGACAGTGGACCAGAGCAGCGGTTCGAGATCGGGTTCCAGCCGTGTGTCGGTCAGCGTCGCGGCAATGGCGTCGAAGATGTCGGCCACAGCACCCCCGATGCGCGGAGCTTCGGGCAGCGGCCTTGGATCAGGCTCGTCCTCGAAGGGACGGTAGCCATACATCTGAAGTTCAGCCAGCACATGAGCGGTGGATGAAGCGGCGTGCGGCGGTTCAAAATCATCGGTGCGGGTCATGATGCGGTCCTCCCAGGTCTCCGGCCGCGCCCTTCGCGGCCTTTCCGGGGGCGGATAGCGGCAGACCAGGGACGGGCCGGAACCGCGCGCTCGCGCGCGGCCGCAGCACAGCGAAGGATGGCAGGGGGCCGGCTATTTTGCTTCGCGATGTAAAGCGCCCCCAAAGGGGCGCGACGGAAAATAGCTGGCTCACGCCATTGAAGGCCCGGCCCGGCTGACGCCCGCTCCCCACTTGAAAGGCCGGGGCGCGAACCTGCCGAACGGGAGGCACGACAGGACCGCCGATAGAAGACGGAAACCGCCCGCCCCTCTTTCCGGCCCGCTCATGTGCCGGCAGTCTCCAGAAACCGTGCCACGTCCGGTGGCGCAAGTTGCGGATGCAGGATCGCCCGCAGTGCGCCGCGTCCGAGCGCCCGGAGATCATCGTTGAAATCGCCCAGCCGTGGCGACAGCCCGATCACCTCGATCCCGGCGTCATCCGCGCGGGCGTGCAGCGTCGCCAGCGCCTGATCCCCGGCCGGATCATCGTCGCGCAGCACGTAGAGCCGGCGCAGCAGCGGCGGAAAGATCAGGGCGGCGAGATGCGCCGAGGACAGGCATGCGGCCAATGGCAGATCGGGCAGAACCTGCCGCAGCGACAGCACCGTCTCGATGCCTTCCCCGGCGGCGAGCACATCGGATGCCACCCCAAAGCGCACGGCATGGCCGAGCAGCCCGCCCAGGGCGCGACGCGGATGATCGACCGGCGCCTTGCCACGGCCGTCCTCCGCCAGCCAGGTGCGGTGCACACCGGTCAGAGTGCCGTCGAGATCGGTGACGGCGGCGATCATGGCGGGCCAGGTCTCGGTCGGGCTGTCGTCGTCCGGGCGATAATAGCAGTGCGGATGGAAGCTCAGGGCTCCGGTTCCGTGCAAAAGCGTAATGTCGCGTCTGCGGAGATACGCCTCTACGGACGTGCCCGCGATTGGCCCGGACATGGCCCAGAGTCGACGTGCGGCTTCCGACGAACTGGCAGGGCCGCGTTCCTGCGCGGGACAATCCCTTGAAGAAAGTGCCGGATCGGGGCGAGGTAGACTGAGGAAGGCGCGCGCCTCGTCCGCCACGTCACGGAAATCCACCAGGCCGAGGCTTTCGCGGATTACGTCGAGCAGGTCGCCATGCTCGCCGCTACTGGCATCCGTCCATTTTCCGGCCCTGCCGTTGGCGGTGTCGCGCAGCCGGACGAACAGCGACCGGCCGGGCGCGTTACGCACGTCACCGACCAGCCAGTAATTGCCGTGACGGCGACCGGCGGAAAGATACCGCCGGCACACCGCCTCCGCGTTCTCCGCCAGACGACGGGCGAGATCGCCTGCATCATGCAAGGTCATCGCCCTGCCCTCCTGTGTCGGGATTGCCTCCGTCCAGGGCGATCGCCAGCCAGCGATCGGTGGTCATCCATGAAATCGTTTTGCGCCTGCCAAGGTCAAGCAGATGCGCACCGCCGCTGAAGGCGCCTATCCGGGGACGTGAGGCCGTATTGGCCCACTGGAATCCCCATCGGCCCCGCAACCGGAATATTCGCGCACAGCGTAGCACGAATTCCACCACCTGATGCGGATCTCCGGTTGTCTCATCGTGCATCCAGAGTTTCGTGCCACCATATTCAGGCACGATCGACAGGACAAAACCGTCAGAGGGCGGGTCTTCCGCCGCCAGTTCGTCGATGAATTCATTGTAGAGGTCGAGCGCCTTTGCGGCATTGTCCACTGTGCCCACATCGAGCACGCAGGAAAAATGCGTGAAGAAATCAGCCATCGGAAGAACTCCCGAAACGAAAAAGCCCGGCACAGTGGCCGGGCTCGTAAAAACGTATTGGCGGAAAGACGAAGAAGCGGCTTTCAGGACGCACGCTCCATCAGCCTGCGGGCCTTCTCTTCGAGATCCAGCCGCGTGTCCTGGTTGGCCTTTGTCCGCGCCAGTGCGGTAATCCCCTGCACGAAATCGAACACGCTCTCGGGCTTACGGCCCTCTTCGTGCAAGACCGTTTCGATGATCCTGGTGGTTTCCGGTTTCGAGAACCCGCGACGACGCAGGAAACTTTCGCGGTCCTCGTCGGTTTTCGCCACCAGCGCCTTGCGCGAGGCCTGAATGCCCGAGACGAACGAGGCCGGGCTGGCCGTGGCGAAATTCCGTAGCGCTGGTGTCGCCTGATGCACGAAACGGGATGCTGCAAACTTGCTATGCCGGATCGTGATCTGTTCGAAATTTTCCACGCCCCAGAGCATGCGGTTTTGACACACTCCGCGCAGGTAAAAGGAGGCGATGCCGAGGCTCTTGCTGCCGACTTCGGAATTCCAGGCGTAGAAACCCCGGAAATAGAGATCGGGATCACCGTTGGGCAGACGTCCCGCCTCGATCGGATGCGTATCATCCACGAGGAATAAAAAAACGTCCCTGTCTGACGCGTAGAGCGTCGTGGTTTCCTTCGTGATGTCCACGTACGGATTATGGGTCATGGTCGCCCAGTCGATCACACCCGGCACCTTCCAATTGGTATCACCTGTGCCATCGCCGGCGATCTTGCGCACCGCCCCGACCAGCTCATGGTCCCAGATGCGGCCGTAATCCGGCCCCGTGACGGCGCGCAGTTCCACACGCCCGTCCTCGGTTTCCAGCGTCTTGACCAGTTCGGCCCGGTGCGACAGCAACCCGTGCTGCAGGTTGATTGCCGCCAGCGGAGCCGGAAGGTTTCGAAGATACGAGGACGGCGCGGCGACCAGGCTGCACATCTGGCCAAAGGACCAGTGTGTGGGAGCAATCGGGTCATTCTGCCCCGGCACGGTCAGGGTCAGGCGCTCGGCATTGTCGCGGCTCGCCTCCACTCGGATGGCGCGGCTTTCCACCGTGCGGGCCGTGGCGCGCTCGGTACGGGCAAGTGTGGCCGCGTGCAGATCGGACAGGGACAGGTAACGCTCGTCATCGGGACGGGAAAACCATTCGGATGATACGCGGGCGCTACGCTCCCCGCGCGAAGGATCAACGCGGAAGCCGCCGGACGCTGCACCACGGGACGCAGGAGGCAGGATGGTAGTCGTGGTCATGGAAAACTCTCCTCTGATGCCGGTTATTCGGCACAGAAGGCGAAGCCCCCCTCTTCCTCTGATCACCACTTCCCACGCGGGATCCCATCCAACCGCAGAAACACCCGGCCCCTCATTCCGGAACACGGCGTCCCCGTCACCTACCGGAAATCACGACTGCAATGGGGGGGGACAGCGGAACATCTGTTGTACAACGGAAGCCGAAAAAAGCTGACGTTGTTGGCAATCCAGCATCACGATGCTGCCCAATCATGAAAATCAGATAGGTTCCCGATCGCAATCACTGACTGAGTGAGGAACCCCGCGGCAGCATGCGTCCAAGCACTTTGTCTTTCAGGACAAACTGATGAAAAA
>NZ_WOTB01000003.1 GCF_011516835.1 Acetobacter musti | reverse complement strand
TAACCCCGGACCAGATGGCCAACAGCAACGCCGTCAGAAGGGCGGCATAACAACAACCGGGTATAGCTTATCAAGCCCGCAAAACTGTCCGAACGGACGGGACCACCTCAAAATTCGCTGGTTATTCCATGGGGTGCCTGAAAGGCAGCCCAGTAAGACACAACTGATATGTCTGATAAATGGTTGCTCAGTTCAGGTTTCTGCAGCCGCACTGCATTCATGGCTGCATAGCTGATTCATCCGTAGTCGTGGAAAAAGGATCGTACGACCGTCGCCCCTTGTGATCGTCAGGGGAAAGTCTATCTCATATGGCCATGAACACGCATCAGAACACGCCTCACGATCCGGTCGGATGGCACGGCACAACCATTCTCTGCGTCCGCCGTGACGGCGAAGTCGCGATGGC
Source organism: Acetobacter musti (assembly GCF_011516835.1). Classification (GTDB taxonomy): domain Bacteria; phylum Pseudomonadota; class Alphaproteobacteria; order Acetobacterales; family Acetobacteraceae; genus Acetobacter; species Acetobacter musti. The sequence continues at coordinate 251,109 of NZ_WOTB01000003.1, read as the reverse complement.
CGGTGATGGTCAGGTCTCCCTCGGCCAGACCGTCGTTAAAGGAAACGCCCGCAAAGTCCGCCGCATCGGTCCGAAAGGCCAGATACTCGCCGGATTCGCAGGAGCTACCGCCGATGCCTTCACTCTGCTTGAGCGCCTTGAAGGCAGGCTGGAGCGCTTTCCAAACCAGCTTGAACGCGCCTGTGTCGAGCTGGCCAAGGACTGGCGCACGGACCGTTATCTGCGCCGTCTTGAAGCCATGCTGATCGTCGCCGACAAAAACCACTCCTTTACCCTGACCGGCAACGGCGACGTGCTGGAGCCTGAAGACGGTATCGTCGCCATTGGTTCTGGCGGCAACTATGCTCTTGCTGCCGCGCGTGCCCTGCTGCCGATCGAAGGGCTGACTGCCACCGAGGTTGCCGCGCGTGCCATGAAAATTGCCGGCGATATCTGTGTTTACACAAACCACTCCGTCACACTCGAAGTGCTGAACGAAGCCGGTGAAGAGGGAGCCCGATGAGCATTATCCATTTCTCGCCCGAAGAAACTGTTACCGAACTGGACCGCTTCATCGTCGGACAGACAGACGCCAAACGAGCCGTCGCCATCGCTCTGCGTAACCGCTGGCGCCGCGCCCAGCTGCCCGAAGCCATGCGTGAGGAAGTCGTTCCGAAAAACATCCTCATGATAGGCCCGACCGGCTGCGGAAAAACTGAAATTGCCCGTCGTCTTGCCAAACTTGCCCAAGCGCCTTTCCTGAAAATCGAAGCCACGAAATTCACCGAAGTCGGCTATGTCGGGCGCGACGTGGAAAGCATCATCCGCGACCTCATCGAATCTTCCATCACAATGCTACGTGACCAGCGGCGCAAAGACATGAAGAGCCGCGCCGAAGAGGCCGCTGAAAGCCGTCTGGTCGATGTGCTCGCCGGCGAAGGCTCATCCGCTGACACAAAATCCCGTTTCCGCCAGATGCTCCGCAACGGCGAGCTTGAGAACCGGGAAATCGACATCGCGATCGCGCCCGACCCCGCCAGCGGACAGAATGGTCCTGAAATCCCCGGAATGCCACCCGGTGCCGTCATCAATTTCGGCGACATGATGAAGAACATCATGGGCCGCACGCCGCAACAGCGCCGCCTCACCGTCGCCGCCGCCCGCGAGCAACTCACCCGCGAGGAAGCCGACAAACTGCTCGACAATGAAGCCCTGACACGGGAAGCAATTGCCCACGCGCAGGATAACGGCATCATCTTCCTTGATGAAATCGACAAGGTTTGTGCCCGCTCGGAGGGTGGCTCCCGTGGCGCCGATGTGTCGCGGGAAGGCGTGCAACGCGACCTCCTGCCGCTCATCGAAGGTACCACCGTTTCCACCAAATACGGACCGGTCAAAACCGATCACATCCTGTTCATAGCCTCCGGTGCCTTCCATCTCGCCAAACCGTCCGACCTTCTGCCCGAACTTCAGGGCCGCCTGCCAATCCGCGTCGAACTTACCCCTCTCACGCGTGAAGACCTCCGCCGCATCCTCACGGAGCCGGAACACTCGCTGGTGAAGCAGTATATTGCGCTGATCGGTACCGAAGACGTTACGCTGGATTTCACGGATGAAGCTGTCGACGCTCTCGCGGAACTCGCCGCCGACGTCAACGAACGCGTGGAAAATATTGGCGCCCGTCGCCTTGCTACCGTCATGGAAAAGCTGCTGGAAGACGTGTCCTTCACCGCTTCGGAACATAAAGGGGAGACAATCACCATCACCGCCGATCTTGTCCGCGACCGCGTCGCTCCCCTCGCCAGCAAAGGCGACCTCAGCCGGTTCATTCTCTGATGGCTGTCGACCCCTTCGTCCGCCCGGAAGACGAAACTGCCGCTGATGCCATCGCCGCTATCGGTGATGAACTGGCCTTGTTCGATGATTGGATGGACCGCTACCAGTACATCATCGAACTCGGCCGGAAACTGCCGCCATTCCCAAAAGAATGGACTGACGACGCTCACCGTGTTCCTGGTTGTCAGAGCCAGGTCTGGCTGGAAGCCCGCTGCGACAATGGCACGATGTATTTCGCCGGCGCGTCGGACGCAGCCATTGTCTCCGGCCTCGTGGCGCTTCTCCTGCGCGTCTATTCAGGGCGCCCATTGGAGGAAATACTCGCCACGGAACCGACCTTCCTGCATGATCTCGGCCTCGTGCAGGCCTTGTCCACCAACCGGGGTAACGGTGTCGAAGCCATGGCCCGCGCCATTCGCGCTGCCGCCGCGCAGGAGATGGAACGGGAAGAACAGCACGGCTGATTGCACAGACAGCCTCGCATCACCAGACTATGCCCGCATTACACTTTTTCATGACCCGGAAAGCAAAGTGTAAAGTTTTAACCGGATATGAGCATAAGGGCGCTAACCTCGAACCGGAATGCAGTCAGTTCTGATCGGGAGCCGGATGAAGGGTATTGTTTTCAACCTGCTGGAAGATGTCGTCTGCGAGCATCACGGTGCTGAAACCTGGGAACTCCTTCTGGAGGATACCGGGCTCGATGGCATCTACTCATCGCTTGGAGACTATCCTGACAGCGATATACAGGCTCTCGTCGCCGCCGCGTCCGTGCGTCTGGGCCAGCCGGCATCTGACGTCCTGCGCTGGTTCGGCGAGGCTACCATGCCAATACTGAAATCGTCCTATCCGGAACTGTTCGCTCCGTTTCGTTCATCGAAAGCCTTCGTGCTGTCAGTCAACACCATCATTCATCCTGAAGTGATGAAACTTTATTCCGGCGCGCGCTGCCCGTTCTTCAGATTTGAGGAGATGCCGGACGGCGCACTGAGGATGACCTACGAATCATCCCGTAATCTGCTCGACCTCGCGCACGGTTTTGTCGCCGGCGCCGCCGACGCATGGAATGAAAAAGTTATCATTGAGCGTTTCCCGGCTGATTCCGCGCAGGGAAATGACATTCTTATCCACTGGTTCAGTGAGTGATGGAACAGGCTACCGGATGCAGCGCGGATAATTATGAAGCGCTCTACCGCCGAACACTTGGCCGCCTGGAGCGCGAACGAAAAATTCGCCGGGAAGCGGAAGCCATAGCGGAGCGCGGCCTCCGAGAACTGTATCGTCTCAACGATCAGCAGAAACTCCTGGAAACGATCGTCAGCTATGCCAATACAACCTCATCTGGTCGCCGTGTCATTGAGGTTACGCTTGAAGAGACGTGTAAAAGTCTGGGAATGACCTGTGGCATTGCCTTTCTGAGAGAAAGGGAGACAGGCTTCAGCCGCGGAGGCTCTTGTCTGTATAGCCCTGGCACGCCGGAAACGCTTGAAAATGCCCTGGCGGCCTGCCGTGCTTCGAAACTGTTCGAGCCCGGAGGCATTGCCTCACAAATTGCGGAAGAACAGAAAATCCTCAGCTGGATGCCCGGTCCGGGTCTGGCTTCGCTTTCGCATGCGCTCGGCCTGCCTGTCATCGCCGGAGGAGCCGTCCGCGCGCTCCTCGTCTTTTTCTCCTGCGCGGAAGTCAGGGCCGAGGAACCCATCGTCGGTTTATGCATGAATATCGGCGGACATATCGCCCGTGTGATGGAGCGGGAGGATGCGCAAAAAAAACTTCTGTACGACGCTACACATGACGCCCTGACTGGTTTGCCAAACCGCACGAGCTTTCACAAAACACTTGCAAACACACTTCGCGTCGAACGGCTCTCTGGCGTCTGCTCAGCCGTTTGTCTCATCGATCTCGATCGGTTTAAGGACATCAACGACCATTTCGGTCATACAGCCGGCGATATGTTCCTGACCGAAGCCGCCCGCCGTCTCTCTCAATGTGTCCGGTCCCGTCCAGACTGCACCTTGGCCCGTCTCGGCGGGGATGAATTCACAGCGTGTCTGGCAGGTCTGCCCGACAGGGAAGAGGCCCTGCACATCGCCAAACACTTTTGCCATGCCCTCAATCAGCCATTTCTGTTTGACGGCCACGAACTGCATTCCTCAGCCAGTATAGGCATCGCATTTTGCGAACCCTCTGAAACGGATATCTCAAAAGTTCTGAAAGCCGCTGACCTCGCCATGTATGAAAGCAAGAAACAGGGAGGCGGACGAGTCACTATGGCCTCCTGACCTCTTTCCATGATCATGTCCGCTGAATTAAAAACAGAGGCTCAGAGGAAAGAGTATTTCGATATGGCCCGCCATCCTCGCGTCGGTTGCGGCGCAGCCATTTTGTCCGGCGACAAACTCCTGCTTGTGCAACGCCGCATTCCGCCTGAGGCTAACTACTGGGGTCTTCCCGGCGGTAAAATTGACTGGCAGGAACCGGTTGAACACGCCGTTCGCCGCGAAATCAGTGAAGAACTCGGCCTTACCCTGAACAATCTATCCCTTCTCTGCGTCACCGACCAGGTAGCGTACGATCCTGATGACCACTGGGTCGCGCTGGTTTATCTGGCCACCAGTTTCGAAGGCGAACCCACCTTGCTCGAACCGGAAAAACATGCCGCCATAAGCTGGTTCCCGCTCACTGACTTGCCGGCACATCTGACCGTCGCGACCCTGGCAGCCATAAAGGCTCTCCAAACCAGCATAGAACTGCGACGCTTTTGATGTTTTCAAATCGGGATCAAAGGGACTGCTTCCCTTCCTCAGATACGGGACAAAGCCTCGGGGAAAACCGCAAAGAGTCTCACACCACCTCAGATCACACCCCGCACCATTTCCAACGCCTTCGTCACAGCCTGCGCCCGCACCGCTGTCCGGTCCCCTGAGAACACACAGTGTTCTGCGCGTGGTTCCCGTCCGCGCCGCATCACCCCGAACCAGACCAGCCCAACCGGCTTCTTCGCATTGCCACCATCCGGCCCGGCAATGCCCGTAATCGCCACTGCTACATCCGCCTCAGACGCAGCCTGTAACGCGCCGGAAACCATCGCCAGCGCTACTGGCTCGCTCACGGCCCCATACTGCGCCAGCACAGCTTCCGGAACTCCGAGACAAATCTGCTTCATCGCATTGGAATAGGTGACGAACCCTCCAATTATGGCGGCGGAAGAACCCGCATGATATGTCAGCGCCGCAGCTACGAGACCGCCCGTACAGCTTTCAGCCGTAACCATGCTCAGCCCCGCCGCTTTCAGCGCCGTCAAAACCTCAGCGGCCATACCGAGAACGGCATCCGGCAACACCATTCCACCCGTATCCCCGACCGTCATCTCACGTCTCCCGAAATCACCCGCTCAGGATAACGACCGTAAGATCACTTCAGAAAGCCGACAATCTTCTCAACTTCAGATACAATTGGTTCAGCAATCGCTCCCGCCCGCGCAGCGCCCTCACGCAACACCGTATCCAGATGTGCCGTATCCGCCAGTAACCGCCGCGTCTCGTTCGCAATCGGTTCAATCCTGCTGATCAGAACATCAGCCAGAGCCTGCTTGAATGGTCCGAACCCTTCGCCACCATGCTGCGTCAGAACCTGATCCACATTCATGCCGGACAGCACCGCATAAAGCCCGACCAGATTCCGCGCCTCTGGCCGTCCCTCAAGACCTTCAGCCGCACACGGCAAAGGCTCCGGGTCCGTTTTCGCTCTGCGCACCTTCAGCGCGATCGTATCCGCGTCGTCCGTCATATCGATCCGACTCTGTGCGGACGCATCGGATTTCGACATTTTCTTCGTGCCATCGCGCAGACTCATCACCCGCGCCGCTTCAGGCGGCACAAATGCTTCAATCGTCTGAAAGAACTCGACACCATAATCATGATTGAACTTCTGTGCGATGTCGTTCGCCAGCTCGATATGCTGCCTCTGATCGTCTCCCACCGGTACCCGTGTTGCCTTATAGGCCATGATGTCGGCGGCCATCAGATTTGGATAAACATAGAGGCCGGCAGAGTGATTCTCCCGATCCTTGCCCGCCTTGTCCTTGAACTGCGTCATCCGGTTCAGCCAGCCCAGCCGCGCCACGCAGTTAAATATCCACGCCAGCCGCGCATGTGCGCTCACTGCCGACTGATTGAACAGAATCTGCCCGACCGGGTCGATCCCGGAGGCCAGAAGCACGGCTGTCTGCTGTCGTGTCTGCTCACGCAGATCGGCAGGATTCTGCCAGACCGTGATCGCGTGCAGATCCACAAGGCAGAAAATGCACTCGTGATCCGCCTGAAGTGCCACCCAGTTACGGATCGCACCCAGATAATTGCCCAGATGAGGAATGCCGGTCGGCTGAATGCCGGAGAATACGCGTTTCATGACCGCTTTGTCGGGTGTTTCGCCCGTCGCGGTCAAGCCGCAACATTCAGGCCCGACCACGCGTCTGACACGAGCGCAGAATGAACCCGTATTGCAGGCCGCGTCAGGGGAGGGGATTGCTTTGTCCCAGCGTTTCCCGCAGCGTCGCTACGCCACTGGCCCCGACCCGGTGTGCCCGCGCCTCGGCGACGTCCGCCGCCGTAATGACTGGCGCCGGTTTCGTCGTGCCCTGACTGGAAAGATAAGTCAGAATCTGTGCTGCATCTTCGTCCGAAAGATAACGAAACGGAGGCATCTCCGCCTCGTAAGCCACGCCATTCGCCTTGATCGGCCCACTCAGACCGTTCATCAGCACGGCTGCCAGATAACGTTTACCTTCCGGCGTCGAAGCAATCCGGTCGATCCGCCCGGTCAGCGGTGGAACCGATCCCGCCATGCCCTGACCGCCATGATGGCAGATGCCACAATTGGAGCCATACAGAAAATGACCGCTCTTATGTCGTGAGCAACCATTCAGGAACATAACGGCCGCCAGCAGAGGGAGCAAACGGAGATGGCAGATGTTTATCCGGAAATAAAAATGCATAAGTCCTGTCTGAATTTTGAAAGTTACAGCGAACCCATAAAGCGCGTTAAATCGTAACACTGTCCGTGAAGGGAATATTATATGGTCTTCGCTTACCGTCGCGCTCGCACGCTTGCTATTTTCTGCGTACTGACTGGTCTGGCCGCTTTCGCTGCACCTGGTCCTGCCATCGCAGACACTGCGCGCGAGCAACAGACAGCAGCCTGCAAGGGCGATGCGCTCAAACTCTGCACACTCTCTATTCCGAACGAGAAAAAGATTGCTTCCTGCCTCCAGTCAAAGCGGGACAAGCTGAGCCCGGCCTGCAAGGCTTATTTTCCCGAGAAAAAATCGTCTAAGGGAAAAAAATCATCTGGATAAGCACTGCCGGAAAACTGCCAGAGCCGGGATATTCAGCTTCCGCCTCTGGCAATCGTTTCTTTATTCGGCGTGATCGACACCGAGTAGCTGGATTTTGAAGATCAGCGGGCTGTTCGCAGGAATAATACCCATTTCGCGCTGACCGTAACCCAGCTTTGCCGGGACATAAAGCATCCACGTATCACCGACATGCATCATCGGTAAGGCTTCCATCCAGCCCTGTACCAGACCGTCCAGTGGCATTCGCATATACGCGCCCTGACCATGCTGATCCGAACTGTCGAAGATCGAACCGTCGGGGAGCCTGCCTTCATAGATCAGCATCATGCCGTCGCCCTTGCGTGGCGACGCACCGTCTTTCGGGCCGGAAGCCAGAACCTTATACGCCAGTCCGTCAGGAAGAACCTTTACTCCCGGCTGCGAGATTTCTTTCTGCATGATCTGCTCGGGGGTGAGTTCCGGATCTTCGTTGTGTCCGCAAGCCGCCAGCGGAAGGCCGAGCAGCCCAGTCAGCGCAAGAGAAAACAATTTTTTCGAATTCAGCGAAAAACGCACCATTCCACCTCAGAGATTATTGACGAGCAACATCGTGATACCCGGACATGCGGATAATGCCATGATATCGCGATGGTTCCGGTTCAGTCCGGCAGACGAAAACTTCAGAGAGAGCCGCCGCGTCGTCCGATCTGTGCGCCTAAACGCAGCCGCAATGCGTTCAGCTTGATGAAGCCCTGAGCGTCCTGCTGATTATAGGCGCCCTGGTCTTCCTCAAACGTCACGACCCGCGTGTCGTACAGACTGTTCGGGCTCTCACGGCCAATGCAGATCACATTGCCCTTATAGAGCTTCAGTCGGACCCGGCCGGTCACCGAATGCTGAGACGTATCGATCAGCGCCTGCAACATCCGCCGCTCCGGTGAGAACCAGAAGCCATTATACAGAATTTCCGCGTAACGGGGCATCAGGCTGTCCTTGAGGTGCATCGCCTCGCGGTCCAGCGTGATCGACTCGATGCTCCGATGCGCTGTCAGCAGGATCGTGCCCCCCGGTGTCTCGTAGATCCCGCGCGACTTCATGCCGACAAACCGGTTCTCTACCAGATCCAGACGACCGATGCCGTTCGCCCGGCCCAGTTCGTTCAGCTTCGTCAGCAGCATCGCCGGCGACAGCGCCTCGCCATTGATCGCCACCGGATCACCGGACACGAAATCAATCGTGATCTCCGTCGCTACATCCGGCGCATCCTCTGGCGCGATTGTGCGCTGGAATACCATTTCCTCTGGCGGTAGGGCAGGATCTTCGAGGATTTTTCCTTCAGAGGACGAATGCAGCAGATTCGCGTCCACGGAGAACGGTGCCTCGCCCCGCTTATCCTTTGTTACCGGAATCTGATTCTCTTCCGCGAAGGCCAGCAGGCGCGTCCGCGAAGTCAGATCCCATTCACGCCACGGTGCGATCACCGTGATATCCGGCTTCAGAGCGTAGTAAGCCAGCTCAAAACGCACCTGGTCATTGCCTTTGCCCGTCGCGCCATGCGCTACCGCGTCCGCGCCAACCGCCTCGGCGATTTCGATCTGTCGCTGGGCAATCAGCGGGCGCGCGATCGATGTTCCCAGGAGATACTGGCCTTCATAGAGCGTGTTCGCCCGGAACATCGGGAACACGAAATCCTTCACAAAGGTCTCGCGGAGATCTTCAACAAAGATCTCCTTCACCCCGAACATCTCGGCCTTCTTCCGGGCTGGCTCCAGCTCTTCACCCTGGCCGAGATCAGCCGTGAACGTCACCACCTCACAGCCGTACGTCGTCTGGAGCCAGCGCAGAATCACTGATGTGTCGAGCCCACCCGAATAGGCCAGGACGACCTTCTTAATGTGTTTTCCTTCGGGCGGCGCCATGCATTATTTCTCCGGTTTTAGCCACATCAGTTAAATAATCTGCTGTGCTGCCCCGAATCAAATGCTCTCCGGAGAGCCATGGGACGGGGCGCGCGCAACAGGTTCAGCCTTCCCCTAGCACTCTGTGCCCTGGCAGGACCAGAGGACCTTCACCACAACCATGCGGCACGACTGTCACGCAAACGGAGAACCGTCCGTGGGGACGGCTGTTTCACGGCATTTACGCATGAAGCAAACAATGTTGTCGCAGACAAATCGTCTGCTATCCGGAAGCCTATATCAGAAAGCCACTGAGCATCGCAGATTCCATCAATAAAACCGGAAGTGAAAGTTGAGATATTAACACTGTAAGAGCAGCAAGAGAGTAATCTGGCTTGAATTCAGTCAGGAGATCGGCGTCATTCTTGTAGCAGTGGATAATCAGCCATTCCCCGCTATCAGCTCTTTTTTCTCCGCATAATTTGCCTGCATGCGTTCTTTCAGATAATTTTCTGCAGTAATCGGAGCATATTTCTTCTCTGGCCCCTGGATCACTGCATCTCTGTTAGCCTGACAGAAAAATGGCACGGACAGACGCGGCCCGAGATATTCATCCGGGTAGGGCATACGAACACGATGCAGCGTCGAAAGAAGCTTGTCGTCGCTCCAGCGCATCAGCATGTCACCAATATTGCATGTCACTACACCGGGATCGGGCGCAACATCTGTCCATTCGCCTGATGTGGCATCTTTTCCGGGACAAAGCTGCAGACCACCTTGTCCCGGACGCTGGTGCAGCAGCGTCAGACAATCAAAGTCGGAATGCGCTCCCGCGCGCCAGAATCTGAAGTCCTCCGGTTTTGCGTTTTCCATGCTCATATAGTGAATCAGTCTCAGTGTAGACTGATAGGTCGGCGAAACCGGATTATGCAGTTTTGTAAAGAAGTCTTCGTCAAAGCCAAGCTTCAGTGCAAAGCATGACAGGACTCGCATTCCGAGTTTCCAGTTCGCCTGTTCGAATAAGCGCATTGTATGCTGAAAGCCCGGAACCTGTTCGTCATCCGGCCAGAGACCGGTCATGTTCGGTAAGGTGATCTGGTAAGATTCTTTATTGTCAGGCGTTCCGGTCGAAGGCCGGACCTGCGCACGAAATTCCCAGCCGGCATTCGTGCCAGGTTTCAGCGGAAAATGCTCTTTTTCCGCCATCGGTAAATTAAAAAAATCCCATGCTTTGTCATAGACCGACGAAAGAAGATCGTCCGGAATCCCATGATTTATCAACTGAAAAAAACCAATTCCCGTTGCCGCCTGCCAGAGCTGGTCCGCTATTTCTGTCTTCCGTTCTTCGAAGTCAGCCATATCAATTTGTGGCACAGCCCGCGCCACGCTCACGCCCATCCCTCCAATCGTTGCTTCACGATTGAGTTCATCAAGTTTGTATGCAGCCTTCTCTGTATTCTGTCCGGTCATTGCAATCGTCTCCTGCGAGAATGATTGCGTCTGTTCTGCGGTAAGCCGGATGAGGGACAGAGAGAACACGGCAACGCCACAAAACATTCGCAAATGAAATGTGGAGCAATGTCCAGGATTGCCACGTCGCCGCACACATCCAGACCGCTTCTGCTCGTAACATTAATGATGGTAGAACCGATGGTGAACTGTCAACGTTTTTCTGTCGGAACAAACATCACAGTGATCATGTTACGTTCCGCAAAGTCTGACACGTCAAAGTCCCCGATGAGCCCCTCGACCGTGCTCCCGACCCGCGCTATCACCCCTTACTGATGCGCATCCTTTTCATCACGGCAACCCGTCTCGGCGACGCAGTTATTTCCACCGGTCTGCTGGAGCGCCTGCGCCACACTTACCCCGATGCTCGTTTTACCATCGCCTGTGGCCCGGTTGCTGCCGGCCTGTTTCAGCGCATGCCTGGCCTGGATCAGATCATCGTGATGACCAAACGCCGTTACGACCTCCACTGGTTCCATCTCTGGCGCCAGTGCGTTTTTACGCGCTGGGATCTTATTGTCGACCTGCGCGGCTCCGGCACCAGCTTTTTCCTCCGGAGCCGCCGTCGCCGGATTATGCGTGGCGGCCGTCGCGCAGGTTCCCGTCTTGCGCATGTCGGCCAACTCTTTGACCTCGTGCCGCCTCCGATGCCCACTGTATGGATGAGCACCGAAGATGTCGCAAAGGCCCGTACTGTTCTGGGCCGGCAACCCGTCATCGCCTTCGGGCCAACTGCCAACTGGTCTGGAAAGGTCTGGCCCGCAGATCACTTCATAGCCCTCTGGGACGCTCTTTCCAAAGCCCGTCCCGATATTCGGCTTGCAGTATTTTACGGTCCCGGTGAGACCGAGCGGCGGATGGCTGCCCCGCTACTCGCCATTCCAGGTGTCGTAAATGCCGGCGGATGTTTCACTCTTGCAGAAACCGCCGCCATGCTCAGCCTCTGCACGCTTTTTGTCGGAAATGATTCAGGCCTTATGCACCTCGCTGCCGCTGCCGGTACCCTTACGCTTGGCCTGTTCGGACCTTCGAAGGCGAGCGAATATGCGCCAGGCGGTCGTCACGCCGAATGGATTGCGGCTCCTGGTCCGGAAGGTGAAGCCCCCATCGCAGGGCTCAGAACTGAAGCTGTCGCGGATCGTATTCTGGGTATGCTGTCCGTTATCGCAGCGGAGCCAAAGCCGTGAGCGAAGAAAAAAAACGTGCAGACACGTCTCTGAGGCCAGGCGGACGCTCCGGAACTGCGGATATCCTGCCGTCTGCGCTGTCTGTTTCGACGCTCAGCAAACAGATCCCCGAAATTCTTGACCCGGGCGAACTCCCGCTTCCGGAGCCTCCCACGGTCCCTCTCCGCGTCGCCCATGTCATGGCCGGTGCCGCCGCCGGCGGAGCCGAACTCTTCTTTGAGCGCCTTTGTATCGCCCAGGCGAAAAGCGGTCTGGACATTCTTTCTGTTATTCGTCGTGATGCAGGTCGTCTCCGCCGGCTCACAGAGGGCGGTATCACACCGCGTGAACTCCGTTTTGGGGGGCAGGCCGATCTTCTGACCCGACCGCGCCTGAATTCTACGCTCCGAAGGTTCGATCCCGCCGTTGTCGTCGCCTGGATGAACCGTGCTGCCCGGTTCGCTCCGACCGGCCCCTGGACTCTCGCCGGTCGCCTCGGTGGCTTCTACGATTTGTCCTACTACAGGCGATGTACCCACCTTATCGGCAACACACATGGTCTGGTCGCCTGGATGGTCCGGCAGGGCTGGCCTAAGGATCAGGTTCACTATGTCCCCAACTTCGCCAACGATATCGGACATGTCACTCCGAAACGTCCGCCTGAAATACCGGACGATGTTCCCTTTGTTCTCGCCCTCGGCCGCCTACATACCAACAAGGCGTTCGATGTCCTCATCCGCGCGATTTCCCGTGTCCCCGGGGTGCATCTGATGATCGCCGGAGAGGGGCCGGAACGCGAAACTCTCGAAACCCTCGCCCGTACCGAACGTGTCACAGACCGTGTCCACATGCCCGGCTGGGCCGAGCCCTCCGGTCTCATTCGCGCCTGTGATCTGTTCGTCTGTCCGTCCCGTCATGAACCGCTCGGCAATGTCGTGATCGAAGGGTTCTCCGCTGTTCGTCCGGTTGTCGCCGCCGCCTCACAGGGACCTCGCGAACTCATTGTTCACGGTCGTAACGGCCTTCTTGCTCCTGTCGACGACGACAAAATGCTCGCGGCCGCCATGCAGGCTGTTCTTGCCGACCACGCTCTGGCCCATCGCCTCGCTGTTGCTGGCCGGGCTACCTACGAACGCGAGTTCGCCCCGAAGCCCGTCCTTGCCGCCTGGGCAGATTTCCTCCGGCACGTCGCTCCCAACGCTCCGGAGAGCGCGTGACATGTGCGGTATCGGTGGCATCGTTTACAGACCCGGCGCCACCCCGCGCGATAATGCAACCCTAAAGCGCTTTGCCAGGGCACTGGCCCATCGCGGCCCAAATGGCATCAAAATCGAACGCCTTGGTCGCACCGATCTGATTCACACCCGTCTCTCCATCATTGATCTTGAAGGTGGGGACCAGCCCATCCATGCTGGCCCCGCCGCCATGATCGCCAACGGCGAGATTTACAACGACCCCGATATCCGCGCGGATATCGGAAACGATTATTATACCACCGGGAGCGACTGTGAGTCCGCTCTCCGTCTCTGGCAGCGTGACCACATTGGTTTCTCCCTTCGCCTGCGTGGGATGTACGCCATCGCCATTTCTGACAGTGCCAAGGACACCCTGGTTCTTACCCGCGACCCATTCGGCATCAAACCGCTTTACATCGTCGAGCTTTTCGATGGCATCGCCTTTGCCTCCGAACCTGCCGCTCTTGTTGCCGCAGGACTTGTCCCACCCGAAATTAACCCCATCAGCCGCAGTCAGCTCCTGGAGCTTCAGTTTGTCACTGGCAGCTCCACTATCTTCTCCGGCATCAGCCGTGTCCTTCCCGGTGAAACCCTCCATATAAAATCTGGCCACATCGATAATCGTAGTCGCCAGTCTCCTCTCCCGCCCGGCCCCGTCGAAGTGATCAGCGAAGCCGCTGCCCTCGCGCGTCTCGACGCTGCCCTTATGGATAGTGTCCGTGTCCATGAACGCGCCGACGTTCCCTTCGGCCTGTTCCTCTCCGGCGGCATCGACAGCAGCACTGTTCTTGCCGCCATGTCCCGGCTACGGCGCGAGGCAGGGCAGGGCTCGCCGCTTCTTACCTGGACCGCCACCTTCGACACGGATAATGTTGCCAACGAAAGCGAACAGGCCGCCCGTCTCGCAAAAGCTACCGGGGCCGTTCACCAAGTCGTCCACGTGACACGCAAGGACTTCTGGAGTCATCTGCCGGCCATCGTCGGCTGCGTGGACGACCCTGTCGCCGATTACGCCATCGTCCCGACCTGGCTCCTCGCCCGTCGGGCCCGGGAAAGCGCTACCGTCGTGCTCTCCGGTGAAGGTGGCGACGAACTCTTTGCCGGTTACGGCCGCTATCGCCGTGCGCTTCGTCCCTGGTGGCGTGGAGGTCGCACAATGCGTCGCCACGGTATTTTTGACGGACTCGACATCCTGCGCCCTGATCCTGCTCACTGGCGCGACGATCTTACGAACACCGAACGCAGTATCACGGGTGCTCCTACGCGCCTCGCTGCTCTGCAGGCCGCCGACATCGCGGAATGGCTGCCCAACGACCTGCTCCTCAAACTCGACCGTTGCCTGATGGATCATGGCCTTGAAGGACGCACTCCGCTGCTCGACCCTGTCATCGCTGAGGCGGTCTGGCGCCTTCCGGACAGCCTGCGCATCCGGAACGGCAAAGGTAAATATCTCCTTCGCCGCTGGCTTGAACGGGAGCTTCCGGTCTCAGATCCCTTCGCCCCTAAAAAGGGTTTCACCGTCCCCGTCGGTGAATGGATTGCTCAGGAAGGTCCCCGCCTGGGGCCTCTCGTCGCCAGCCAGACTTCGATCGCCGCCATTGCCGACCCGGACCGTGTCCGGTCGCTTTTTCGCAACGCCGCAACACGCAAAACCGGCCCTGCTGCATGGACGCTGCTCTTTTACGCTCTCTGGCATCGTGTTCATCTGGAAGGTGCAGATCGTAACGGAGACGTATTCGAAACACTCATGCCGGGATAGCCGCCAGGCTGGTTGTTCGAAATGGCTCAGTTCCCTGTGTTTGTTGTGAAAAATCAGACCTGATGGATATTCGGGATTCTGACCTGTTGTGACGTGTGGCTCATTTTTTCTGTCAGAGCTTCGTGATCGTGCTCGGTGATGCTGTGTAATGTGTACACTCCGGAGTGGTGGCGGACGACAGTCTTGCCCCAGGCACTTTGCCCATTCCGGGACTGGCGGATGGGATAATGCACGATGACTGGAGCGGACACGGAGAACAGGATCTTGCTTGGTGTACGATTCCGCCTCGCTACCGAATTCATTCTTATTTTTGCAGGCGGTCCACTTTTGATTCTTGTCCTGCATCGGCCGGGAGTACTTTTTATTCTGTTATGGGCCGGTGCTGCGACCGCATGGCTCTCTACCCGGAGCAAACAGTGCGTTTCTTCTGAGCCTTCTGAAACACGATCTGAAATCCGTATTCTGTTTTTACGCTTTGTTCTGCTCGCCCCCTGCATCGCCCTTGCCAGCTGGTTTTTCTTGCCGGAGACATTTCTGAGCCTGCCGTCGGAAAGGCCATTATTCTGGGCCGCGATCATGGTTCTCTACCCATTGCTCTCTGTCTGGCCCCAGGAAATGCTTTATCGCCAGTTTCTGTTTATGCGTTATGCTCCTCTTTTCAGGCGAAAATCTGTTCTTATTGCTGCCAGTGCACTGGCTTTCGGTTTCGCCCACGTAATTTTCCTGAATCCGGTTGCGATTATAATGACGCTGGCAGGCGGTTTTATGTTCGCCCGTGACTACGCCCGACACCAGTTGTTGCGTCTTACCTGTCTGGAACATGCCTTGTACGGCTGTCTTATTTTTACCGTTGGACTGGGCAGATTTTTCTATACTGGTGACGCGTGGCACCACCATTAGACGTCTCTCGTCATATCGGAGATTATCTTTGCAGGCCGCAGAGAATACGGAACATCAGGTTTCTCAGTTTAAACGCAGGGAACCCGATACAGAGCATGCGTTATTGTCAGGCTTCTACATTGGGAAAGGGATAAAAGGCAGTCGCATGGCTCACGGCCCGACTGATTTTGCTCCATAGCTCATCGTCAGCCGATGGCGTAAAGATGCGTCTTTCTCCAGATAAGGTGGTTTTACAACTGCCCCAGCGACAGGAAAAATCTGCCGATGCGCTATGACCTGATCCTTCGTAACGGAACCTGCCTCCTGCCCTGGGGTGAGGCAAAAACCGATATCGGCGTGATCTCCGGCCGCATCGCCAGCCTCGCCGTTCCTTCCTCCGCTGAGTCTGCGGAGATTATTGACGCGACCGGCCTGCATATTTTACCCGGTCTGATCGACGCTCACGTCCATCTGCGCGACCCAGGTAACGCCTCGGTCGAAAGCATCCCGACCGGGACCCACGCCGCCGCCCTTGGTGGTATTACCACCGTGTTCGATATGCCGAACACAAATCCAGCTATTACGAATGATGAAATGCTGCGCTGGAAACAGGAATACGCGTCATGTAATTCCTGGACCGATTTCGCCTTTTACGTAGGCGCCACACGTGAAAATACGTCGCATCTCGGCGAATACGAGCAGTTCGACGGAGTTTGCGCCATTAAGGTTTTCGCCGGCTCATCCACCGGCAATCTGATGATCGAGGACGATGCCGGCCTTGAGGCTGTCATGCGCCATGGTCACCGTCGCATCGCTTATCATTCCGAAGATGAATACCGCCTTCAGGCCCGCCGCAGGGAATTCCATACCGGCATGCCCTACAGCACCCATGCTGTCTGGCGTGACGTCGAATGTGCGTTTCTCGGTACTCGCCGGATCATGGCGCTGGCTCGCAAAACCCGCCGCCCGGCGCATATCCTTCACACCTCTACCGCCGAGGAGCTGAAATACCTTCAGGGTTTCCGCGATATCGCTACAGTCGAAGTCCTCGTCAATCACCTAACTCAGTTCGGTCCGGACTGCTACGACGAACTCGGCGGCCTGGCTGTCATGAATCCACCGATCCGCGACCGCAGCCATTATGAGGCCAGCTGGGCTGCCGTCCGCGATGGCACTATCGATGTCGTTTCCTCCGATCACGCACCGCACCCGCTGGAGGCCAAGGCAAAACCCTGGCCGGAATGCCCTGCGGGCCTCACCGGCGTGCAGACCATCGTCCCCCTCATGCTCGATCATGTTAATGCCGGTCGACTCAGTCTCGGCCGCCTTGCGGACCTGATGGCCGCTGGGCCGGCCCGAGTCTACGGTCTTCAGGCCAAGGGTCGCATCGCTGTCGGTTATGACGCCGATTTCACCCTTGTCGATATGAAAGCCCGCCGTCGCATCACCAATGACCAGATCGTCACGCCGGCTGGCTGGACCCCGTTCGACGGCAAGGAGATTATCGGCTGGCCTGTCGCCACCATCGTGCGGGGGCAGGCTATCATGCGCGACGACACTATGATCGGTGAACCGCGAGGCCAGCTTGCCTGCTTTTTGCCCTAAAGCTGGTGTTAACGCCTGACGGCTGTCTGAAGCCGTGAGATAACAGACGGGCAGGGGAGACAGTAAGGACCACGCCGGATCCCACTCGTCGGTGTGCAGGTCTGGTTGCTATCCGCCCGGCTTCATCTGGCCAGATACTGGACACGCCATCGTGGACCAAAAATCCATGACACAGTCACTAACGTCGCTCCGGCTACAGGCCGGAAGGAAACCACATGAACGTCTGTCTCTCTCTCAGTCTGACCGCTTTTCTGACCATCGCCATTTTTCCGGTTGCCGCCCGCGCCGACAGTGCATGGATGGCATCCGGCTGTGGCACCGAACCATCGGTCCCGGATCTCGATGTGTCGAGTGTCGATAAATACAACAGCAGTGTTGATCGTGCTGCTGCTTACGAAAAAGCCGCCCGGGTTTACAACACCTGTGTCGCGAAAGAAGCCAACCGGCAGGAAACTGTCGCCAGCAACGAAGCCCGCGATAAAATCAATCATATTCACGAAGGCAGCACAGCTGTTCAGAAGCGCATTGCTGCCAGTTTCACAAAAATAACAACCACTCTGAAATCGGCGGGCACAAAATTCAGCAAATGATTGTAACGACTGCGTTCACCGGTCCTGACGCCTGTGACGGCTATCCTCGTGCAGGGATAACCGCACACCCGGTCACCACAAGGAGTCAGCCTTCAGCGTCCGTTATCATCCGCGTAAGGGTTTTTCGTTCCACGCAGCTGCAGTCGAACAGGAACTCCGGTCAGACCAAAACTTTCCCGCAATCCGTTCACCAGGTAGCGCCGGTATTCTTCCGGTAACATCTCGGCGCGTGTCCCAAACACGACAAACGTCGGAGGCCGGCTTTTTACCTGCGTAATATAGCGCAGCTTTAACCGTCTTCCGCTGACCAAAGGAGGAGCATGGCGGTCGAGAGCGGCATCAAACCAGCGGTTCAGCTCTCCGGTCGGCACCCGGCTGTTCCATATCTCTGCCGTTCGCCGCACCGCCGGCAACAGCTTCTGCACGCCTGCGCCTGTCTTCGCTGAAAATGCCACAACTTCCAGACCACGCATCTGTGTCAGAGAAATTTCCAGCCGATCATAAATCGCCTTGCGCGTCGCAACCCGATCCGCGACCGCATCCCACTTGTTGAGTGCGAGGACGCAGCCTCGTCCCTCACGTTCGATCAGCCGCGCGATCTGCAGATCCTGCTCATGAAGTCCCAGCGTCGCATCCACAACCAGAACGACAACTTCAGCGAGCTTCAGCGCTTCAATCGTCGCCGAGGTCGACATCTTTTCGAGTTTTTCGTCAATTCGCGCCTTGCGTCGCAGACCGGCCGTGTCGACAACCTGAACCTCGCCATGTTCATCGCTGACCATCACGGCCACCGAATCCCGGGTCAGTCCCGGCTCCGGACCGGTAATCATCCGTTCCTCGCCAAGGACCCTGTTCAGCAATGTCGATTTACCTGCGTTTGGACGCCCGACAAACGCAATCCGAAGACGTCCGGGCAAAGCCGTCTCATCCTCGATAAAGACAGCCTCGTCCGCAAATTCTTCGGGGACCGCGTCTTCAGGAGATTCATCGGGTCCTGTCAGTGTCGCAAAACTGAGCGTTGAGGCATCATCCTGCTTCTCAACAGGTTTTTTCAGCTTCCTGCGCGACGGCCGTACGGTCTCAGTCTGTTTTTCAGCGTCCGTTGGCGGCGGCAGGGCATCCGCTATCTCGCTCATGAGATCGGCAATGCCTTCACCATGTTCGGCCGACACAGCAATGGGTGTTCCCAGCCCAAGCGAGAACGCCTCCATCGCGGCAGCGGCTCCCGACTTGCCCTCAGCTTTATTCGCCACCAGCATCACCGACCGGTTCTGCTTCCTCAGCCAAGCCGCAAAATGTTCGTCCGCCGGCGTGATCCCCGAACGCGCATCAATGCAGAACAGAACGACATCCGCTTCGAGGACAGCCATCTCGGACGACGCCCGCATCCGGCCGAACAGGGTATCGGGCGCCGCTTCCTCAAGACCCGCCGTATCGATCAGGCGGACAAGACGACCGCGCAAAATGGCCTCACCTTCCTTGCGATCCCGTGTCACACCGGGGGTATCTGCGACAATGGCCTGCCGCCGTCCAACCAGACGATTGAACAGAGTCGATTTGCCAACATTAGGACGACCCGCGATGACAACCGTTGGCAGACCGGTGGCAGGGAGGACCGGCTCCGGCCGCATAGGCTGTCGTTGCGATCTGCCCTGAGATCGTCCGCCGCGTTTCTGATCAGCCATAAGAAGTAAGAACGCCCCGATTATCGACAACCAGCATCTGGCCATCGGAGAAAATAGGTTCGACGGTAGTGGGAGCCGGCATCTTATCGAGTGACAGAATTTTTCCGGTCAGCGGATCAAGTGTGATGATACCGTTTTCAGGCAGGGTACTGATGCACACCAGCTTGCCATCGGCGAGTGCCGGTCCCGTCCAGGTTACGCCATCTTTGCGCACGTCAACCCGGACATACTGCCGAAGCTGCGTAATCCAGCGAACCTGTCCGGTAATCCGGTCGAGACAGGCTACCTGTTCATCCATTGTGATGATGAACAGCCAGTCCCCAACAGAAAGCAGCGGGTTCTGGCCGGCTATGGCGCGCTCCCAGAGCCTCCGTCCGGAGCGCATGTCAATTGCAACCATCATTGGCGCTACGCTCATTGCATATGCCGTACCGCCCGCGATGACAGGCATGCTGCGCACACAGGAAAAGTCCAGCGCCGAGGTCTGACCGTTCGCACTCCCCAGCGTATCACTCCAGACGACCTCACCACTTTCCGCACGCAGCGCGACCAGATCGCCTGAACCAAAGCCGGCCAGAACAACGCCGTCCATAACGGCCGGAGCAGGTTGCCCGAACATCACTGTATCGGCCGGCGATGCGTTATAATTCCAGAGCTGATGACCGCTGGTTGCATCCAGAGCAAAGAGGCGTTCGTCAATTGTTCCGAAAAACAGCCGTCCGTCAGCAATTGTCGGAGCGGAACGACCGGGCGTTCCAACATTCATCCGCCATTTGACCTCGCCGGTCGCGGCCTCAACAGCGACAGTCTCTGATATTCCGTCGACGATATACAGAGTATCGCCGTCAGCCCCCAGACCGCCGCCGATATTACTCGATAGCAGGCGATGCGATTTTGGATTAAAATGCCACAGATGGTTCATTCCCGGCCACGTATAGCCGTGTACGTTCCCAACGGCATCCATGGTGAATATCCTGCCATGATGAATGACAGGTGTTGCCTGAATAACGCCGCGGCCATTCGACCCCAGCGCGGCAAACGCCAGAAAATCAGGCTCCGAAACGCTGTGCCCGATCGATTTTGACCAGCGCTCTTTCAGGCCACCCCAGGCATAATTGGCGGATACATGGCTCGGTATGTGTCCACTGATCGGCCACTCAACAGATTGAGTCGGCGCAGGGATAGTGATCGGCGTCAGCGGATCGCTGGTTTTTTGCACAACCAGACCGTTTCGACCTGCCAGAACCGGAACGCGATGTCCGGCCAGGATTGGTTTTTCATCGTCGTCAAAAATGCTGCAGGCGGCGAGACCCGGGACAAGTGCTGCTCCACCCAGCAGCGTCCTGAGAAAGCCGCGACGGCTGTTGCGGGAAAATCGGAGCATTAGATCGCTTTCGGGCGGCTGGGGCACGGCAGGACGGTCTCTGTCAGAAGTTTAAGTTAATGAACGCGTTCAGCCGGTCGGGCCGAGAGTCTGTAACAGCGCATTGGCTCGCATCCGCACACCTTCGGGTGCCGCGTAATCCTGCGCCAGTTTTGTAAGCCGGTCCCGTGCCGGTTTAATCTGACCGTTACGGATATCGAGCGTCGCCAGTAGCTCATTTGCAAGTGCTGCATAAGGCTTACCGCTATCTGTAAGCAATGACAGACGAGAACGAACTGTCGCAGCATCTCCGGAATCAATCTGCCACTGACACCAGAGCAAGGTCGCGAGATCACGCAGACCATGATCCACATGCGTATCCCGGCCGATTGAATCCCAGATTGTCAGCGCCTGCCGAACATCGCCATGCGCGGCATTGCCGGCTGCAATCCGCATCCTGGAAAGAGCGGCAACCCCCGCCGGTGCCGTTCCACTGAGTTGTGTCAGTGAGATAAACGCCTTTTTTTGCGTATCCGTCAGAGGCGTAGCCGCGCCGTTCGCAATCTGGTCCGTTCCGGCGTCGTGCAGTGCTTTAAAATAAGTGATGGAGGCCTGTTCCGCCCGGGCTCGTTCACCGGATCGATGATATTCCCATGCGCCGACGCCGGCACACACCAGAATAACAGCTCCTGCTCCAACCCCTGCGAATCGTCTTGCGAGACGCCGCATACGTTCGGCCCGCAGTTCGTCATCGACTTCCCTGAAAATCTCATCGACCACCGGTGTATAATCTCTTCATCTGCGGACTGTTGTCCCTGCTGATATAGTACATGCGCCCTTTGACGCGCC
The DNA here is from genome assembly GCF_011516835.1 of Acetobacter musti. GTDB lineage: Bacteria > Pseudomonadota > Alphaproteobacteria > Acetobacterales > Acetobacteraceae > Acetobacter > Acetobacter musti. The sequence goes on along the minus strand of NZ_WOTB01000003.1, from coordinate 229,421 downwards.
ATCCCGGCGCAGGAGCACATGGCTACAGTTATGCCGAACAATAGCCGCGCAGCAGGAATGCAGCAAACTGGTTCCTTACGAACCCTCCCGCGTCGATGAGACAGTAAGTGTTTCTTTACATGGCCGCGCCATAGTCTTCGTCATGCACAGTACCCGCTTCATCGTTTCATCCGTTCTTCTGGTGCTCAGCGGCTGCTCAGCTCCACAAATCGGCAGTTTCGCCATGGGCCGAGACTGTTCCGCCTCTGAGCTTGAAAAAGGAACAGGCTGGTGTTCACCACCAGAAACACCTCCCCCACCACAGCCTTATTGTACGGCCGGATGGAGTGGTGTTGACTGCTGGAGCCGGCCAGATCTTATGCCTAATGTGGCGAGAGAAGTCGCTGAGGGGCCGACGGGTCTGACAGCGGAGCAGAATGCTGCGCGTCTTAATAAACCGTATACCAGCGTTCCGCCGTCCTCTCAGTATAAGTACTGATATGTAAAGACTGAACTAAAATTGTTTTTAAGTTTTCGTTTGTGGATAATAGGAAATATGCGATGATTTTTATGGGAATATGTAGCTATTTCCTGTGGATGTTTATTTAAGTAACGCAGTATTCAACTTCCGTAGGATCTATATCGCTGGCTGAAGTAGGTTTCCAGACCGGATTATTATCCTTATCAATTATGCGGGCTCTGACGCCTTCTGAGAAATCGGCTCGTGCAAGCAAATGACCTACCGCAGTACTTTCAAGAGAAAATCCGTCAGTAATAAGGGGAATGGACGCAAGCTTCTGCTGCATCCGCCAGGTGACATGCAGTGAAAACGGACATGCTGCGTTCAGTGCTGCAATATCACTTTCCGCCCAGGTCGTTTCGCCACCCGCCGCGACAACAGCGTTCAGTCGTGCGAGAACCAGTGGTACCCCTTCCGCCGGTGTGAGACTCAGTACGTCGTAAACTCCGGCCGATTTATCCGGTAATGCCGGCAGGCTGGTTCCGCATGTCTGTTTATGGGTGAGCCCGGTCAGAACAGAATCAATTTGTTCGATGGAAGCATGGGAGAGGGCATCAGGAAGGAGTGAAAGGTTATCCGAGTGCATGAGGTAATCGGCCATTCCCATCTGAAGAGCCTGGACGCCGTTCATTCTGTTTCCGGTAAGTGCGAATCTCAGACCATGGGCCTCGGGTGCTCTGGCCAGCAGCCAGCCACCTCCCGCATCGGGTGTCAGCCCAATCGCGGTCTCCGGCATCGCGAGCACGGAGCGTTCGGTCACTATGCGATAACGCGCATGGGCTCCAAGGCCGATCCCGCCGCCCATCGTGATGCCGTCCATCACTGTCACGACCGGCTTCGGGTAACGTGCAATCGCCAGCATCGTCCGGTACGGGATCGCCATGCTGGTGTGCGCCGCCACGGCTCCCTGCTGCGTGATAATGTTTCGGATCGCCTTGATATCGCCTCCCGCGCAAAACGCCCGCGGTGATGATGAATCAATCAATACGATATTTATTTCAGGATCGTCCCGCCATTCATCCAGCACACTCAGCATGTCTTCAGCCATCGCCGCGTCAACGGCGTTCAGTTTTTCAGCCCGACTGAGAGTCATGCGAGCCAGATGGCCGTGTCGCTCGCAAAGGAAGGAACGGCGGGTATCGGCGGGCGGGGCAGGCACAGTCATCATTTATCTCCGGTTTCGTGCCGCATGCATCCAGCGGTCCGGTTTGTTCATTCGTTCTTTATATCCGGTTGTGACAATCACCCGAATCTCGTACGGGTGAGCACGTGAGAGCAACGGCCAGTTCAGGTCGTGCGGGAGCAGGAGCAAGCAGGGTGGCTGTCGAGACCGGTGCATTTCGAGAAGCGATGGCGCGTCTGGGCGCAGCCGTGACAATCGTAACCACCGGCAGCATGGATGAGCCGACAGGATTTACGGCATCGGCTGTATGTTCAGTCACGGATACACCTCCCACGATTCTTGTTTGCCTGAACCGTTCGGCGCGTGTCCGGCCTGCGTTCGCCGAGAATGCGGCGATGTGTGTCAATGTTCTGTCAGGCGCCCAGAAAGCACTCTCCGAGCGTTTTGCCGGCGCGTTCGGGATGAATGAACGCTTTGAAAACGGTCACTGGACCACTCTTGAAACCGGCGCTCCGGTGCTGGAAGAGGCTATTGTGGCTCTGGATTGCCGGATCAGCCGGATTGTGGAAGTCGGAACGCACAGCGTCATGTTTGGCGCGGTAGAAGCTTTACGGCTCGGAGGCATCGCCGGTGGCCTCGTCTATTTCAACCGGGCCTATCACCATCTTCCTCATATTGAGGCGAAATAGCTTCCGGAATATGGAACGGAGTAAATATTTATGGCAAAAAAAGATATCAAAAACGATGTTCCGATCATTTCCGGCCGGGCAATTCTGATAATGCATGGAATTGTCATCGTATTTGTCGGCCTTATGGCCTGGCTTGACTGGGCTGTGGCAAACTGATCCTGCGCAGTCATTTTTCCACGACAAAATCAGTCGAAAAAAAGTAATTCTTCAACCCGTTCAGCCGGTCTGCACAGGAGCGTTCTGCGATCTGTCACGACAATTGGTCGATTAATCAGCTGCGGATGCCCGGTCATCGCGTCCAGCAACATCTCGTCGGAAACTTCAGGTGCGTTGAGATTCAGACTGGACGCAGGTGCTTCCTCTGTTCGCAGTATCCCTCGCACTTCTACGTCACTCATCTCACCAGGAACAGTCAGCATTGCACGATCCGGGGGAGTTTTGAGATATTCGATAACACGAAACTCAGATCCGGATTCCTGCAGTCTCCCAGGAACCCTGGGCGAGGTGCTGCAGCGAGGGTTATGAAATATCGTGGCCTGCATCTGCTCTGCCCTGTCAAAACGGCAATTGGTTATGGGTGGATGAAGACGTGCCAGACTGCGCCGCCAGTGGTGAAGAGTAGTTCTGCCAGCGAGACAAACTCCAGTTCCGACGTTATGTTCCTTTTATGCAAAACATTCAGACCCTGACTCGCTTCAGCGTATCGCCGCTGCACACCATGACCCGGCAACTCGCTGCGGTCGCCTCCGGACGTGCCGCGCCGGATCTCGTGCTGACCGGCGCCAGAGTTCTTTCCACCTATTCGAACCGTATGCTGAAAGACCGCGAACTGTGGATCAGCGGTGGTCGCATCGCCGCCCTCCGTCCCGCCGGAAGCTGGCGCACGACCGGCCAGACTCCGGGCGAGGTAAGAGATGTGCAAGGCGGTATCCTTGCTCCCGGCCTTGTTGATCCGCACCTGCATATCGAAAGCAGCATGATGACTGCCTGTGCCTACGCGGAAGCAGCGCTGCTTAATGGTACCACCACCATCTTCTGCGACAGCCACGAGCTCGGAAATGTTGCCGACGTCGCCGGTATTGAATGGATGCTCGAAGATGCCCGCCACGCTCCTCTCAATATCTTCCTGACCGTTCCCAGCACTGTGCCGGCAACTTCGCCACAATGTGAAACAGCGGGAGGCGATCTTACTCCGGAAAAAATAGGCGCTCTTTTCGACCGCTGGCCCGAGGCAGTTGCTCTCGGCGAAAAAATGGATTTCGTTCCGCTCTGCCTCGGTGATGCACGCAGCCATGCTGTTGTTGCCGAGTCTCTCCGGCGCGGTCATCCCGTCAGCGGTCATGTCTATGGGCGGGAGTTTGTCGCCGCCTACGCTGCCTCCGGTGTCACCGATACCCACGAGGCCGTCACCGGAGAAATAGCAGATGATCTGCTGGAAGCCGGAGTCTGGATATTTCTGCGTGGCGGTCCCCCCACAACTCCCTGGCACTCTCTGCCCGAAGCGATCAGAACGATCACCGAAATGGGAGCCGACCCTAAGCGCGTCTGTGTCTGTACGGATGACCGTGATGCCGACGATCTGTTCCTGTTCGGTCAGGACTGGGTCGTTCGGCAGGCAATACTGGCCGGGATTAAACCGGAAACAGCCTGGAGTATGGGCTCACTTCATGGCGCGACCCGATTCGGTATGGATAACGAGATCGGCGGCTTCGGCGGCGGACGCCGGGCGGATATTGTTATCCTCAATGACTCCATGGAGGTCCAGGATACATGGTACGGTGGAACACACGTTGTCGCGGATCGTAAAATCACGCCTATCCTGGACCGTCAGTTGTCCGAATCCCGCTACCGCTATCCGGAAGCAGCTTACCGCACCGTTATCCTTCCGGAGACTGGTCCCCTCGTGCCAGAACTTCCGGCTGGAGAATGTCACGCTAATGTGATTGGGATCAGCGGTCCCGGTGATATCGCGCTTCTTCATGAGGTCGTTGAGTTAGAAGAAGCGCGAAACTGGGACACGCTGCTCGAAAAACATGATCTTTGTTTCGTTACCGTGCTTGAACGGCATGGACGCAACGGAGGTATCGCGCACGGTCTTCTTCGCGGCTTCGGTCTCACCAGCGGCGCTGTCGCCAGCAGTGTCGGACATGACGCGCACAACATCATCGTAGCCGGACGCAATGAAGCCGATATGCGCCTCGCCGTTGAAACCGTGCGCGACAGCCGTGGCGGTGTTGTTGTTGTATCGGAAGGCAAGGTGAGAGCACTCGTTCCGCTTCCCGTCGCCGGACTGCTTTCGGATGAGCGGGCAGGGACGGTCGCGCAGCAGACAGAAGAACTGAAACAGGCGTGGAGTGAACTTGGCTGTACCTTGCCTTACATGGGTTTCAATCTGATTCCGCTTTCGGTCATTCCGGATATCCGGATTACTGACAGAGGACTTATTACTGTGCCGTCTATGGAGCAGGTCCCTCTTTTTGTCCTCTGAATGTAACTGCGATTGACAATGATGCCGGATCGTGAGGGGATGCGCCTAAGTCAGAGGCGTCACAGAGTGTGGCTGTCCGACTGACCGGTGCGCTCGTCCTCAGGTCGGGCCGCGCTCTACGAGGAAGGATGTTTCCAATGCCCACCGGCACAGTAAAATGGTTCAATGCGACAAAGGGCTTCGGCTTCATTCAGCCTGATGATGGCGATAAGGACGTTTTCGTCCACATCACTGCCGTACAGGCAGCCGGCCTGACTGGTCTTACTGAGAACGAGAAGGTCAGCTACGAGCTGGTCACTGAGCGCGGGAAAGCCGCAGCGACGAATCTCAAAACAATCTGAGACTACACTGCTGGTTGCGACAGTAACCAGCAAAACAGTCTGTGGATTGATCTGATGCAGTCAGGGCCTTAATAACAGGTTATATGTATACCTGTAATGGCCCTGTGTTTTTACCTGAGTTGTCAGGTTAAGTGCTGTATAACGCTGCCTGTTATGAGGGTCAGTTTCCTTTCTCTCATAATGTTTCTTTGGCTTTAAAAATTCTCATGTTTGTCACGATCGTTATGTCTCTTGTTCAGGCATAATCCGGTGAGCGCCGGAAGTCTCTGCATTACGATCTGGCTGTTTCGTCGTATTTTGAAAAAGCTGAGATAAATCCAGCTAACTGGCACTCTGTGAAGAAAAGTGCCAGACATCCTTGACACTCTTCTGAAGCGCTCCTATCTCCATTGTGGCACTCCCGGGGTGGGAGTGCTAACGCACCGCGGCGTAGAGCGCGTGGCAAGAGGCGGCGTCGCTTACTCTGAGGGCGTCGTCCCGAAAAAAGAACATGGAGCGATCCATAATGACGAAATTTCGTCCCCTGCACGACCGTGTGGTGGTTCGTCGTCTGACGAGCGAAGAAAAGACCGTTGGCGGGATCATCATTCCCGACACAGCAAAAGAAAAGCCGATGGAAGGCGAAGTCGTCGCTGTCGGTCCGGGCGCCCGCAATGAACAGGGCCAGATCGTGGCACTCGATGTCAAAGCCGGTGACCGCGTTCTGTTCGGTAAATGGTCCGGCACGGAAGTGAAGATCGAAAGCGAAGAGCTTCTGATCATGAAAGAAAGCGACATTATGGGCGTGATCGCCTCCTGATCAGGCTTCTGATCCCCCTTTCTGATCGTTTTCATCCTTTAAGGAGAATTTTTCATGGCTGCTAAGGACGTAAAGTTCGGTGGTGATGCACGTCAGCGTATGCTGCGCGGTGTCGACATCCTCGCAGACGCCGTCAAAGTGACGCTCGGCCCGAAGGGTCGTAATGTTGTCCTCGATAAGAGTTTTGGTGCGCCCCGTATCACCAAGGACGGTGTGTCGGTCGCGAAAGAGATTGAACTGGCCGATAAGTTCGAGAACATGGGTGCGCAGATGCTGCGCGAAGTGGCCTCGAAGACCAATGACGTGGCCGGTGACGGCACCACCACAGCAACCGTGCTTGCTCAGGCTATCGTCCGCGAGGGCCATAAGGCTGTCGCTGCTGGTATGAATCCGATGGACCTCAAGCGCGGTATCGATAAGGCTGTTGCTTCTGTCGTCGAAGAGCTGAAGAAAAACACCAAGAAGATCACGACCCCTGCCGAGACAGCCCAGGTTGGCACGATCTCCGCCAATGGAGAGCATGAGATCGGCGAGATGATCTCGCAGGCCATGCAGAAAGTCGGATCCGAGGGTGTCATCACAGTTGAGGAAGCCAAGGGCCTCCATACTGAGCTCGACGTCGTCGAAGGTATGCAGTTCGATCGTGGTTACATCTCCCCGTATTTCATCACGAATGCGGAAAAGATGATCGCGGATATGGATAACCCCTATATCCTGATCCATGAGAAGAAGCTGTCCTCGCTTCAGCCGATTCTGCCGCTGCTCGAGGCTGTTGTGCAGTCCGGCCGTCCTCTGGTTATCATCGCCGAAGACGTCGATGGTGAAGCTCTGGCTACGCTGGTCGTCAACAAGCTGCGTGGTGGTCTGAAGATCGCCGCTGTCAAGGCTCCGGGTTTCGGTGATCGTCGCAAAGCGATGCTCGAAGACATCGCGATTCTCACTGGTGGTCAGGTCATCAGCGAAGACATCGGTATCAAACTTGAGAACGTCACGCTGCCGATGCTCGGTCGCGCCAAAAAGGTGCATATCGAGAAAGAGAACACCACAATCGTCGAAGGTGCTGGTAACGGCGACGACATCAAGGGGCGCTGCAACCAGATCCGTGCACAGATCGAGGAGACCACCTCGGACTATGACCGTGAGAAGCTGCAGGAGCGTCTCGCGAAACTGGCTGGTGGCGTCGCTGTCATCCGCGTAGGCGGTTCTACAGAAGTTGAGGTGAAGGAGCGCAAGGATCGCGTCGATGACGCGTTGCATGCAACCCGCGCCGCTGTCGAAGAAGGTATCGTTCCTGGTGGTGGCACTGCTCTGGCCCGTGCGTCCACGGCTCTCGGGCATCTGCATTATCACAACGAAGACCAGAAAGTCGGCGGCGAAATCATCCGCAAGGCTCTTCAGGCTCCGCTGCGCCAGATCGCTCACAACGCCGGTGAAGATGGTGCAGTCATCGCTGGTAAAGTGCTCGAGTCGAATGACTATGCCTACGGCTTCGATGCTCAGCTCGGCGAATACAAGAACCTCGTTGATGCCGGTATCATCGACCCGACTAAGGTTGTCCGCACGGCTCTTCAGGATGCGGCTTCGGTTGCAGGCCTGCTGATCACGACGGAAGCTATGGTTGCTGAGAGACCGGAAAAGAAGGCTCCTCCAATGCCGGGTGGCGGCGGAATGGGCGGTATGGGCGATATGGATTTCTGATCCCGCTCAAAGTCGTTATGAGATTGAAGAGGGGAGGGCGATTTCGTCCTCCCTTTTTTGTTTCCTGATATAACTACGGTCAGCGCTGCTGACTGATAAAGCGGAAGAATTTAAAAAATACTCTTTGAGCCTCAGAGAAGATTTGTTTCAGTCGCACGCCTGCTGTTTGTCGAAGTCGTGCTGCATTGTTACCGCGCAGGTATTCTCTGGCACGATCTGGCTGTTTGATGCGGTGACAGGAAGAACGTACATCGGCAGTTACGTCGCTGATGCGAAAGCGCGTGACCGGGCGGATTTTCCGCTATCTGATTGCTGATTATGCTAATGAATACATGTCAGGCTATCGGACGGTCCCAGGGTGGACTGATCACCAAAATCCACGCGATAATGGTCGATGCCACAGGAAAAGGCTGCTGATCTGTCCCTGACATCCGGATAAAGGGCCGACATCACTGAAGCAGACATTCTTCCGGATAAAAGTCGATTCCGAAGTCTTCATCGCTGATAAGGCTTATTACACCGATCCGTTTATTGAAAAGCCCAAAGAACGGCAGATAACAGAGGTTATCCCTTCAGGAAAAAATCACCGAAAGCCATGAAAAACCCGCTTCGTGCTTTATAAAAAACGAAACATCACTGAATAATTTTTGTAAAGCTGAAACAGTTTAAAGCTATCGCAACACGCTATGACAAGCTGAAAACAACCTTCTTCGCAACTATCCAGATCGTCATAGCTATCATCGGACTTAACTGATGAAAGGTCCCAGATTCAGGACATATTAATCTGTTGCGCCAAGTACGACCGATGCCTCACGCACAACGTCCGCGAGCGCTCCAGGGATAAACGGCGAAACCAGATCAGCCTGAGCCACCAGTGTTGTGAACGGCATCGAACCACCCTGCGCACACAGAGTTTCATAAGCCTTCATCGCCGCAGGTTCGTCCTTGCGCGACCTCAGCCAGAGTTGCATCGCACAGCATAGCGCAAGCGTATAATCGATGTAATAAAAAGGAGATTTATAAATATGACCCTGTGCCTGCCAGCGGCCACCTTTAGCCGGATAGGCAATGTCCCCATAATCGCGCCACGGCATGTACAACTGTTCCAGTTTTCGCCAGGTTGCGTGTCGTTCCTCGGGACTCATCTCCGGTCGCGCATAAATCTCGTGCTGAAAATGATCTACACAGACTCCATAAGGAAGAAAGCTTAGCGACGAGATGAGATGCATTCTTCGGAACCGATCGGCTGCACCATCCTCAACCATGAGTTCCATATGAGGCCAGGTCAGAAACTCCAGCCCCATTGAATCGATCTCCGCAGCCTCCATCGTTGGCCACAATTCATCGATGACCGGCAGTTCACGGCTCCGCCAGTTCTGATACGCATGGCCCATTTCATGGGTAAAGACACTGATATCCCCATGAGTGCCGTTGAAATTCGCGAAAATAAAGGGCATTTTGACAGATGGAAACGCGGTACAAAACCCGCCACCGGCCTTACCGTCGCGATTCTTCAGATCAAGATAGCCATTCTTTACCATTTCCGCGAAAAACAGTCCGATCTCTCCCGGCATCCGGTCGAACATCGTCTGTGCCCGTCCGATCAGAAGGTCATAATCTCCAGCCGGTTTCGGGTTGCCCTTGGGATCAATGAAACTCTCATCCCAGTAACGGAGATGATCCCAGCCCATCTCCTGGCGCCGCTTCTCCAGCAGTTTCGCCACCAGAGGCGTAACATGCGTCAACACCTCGTCACGGAAGCGCGCCACCTGCTCTGGTTCATAATCGACGCGGCGCATTCTCCGGTAGCCCAGAGGCGTATACCGCTCAAAGCCCAATGTTCGCGCCATCCCTGTCCGCAATGACACCAGGCGCGCATATAGTGCATCGAGAGTCTCGCCATGCTCAGCAAAGAACGCCCAGCGTACCTGCTCAGCTTCGTGACGCACCGTCCGGTCCGCATTCTCCAGCCAGGGTGCCAGTCCTGAAAGATTAACCGTCTGGCCCGCAACGGTGATCCGCGCCGACGCCAGAAGCATCGTATATTCACTGCAAAGTCTGGACTCTTCCTCAAGCGCGGTCTCTATGCGCTCATCGAATGTTGTGATGTCGCTCTCCCAGAGCTGAACGACATGCGATCCGATAATCGCAATCAGTTTTTCCCGCTCGGGTAGTGCCAGCAGCCGCTTCTTGATAGCAACCTCAAGCGCCGTCGCTTTCGGTCCCAGCCTGTCAGCATAATCACGTTCGGCCTTATTCGTTTCACTTGCCGTATCCTGCGAAAACCGCAGGTAAACGAGCGCTGCCCAGCTATCGAATAAACGGCGTTCCCGGTCGAACCGTTTCAGTGATGCCTGCAGATTACCGGCGTCAAGTAACGTGACGACAGCGCGGAAACCATCCGAGAGACCGGCTTCCGTTGGGCGCGGGATGGTGAGGGAGATAAATTCAGGAATCATATGGATATGGTGACATCCGGCACGTCATGCGTCCAGCGATACGATCGCCCGATACAACTCATTGCAAGGGCCGGCATCACGTTATGTCGGGATATTATTTAATGGAATTTTGTTATTGATTCATATAATAAAGAAAATATTAATACATTTAATATAAATGAGACGATCTGACCAATATTTCCTGTCCTCTCCAGGGAAAAGGATCGGTTTCGATGACGACAGATCAGCTCATCATTTCCCGAAGATCGGACACCAGTTCCGTGTGGCATCCTCCCTCGGAAACGAAAGGCAAAGCGCTCGCCAGTTCGTTCGTCAAAGCAAGTCCCTTTCCTCATCTGATTATCGACAATCTGTTTGACGCAGATTTTCTCAATAAAGTGGCTGAGGAGATAAAAACGCTTCCGTCAGCTGACTGGGCGCCGCATTATACAGCTCTGCAAAAGAAACGCATGATGAATAATGCCGGTGATTTGCCAGCGCTGGCGGCGCATTATTTCGAAGTCATTAATTCTCCGGATTTCATCCTTTTTCTGCAATCCGTAACAGGAATTATGTCACTACAGCCTGATCTCACTCTTCTTGGTGGTGGTGTGCATGAAGCCGGAGCGGACGGCCATTTTGAAATTCATGTTGATTTTCAGCGTCATCCGTCCACTGGACTGGAAAACCGCATCGCGGTCATCACCTATCTGAACGCAAACTGGACCGAGTTCGATGGCGGTGCGCTCGAACTCTGGAACATGAATGAAAATCGTGCCGAGATCAGTATTTTACCGCTTCTTGGGCGAACCGTCATCATGGGACAGTCGCCAATCGCGGCACATGGCTATCCAACCTCGCTTCCGGGGGACCGTCCTCGCCGCGCTCTCATTGCTTACTTTTATACAGAACCGGAACATCCCGCTGAAGCCGCGGTTGATACAACTCTTTATATACGGCGGCCTAGCATGCCTTTGTCTCGGCGCATCCAGATGACCATCCGGGATATTTTTCCGCAACCAGTCATCAGATCGCTTCGAAATCTTCAATCCCAGTTGGTGCACAAACGAACAATTTAAACTCATCCATTCAGTGTAATGTCGCTGTAAATTCCGCAATCCGCTCGCAGGCTTCTTTCAGGACGGCATCTGAGGTTGCGCAGGACAGCCGAAGATAAGGCGACAGCCCGAAAGCACTTCCCGGAACCGTTGCCACATAGGCTTGCTCCAGTAATGCCATCGCAAAATCTATGTCTGTCCTCAGCAGCTGGCCATTCCTTGTGGTTTTTCCAAGATAGCTCGCAACTCCGGGATACGCATAAAACGCTCCTGACGGCATCGCGCAGGTCATCCCGGGAATGGCCCGCAGTGCTTTGACCACCAGTAGCCGCCGCCGCGCATAGGTCGCCACCATCTCCCGGATCATATCCGCTGGTCCGTCCAGCGCCGCCGCCGCTGCCGCCTGCGCCACTGTGCAGACACCTGAGGTCGCATTGCCCTGAACCACCCGCATTGCTGCAATCAACTCGCGTGGCCCACCGGCGTAACCCACGCGCCAGCCCGTCATCGCATAAGCTTTCGCCACTCCGTTCATCGTCAGCACCCGATCTTTCAGATCTGGCGCCACTGCTGCAAATGATCGGAACGAATGGTTATCGAAAACAAGGTGTTCGTAGATTTCGTCAGAGAGAATCCATACATCAGGATACCGCCGAAGTACGGCGGCAATGCCGCGCAAATCTTCTTCCGTGCACAGAGCGCCTGACGGATTATTCGGGAAATTCAGTACCAGCCATTTCGTCTTTGGCGACATCACCGCTGCCAGCCGTTCCGGCCGAAGACTGAACCCGTCCGCCTCATCACATTCCGGATGCACAGGAACTCCGCCAAACATCCGTGCGATCAGCGGGTAGCTTACCCAGTATGGCGCCGGAACAACGACCTCGTCACCCGGATCAATCGTTGCCATGAACGCATCGAAGATGACCTGTTTGCCGCCATTACAAACCATCAGTTCGTCAGGCGCAAAATTCAGCCCGTTCTCGCGCTCGAATTTCCGTGCAATCGCCGCCTTCAGTGCCGGCTTTCCATCGACCGGCGGGTATTTCGTATCTCCCGCCAGCGCCGCCGCGTGTGCAGCCTCAATCGCATAAGGTGGCGTCGGAAAATCCGGCTCGCCCAGAGCCAGGGAGATCACATTGTGTCCCTCCGCCCGCAAAGCCCGCGCCTTCCGGGCCATCTCCATGGTCGCCGGAGCGGGCAGCCCGTCAAGCCGCCTTGCCAGACGAGGTCGGGATATGCCTGTCTCTGAAATCTGCCCCACTGAAGCCGCTCCGCCTTCCATTACTCACCGTCTCTCTATCTCTCAGCGCAGGCTCGCACAGAAACGTTGAATGCGCGTGCAGGCTTCCTTCAGACTCTCAGTATCCGTTGCATAAGATACCCGGAAATGCCCGGCGAACATAAACGCCGATCCATGCACAGCCGCCACGCCCTCTTCATCCAGCAGAGCAGTGACAAACGCTTCATCCGTATCAATCACTTTGCCCGAAGTGGTCTTTTTACCAAAGCATTCCGCCATCGACGGGAATACGTAAAACGCTCCTTCCGGTCGTGCGCATTTCAGCCCGCTCGCCTGATTAAGCATCGACACCACCAGATCGCGCCGTCCCCGATAGGTTTCACACATCGTCCCGATGAAATCCTGTGGCCCCGTCAGAGCCTCAAGTGCCGCCGCCTGTGCGATCGAACACGGGTTCGATGTCGACTGCCCCTGCAGTTTATTCATTGCGCGCGTCAGTTCCACCGGCGCTCCCGAGAACCCGATCCGCCAGCCCGTCATCGCGTAAGCCTTCGATACCCCGCTCATCGTCACGGTGCGATTCCGCAGCTTCGGCTCGACTTCAACAATCGTCGCCGGCTTAAAACCATCATAAACCAGCTTTGCATAGATATCGTCGGTAAAGATCCAGACATCAGGGTGTCGCAGCAGCACATCGCAGAGTGGTCGCAAATCCTCGGCCGAATAGGTCGCGCCTGTCGGGTTACATGGTGAGTTGAGAAAGAACCACTTCGTTTGTGGCGTAATCGCTGCCTCAAGCTCGGTCGCAGTCAGCTTGAAACTGTTTTCCGCAAGACAGGGCACAACCACCGGCACGCCATCAGCCAGCGCTACAATATCCGGATAGGACACCCAGCACGGTGCCGGAATGATCGCTTCGTCGCCCTTATTAATGGTCGAGACCATCGCGTTATAAATAACCTGCTTGCCGCCGGTAGAGACAATGATCTCCTCTGGCTTGTAATCCAGACCGGAATCCAGCCGGAATCGCTCAGCCACAGCCGCACGCAGGGCAGGCGTACCCGCGACATCCGTATATTTCGTCTGGCCTGTCTCGATCGCCCGGATCGCCGCCGCTTTGATGTTCGTCGGAGTATCGAAATCAGGCTCGCCTGCCGACAGGCTGATAATATCGCGCCCTGCCGCCTTCAGTGCACTGGCTTTAGCCGTAATGGCAATGGTCTGGCTCGGGCTGATTTTATTCAGGCGGTCGGCGATGAAAGACATGATCTCGATCCTGAGAAGTGGAGACCGGAACAGATCCGGTCACAAGCCGTCTCCCGGCGGCGCAGCACAATAGAAGGTTTCATGCCAATGCGGAACAGCCGGACGTTCACATCCTGTGAAGTTACGTCCGAACAGGAAATTGCTGATTTTCTCCTCAGCACTGACAAAAAGCCACATGACAAACCTGGGTCTGAACCAGTCAGGAAATTCCGGGGTCAGTGTATCTGTTATGTGTGTGTGCAACAGAAATCATCCTGAATCCCTGCTGCCCGCCGCACCATTTCCGCACTCATCCCGGCCTTCCGCATCGCCCGGATCGAGAAGGCCCCGTCCCGTTTCGAAAGCCGCCGTCCGTCGGCATCACATAACAACGGATGAAACAGGTAATCCGGCTCCGGCCACCCCATCAGCTCCTGCAAAAGCCGATGGATTGCCGTAACATCCCGCAGATCCTCACCCCGCGTCACCAGCGTCACACCCTGCGCCGCATCGTCGTATGTTACACAAAGATTATAGGATGCCGGCACATCCCGCCTTGCCAGCACCACGTCTCCGAATGCCAGCGGATCACACACGATGGTGCCGCGACTCAGATCCCGGAAGGTGAGGGAGGCTGGTCCGATTTCGCCCAGAGCCCGCGCGACATTCAGTCGCAATGCATAAGGTTCCCCTGCCGCTATTCGCCGGGTCCGCGTCCCGGCATTCAACCTCCGGCACGTTCCCGGATAAATCAGACTTCCGTCCGGTGCATGATGCGGCGCCGAAGCCGCTTCATACAGCTCCCGCGCAATCGCCGACCGCGTGCAGAAACACGGATAAATCAGCCCTCGGGCATCAAGTGCCTCCAGCGTTGTCCGGTAAAGGGCCATTCGCTCTGATTGCCGGATCACGGCGCCATGCCACCGCAGCCCGACCCACTCCAGATCCTCCAGCGCTTCGTCGATAAACCGCTCCCGGCAGCGCTGCGTGTCAATATCTTCCATCCGCAACAGAAACCGACCATCCATTCCGGCCTGACGTCTGGCAAAAAAGGCTGCCGCTATATGCCCAGGATGCAGCGGCCCTGTCGGGCTCGGTGCAAAACGGGTCGTAACCGGCTCACCTGCCTTGGCGGATTTACCGTTCACCGGATGTCCCGGCGCCGGAAACGGGCTCTTTCATGCGATATTGTCATGGAACTCTCATATTCCCGCAGAGTCCGCTTTCTTGCAGTACGCGAATTTTCGGGCCTATAGTTTTTATGACAATTCTCGACGACGCGTGACCCATGGCGTTCTGTTTCGAGCCCAGCCGTGGAATTCATGAGCCGTCTCCGGGGAAAGGATACGCGCTTTGACCTGTGGCAGTATGCACTATCCGTCTCTCGTCCTGAACGCCGATTTCAGGCCGCTCTCCTATTTTCCGCTTTCGCTGTGGTCCTGGCAGGACACCATCAAGGCGGTCTGTCTCGACCGGGTTTCTGTTCTCAACGAATACGATGCAGAAGTCCGCTCACCGAGCTGCAGTATGCGTCTGCCGAGCGTGATCGCTCTCAGAGAATATGTCCCGACAGCCAGACGTCCTGCCTTCACGCGTTTCAACGTTTTCCTCCGTGACAATTTTTCCTGTCAGTATTGCAGTGACCAGCTTCCCACGCATGAACTGACCTTCGACCATGTCATTCCCCGCAGCAAGGGGGGCAGAACGACATGGGAAAATGTCATCACTGCCTGTGGCACATGTAACCTTCTCAAAGCCGATCATCTGCCGCAGGAAATCCGTATGTTCCCGCGTCGTCGTCCCGCGCAGCCTACGACCTGGGAACTTCAGGAAAACGGACGAGCCTTTCCGCCGAATTATCTGCATGAGAGCTGGCGTGACTATCTCTACTGGGACGTCGAACTGGAAACCTGAAGCTTTATTTCGTATAGGTATAGCTATATTCTTCAGCCAGAGCCTGCAGATCCGGCGCACCCTTCAGATTAAGCGGAATTGGTTTCGCGGTCTTCTGATTGAAAATCGTGTTGTGATTGGTCCAGCGCTGACATGTATTTGCCGCAAGCGGGAAAGAGGTGTGAATCTCAGAACCCATCTGCTTTCGCAGGCATGAAATATCGGTATCGTTGATTGTCCGGCCCATCTCCGCAGAACATCCTGCAACGCACAGAGCCAGCAACGGCGCCAGCCTGCGCGCGTGCATCCATCCCCAGGACTTACGCTTCATGGTTTCTGCTGGATGAGACACCGCGACCTCGTTCTTTTCTGACTCAGCGTCGCAACATATCCGCCACGACACACTCCATCTGCCACGTTCCGCCAGATCAATGAAGTCCAGCCCCGGCAGTTCCCCCGCGTGCACTCTGCATGGCCGAAACCTGATGGGACACGGGCCGGCTTAACGTAATTCGCTGGCGAAAATATCAGTTGACGTCGAAACCTGCCGCCTCGACCGTCCGACGGATTGCCGATTCGCCGGTCAGAGAAGGATCGTAATCTACTGAGACCTCGCCTTTTTCCAGAGAAGGTCGCGCCTCTTTCACTCCGGAGAGACCTTCAAGCGCCCGCTTGATCGATGAAACACATCCTTCGCATGTCATACCCTGTACGAGAAATGTCTCTGTTTTCATCGCTCTTTCCTCCTTACAGATCCGATCCCGCAACTTTTCAGCTCGCAGATCCGGTCATCGTGTTCAACAGGTCGCGACCATTACGCCTCATCTGGTCATTGTCCAGCCCCGGCTATCATCGGAACTGATCGCACATCCTGCGAGACAGGACGCCACCGGTTGAGAAGCAGAGCATTGCTCACCACCGAAACCGAACTCATCGCCATTGCGGCCCCGGACAACATCGGCGGCAGGATTCCAAACGCCGCCAGTGGCACTCCAAGCCCGTTGTAGATACAGGCGAAAAACAGGTTTTGCCGGATTTTGCGTGACGTTGCCCGCGACAGACTGACAGCATCCACAAGTGCCAGAAGCTGCGACCTCATCAACACGACTGCAGCCGTATCCAGCGCCACGTCCGTGCCGCTGCCCATCGCGATTCCGACATCAGCCGCCGCCAGAGCCGGTGCATCATTGATCCCGTCACCGACCATCCCGATCAGACCACTTTCACCCGCAAACTCCCGGGCGTCTGCCACTTCCGCAGCCTTGTCACCCGGTAACACGCCCGCCCGAACGTCTGTTATCCCGACCGCTGTCGCCACACGTCGTGCCGCCGCCTCGGAATCTCCCGTCACCATCACCGGACGAATTCCAAGATCCTTCAGCAGCTCGACAGCCTGCGCCGCATCCGCCCGGATCGTGTCCGCTACAGCGATCCATCCCGCAATAACGCCATTCCGCTCAACCCCGATCAAAGTCTCTCCAAGCAGCGCAGCCTCCGCCGCCGGTCCCTGAGGCACGGTTCCCAGAAACCGCTCCGATCCCAGTCGCACCAGTACGCCGCCAGCCTGTGCAGTCAGTCCATGCCCTGCCACAGCCTGTCCGTCCGTCACGTCAGCCGGTGTCACTCCGGCTTCTGTCGCCGCATTCCGTACTGCCTTCGCCAGCGGATGGGTGGAGTCCCTCTCCATTCCCGCCGCCAGTGCCAGAACGTCTCCCCGTGCCAGACCATCTGTCGGAAACACGCCAGTCACTTCGGGTCGCCCTTCCGTCAGCGTTCCGGTCTTGTCCAGAAGCAGCACGGAAATGCGCCCCATCTGCTCCAGCGCCTCTGCCGAGCGAAACAGCAGTCCTGCCGCCGCTCCGCGTCCCGCCCCGACCATGATCGCGGTCGGCGTCGCCAGCCCCAGAGCGCACGGGCAGGCTACAACCAGTACCGCTACCGCGTTGAGCAGGCTCCATTCAAATGATCCGGAAGCCGCCCAGCCAATCCCCAGTGTCAGCAGCGCAATCGCCAGAATCACCGGTACGAAAATGGCTGAAACCCGGTCCACCAGCCGCTCGATTGGCGCTTTCGATCCCTCTGCCTCGTCCACCATTCGCGTGATACGTGCCAGAGCTGTGTCCGCCCCGACAGCCGTTGCCTTTACCCGCAGAACGCCGTCCCCGTTAATCGTTCCGCCACGCACCAGATCGCCCGGGCCGCGCATTACCGGCAGGCTTTCCCCGGTCAGCATCGCCTCATCCAGCGCCGATTCTCCCGTTAACACTGATCCGTCCGTCGGCACCGCTTCACCGGGTCGCACAACAAACACATCACCAAGCGCAAGCCCCGCTGCGGGCTGATCGTGAACCCCATCCGCCGTCTCTACATGCGCCGTTTGCGGCTGGAGCTTCACCAGGCGCGCAATGCCTGACGCCGCCTGGTCTTTTGCATTTGCCTCCATCAGCCTGCCGGCTGTCACCAGCGTCAGGACCGTCGCTCCGGACTCGAACCACACCGGTGCATTCAGCCCGAATACAGTCACGACCGCACTCGACAGCCACGCAATCGTCGTGCCGAGAGCCACCAGCACGTCCATGTTCGCACCGCCTCCCCGCAGAGCCGCCCATGCTCCCCGATAGAATTTCAGTCCCGGCCAGAACTGCACAACACTTGCCAGAACAAGCTGGATCCACCGCGGCAGCATCAGCACATGACCAGCACCCGGCGCCATCTGCAGAAGCAGAGGCAGTGTCATTACCGCGCCGGCAATGAACTCGATCCATAGCCGCCGCCGTAATCCGGCGCGGCGCGCCAGACGCGCTGCCTCATCCGTCTCTGTCAGCTCCGCCTGAAATCCGGCGCCCTTCACAGCCGCAATCAGGTCATCGATTCCGGCAAGCCCGGGAGTGATGTCTGCTGTCGTCCGTGCGGACGCGAAATTCACATGTGCGGTCACTCCTTCGAGCCGATTCAGAACCTTCTCAATCCGTGTCGCACAGGCCGCGCATGTCATGCCCTCGATCGACAGCACGACATGCTCATGCGGTACAGTAAATCCGGCCCTTCCGATCGCCGCCTCGATATCGCCAACCGGTGCGTGCTTTTCGCCCAGAGTTACGGAGGCTTTTCCCGCTGCGAAATTCACATGTGCGGTCACTCCTTCGAGCCGGTTCAGAACCTTTTCGATGCGTGCCGCGCAGGCTGCACACGTCATGCCTTCAACAGGCAGAGAGATCGATGCTGCCATTACCGTCTCCGATACAGGAAGGAGATACCGGTTCGCCGGGTCCTTTCTGTTCATTAAATGTCGTGAATTCAGCGCATGCGTCCCGAGTATGACAGCTTCAGAAGGCACACATAACGTGTTGCGGCACGACTGGGCGCATATCGGTGCAGGACATAAGGATATTTTCTTCGGATCACGCAAGGGGAGGGTCCTGGTGTTTTAAACGTGCCGTTAACGCCAGACTGCGAAGGTATCCTCCTGTTTCTGTCGCTACGAGATTTTTTAAATCGGTGCGCGTGATCAGGCGGCCGGTCAGATGCAAAAAGAGGATCCAATCAAAAGACGCGCGACATCGTGCCCGGCTGCCGGCCCGGCAGAACGAAAATCACTGAACAGGACAACTGCGCCCGGCGTATTTTTCAGGGATCAGGCAGGTGCGACGGCTCTTGAATTCGCATTTATTGCGATTCCGTTGTTTGCGCTCCTCTACGCATCGGTGATGACGAGCATCATCTATTTCACCCAGGATTCGCTTGATGCCATTTCGGATCAGATGTCCCGCCAGATTCTTACGGGGCAGGCTCCGGCATCCGGAAACGCTTCGGAGTTCAAGGCTCAGGCCTGCGCGAGCTTACCATCATATATGAACTGCTCTTCGCTGTACATCAATGTACAGACGGTCAGCAGTTTTTCTGATGTCAACGCGGCGGAAACGCAACCGGTATTTGGCAGCGGGGGACAACTGACAAACAGCCTGAATTACGATCCGGGAAGTCCGGGCGATATTGTGGTTCTCGAGCTGATATATATGCTGCCTGTTCCGCTGTCCGGAGGTCTTGGCGGCTTCAATCCCGTAACAAAAGGTGCAGGGCAAAATCTGGCTATGGTCTCGACCGTGGTCATTAAAGCGGAGCCCGCCACGTGATACGGCGCTCTACGGGCACGACTTCGGACGCCAGCCACAAAATACCAGGTAAAGATCGTCTTCACAAAAGAGAACTCATTCGCGAAAAAAAACTCGCTCGTGATCTGGTCCGGAAAAGCTGGTTGCAGTTTCGAAACTGCCGGCGCGGGGTTTCGGCCATTGAGTTTGCTCTGGTGGCACCCGTTCTGATTATTCTGTTCATTTGCGGGGCCGAAATTGAAGACGCCGTTATTGTCATGCGGAAAGTCACGACCGCCTCCCACACCATCGCAAACCTGACGACTCAGTATGAAACCATGACCACGGACGATGCTTCACTTGTCCTGGCCGCCTCATTGCTGGTTCTGGAACCTTATTCTACGAATCCCGCCGAAATGGTTGTTTCCGAGGTTTCGGTGGGAAGCAGTGGTACCGGCACAGTAGTATGGAGCTGCGGCCTCAATCGTGCTGCCCGTGCTCTGAATGAAACTGTCACGTTGCCAGCCGGAACGGATTCAACGGCCTCCAGCTACCTCATTTACGGGGAGGCCTGGTACGATTATCTGCCACCGGTACTCAGTTCATATCTGCCGAAATTTTCCGGTTCCGGCCAGAGCAGCCCTTATACATTGTCGATGTATGAGAGCCTTTACATGGTGCCGCGCCAGTCCTCCTCCATTCCGCTGACAGCCGGTTCCGGGTCCGGTGATGTCTCGCTGACGAGTGGCAGCGCCACTGTCAAATGTAATTACTCGTCTTCCTGACGCGCGCCACAAACCACCAGCACACAACGAGAAAACCCAGACATCCGGTCACTGTATCCCAGGGGGCGATACCACTTCCTGTGACGGAAAGCGCGTTATCCGAACCGGTAAGCCCGGAGACGGCTGCCAGTGCGACACCCATCAGACTCTCGCCGACAATCAGACCGGACGCAATCATCGTCCCTGGTCCGGTTTCGCCCTGCGCGCGTCCTGTCCGGCGCTGCAGCCACCAGCCGATCAGTGCGCCAATGGCAAGAGTCGTGGAAACTGCCGGAGGCAGATACAGGCCAATCCCGACTGCGAGAGGTGGAAGCGCCAGTCCACCTCGCCTTAGGAGACGATCCAACCCGATCAGAATGACACCCAGCAGCAGTCCCGCCGAAATCATTGTCCAGTCAAGATTCCGTTCAAAGATGCCAGTCGATACCATGGAAATAATTGCTGGCTGAGGCGCAGCCAGAGCTCTGGCCGGATCCATGCCGGCACGCGGCAATGCTCCGGCAAATCCGTAAGCCTGATAAAGAAGGTTCAGGACCGGTGGAACAACGAGCGCCCCCACTCCGCATCCCAGCAGCAGCACCGCTTCCTGTTTCCATGGCGAAGCCCCGACGAGTTGCCCGGTCTTGAGGTCCTGAAGGTTGTCGTTGGAAATTGCCGCCGCTGCAACGACCGCGGACAGAACAACGATTGTGAATGCGATCGCCAGATGGTGGCCGTTTTCTGAAAATACTGCTGGTAGAAGCCCGAAAGAATCCATTCCAAGCATAAAAGCCGAGACCAGAATTGTAGCAATGAGAACAATGCCGGATATCGGAGATGAAGATGATCCGACAAGACCTGCCATATATCCACACGCAGCCGCCGTGAGGAATCCGAAAACGAACAGAAAGACCGTACCGAACAGCACCGGCACGATAACATGTGACGTAAACGGGAGAAGAAACATCGTCAGCAGGACAGCAATCAGAACAAACAGACCGGCACCGGTCAGACCGATCGTTCTGGGAGACAGGTCGCGCTTATCGATCGATACTCCGGCGGCAGATGTCAGCGCATCCTTCACACCCCGGATGACCGGCACGGCCAGTTCCCCGAGTGTCCATACCGAAGCAAGTGCTATCGACCCCGCTCCGATAAAACGGACTTTATGCATCCATATCCATGTCGCAAACGCAGCCGGAGCCAGATGATCCGTATTCGGGGTTATCGCTGTCAGCCAGGGAACAGCAATCAGCCATGATAAAATGTATCCGAACAGCATTGCGAGGCCGCCCGTGATTCCAACAAGATAACCGGCACCAAGCAGCGCCATCGAAAACCCTGTTGAAAGACGGAATATGGCGGAGCCGGAAGAGAAAACCACCGAGGCGCTGTCCGCTGCCACCCGTAATCCACCGCTGAAGAATGAAAACACGGCAGAAATCAAAGTACCCAGAAGCAGTGTCGTGAGGCCACTGGCCCCATTGCCTCGCCCGGTCTGTGTGTCCCCTGCCCGCAGGATCTGCGCTGCTGCCACGCCTTCGGGATAGGGGAGGGGACTGTCGTTCACCAGGGCACGCCGCAACGGAATTGTGAACAGCACTCCTGCCATGCCGCCTGCCGCCGTGAGACCTGCGGTTTCAAGGTACGGAAACCGTGTCCAGTGTCCGATCAGAATCAGCGCGGGAAACACCGCGAATACTGTCGAAATCGTGCCCGCTGCCGACGCCTGGCTCTGCACCATATTATTTTCGAGGATCGAGCCACCGCCCAGCATCCGTAAGACCGCCATCGAAATGACTGCCGCCGGAATCGACGATGCAAAGGTCAGCCCGATCTTCAGCCCGAGATAAGTGTTGGAAGCTGTAAACACCACGGTGATAAGAGCACCGATAATAAGACCGCGAACGGTCAGCTCGCGGGAGCTGGCGGGTTGCTGCATAAAGCGATCCTGAAAAGAGCCTGCCCTGAAAAGCACTGCACGTCCGGAGAAAACTTCCGGCCTGCCAGAGCTCTCCCAGGCCAGACCCCGGTTGACGAAAGGTGGTATGCCGACTTACGGCCCGACACACACATTGCTGATTCCGCCCATGATGGCCGAACCGGTTCGATATGCAAACGTCCGTTGACGAGCGAGCCCGGAAACCAGTTTGCCTCTCAGGGGGTTAATAAGAGAACAGAGAACAATAATCCGCATTTCGGGCGGTCATCGATCAGGAGGAACCGTGTCAGGAATACTGATGCCGGAAGCGTTTACCCCCCATATCACACAACCGGTCCAGAGGACGTTATCCTCGATTTTGAGGGCTGTTTTCCATCTTGTGCCGGGCATCGCAGGGCCGCTTGTGTTCCTTGCCTGTTTCACGGGTCTGACTGGAGGTGTCGCGCCCATATCCGCCCGCGCGGCCGATGAGGCTCCCGCGATGACCAGTGCCTCCGCTGACCAGCAGGATACGCTGTTCGCCGTTCCCAATACCATTGCTTCCGATGCCACTCTGAACGAACTCGAACAGACCATTCAGGACGTATTTCGCACGCGCGTCGTGTCTGGTACCAGCGAAGGCGCGATGACTGTCGCCGACCTGACCCGGCGCGCCACCGCCGCAGAAACCCGGGCCAGCAGCCTTGTGGCAAAGCTCGAACCCTATCAGAACATCTTCAAAACCATGCTTGACGTTCTCGGACCGGCGCCCGCAAAGGATGCCCCGCCCGAGCCGGCAACCCTGACGGCGCAGCGCAGCAGACTGCTCAGAGCGAAACAGGATCTCGATACCCGCCTGACCCGTGCCCGCCTCTACGCACTTCAGGCGCATCAGCTTGTTCAGGTGCTCGGCCAGCGTAACGATGCCGTCCAGCAAGCCATGCTCCTGCAGCGTTTTCCGTCTCCTGCAGCCCCCGCTTTCTGGAGCAATCTGTCCACGGAAGCCGCGTCAAACCTTGCCCGCGTCCGGGAATTCGCCGGTGAGACTGCCGGAACCATCGCCGGGACCGCCCGTGGTTCAGCCCTTATGACCCTGCTCATCTGCCTTGCCGGAGCAGGTATTCTCTTCACCGCCCCATTCTTCCTGCTGACCCAGGCCCGTCGCGCCGCTGCCCGTCTTCTGCCGGATGGTCGCGTGCGTCGCATCGGCGCCGTCGTAATCTATTCGGCCTGCTGCGCCGCCTTCTCCGGTGGCAGCGCTCTGGTCCTGTGGCTTGGAATCACCGGTGCCAGCGATGTCGATGGCAGCAGCCTCGCCCGTCTCGCCGGTTTCGTCGGCGCCCAGATCCCGCTTGCAGGGTTCATTCTCGGCGCAGCCACAGCCATGCTCGCGCCCCGTAAACCCGACTGGCG
Source organism: Acetobacter musti (assembly GCF_011516835.1). Classification (GTDB taxonomy): domain Bacteria; phylum Pseudomonadota; class Alphaproteobacteria; order Acetobacterales; family Acetobacteraceae; genus Acetobacter; species Acetobacter musti. Next base: position 205,718 of record NZ_WOTB01000003.1, on the reverse strand, counting down.
TCTTGTGCCTCTGGGGAATGCCGCCGCCCGGGCGCTCGGACCTTATGCCCTGTGGTTCGCGCTCCTTCTCATTCTGCGAGGTGTTCTGCGTTACATCGATACGGAATCGGGCCTTGGTCCGTTCGGCGTTCAGACTTCCGATCTTGTCTTTGTCTTCGCCGCCGCACCCTTGCTCTTCATGACACCAAAACAGATCATGCGGAGCGGTGAGACCGGACAGGACGATACACCGCCATTGCAAAGTACCATCGGCCGCATCGCCCGGATCCTGGCATTCGTCATCTCCGTCTTCTGCGTGATCGCCAGCCTTATTGGCTACATCCCGCTGGGCTATACGATGCTGTCGTGGATCTGTTCCATGGTCATCACCGTTCTGGGGCTGTCGCTTGTTTTTCTCCTGGTCAACGACCTTGCCTCCACCGTTTTCATTAGTTCCGGCCCGCTCGGCTGTCATCTGGTCCGGCTTGGACTTTCACCCCGCCTCGTCGATCAGAGCGTCACTGTCTTCAGCGGCCTGTTCAGCATCCTGCTCCTCTTCGTCGGCATTGCCGTCGCCCAGTCAGGTGGTGATTTCGACTTCTCTGTCATATCGGGAAATATCGGAAAGGTGGTGTTCGGCCAGAGTATCGGTGGCATCACCCTGTCCTTTGACGTCATTCTTAAATGCATTGCGATCCCGGTTATCGGCTACTATCTTATTCGTCTGACCCGAAACTGGCTGAGCGGCAGACTGTTTCCGACGACGAATCTGGACCTCGGCTCCCAGACTTCCATCATCACCATTTTCACCTATGCCGCCTGGATCGTCATCGGACTGACTGTTATGTCGACTATCGGCATCACCGTCAGCAGCATGACCTGGGTCGTCAGCGCGCTGTCCGTTGGTATCGGTTTCGGTCTGCAGTCTATCGTGCAGAACTTTGTCTCCGGCATCATCCTGCTCGCTGAGCGTCCCGTAACCATCGGTGACCTTGTCCAGATCAACGGCACCACCGGTGATATTCGTCGCATCAGTGTCCGTTCTACCGATATAGGACTGTCCGATGGCTCCACGATGATCGTCCCGAACTCGCAGTTCATCACATCCGCCGTCCGGAACGTGACCCTGGGACATCCTGCCGGCGCCCTGTCTGTCTCCATAGGCATGCCGGTCGGAACTGACCTGACGAAAGCCGTGAGCGTCATGTCAGAAACTCTTGGCACTGTGTCCGGCCTCCTGAAAGACCCGGCGCCAGGCGTTACCGTCGCTTCCATCACTCTCGACACGGTCACGCTGACGGCTTCCGCGAAAACGTCGTCACCAAGAAATGTCGACAGTGTCGCGAATGCTGTCCGTTTTGCTCTGTGGAGCGCGCTGCAGGACGCCGGGATCGTGGCCAGCGTGGAACCGGAAAAGAATACTCAGGGGACCGCCACCGGGGCACAGCCGGATAAAATATCGCAGACAGATGCCCCGGCGGGGTCCACGAAGAAGACAGAGTCATGAAAACCGGTCTGCCAGGTTTGCACACAGGATCACTCGCGGATGCCCGCGATGTATGGAAGCCACAACACGGTCGTTAATTTACCCGGTGATGAGAAGCAGGCTGGAACCAGGAGCCATGCCAGTGTAAAAACCGGCAAACAGGAGACCCTATGATCAGGACCGGGCCGTTCGCGGGCGATACAGCGTACACCGGCAGGCCGCCTCTTGCGGTTATCACCGGAGGATCGGGCGGGATCGGCCAGACCATTCTTATGGCACTGGCTCATAACGGTTATGATACCGTCACTCTGTCCCGCACAGCACCATCATCCCCGGTTCCATATACTGCACAGATCCGGCACATTCCATGTGATCTCACCAGTGCCGCAGATATTGGCCGTGCCACCGCTACGCTTATGGCCGAAGGTCGCCCGGTCCGGGTTCTCATCCATTGTGCCGGCGTTATCGTGCCCGGTCCGGTCAGCAGCCTTCGCCCGGAAGATGTCCAGCGTCAGATCGCCATCAACCTGACAGCTCCCGTGCTGCTGACCTCGCAATTGCTCCATCTGATCCCACGCGGAGGTCATGTCGTCTTTATCAACTCGCTTGCCGCCGTTATCCCGCTCGCTGACAGCGCCGTCTATGTCGCCAGCAAGGCTGCTCTTCGCAGCTTCGCCCTGGCCCTGACTCTGGAAACAAAATCCAGCGCCATCGCTGTATCCTCCGTTTTTCCCGGTGCTGTAGATACCCCCATGCTGCGCGACGAGATGGCCCGTGGCGGCTCAGTGCTGAATTTCGTGACCCCGCCCGCAAAGCCCGAAGCCATCGCCGCCGCCGTCATGAAAACCCTTCGCCACCCGGGTCAGGAACGCTTTGAGCCCGCCATAGATGGACTTTTCGGTCGCCTCTGCATGATGTTCCCGGGAATCCTCCGTATGGCCCTCCCGGTCCTCACCTGGTTCGGCCGCCGCGGCTCCGATCGCGCCAGCGGAAGAAGCCCGAACGTCTGAGCTGACATCATAATACAATACGGGCGGAGGTGACACAGAGCCGACGACCCTGCATGATCCTCTGCAAAATCAAAGGCAGCGGGACGCCAGACATATTATGCTTTTCAGAACGACGCGACTTCTTCCCTCATTCCTCTGTGCGGGTCTTCTCGCCGGAACCTTCCTCACACCTCACACCGCCACAGCCCGTCCATCTGAGGTGGCCCGCATCGCCAGCACAGCCGGGGAAGTTACCCGTGCTACCCTGCCTAACGGTCTCCACGTCGTCATCGTGCAGAATCGCCTGGCCCCCGTTGTCACGACTGAACTGAACTATCTCGTCGGCTCATCCAACGCTCCGGATGGTTTTCCAGGAACGGCTCACGCACTCGAACATATGATGTTCCGCGGCAGCAAGGATCTCGATAAGGACCAGCTCGCCGCCCTGGCGGCCCGTCTCGGCGGCAGCTACAACGCCGACACCACCGAAGACGTAACTCAATATTTTTACACCGCCCCGGCCGAAGATCTCGGCCTGCTGCTTCATATCGAAGCGCTCCGCATGAATGGCCTCACCCTGTCGGCGGCCGACTGGGACAAAGAGCGTGGCGCCATTGAGCAGGAAGTCTCCCGCGATCTTTCCAGCCCCGTTTATCGTTACATCTCGCAGCTCCGTTCGATCCTCTATAAAGGCACGCCCTACGAGCACGACGCTCTGGGCACGCGGCCATCCTTCGATAAAACCGATGCTGCTCTCCTGCGCAGTTTCTACGAAAAATGGTACGCGCCCAATAACGCCATCCTCGTCATCGTCGGCGATGTCGATCCTCAGGCTACGCTCGATAAGGTAAAACAGGCGTTCGGTGCCATTGCGAGCCGGACTCTGCCAGACCGCGCCCCCGTCAATCCGGCGCCCCCGCCAGCTCAGGCCCTGTCATTCCCGACCGATCTGCCGATTGGCATCGCCACCATCGCCTACCCGATGCCCGGTCTGACCTCGAAGGAATTTGCCACCGCCGATATCCTGTCTGATGTTCTGGGCAGCCAGCGTGGCGCGCTCTTCCAGCTCGTTCCCGCTGGTAAAGCCCTGTTCGCCGGATTCGAATTCAGCCCGATCAAACGTGCCGGTATGGGCATCGCCGTCGCCGCTTTCCCGAAAGGCGGCGACTCCGCAAAACCCCTTGCCGAAATGAAGGCGATTCTGGCTGATATCCGCGCCCATGGCGTCCCGGCCGAACTCGTCGAAGCCGCGAAAACAAAGGAAGTCGCCCAGCTCGGCTTCTCCGCAAATTCCATCAGTGGCCTTGCCGAAAGCTGGTCCCAGGCACTGGCTTTTCAGAACCTCTCCGCGCCGGATGACATTGCCGCCGCCTACCGCGCCGTTACCCCGGATGACGTAAACCGTCTCGCAGCCCGTATTCTCGATCCGTCCCGCGCTGTCACGGCTATCCTGACGCCGGAAGAATCCGGAAAACCTCAGAGTGACAAGGGCTTCGGCGGCGCTGAGTCCTTCGCCTCCGCACCCGATAAGCCCGTCGCACTCCCGGACTGGGCTACCTCGGCACTGGCTAAACTTGACCTGCCGCCCCCGGTCCCGACACCCAGCGTTCAGACCCTGCCCAATGGTCTGACGCTCATCGTTCATCCGTCTGATGTCAGTCATACCATCCAGGTCGTAGGTGAAATCCGCAATAATCCGGATATCCAGTTACCTAAAGGTAAAGAAGGTCTGGCCGGCGTCACCGAAGATCTGTTCAGTTACGGAACGACAAAGCATGATCGGCTGGCTTTCCGCAAAGCCCTGGATGACGTGCCGGCCTGGGCCAGTGCAGGAACAGGTTTCTCTTTGAATATTCCCTCAGCAAAATTCGATCAGGGCATGAGCCTTCTGGCGGAAAACGAACTGCATCCGGCATTCCCGGCGCAGGCTTTTCAGGTTGTGAAGATGCAGGCCGCACAGGGTCAGGCCGGAGAGCTTCAGTCCCCCGGCTATCTGTTCGGTCGCGCTATCAGGTCGGCTATCTCCCCGAAGGATGACCCGACCCTGCGGCAGGCGACCCCGCAGACCATCATGGCCCTCTCCCTCGCCGACGTCCGCGCCTATTACAGCGCCGTCTGGCGCCCCGATATGACCACTATCGTCATCACTGGTGACATCACTCCGGAAAAAGCCCGAGCCACCGTCGAAAAAACTTTCGGCGAATGGAAAGCCTCCGGTCCGAAACCGGAAGTCGATCTGCCAGCCAGGCCAGACAGCAAGGCCTCCCGCGCTCATGTCCCGGATAAAAGCAACGTCCAGGATACCGTTGCCCTGGCCGAAAGCCTCACCCTTACCGCTGCAAATCCCGAGCGCTATATGCTGAGTGTCGGTGATGAAATTCTCGGCGGAGGTTTTTCGTCACGTCTCTATCGCGATCTGCGGGTCAAAACCGGTTATGTCTATTCCGTCAGCAGCGGTTTCAGCATCGGACGTACCCGCGGAGCTTATTCCGTATCCTATGGCGCCGATCCCGATAAAGTCGGACAGGCGCGTGAGGCTGCTCTCCACGACATCCGCGCCATGCAGACCTCCCCCGTCACAGAAGACGAACTTAACATCGCGAAATCCGGCCTACTGCGCGGTCTGCCTCTCGAACGTGCCAGCCTCGACAGTATTGCCTCAGGCTATCTCCGCCTGATTCGTCTCGGTCTGCCTCTCAACAGCCCCGATATCGCGGCTCAGGCCTTCTACAAGGCTACTGCTGCAGATGTTCAGGCTGCTTTCCGTAAATGGGTTCGCCCCGATGATCTCGCAGAAATCGTCAAAGGCCCCGATCCGAAATGGTAATCTGAATTTAGCTGACTGCCCATTGATCGATGCTTCGCAGGGCTCTGTCCTGTGCTAACCCCGGTTCCTTTCGGATATCTGTCTGTTTCGCAAAGTTCCTCTGCTCTTTCCAGGACGGAAATCAGAGGGTGGAATCAGAATGTTCCCGGAAGACATGCTCTTCGGATGTTTCAGTTTCCTCGGAAAGTCAGACTGAAGTCAGAACAGAAGCAGTGGATCTACCTTATCGAAGCTCACTTCTGAGTCATCACGTTGCATGACGATATTCCCGAATGCGCGGAGGCGATGAAGACCAGGCCATCGCTGGTGATCGTCACCGCCCCGTTCGCCGGGGCTCCTCATCCTCATCAAGGAAAAACTGGTCCGCATCCTCGTCAAAATCGAAAAGTTCCGCATAACGGGCCCAGTCGATGATGGTCTGCAATGTCTGCGTTGCGTAACCCGGCGACATGCTTTCGCACAACTCCTCCCGAAACCGTCCAGCATCCGCGGCGTGATTCGGACGTTCATCAAGAACGGTGCAGATGGCTTTCGCCAGCGGAACCTGCTGCAACAACGCATGCCGTAAAATCGTCTTGCGCTCGTCAAATTCACTCGTCGAGAAATGCGTCCCTTCCTCCGTCAGAAGAATGTCTCCGTCCTCCAGTTCGGCAAAACCCAGTAACTGCAACGCCTCAACCAGAGGAAACAGATCGTCCAGCTCAAGCTGAGCCTTTTCCGCCAGTAATGGCAGATCCGCCCGCCCGTTCAGCGGAGGTGCGGCCAGCCCTTCGATCAGTCCCACCATGCTGCCAATCGTCACCGGTGCAATCGCCACATACACAGGGGCAGCAGACACGGGGACAGCGCCCACTTCCTCAGGAAGGTCCGCCTCGGACAGCACGGGTGCCCGCCGTGTCATCAGCCCGTAAATCTGGTCGACAAACTCCCGAAACGCAGGATCGTCCCGGTGTCGCGGATGGGGCAGGGGTACCCGCACCTCGTGTTCCACCCGTCCCGGATTAGCCGCGAATACCAGAATCCGGTCACACATCAGCACCGCTTCCTCAATGCTGTGCGTCACCATCAGTATTGATTTCACCGGCAGCTTATTTTCGCACCACAGTTCCACCAGATCAGTGCGCAGATTCTCTGCTGTCAGCACGTCCAGCGCGGAAAAAGGCTCGTCCATCAGCAGCAGATCAGGTCGCACCGATAACGCCCGCGCCAGACCGGCGCGCTGCGCCATCCCACCCGACAGTTCACGCGGCCAGGCATTTTCATGGCCGCCAAGTCCGATCAGATTGATCGCCTCCCGTGCCCGTGCTTCGCGTTCCTTCCGCGCAATCCCCTGCGTCTCCAGAACCAGTTCCACATTGTCCTGCACACTCAGCCACGGAAACAGCGCACCGGACTGAAACACCATCGCAATTCCGGCAACCGGCCCATGCAGTGCCACACCACGCCACATCACCGCGCCTGATGTCGGAGCCATCAGTCCCGCCATGATCCGAAGCAGCATCGACTTGCCTGAGCCCGCCCGACCAAGCAGCCCGACAATCTCTCCCGACGCAACGTCGATGGATACATCGTCGAGCACCAGCAGATCAGCGTTACCTCCACGATGGTAGGATTGCCGGATATCCCGAAGCGAAAGCAGTATCTCCCGTCGCTCCGTCTCCGCGGACTGAGCCGGGTCTGAAGATGATGGAAAAGCAGGCAGGGAATCCGGCATCACTGGGTGCATCAGGTCTTCGGTCAGAGAGTGATTTCCTTTCCACCGGACGGGAAAGGAAATCAGAGGTACATTACCTCACGCTATCGCCTCATTGCACCGGAAGAAAGCCTCATCTGCACCCCTGTTCGTCCCTCTGCCCGGATGTTACCCATCCGCACCGAATGACAGATGGAGATTACTCTCAATGCGCAAGGTGCTTATCCTGCTCGGCCTGACAGCCCTTACCCCGGCGGTCGCCCGCGCCGACATCCCGCATCACCCGCAGGCCGAAGCCCAGGCCCTGACCCTTGCCGAAAAAGCTATTGCCCTGCGCTCCGTCGCCGGCCCCGGCAACCAGACTCCGCAGGTCGCCATACTGTTCCGTTCCGCTCTGATCGAGGGCGGTTTTCAGGCAAAAGATATCACCATCACTCCCTTCGGCGACACCGCATATATGATCGCCCGCTGGCCCGGTTCCGACCCTTCACTCAAACCGCTCGTCCTCTCCGGACATATGGATGTCGTTGAGGCAAAACCCGCGGACTGGCAGCGTGACCCGTTCAGACCCGTCGTCGAAAACGGTTACCTCTATGGGCGGGGTGCCACTGATATGAAACTCGATGCCACTATTGTCATCGCCACTTTGTCCGAACTGAAGCGTGAGGGCTATAAACCTCGCCGCGATATCATTCTCGCTCTTTCAGGCGACGAAGAAACCGCAATGGAAACCGGTAAAATCCTCGCCGACAAACTTTCAAACGCCGATCTGGTTCTGAACGGCGATGTCGGCGTCGGTATCCTCGACGAAAAAACCGGCAAACCATCCTACTATTCCTGGGAAGGCGCTGAAAAGACCTACGCCGATTTCCAGATGACCGTCACGAACCCCGGGGGCCATTCGTCAGAACCTCGCGCCGACAATGCCATCGACCGTCTCGCCGCCGCTCTTCTGCGTATTCAGAAATACCAGTTCAGACCGGAACTTAACGCGCTGAGCAAAAACTATTTCACAAACGCTGCACAGTTTCAGCCCGCGAATATTGCCTCCGCTATGCGTGCTTTCGCCATCAATCCTGGTGACAGAAACGCCATCGCCACTCTCAGCGCCGATCCGGCCCTGATCGGCAAAATCGGCACCACCTGCGTCGTCACCATGATCAGTGGCGGCCACGCGCTTAATGCCCTGCCACAAAACGCCACCGCCAATATCAACTGTCGTATTTTCCCCGGTCATCCTCGCAGCACCATCATGGCCGAACTCGAAAAAGTCGCCGCCGATCCACAGATTCATTTTACTGATGTCACTCAGGGCTCCGTGGAAACGGAAGCCTCTCCAATGCGCCCGGATTTCACTCAGGCCATCGATAAAGCCATGCACAGCGTTTATCCCGGCCTCCCTGTCTTCTCCGGCATGAGTTCCGGCGCAAGTGACAGCATGTGGTTTCGAAGTCACAACGTTCCGAGCTATTCCATCAGTTCGGTCTTTCTGAGACCTTCTGAAAACTTCTCACATGGTCTGAACGAGAGAACGCCAGTCGCCAGCATCACTCCGGCCATTGATTTCTATCTGGCCCTTCTGCCGGATCTGTCCCGCTAGAGAATATCTGTTCCGGCAATGACACTTCAATCTGCAGATAATGAGGTGTCATTACCGTATCACGACACTTCTGGTGACACGATAATGTATCGCCGCCATGGAACAGATCGACAAAAGTCTAAGAGACTGTTTCAAAATATTTAAATGCAAAAAAACTGATGATGTTATTGTTTTTTGAGTCCCGGTCACCTGTTCGCTTCAGCCAGGATCAGAGAGCACTTAGAGATAAGTCTTTGTTAAAAAATAATTAAAAGTTTTTTGGTGCCGTCTTTTTTTGAAAAAGACTGTCTCTTCTGAACGTTTTTTGAAAAACCTTCACCAAAAACTTCTTTATAATTGACCGGAAGTTTCACGATCAGGCTCCCGGTGCCGTCATCTCCGCTGGTTTGGAGCGCGTCCCCCCTCCCAGTGCAAATACTGCGCATGCGGCAACGATCGCGCCTGTTGCCATCACCAGTGTGACTCCCGAGAGGAGCAGGCCGTGAGACAGCAGCCAGCCGGCAATAACAGGACCTATAGCCGCACCTCCGCGTCCGAAACCAAAAACAAATCCGGTTCCACTGCCGCGAACTCTTTCGGGAAAACTCTGCGCGATAATGGCAAACAGCCCGTTGACTGCACCCTGACTGCAAAAACCCGCAAGGGTCAGAACAGCACGGATTGAAGTCATGTCCGCCGGGCAACGACCAAACAGGACGACAAGCCCCGAAGCCATAATCAGCAAAGTCATGACCAGTTTTCTCATGTTGACGCGAAGACTGAGGGCGCTGACTACAAAACCGCTGATGAGACCGCCGATATTAACCCATACCAGCGCGGTGCCAGCTTCGGAATGAGAAAATCCCATGTCTGCCAGAAGCTTTGGCACCCATTTCAGAATGAAATAATAGGTCAGCATCTGAGAAAAATAGGCAAGAGTCAGTAGCAATGTCGTCGAAACAAGCGGGGGTGAAAGAAGTTCGCGCAAAGAGGTTTTTGAAACTGTCGTCGCTCTGAGCGGTAACTGTGATGTTTCCTCGTGACCATAGCGACGTAGTGTTCTGTTCAGCCGTTCCAGCGCACGCGGTGGCTGACGTTGCGCAAGCCACGTCACGGACTCCGGCAACAACAGCATTACGACCGGAATAAAGAATAGTGTCAGACAGCCTCCCAGCATAAAAACATTGCGCCAGTCGCCATGAATCAGGAGACGAGATGCGAAATAGCCTCCGGCGACGGCGCCGAGAGGATATCCGGCTGCGATTGCGGACAGTGAAAGGTTCCGAAACTTTGCGTTAGAGAGTTCCGAAACCATCACCGTTCCGCAGGCCAGCATCCCCCCGACACCGAAGCCGGTAAACAGACGGCACAGTGAAAGTACCGTCAGATCCCACGCCTGGGTGCAGGCCCACATGCCGCAACTCATGATTACAAGGCAGCCGAGGATCACGGGTCGCCGCCCTGTTCTGTCCGCCAGATTGCCAGATACAATCGAACCGGCAGACATGCCAAGCAACTCCATTGAGAGAATAAATCCCAGTGCACTGCGATCTACGCCCCACTGAGCTGCAATACCAGGTGCTGCGAAGCTGATGGACAGCACATCAAAACCATCAATCCCGTTGAGAAGGACACAGACGCAGATTGCAATAATCTGCCATTTCCCAGGAGATGATCGCGCCATCAGCGTGTGCGGATCTTCCATCATCTGATTTTCTTCTTATGTTGAAATTATGAAATCAATCTGGTTCGTGTACCATCACGAAGTGATGGCATCTTCCTGTGAAACCGGCGTCTCACGACCAGGCATGCCCGGGGCCGCACAACGGATCGTCAGCTCCGCGTCGGAAAAGCGAATTGGCGTGCGGACCGTTGGTACCGGCTCCCCGTTGGCGCGCTCCACCCACGTCACCAGGCCGCGATGCACGACCTGCGGATCTGACAGCGCCTCAGCCACCGTGTTGATCGGTCCCGCCGGTACGCCCTGCGCCGCCAGCGCTGCAAGAAGATCGTTCCGCTGCCATTGCAGCGTTGCTTTCGCAATCAGCGGGCTCAACTGCTCACGCAGCGCAACACGCAACGCATTGGTTTCAAAACGTATATCGTGCGGCAGGGAAACCACTTCACAGAACCTATGGAACTGTGCATCATTACCAACCGCAAGTGTGAACCAGCCATCGGAGGTCGGAAAGGCCTCATAAGGCGCGATATTCGGATGGACATTACCAAGCCGCGTCGGAGACACCCCCGACATCAGGTAATTCATCGCCTGATTGGCCAGTGTGCTGACCATGACATCCAAGAGAGCCATATCGATCTGCTGACCCAGGCCTGTCCGCTCGCGTTGTGCCAGGGCTGCCTGGATGCCAATTACCGCATACAGACCCGTCATGATATCTGCATACGCCACGCCGATCTTTTGCGGTGCGCCGGCAGGATCGCCGGTCAGATCCATGATCCCGCCCATACCCTGCACGATAAAGTCATAGCCAGCGCGCGGAGCATAAGGTCCGTCCTGACCAAAACCCGTAATTGAGCAATAAACAATCCGCGGATTGACGGCTGACAGGCTGGCGTAATCAAGGCCGTATTTTTTCAGTCCTTCAACCTTGAAATTCTCGATCACAACGTCTGCGTCAGCGATAAGCTCCCATAACGCGGCCTGTCCTTCCTCTGTAGCGAAATCAACGCAGACAGATTTCTTGCCCCGGTTAGCAGCGTGAAAATAAGCCGCGTCATGCGTTCCATCGGCGTTTTCAACAAATGGAGGACCCCACCGGCGGGTATCATCTCCCGCCGGGCTCTCGATCTTGATGACCTCAGCACCAAGATCTGCGAGGATCTGCCCGGCCCACGGACCTGCCAGAATTCTGGCGAGTTCGATAACCTTCAGACCCGCGAGAGGCGCGTTCATGTCAGAACGCCGCTATGCCGGTAATGGCACGCCCCAGAATCAGGGCGTGAACATCGTGCGTTCCCTCATAGGTGTTGACGGTTTCAAGGTTGATCATATGGCGGATGACCTGGAACTCTTCTGAAATGCCGTTTCCGCCATGCATGTCGCGTGACATCCTTGCGATATCGAGCGCTTTTCCACAGTTGTTCCGCTTGATGAGAGAGATCATGTCCGGAGCGAAACGCCCTTCGTCCATCAGGCGGCCCACCCGCAGGCTTGCCTGAAGTCCCAGTGTGATTTCTGTCATCATGTCGGCGAGTTTTTTCTGATAAAGTTGTGTCGCAGCCAGTGGCCGTCCGAACTGTTTCCTGTCGAGGCCGTAGAGACGGGCAGCATGGAAGCAGTATTCAGCAGCACCCAGGACGCCCCACGAAATGCCGTAACGCGCCCGGTTCAGACAGCCGAAAGGTCCTTTCAGGCCTTCGATATTTGGCAGAAGAGCGTCTTCACCCACTTCCACCTCGTCCATATTGATCATACCGGTGATCGAAGCCCGGAGACTCAGCTTCCCACCGATCTTAGGCGCGGAAAGTCCCTTTGTTCCCTTTTCAAGAACAAAACCCCGAATCGCGCCACCATGGGCTGTGGATTTTGCCCAGACCACAAAAATATCCGCAATCGGTGAATTGGAAATCCAGGTTTTCGTGCCACTCAGGCGGTACCCGCCATCAATCCGCTCAGCCTTTGTCCGCATTCCGCCAGGATCAGATCCCGCATCCGGCTCTGTGAGTCCGAAACAGCCAATCAGTTCCCCGGACGCCAGACGGGGCAGGTAACGCTGCTTCTGGTCTTCTGAGCCATAGGCAAAGATCGGATACATTACGAGACTGGATTGCACCGACATCATCGACCGGTAGCCGGAGTCCACTCGCTCGACCTCACGCGCCACCAGGCCGTAGGCTACATAGGATGCCTCTGCCCCACCATAGATTTCAGGGACCGTGACGCCCAGGAGCCCCTGTGCGCCCATCTCGCGAAAAATCTCCGGATCGGTGTGCTCGTCCGCATAGGCTTCAATGACGCGGGGCTGTAACCGGTCCTGTGCAAAAGCTCGTGCGGAATCACGGATCAGTCGCTCATCCGTCGTAAGCTGATCGTCCAGAATGAAAGGATCAGACCAGTCAAGCCGGCCCGAATGCTGCGCAGTTTCCAAAATCCGTCTCCGGAAGTTCTGACCGGCTGTTTTTATTATTCAGTCCGCCGGCCATGAGGAGCCAAAGCCCGTTATCCGGAATGCTAGAAGGAGATGAACCATCTCCTCAATTCTGTATTTCAGTGCATATGATCTGATCCGGAGATTAAAACCCGTCATGATCGAAAACCGGCACCTTCATGCTTTCATCGTCCTCGCCGAGAAACTTCACTTCGGCAGAGCAGCAGAAAAACTGAATATCGCGCAGTCCGCACTCAGTACGCAGATCATGCGACTGGAAGATATGGTTGGCACACCTTTACTGGTGCGCAACCGGCGTTCCCACCCGACTCTTACTCCGGCCGGACATCTGTTTCTTGAAGAAGCACGGAATATCCTTGCACATGTCGAACGCGCATCACGGCTCACGCGGCTGACGGGCCTTGGAGAAGGTGGCCCGGTCCATATCGGATACGTATTCTCCGCCGCTATCTGCGGTCTCGTGCCATCCGTCCTGCGTCATCTCCACGCACGGTTTCCGCTGCTGGAAATCACGCCGCATCTTATGGAGACACCCGATCAGATCGCCGCCATAGCCGATGCCCGACTCACTCTCGGATTTGTCCGTCCTCGTCCGGTCTATCCTGAAGCCATCATGACCCGCTTCGTTCACAGCGAAGACATTGTCATAGCCTTGCCGCTCAGCCACAGGCTGGCGGACGCACCTTCGCTGCGAGCAGCGGACCTTGCCGGAGAAACATTCATAGTACCTCAGTTTCACGAGAAATTCGGCCTGATCGACAATCTCATCCGCCTGGCCCAGGCAGGCGGTTTTCCACCACCTCCCACGCACACGACCAGTGACTTCATCACAGCCCTCTGTATGGCTGCTGGTGGTCGCGGGATTGTTCTCGCTCCGGCATCGCTCCGCAAACTGTCGCTGGCAGGAATAGTCTTCAGAGAGCTGACGGATTTTCATGACCAGGTGCAGCTAACGCTTGCCTGGCGGTCCGGCACACCGGATTCCCTTATCAGGGAGATCGTGACGCACCTCGAGTCTCCCTGAAAGAGGTCTTCTCATCCTTGCTGGACATAAAATATCTTTTCACGTTCGGGTGAGAAGTGCCGGTTAAGGAATGATCGAGCGTCCTCCATAACAGATATGCGTGCAGAGCCCTGAGCCGTCCGGCGTTTTCAGCCATGGTCGCCGCACCGTTTCTTCCAGACGGAAATAAAAAGAAAAATCTGCTGAACTGGAGAGGTTTTATGTCTTCCTGGTATCAGACCATGCCGCCTGATCAGCGCCGGACATTCTGGGCTTGCTTTCTCGGCTGGGCTCTCGATGCGATGGATGTCCAGCTTTTCGCCTTCGTCATTCCGACACTGATGCCCCTCTGGGGGATGACAAAAGGCGAAGCCGGCATCATCAGCACCTCTGCCATTATGATGTCCGCCGTCGGTGGCATTCTCGCCGGAACACTCGCTGACCGCATAGGCCGGGTGAAAGTGCTCAAACTCGCTATCCTCTGGTTTACCGTGTTTACCGGTCTCTCAGCTTTTACGAACTCTTTCCACCAGCTTCTCATCACGCGAAGCCTTCAGGGGGTCGGTTTCGGCGGAGAATGGGCGGCCGGCGCAATTCTGATCGGCGAAGTTGTTGACAAAAGTATCCGTGGCCGCGCCGTCGGATCCGTTCAGGCCGGATGGCCAGTCGGATATGCTGCGGCCGCGCTGGCATGGTGGATTGTCTTCAGTATCGCACCCGAGGCGATCGCCTGGAGAGCGCTGTTCCTGGTGGGCCTTCTGCCAGGACTTCTGGTCCTGTGGATGCGTCGCGGCATCAAAGACTCTGACGCATTCCATGTTGCGGTCGAAAAACGCAGACAGGCAAATGACCGGTCTGTTTTTACACAGCTTATGGCGTCAGGCGTACGCTCCAGAATGATCCTGTCATGCCTCATGGTTGCCGGAGCGCTGGGAGGAAATTACACGATCCTGACATGGCTCGTCACATATCTGCGCCAGACCCGCGAAATGACGGTGAATATGACATCCTTGTATCTCGCGGTGAATCTCCTGGGCTCTTTCGCGGGATACGTCCTCATGGCTCATGTCAGTGATTATATCGGGCGGCGTAAGACTTTCTCCCTGTCCGCGGCAGGCGCGTTCATCACGGTTCTGGCATATACTCAGCTGATCTGTCCATGCCTGTTCTGCTCTTCCTGGGCTTCCCGCTCGGCTTTTTTCAGTCGGGGATCGTCTCCGGAATGGGCGCATGTTTTACGGAACTCTTCCCGACCCGTATTCGCGGAACAGCTGCCGGAATTTCCTACAATGTCGGCAGAGGCGCCGGTGCCATGGTGCCGACAATCGTTGGCTTCACCGCAACCTCGATGGGCCTGGCGCTCGCAATCGGCGTATGGGCCGCCTGCTCCTACGTGCTTGTTTTTATCGTCGCTGTTTTCCTGCCCGAAACTCATGGCCTGGAGCTTGAGCATGTCTGACCTGATCTCTCAGAGAAACGGGGGCCAGATCCTCGTTTCCGCTCTTTCCTCTAATGGCGTGGACACGATCTACTGCATGCCCGGTGAGAGCTATCTTCCGGTGCTGGATGCGCTGCATGACGCAGCCGGCATCCGTACTATCGTGACACGGCATGAAGGCGCCGCCTCCAACATGGCAGATGCCTATGGGAAACTGACGGGCCGTCCCGGTATCTGTTTCGTTACCCGGGGCCCGGGTGCCACGCACGCCAGCAACGGCGTCCACACAGCTCATCAGGATTCCACACCAATGATCATGTTCATCGGACAGGTGGAAACAGAGTTTCTTGGTCGTGAGGCGTTTCAGGAAATCGATTACCGCCAGATGTTTGGCGGCATCGCGAAATGGGTCACTGAACTCGACACAATCGAGCGTATCCCCGAGATTATATCACGTGCTTTCTCAACCGCCCTGTCTGGCCGTCCAGGTCCGGTCGTCATCGCTCTGCCGGAAGACGTGCTTTTCGGGACAGCTCAGGTTAACGACCTTCCTGCTCCCCGCATCGCGCATGCGGCTCCCGCGCCAGACGCAATGGCGGAAATGCAGCGCCTCCTGGCCACATCCAGCCGCCCGCTGGTCATCGTTGGCGGCACCGGATGGTCACCCGCCGCCTGTAAGGCGCTGGAGCGTTTCGCGCATGCAAACAGCCTTCCGGTCGCAGCCTCATTCAGACGGCAGGATCTGTTCGATAATCGTCTGCCTGAATATGCGGGACAGATCGGCATCGGTATTTCTCCCGCGCTGGCAGACCGCGTCCGAAAAGCCGATCTCCTGCTGGTCATCGGATCGCGCCTCTCCGAGGCCGTGACGTCCGGCTACACTCTTATCGGAGTGCCACAGCCGGAACAGATCATGATCCATGTTCACCCTGACCCGGAAGAACTGGGGCATGTCTATCAGGCCCATCTTCCTGTCAACGCTTCGATGCAGGAATTTGCCGTAGCGCTGAGCGATATCCCGCTTCCCGGGTCAGTGCCCTGGGGCGCCTGGACCAGGGACGCTCATGCTGATTATGTGAAGCACTCGACTCCTCCTGCGCTCCACGCTGATCATAAAGGTGTGGATCTGGCGCGCGTCGTAGCGTGGCTGGATGACATTCTTCCTGACAACGCCGTGATTACTAACGGGGCCGGTAATTACACCGCCTGGGTCCATCGGTTTTACCGTTACCGGCAACCCGGCACCGAACTGGCTCCCACGAACGGTGCCATGGGATATGGCCTGCCCGCCGCGGTTGCCGCCAGCCTGCAGGACCCGTCACGCCCGGCCATCTGTTTCGCCGGAGACGGCTGCTTCATGATGTATCCGCAGGAACTTGCGACAGCCATGCAGTTCGATGCGCCAGTCGTCGTTATCGTCGTCAATAACGGCATGCTTGCGACAATCCGCATGCATCAGGAGCAGAAATTTCCCGGCCGGATCAGTGGGACGACGCTGTCCAATCCCGATTTCATCCGGTTCGCGCAGTCTTTCGGCGCTCATGGTGAACGCGTCGAAAGAACAGAAGATTTTCCCGCTGCCTTTGAACGCGCCCGGGCTGCGGGAAAACCGGCCCTGATCGAACTGATGGTCGATCCGTCACAGATCACCGCGCAGACGCGCCTGACCCAGACAGGCCTCGCGTAAGTCCGCGAGAAAGAAAGGAAGAAAACAGATGAAGCTCAGCGGTGACATGATTATCGGTCGGCGATACGTGCGGGGCAGGGGAGGTGATTTCTGTGCATGGACACCGGAAGGAGAACGAATACCTGAACCCACTTTCGGCGGAGCGCTTCCGGAAGATGTGGATGCAGCGGTATCACACGCAGTCTCCGCCTTTGATGAATACCGCCAGTTACCCGGCGAGCAGCGCGCTCTGTTTCTCGAGGCCATCGGCGACGAGATCATGGCGCTCGGGGAGACTCTTCTCATAAGGGGGCATGAGGAAACCGGGTTGCCATTGCCGCGCCTTACCGGTGAACGGCTGCGGACAGTAAACCAGCTTCGGCTGTTCGCGCGTCTGGTCCGCGAAGGAAGAAATGAGGCGCCGGTTCTGGACTCCGCCTTGCCAGACCGGCGGCCACCCCGCGCCGATCTGCGTCAGAGGCGCGTTCCGCTGGGTCCCGTCGCTGTCTTTGGCGCCAGTAATTTCCCGCTCGCTTTCTCCGTAGCCGGCGGTGACACAGCATCCGCCCTGGCCGCAGGCTGTCCCGTCATCGTTAAGGCGCATGAAGCCCATCCCGGCACGTCCGCAATAGTCGGACAGGCCATCCTGCAGGCGGTCGAACGCACCGGAATGCCGGGTGGCGTGTTTTCCCTGCTTTTTGCCAGCGACATCACCATCGGTCAGGAACTCGTCAGCCATCCGGGCATTCAGGCCGTCGGCTTCACGGGCTCCCGGCAAGGTGGAACAGCCTTGTTACGTATCGCGCAGTCACGACTGCAACCAATACCGCTTTATGCTGAAATGAGCAGCATCAATCCGGTTTTTCTCCTGCCTGCCGCTTTGGAAAAACGTGCCGAGGATATAGCGGAAGGTTTCTCGGTATCGCTGACTACCGGCGCGGGTCAGCTCTGCACCAGCCCCGGGCTTCTCATTGCCCTCGAAAGTCCGGCTCTTGCCCGGTTTGTGAAAACCATTGCGTCCACACTGTCAGAAGTGCCGCCAGCGTCAATGCTGACACAGAAAATCCATCAGTCCTGGTGCGGAGGTATCAGCAGACTTACCCGTCATCCTGCCGTGACCCGTATCGCGGGGAATGGAGAAAGCACAGAGCAGGGCAGGGTAAGCGGCGTTCTCTACCGCACGGACGCTGCCGCCTTTCTGGCTGACCCGATTCTGGAAGAAGAAAATTTCGGCCCCAGTTCACTTCTGGTCGTCTGCCGCAATGTCGATGAAATGTACCGGCTTGCCAGCCATCTCTCAGGACAGCTGACCGCCACCCTGCATCTCGAACCGGACGACTATCCAATGGCACGCGTCCTTCTGCCCGTTCTGGAACGTAAAGCCGGGCGCATTCTCGTCAATAACTATCCGACCGGCGTCGAAGTATGTGACGCCATCGTTCACGGAGGTCCCTGGCCGTCGACTTCCGACAGCCGTACCACGTCTGTCGGAAGTGAGGCTATGGACCGCTTCCTCCGGCCGGTCTGTTATCAGAACATACCCGACGCTCTGCTTCCGGCATCACTGCAACGGGATAATCCTCTGCATGTATGGCGCCTGCAGGACGGAATTCCCGTCCCCGGCTGACTATTGTCAGGAATTTTCGACTGCAGTCGCAGGAAGGGATGTCGTGGCCGGGCAGAGACGGGCATCCGGCCATCGCTCTTCTGCGACAATGCTTTCCGTGCAGTGGCGCAGAATCCGCAGAATCGACGATAAATCATCCGTCAGCAGACTTTTCTTTGGCCACGTCGCAGCCACTGTGCGTGTGATCGTCGGATTCGTCAGTCGGAAACTCTTCAGTGTACCAGACGCAATATCCTCCAGAACGGCTGCTGAAGGCAGAATCGTGCAGCCGCAGTTTTCCCGGACAAGCCGCTTGGTGATGGAAATCGAACCATCGCATTCCAGCGCCAGCTGCAAAGGGAAATCATAACGCGAGGCAAGTTTTTCAACCAGAACGCGCAGACCATGATGCGTGCTTGGAAGAATCAGAGGAATTGCTCCCAGATCCCGAACGTCCACCGTGCTACCTTCCAGAGGATGGCCGGCAGGCGTGATCAGATGCACATCTTCCAGCAAAAGTGCTTCCCAGTGCTGGCCGCCCGTGTGTTCGGGGACATAGAGTATGGAAAGATCGATCTCTCCCGCATCCATACGGGGAAGGATCTGAGCGGCCAGCCCCTCAATCAGACGGATACGGGTCGCAGGAAAGCGCGCCCGGACAGCGCGGCTGAGACTTCCGAACAGCATCCGGGCAATCGTTGGCTGCGCCGCAATACATAAATGCGCGGGACCGGTCCCGGAACGGGATTGCACAGCCTGAAAGGCTTCATCCAGAATCAGGCCAACGCGCTCAGCATAATCCAGCAGCAGACGCCCTCGTTCCGTCAGTCTGACCCCATGTCCACTGCGACGAAACAACTGACCACCCAACTGCGTCTCCAGCAGACCAATACGCCGGCTGACCGTGGACTGATCGAGCCCCAGTGCCATGGCGGCCCTCGAAATACTCAGATCACCGGCAACAAGCGCGAAAAGCGCCAGATCGTCAGAATTCACCGGATATTCTCCACATGAACCGGTTTCCGGTTCGGATCGGACGCAGGGTCTTCCGGAGGCTGATTACGTCCCATGCAGCTGTCGGTTCTGCTGGAAATTCCCTTAAAAAATTAAAATATCTCAAAATCAGGCCAAGATCGGCCTGACTTACCCGTCACGTATGACAGAGTTCCCAAAAACGAACGAAATTTTCCTTACCCGGCTCCGGTTGTCCGCCGCCGGACCCAGGTTGTCAGAGGCTCCCATACCAGCGCGCTGAGAAGCGCTGCAAACGCCGTCATCACCGTCACGCCAAACGCCGCCCGTATGCTGTCCCCGGCCTCCACGGCCTCCGCTATATACGATCCGATCCCTTCCGAAGTCAGCCGGACATTTCCCCAGCGCACAAACTCCGCCGCAATCGCCAGATTCCAGGCTCCAAAAAAAGCTGCCCGCGCCCCGGCAAGCCAGCCACCGCCAAGTCCCGGCAACACAACCGATCGCCACCACATCCAGCCCCGGATGTTATAAGCCTGGGCTGCTTCGAACAGCCCTTTTGGAAATTCCGCGACGCTACTGACCAGGCGGGTTGCCAGAAGCCACTGCGGACCAGTCACCAGAAGCGGCATCAGCCAGAAGCCGGAAGAAAGCCGGAATGCGGTGATCAGAGCTGCGGCAAGCGGAAACAGCATGACCGTCGGAAACACACCAAGAAGCCGCAGAAGCGTCATATGTCCGGCTATGGCGCCAAGACGTTTTCCAAGCCACACACCCGGAAAAATCCAGATTGCGGATACCAGAAACACCATCGCCATCACATGCAGAAGCGTCGTGAACCCGAGCGCCACAACCCGCACAATCCCGATTGGTCCAATATGAAAGACCAGAGGCTGCCAGCAGAAAGCCAGCGTCAGGGCACACAGCACCGTCAGAGCCGCTGTCTCATGCAGACCTGACCGTATCGAGATATCCGCCGAAGGTTCCGCCAACGGCTTCGTTCCCAGCCGGAGCGTTCCCAACGTCCGCGCCGTCCGTACAAGATGTCCGCCCAGCCATCCGATAGCTGGCGCCCGTCGCACAAACTGCAGCATCCAGGGTTCCTCGGGCCCATCGGAAACCGGCTGACCGTCATTATCGGCAACAAACCGGTAAGACCAGGTCAGAGCAGGCTGGAAAATAAACCAGTCATACATAGCGACAATCAGCATCATCACTGCCGCTGACAGAACCACGGGCCACCCGTCGCTGTTTGATGCCGCCGCCGAAACATAGGCTCCCAAACCCGGTGTTACAAAAGAAGCCCGATGCCGTATGAAAATCTCTGTCCAGAGAAGTGCCAGCCAGGCATACGGCATGGCCCGCGCCATCCCGCGCACCAGCGCAGGAACTGAAACCGGAACAATCAGTCGCCAGAACATCTGCCAGCCTGTCAGCCGGAATCCGCGTGCCATAAGAGTGAGATCGCCCGGAACTTCTCCGATTGCCTGCAAAAATGACGCCGTCATCGGTCCCGCCAGAACCGGAAAAACAGCGGCGTCTGCCAGGCATTCTCCGGCAACGCCATGAGCCGGCATCAGCATCGAGAAAAACGGCGCGACAAACACAAGGAATCCACAGACCGGGATGGTCCGCATTTCAGTCAGAAACGACAGGATATTTTCGCGAAGCCGCGCCGACCGCACCATCACCAGAGCGCAACAGACTGAAAAAACGAGGGCCACGATGAGAACCGTCGCCATCCGCAAAGTCGTATGCAGTGCACAGTCCGGCAGTCTGAGAAGCGACAGATGCGCCACCTGCCGTCCGGATACTGCATCCGGTTCCGTCAGAACATCCACTCCGACGCCAGCCAGCATTTCCAGACAGAGAATGCAGACAAGCGCGCGGATACCTGCCAGCCGGAACATCCCGGCTCGTGGTGGCACCACATCCGCTGCGAAACGTTCAGATAAAGGACTGCCAGAGGCGCTCATATTTTCCGTGTTTTCTGCCCGTGATAAAGAAATGGAGCCCTTTCAGGCTCCCTTTGTCAAAGGCTCAGCGGGTATCTGTCACACTTCCTGTCACTGAGCGATCAGGAATTACTATCCCGTACTACCGAAACCGCCCATGCCACGCGCGGTCTCGTCCAGATCGTCCACCTCGTTCCACAGCACCCGGAAGACCGGTGCAATTACCGCCTGCGCAATCCGCATCCCGCGCTCCACCGTAAACACCTCCGTTCCGGTATTCAGCAGAATCACGCAGATCTCGCCCCGGTAATCCTCGTCAATCGTTCCAGGCGTATTCGGAACCGTAATGCCATGTTTCAGCGCCAGGCCGGAGCGGGGCCTGATCTGCAACTCATAGCCCGGTGGCAGTGCAATGCAGAGTCCCGTCGGAATAATCGCCCGACCGCCCGGCAGAACACTCAGAGACCCGCTCACCGCCGCAAGCAGATCCATTCCAGCTGCGCCTGCAGTCGCATAGGAGGGCAGGGGAAGCCCATCCGCATGAGCCAGCCGTCGCACAGAAACAGGAACCAAAGGCGCCGTCATCCACAATCTCCCGGATACAAAAACAAAAAGCCCGGCCTCAGACCCGCTCGCCGCCACTCGCCATCACAGGCGCCTCAAACCGCGCCGCGATCCTCTGCGCCAGCCGCCGTGCCAGATCTGCTTTCGGCAGCAGCGGCCAGCGCTCAATTCCGTCTTCCGTGATCAGAACGGCCCGATTATCCGGACCGCCCATCACATTCGTACCAGCTGAAACATCATTCGCCACGATCCAGTCACACCCTTTCCGGGTGCGCTTGGCAACCGCATTGACCTCCACATCATCCGTTTCAGCTGCAAATCCCACCACAAGCGTCGGACGTTCCGGTCCAGGAGCCGACAGAATCGCCAGAATATCCGGGTTCGGTACCAGCGTCAGAACCGGGGGTGCCATATCCGCCCGTTTCTTGAGCTTCCGACCCGAAATTCCATCCACCCGCCAGTCAGCCACGGCCGCCGCGCACACGGCAATGTCCACCGGCAGGGCCGCGCGCACGGCCCGTTCCATCTCCAGCCCGGTCTCAACCCGAACCACATTCACACCCGCCGGATCAGCCAGCGACACAGGTCCGCTCACCAGCGTTACCCGCGCTCCGAGCACCACCAGAGCCGCCGCAATCGCATAGCCCTGCAGTCCCGAAGACCGGTTCCCAAGATATCGCACCGGATCGACCGGCTCATGCGTCGGCCCGGCCGTCACCAGTGCCCGCCGTCCCGCCAGCGGCTCCCACCCTAATGCCGCACCCTGAAACCCCACTGACGCAGCAGCTGCGCCAGAAGAGGACTGCCCTCCAAACCACCCGAGAATCGCATCCCGCAGCATTGGGGGCTCGACAAACCGTCCGGCTCCAAACTCTCCGCAGGCCATCTCGCCTTCATCCGGGCCGACAACCATCACGCCCCGATCCACCAGCAGCGCCATATTGGCCTGTGTCGCCGGATGCTCCCACATCCGCACGTTCATTGCCGGTGCGACCATTACCGGCGTATCCGTCGCCAGAAGCAATGTCGTCGCGAGATCATCCGCCAGTCCCTGTGCCATTTTTGCCAGGATGTTCGCCGTCGCAGGTGCCACCACAACCAGATCTGCCGAGCGGGACAGCACAATGTGTCCCATTTCCTGCTCGTCCGTCAGCGAAAACAGATCCTGTCCGACCGGTTCTCCGCTCAGCGCCTGCAACGAGAGCGGCGTGACAAACTCCGTCGCCGCCTTTGTCAGCACACAGCGAACATCCACGCCGGATGTTTTCAGCAACCGCACAAGCTCCAGCGCCTTGTAGGCCGCGATCCCGCCGCTGACGATCAGCAGAACCCGCTTCTGCGCTGCTCCGTCACCTCGCGCCGCTGCGGCTTTCATGCGAAATCAGAGCCGCCAGCCGGAGTGAATCGCCGCGATGCCGCCAGAAAGCGACTGATACTTCACATGCGCAAATCCGGCCTCCCGGAACATGTCCGCCAGCGTCTCCTGATCCGGGAACATGCGGATGCTCTCCGCCAGATACTGGTAACTGTCGCGGTCCTTCGCGATGAGCTGTCCCATCGTCGGCAGCACCTTAAACGACCAGGCGTCATAGACCGGCGCCAGAGCCGCAACCTGAACCTGTGAGAACTCCAGACACATAAAGCGCCCGCCGGGCTTCAGAACCCGCCTCGCTTCCTTCAGCACGGCCATCTTGTCTGTGCAGTTTCTCAGACCAAAAGAGATCGTCACCCGATCCACCGAACGATCCGCCAGTGGAATCTGCTCCGCATCTACCACACAGAACGACAGATCTGAGACATAGCCCCGTGCAATCGCCCTGTCCCGCCCCACGGACAGCATCTTCTCATTAATGTCCGTCATGATCGCAGGGCCACCGCCGCCGGCCAGCCAGCCAAATGTCACATCGCCCGTTCCGCCCGCAAGGTCGAGCAGGGACAGACCCGGCTGAGGCGCCAGTTGCGCGTTGAAAATCCGCTTCCAGACCCGATGCACGCCCAGCGACATCAGATCGTTCATCACATCGTAGCGACTCGCAACACTGTCGAACACCGCCCTTACAAGCGGCTTCTTTTCAGTGAGTGGCACATCGCGATAGCCAAAATCGGTGGTTTCATCAGCAGCAGCGCCCGTGGCGCCCGTCGCTTCATGGATCTTGTAGGGGGCATTGTCGGTCATGGCGCCGACCTATAGCGTGTTTGTCGCAATGCCAGAACTCCCCGAAGTCGAAACCGTGATGCGCGGCATGCGCGCCAGCCTGGAAGGCCAGAGGATCGCCTCTGCCGTCGCCCGCCGTCCGGACCTCCGCTGGCCTCTGCCGGAGAACCTGACAAAAATTCTCAACGGCCGGCGTATTGAAAGTTTCCGCCGGCGCGGGAAATACATCTTCATGCGACTCTCCGGCGGAATGTCGATGCTGCTGCATCTCGGCATGTCCGGTCGCGTTACCCTGGATGCTTCCGATGAGGCCGCTCTCCATGAACACGTCACGTTTACAACAGAAGAAGGCCACCGTTTCGGCCTGATCGATCCTCGCCGTTTCGGTGCCATCGATCTCGTGGCGACAGAGAAAGAAAATTCCCATCGATTCGTTGCGGGTATGGGGCCGGAACCACTGGAGCCGGACTTTACCGCCGACAGCCTGGCCAGAAGTCTCGCAGGGCGCCGATCTCCGATCAAAGCCATGCTGCTCGATCAGCGCGTCGTTGCCGGTCTCGGCAATATCTATGTCTGCGAGGCCCTGTTCCGCGCACGCATCCATCCGGCTACGCCATCCGGCACGCTGACCATGCCCGCCATCCGGCGCCTTGTCAGCGCCATCCGCGCTGTTCTGACGGAAGCTGTCGCCGCCGGCGGGTCCAGCCTGCGCGATTACGTCCAGCCCGACGGAGAGCTTGGCTATTTCCAGCATGCCTGGCGTGTCTATGGCCGCGCCGGCCAGTGCTGTCCTGACTGTCAGAAAGAGAAGGGCAGGGAAGCTTGTCCCGGTATCGTGAAGATAACTCAGTCCGGTCGTTCGACGTTCTTCTGTCCTCGCCAGCAACCGGCTCCTGACATGAAATAAGAGCTGTCGGCACGAAGGGCCTGCGGCATATGCATGGCCTGCCGGCTGCGAAAAGCGCGGTCACCCGAGAACTCTGCTTGACGTGCGAACCGGCACTGGACTAGAGAAGCCAACCTTATTCGGGCATGACCGTCGGACAGACGGGACACGCATCACCACATCGACTTTGCTGGACCAGACAGAAAACAATGGCGAACATCGCATCCGCTCGTAAACGCATCCGTCAGACGGAGCGTCGTACCCTTCGCAACACCGCCCGCATGTCCCGCATGCGCACCTTCCTCAAGAAGGTTGAAACGGCTATTGCAGCAGGTAACAAAGACGAAGCGAATGCCGCACTGAAGGTGGCTCAGCCGGAAATCCAGCGTGCGGCTACCAAGGGTGTCATTCATCGTAACCTGGCAGCCCGCAAAATTTCACGCCTGTCTTCGCGTATCAAGGCACTTGCCGTTGCCTGAACAGGGTTGAGCCGCCAGAGCGTTTTCGTAAAGCGTTAAATTTCTGGTTTCTCAAATATTAATTATATGATGCTTAAATAAGCCGAAACACTCTTAAAGTGTTTCGGCTTATTTATTTTGAGCGGAAGTGTAATGATGAGATTAAGAAGCGATCATCTTACGCTATTCGCGATTTGCAATACCTCATGTCAAATTGCGTAACCGAGTCGAGAATCTCATTGCGCCATGCGAATCGATGATCTACTTTCTGCCGAACAGCTTGATATGCAGACGCAGGTCGACTGACCGCATTATGCGGTCATCGGTGGACGTCGGAGTTGGCGGAGCTAAAGACCGCAACGGGCTTCTGTGCCCGCCGCGTAGCGGAGGGTCTGGTAACGGAAATTCTGATGGTATCGCTGTCTGGCGGTGCGGGCCTGTGAACGAAAACGATTGCTGGAGTCGACGGACGCGCCGCGCAAGCCGGTCAGCCCGTACTGACTCCCAGGAAATGGGTGCACGCGGAAGATGCCGGTTCCAACACAGTCCGAAAGATTGCTGAACGAAGGGCTTCCGGATGCAGAGCAGGCTGCCGCAGGTGCTTTTTCCGGCCTCATCACCGACGCCTGGTCGAGGATCGCCGCACGGATGAAGTCGGAGGTCGGGGATGTCGAATACCGCACCTGGCTTCAGCAGATTGTTCCCGGCCCCATAGACGGCGATGAGGTCACACTCCTTTTGCCGACGCGATTCCTTCGTGACTGGGTCCGTGGTCAGTACGGCGATCGTCTCAGTACATTGTGGAATCAGGAAATTCCGGCGATCCGGCGCGTCGAGCTTCAGGTCATGCGTCCGGGCGATATGCCGCCCGCCGCTGTGGACTCCGGCGGGCCGATTTCCGCAACACCCATGGCCGCAGCCCCGGCTGTTTCCACGCCATCCCGTGCCGCTGAGCGCCCGGGTGATGCCCGCTCGGACCTCGCCGCTCCGCTCGATCCGCGCTTCACCTTCGATACCTTCATCGTCGGCAAGCCCAACGAATTCGCTTACGCCTGCGCACGTCGCGTCGCAGAAAAACCGTCCAGCGCCGGATTCAATCCACTTTTCCTCTATGGCGGCGTTGGTCTCGGTAAAACTCACCTCATGCATGCCATCGGCGCCGAGCTTATGCGGGAAGGCCGGATTTCCGTCGCTTATATGTCGGCCGAAAAATTCATGTATCGCTTCATTGCGGCGATCCGTTCCCAGTCCACCGTGGAATTCAAGGACCAGCTCCGCTCTGTCGACGTTCTGATGATTGATGATCTCCAGTTTCTCATCGGCAAGGACAACACCCAGGAAGAGTTCTTTCATACTTTCAATGCCCTCGTGGATGCCGGCCGTCAGATCGTCGTTTCAGCCGACAAATCTCCTTCCGATCTGTCCGGTCTTGAAGATCGTCTCCGTACCCGTCTGGGGTGTGGTATGGTCGCCGATATCCACGCGACAACCTTCGAACTCCGCATCTCGATTCTGGAAGCGAAGGCTGCTGCCTCAGGCGTGACCGTGCCTGCGAAGGTGCTGGAATTTCTCGCCCAC
This sequence comes from Acetobacter musti, assembly GCF_011516835.1. Lineage (GTDB taxonomy): Bacteria > Pseudomonadota > Alphaproteobacteria > Acetobacterales > Acetobacteraceae > Acetobacter > Acetobacter musti. The sequence goes on along the minus strand of NZ_WOTB01000003.1, from coordinate 178,754 downwards.
AAGATCACCACCAATGTCCGGGAGCTTGAAGGCGCGCTGAATCGTCTTATCGCCCACGCCAATCTCTTTGGGCGGCCGGTTACGCTGGAGTCGACCCAGGAAGTCCTGCACGACATCCTGAAGGCACACGACCGGCGTGTCACCATCGAGGAAATCCAGCGCAAGGTCGCCGAGCACTGGAATATCCGCCTTACCGATATGTCTTCCGCCCGCCGCGCCCGTGCCGTCGCCCGTCCGCGCCAGGTCGCGATGTATCTTGCCAAGCAGCTCACCAGCCGGTCACTTCCGGAAATCGGCCGTAAATTCGGTAACCGCGATCATACTACCGTCATGCATGCCGTCTCCCGCGTTACTGAACTGATGGAACGCGATACCGCTTTCGCCGAAGACGTCGAACTCATGAGACGTATGCTTGAAAGCTGAGATCCGGTAGCAGGGCCGGAAAGGTTCGGCAGGACCACGGCCGGACCGGAGCAGGGCAAACGGACAGCCGGGAAAGGCGGGTCTGAAACACGACGAAGACCCGAAAATTGCGCCTGCCAGCCTTTGCCCCCGTGCCGCTCCCTGTTAAAGTATCCAACCACTTTTCAGCCGGTCAGCATGGCCGGATGGCGCGATCAGTCCGCGCTTCACAGAGGAACAGGCGTCGATGAAGTTTACGGCCGAGCGTGCCACCCTGCTCAAGGCTCTCGCTCATATTCAGAGTGTCGCCGAAAAGCGGAATACCATCCCCATTCTGGCCAATGTGCTGATCGATGCCACCAGCGGTCGTCTTGCTCTCACCGCCACCGACATGGAAATCGCCATCGTCGAGGAAGTGCCCGCCACCATTCATACACCCGGTTCGGCAACAGCCCCCGCTGCTGTCCTTTACGAAATCGTTCGTAAACTTCCCGATGGCAGCGATGTCGAGCTCAGTCATCCCGGAGCGGACTCACAGCTCGATCTCCGTGCCGGTCGCTACGCTACGCGCCTGAACGCCCTGTCCGTCGATGATTTCCCCTCCATGATCGCCGGCGATCTGCCGCACCAGTTCAGACTGAACAGCATGGTTCTGAAATCCCTCATCGACCGCTCGCGTTTTGCAATTTCGACAGAAGAAACCCGTTATTATCTTAACGGTATCTACATGCACGTGGCTGAAGGCGATGCCGGTGGCCTTCTGCGCGCTGTTGCCACAGACGGTCATCGTCTGGCCCGCGTCGAAACTGAAGTGCCAGCCGGCGCGTCTGGTATGCCCGGCGTTATCATTCCCCGTAAAACTGTCGGTGAAATCCGTAAACTTCTTGACGAAGCGCCGGAGGAAGTCGATGTAGCCGTATCCGACACCCGTATTCAGTTTACCGTCGGCCCGATCACCCTGACATCCAAGCTGATCGATGGCACTTTTCCCGAATATCAGCGCGTTATCCCAACGGGTAATAATCGTACACTTCGTGTTGGCAAAAAGGATTTTTCAGATGCTGTTGCCCGTGTCGCTGCCATCAGTCAGGAGCGTTCGCGGCCGGTCAAACTGACTCTTTCCCGCGATCTGCTCATTTTGTCCGCGTCCAGCGCCGATCAGGGTACTGCAAAAGAAGAACTTGACGACAACCGCGTCACCTATGATGGCGAGGATATGGAAATCGGCTTCCAGGCTCGCTATCTCAATGACATCACCGATCAGGTTGCCAGGGATGTCGAATTCGTCTTCGCTGACAGTGCAGCGCCCACCATCGTCCGTGACGTGGACAGTCCTTCGGCACTGTACGTGCTGATGCCAATGCGGGTCTGAAATCCGTTTCAAACGCACAGATCAGCCCGGAGAGAGCCGGGCTACTCCGGCTTCAGCCGATGACACATCTTCTTCGTCTCGTCCTCACAAACTTCCGTAATTACGACCGGCTCGCCTGGGAGCCGGCCTCATCGCCCGTCATCATCACCGGTGATAACGGCAGTGGAAAAACCAACCTTCTCGAAGCCCTCTCACTTCTCACCCCCGGACGCGGTCTCCGCAGCGCACGGACCGCCGATCTCCGCCGTCACCTGCCCGGGACTGATGCCACCGCAACAGGATGGGGTGTCGCCGCCCGCTTCGCCGACCATCGCGGCACATTCGAAATCGCCACCGGCATGGAAGCCGGCCAGGACGGTGCCCGCAAGTTCCTCGTTGACGGTGTTGCCCTCCGCGCCCGCGCCGCAGTGGCAGACTATCTTTCCGCCGTCTGGATCACACCGCAGATGGATCGCCTGTTCGGAGAAAGCGCAAGTGGCAGAAGACGTTTCCTGGACCGTCTCGTTGTCGCCATGGCCCCGCACCACGCCCGTGAACTCGCCGCCTGTGAACGTGCCACCGCCCAGCGTAACCGCATCCTCTCCACCCGGTCCACAGATCCTGCCTGGCTTTCCGGTGTCGAAGACGCCATGGTCCGTCATGGCGTCGCTGTTGTGGCCGCCCGTCAGGAACTCATCACCCGCCTTAACGCCACAGGCGCCGATCCGTCCGGCGCCTTTCCGTCCGCGTTTTTGTCCCTGATCTGTCCTATTGCCAGCCGGCTGGGGACTGAACCGGCTCTCGCGGTGGAAGACTGGCTCCGCGCCGAATTTCGCACCTCACGCGATGCTGACCGTCTTCGCGGCCACGCCGTACTCGGGGCTCACCGCACCGATTTTTCTCTTCAGGATCTGGAAACCGGTCGCCCGGCCAGTGAAGCCAGCACAGGGCAGCAGAAAGCGCTGCTCATCGGCGTGATTCTCGCCCACGCTCGTCTTATGAGTGCGCCGGGTAACATTGCGCCAATGCTCCTTCTCGACGAGCCGCTCGTCCATCTGGACGCTGCTCGACGCGCTGCGCTGCTGAGTATGCTCCTCGATTTCCAGACCCCGGTCCTGCTGACCGGAACCGATCCTGACCCTTTCGCTCCTCTGCGCAAAAAAGCCCTTTTCGTGCGCCTGAATGACGGTGCCCTTGGACCCGATCCGGCCGGCGCAGGAACCGGTTCGCACGCATAACGGCACAGCGTCCCAAAAACGGCTTCATTTTGCGAAAACCGGTGGCAAATCGCGCACTTCCCCGGTCTGCAAGCTGGCCCCGCACCAGCAAAGGGAGTATAAGATCCCGATAATCATTTCAGCACAAAATCACCGGAGCATCCTCCCCGAATGACAGAGTCAGCCACGCCTTCCACACCTGCCGGGAATGATGACTATGGCGCGTCTTCAATCTCGGTTCTCAGGGGGCTGGACGCCGTACGCAAACGCCCCGGTATGTATATCGGCGACACGGATGATGGTTCGGGCCTGCATCACATGGCTTTTGAAATCATCGACAATGCCGTCGATGAAGCCCAGGCTGGCCACGCTACTCATTGCGAACTGACCCTCAATGCAGATGGCAGCGTCACCGTGCGTGACAACGGGCGTGGCATCCCCACCGATATGCATCCGGAAGAGGGTATCAGCGCCGCCGAAGTTGTGCTGACGAAACTGCACGCAGGTGGAAAATTTAACCAGAACTCTTACAAAGTTTCCGGCGGCCTGCATGGTGTCGGTGCCGCTGTTGTCAACGCCCTGTCCGAATGGATGGAAGTCCGTATCTGGCGTAACGGCACCGAGCACATGATTCGCTTCAGTCACGGCGAACGCGTCGCCCCGCTGGTGGAGATCGGGTCCTCGGACGAAGAGCGTGGCACCCAGGTCACCTTTCTGCCAAGCGGACAGACGTTCACGAAAACGATTTTCGAATTTTCCATTCTCGAACGCCGCCTGAGAGAACTGGCTTTTCTCAATTCAGGACTGAAAATCACTTTGCGCGACGCCCGTACGGAGCCCGTCCGTGAGGAGGTCTTTCATTATGACGGCGGACTTATTGCGTTTGTCGAATGGCTTGATCGTTCCCGTGCTCCGATCATCGCGCCGCCCATCTATGGCAGTCTGGAAAACCCGGATAACGGCATTAAGGTCGAGTTCGCACTGACCTGGAACGACAGCTATCACGAAACGATGCTGTGTTTCACAAACAATATCCCGCAGCGTGATGGTGGGTCGCATCTCGCTGGTTTCCGCCAGGCCCTGACGCGCATCGTCGGCAAATACGCGGAAAGTATCGCTAAAAAAGATGCCGCTTCCCTGGTCGGTGATGACATGCGGGAAGGACTCACGGCAGTCCTTTCCGTGAAGGTGCCAGACCCGAAATTCTCTTCGCAGACCAAAGATAAACTCGTCTCGTCGGAAGTGCAGCCCGTCGTTCACACAGCTGCTGCCGATATGATCGGCCACTGGTTCGAAACGCATCCCAAAGAGGCGAAAGTGGTCGTCTCAAAGGTGCTTGACGCCGCCTCTGCCCGTGAGGCCGCCCGTCGGGCCCGTGAACTGACCCGCCGCAAAGGGGTTCTGGATATTTCTTCCCTGCCGGGAAAACTTGCTGACTGCCAGGAACGTGATGCCTCGAAAGCCGAAATCTTTATCGTCGAGGGTGATTCCGCAGGCGGGACCGCCAAGCAGGGCAGAGACCGCCGCTTTCAGGCCATCCTGCCCCTCAAAGGCAAAATCCTGAACGTCGAGCGGGCTCGTTTCGACCGCATGCTCGGCTCAGCCGAAATCGGCACACTCATTACTGCGCTCGGCACCGGCATAGGTCGCGGCGAGGCAGATCAGGGTGGCTTCTCGCTCGAAAAGCTTCGCTATCATCGCATTGTGATTATGACAGACGCCGATGTTGACGGGTCGCATATCCGGACCCTGTTGCTGACGTTCTTCTTCCGGCAGATGCCTGAGCTGATCGAGAAGGGCTATCTTTATATTGCCCAGCCGCCGCTCTACCGTGCCAAGCGCGGCAATGAAGAGCGGTATCTGAAAGATGATGCTGCACTCGAACGCTATCTGCTCGATAAAGCATTGAATAATACCACTCTGACGCTCGGAAATGGCCATATCCTCGAAGGCGACGAACGTGAGGCTGAGATTGCTTTCATGCGCGAAGCCGCAAATGTCATCGCCCGTCTTTCCAGCCGTGTTCCCGGCTGGGTTATAGAACAGGCCGCTATCGCAGGTGTATTCGATGCGGATCGTGACACGGCACAAAGTCGCATCCCCGATCTGCAGAAACGTCTCGATGACGCTTCAGAACCTGCCGAGCGCGGGTGGAAAGTTGTTCTCAGCGATACAGGACTGGAACTGGGGCGTAATGTCCGCGGGATAGGAGAGATGTACCGGATCGACCGGACAACCTTTACCGGCACGGATATTCGCTGGCTGGGACACAATGCCACTCGTCTGATGCGTGATTATGCGCAGGGTATCGTTATTCATCTTGAAAACGGCACGGAATTGCCTGCCTCCGGTCCATCGACAGCTTTCGCCCGGCTGCTGGCCCAGGGGCGAAAGGGCCTCGCCATCAATCGCTTTAAAGGTCTGGGCGAAATGAATGACGAGCAGCTCTGGGATACGACACTCGACCCCGCTGTTCGTACACTGCTTCAGGTCCGGATTTCTGATCTCGAAGAAGCCGGTGAGGTGTTTTCTACCCTTATGGGCGACGTTGTCGAGCCGCGTCGCGACTTCATCGTCGGAAACGCGCTCAAGGTTGCCAATCTCGACGTTTAAGGCAGGATCCGCTTCGGGGGACAGCCCCGAAGCGGATCAAAGGCTTCAGACCGTTACTAAACATTTTACTGGTCGTCAGAACGGGGCAGGAGCAGTCCGCATAAACCAACACCACTTGGAGACCGCAGCTTGATCGTTCAGGATCATCCCTGGTTTTGCGACATGCCAGACGATCTGCGCTATCTGAAGCCGAAAGAGTTTCAGAAGCCCTTCATCGAAAAAACAATGATCTTCATCCTCCCTGATAAACTGAAGGACTTTCGCAGAAACCTCTGGCACGTGCGCAAACGCAAAAATGAGGAGGGTGCTGTCTACATACCGCTCTTTCGCGTGCAGTGTATCCTGGACCGTGATCCTCTTCCGCCCGGTTATCTCGGTCCGTTTAACGTTTATCCATTCTATTCGAAAGTTGCCCGCAATAAACGGCATTATCTCGATTATTACATGCTGTTCGTGTTTGACGGACAGCCGAATTACGCAAAGTTCCGTTCTCTGACAGCATAAATCATATAGTGTCAGGTTCCGCCTGAGCCCGGCAGAATACTGCGCCCGATTTACGAAAGCAAAACGGATTTCAAAGGTTCCTGGTATCCGGAGGATCCGCAGGCAGAGAGCCCTGGGATAAAATCAGTCCAGAAATACAATCGTCTTCCGTCCGTTCAGGATCGCACGCTGCTCGGTATAATACCGCACTGCTCGTGCCAGAACCCGCCGCTCAATATCGCGGCCCTTGCGGATCAGATCCTCGGGCGTGTCCGCATGGCTGATCCGTTCCACATCCTGCTCGATAATCGGTCCTTCATCGAGATCATGCGTCACGAAATGAGCCGTCGCGCCAATCAGTTTTACACCCCGTTCATGCGCCTGATGATACGGCCGCGCCCCCTTGAAGCCAGGCAGAAACGAGTGATGAATATTAATGCAGCGTCCCGATAATTTCGCCGCCATTTCGTTCGACAAAATCTGCATATAGCGCGCCAGCACCACCAGTTCTGTTCCTGTCTCTTCAACCAGTTGCAGAACCAGCGTCTCCTGTACCGCTTTCGTGCTTCCGGTTACAGGCAAATAATGAAACGGAATCCCACAGAAATCGACACCTTCATAAACAGACGCCGGATGATTGGCGATAATCCCAACCGGTTCGATTGCCAGTTCACCCACGCGCCAGCGATAGAGCAGATCGACCAGACAGTGATCGAATTTCGACACCATCAGTATTACCCGTGTCGGACGTGCATTTTCCTTGATCGTCCACGTCATGCCGAACTCAGCCGCCAGCGCCGATATCTCAGGTATCAGGCGCTCTGGTTTCCATCCTTCAAACGGACTGAACACCACCCGCATGAAGAATTTACCACTCTCCGTGTCGTCAAACTGCTGCGCTTCCGTAATGTTCGCACCCAGTTCGAACAGCTTATGCGAAATTGCGGCCACGATCCCCGGCCTGTTAACACAGCTCAGCGTCAGCGTGCGAAACCCGCCGGTTGCGGCAGTGCCGTTTACAGATGCCGCAGACATAAAACTCCCCATGCCGGAAATCCGGTCTCATGATGCAGGAAACTGGCCGCAAACCGGGTACCGATAGCCAATACAGGACCGTCCGTCCACGTTTCGCCCCGCAGTCCGGAATTGATCCAGGACAATGCACAAAAAAATGAGTCATGTCAGACACATGTTATATTTAGCCGCCATGCGTCGAGATGGACATATAACCGGCCCGACGGAAAACGGCCTCACACAGCGAGCCAGACCATGAAATCCCGCATCACAGCCCTCGCGGCGCTTCTCGTCTCCGGATGTTCCTATACGGTCGATCCGCTAAAAAATTATTGCGCCGAACCCGATATCGCCAACGCCATCGTCGCTGTCGCCAACAGCCCGTCACCTCTGCCTGACGTGACCGGTGCACCACCCGCAAGTTCTGCCACAACGTTCAGCAATGGTGCCATTCGTGGCTCGCTGTTCGGCTCTCATTACCAGGCGATGGCCTGCCATGGCACCCTGACCCGTGCCGATGGCTCAAAAGAAGAAGGCATCGCCGTCACCCGCCTTAAAAACGGTCCGAAAGGCTGGCGTGCCCTCTGGCTTGATCCTTCTTCGCCTGATTATTTCCGCGTCTGGCTGACCGATGCTCAGGTTACCGCCTACCGCGACAAACAGACCGCGGATAAGATCGACCGTACGCCCGCTGCCTGTAAACCGTACGCGGAAGACCTGTTCCGTAAAACTGGCCAGACTGGTCTGTCCGAAGACAAACTGCGCAGTACACTCTACACCTGTCTTGCCGCGACCGGGCACAAACCCGCCGCGCTGCCATCAGGTATCAACAGTATAACCACGTCCGCCACGCCGACATTCTATGTTCCGTACTATTTGGACCCGGAAATGGAGATCAGTGGTCTCCAGTTCTACTGAGTCTTTCCGGCCCGGACGTAAAAAATCTTAGCGCAGGCAGGAGAATCCCATGTCCGGACCAAAACTCTTCGAACCCGCAAAAATCGGCGAACTGAACCTCGATAACCGCATCATTATCGCTCCGATGTGCCAGTACTCCGCGATCGACGGCTGTATGACCGACTGGCACCTTATCCATCTCGGTAATCTCGCCCTTTCCGGCTCCGCTCTGCTCACTGTCGAGGCTACTGCCATCACCCCGGAAGGCCGCATCACCGCGCATGATGTCGGTCTCTGGGACGACAAGACCGAAGCCGCCATGGCCCGTACACTCGGCGGCATCCGCGCCGTCTCGGACATCCCGCTCGCCATTCAGCTCGGTCACGCTGGCCGGAAAGCCTCGGTGGAGGTACCCTGGAAAGGCGGGAAACACATCCCGGCCGGTAATCCCGGCGGATGGCAGACCGAAGCCCCATCCGCTATTCCTTTCACCGAAGGCACCGTGCCGCCGCACACGCTCGACAAATCTGATCTCAGCCGCCTCCGTGCCGCGTACTCCGCTGCCGCGAAACGGGCCGCGAATCTCGGCTTCAACGCTGTGCAGCTCCACGCAGCCCACGGCTATCTCATCCACCAGTTTCTCTCACCGCTCTCCAATCAACGGAGTGACGACTATGGTGGTAGTCTGGAAAACCGTCTCCGCTTCCCACTGGAAATTTTCGACACTATCCGTGCGGCTTTCCCGAATGGTCCTGTCACCATCCGCGTTTCCGGAACCGACTGGGTTCCTGGCGGCTGGGATATCGATCAGACCATCGTCCTTGCGAAAGCTCTCGAAACGCGAGGCTGTGACGCCATCCACGTCTCCAGCGGTGGTCTCAGCCCGCAGCAGCAGATCCCCGTCGGTCCCAGTTATCAGGTGCCGCTCGCACGTGCCGTTAAAGCCGAAACGAAGCTTCCCGTCATAGCTGTCGGTCTCATCACCGGTTTTGAGCAGGCCGAAGCTATTGTTTCCACCGGTGACGCCGACTTCGTCGCCCTGGCGAGGACCATTCTCTACGATCCCCGCTGGCCCTGGCACGCCGCCGCCCATCTCGGTGCAAAGGTCAGAGCTCCGAACCAGTATCTCCGCTGCCAGCCTCATACCCTGAAGGAACTCTTCCTGCCTCCGTCCTGATCGATTTCGTTATAATCAGGGACAAAATGATCCGGTTGCGACACGCCGGATCATTTCTCTCAACAGCCGTGTTCCGCTTTTCATTCTTTCGACGTCGTTCCCTGCCAGGAGCGCAACGCGCCGGTGAGCCCGCCGAAGGAGGGTTCAAAGCCCTTGCCAGCGATCCGCAAAAACGCATCAACTTCACTTATCGCGCAACTCATCTGACTGTTTTGTACGCAAAAGCCCTGATCCGTACCTAATTACGGCCACACTCAGCGTTACAGCTATTTCTCAGGGTGCTCGGACGATGGACGCGAAGCCTTCATGGAAGCACACTGCCCGCTATCGCCAGAAGACGGCGCCGGCAGAACCGTCCGCAGCACTCAGCTACCCTGCTTCCCGTCGCCGGCTTCCCCGGCGGGGGTATCCACTGCGGTCTTCCGAACCCTTACCCGCCGGATATGCCGCGCATCAGAGTCCAGAACCCGGAACAGGAAGCCCCCTTCATGGGTAAACACCTCGCCCCGCGTCGGCACATGCCCCGCCAGCCGGAATACCAGCCCGCCAATGGTCTCGATTTCCGCTTCACGTTCGGTCTCCGTCAGAATCGGCCCGAGAACTGTCTCAAACTTTTCCACCGGACACCGTGCGTCAACGTCATAAGAACCGTCCGGACGCTCCACGATCATCGAAGTCGTCGGCTCGTCGTGCTCGTCCGATATATCGCCGACAATCGTCTCAACCAGATCCTCGATCGTTACCAGCCCGTCGATACCGCCATACTCATCGATCACCAGTGCCATATGCATCCGCCGCTGCCGCATCATTAGCAGCAGATCGAGAACCGGCATCTGCGGTGCAATCATCAGTGGCTGTCGCAAAAGCGGCTCCAGCGTGAACGCCTCGCTCGTACCCAGATAGGCAATCAGATCCTTCACATGAATCATGCCGACAATGTCATCGAGCTGTCCGCGATAAACCGGCATCCGGGAATGATTCTCCCGCCGCATCATCGCCAGCGCGTCATCCAGACTGATATCCGCCGACATCGCCACAATGTCCGCCCGCGGAATCATGACATCGTCCGCACTCGTCTCCCGCAGCCGCAGAACATTGGCAATCAGCGCCCGTTCCTGACGATCCAGTTCCGGTGCTTCATCGCCTGAATCCCCGGCCTCCGCCGCTTCCTGAACCAGCGCCGCGATGGAATGACGCAGCCCTTGGTCCTTCCGTCGCCCGAACAGCGAAAACAACCCGCGCTTGCCGCGCCCGTCATGCTTCTCGCCCGAAAATCCGTTTTCAGAACCGCTCATGTCCGTGGCTTCCATGGATTAGGAACACCAATCGTTGACAGCACCCGCGCCTCTTCCATCTCCATCCGCACAGCCTCGCCGGCACCGTGATGGTCATGCCCGTCAAGGTGCAGCACTCCGTGGACCACAAGATGCGCAAGATGATCGGCAACAGGCCGATGTGCCGCCTCTGCCTCGCGACGCACCGTCTCCAGCGCAAGGATAATCTCGCCGCCAGGAAACCCTTCCGGCGGCTCAAAAGTCAGAACATTCGTGGGTTTGTTGCGTCCGCGATGCCGCGCATTCAGCAGCTTCACCACGCGATCCGAAGACAGAACAACCGTCTCCGGAGCAGGGGCTTCCGTTCGCCGACAGGCCGCCGTGCAGGCGCGCCAGACAATCGCTTCCGCGCGCGGAACAAAAGCCCGCCAGCGCACATCCTCAACGATGATCTCAGGACCACCGTCAGAGATTCCAAATTTCCCCTCATTGATAAAAAGAGGGGAGGGGGGAGACCCGTTCCGTCTGGAAGGGTCGCTCTCTGTCGCAGCCGCTAAGCTACAACTTATACTACCTGGCGGTTCCATCTTGCTCCCGGCGGAACCTGTTGCGGGAAGTTTCCCGTTCCGCCGTCTTCCGTTGATCATACGCATCAACAATGCGCGCAACCAGTCTGTGCCGCACCACATCGCTCGCGTCAAAGCGGTTCACGGCAATACCCTGAACCCCTTCCAGCGTGTTCAGCGCGTCCTGAAGCCCGGAAACCGTGCCGGAAGGCAGGTCCACCTGACTCAGATCGCCTGTCACAACCATGCGGGTACCATTGCCCATGCGCGTCAGAAACATCTTCATCTGTGCCGGCGTCGTATTCTGCGCCTCGTCGAGAATCACATAAGCATGAGCCAGTGTCCGCCCGCGCATGAATGCCAGTGGCGCTACTTCGATCTCACCCGTCGCCATCCGCCGGATCACCTGATCGCCCGGCATCATGTCATGCAGCGCGTCATAAAGCGGCCGCAGATACGGATCGATCTTGTCTTTCATGTCTCCCGGAAGAAACCCAAGCCGCTCACCTGCCTCAACCGCCGGTCGCGACAGAATGATCCGGTCCACCTGCCCGGCCTGCAGCATCGCCACCGCCTGCGCCACCGCCAGATAGGTCTTGCCTGTACCCGCAGGACCCACACCGAACACCATTTCCTGACGTGCCAGCATGTCCATATACGCCGCCTGACCCGGCGAGCGTGGCTCGATTGCCCCGCGCTTCGTACGGATCGCCGGCAGATCCGCCAGCACCGGCGCCGGCTCTCCGGCCACGGCGCCTGCGCCCGTAATGCCCGGTGACTGATCTCTCAGCGCGGCATGAATGTCCGACAACCGGATCGCCGCATCGATCTCGCCCGTGTCAATCACCCCGCCACGCTCAGCCCGCCGGTAAAGAGAGGTCAGCGCCGAATGCGCCAGAGCCACCCGGCCCGGATCACCGCTGATCGCCACCCGGTTTCCCCGTCGCGTCAGACGGACACCGAGCGCTTCCTCCAGATGGTGCAGGTGGCGGTCATGATCGCCAACCAGTTGCGCCAGCAACGCGTTATCGCCGAACTGCAGGGTCGTCGGTTTCGACATCCCTGCTCCGGCAAGAGAATGAGTGCCCCTGGTGCGGGGATGCGAGGTTCCGGTGGCTGACAGTTGGGTCAAGCGAGCGCGCACTCCTCGATAAGATGCCCGGCCAGCGAGTTGCTGAGCCGCGTCGTAATCAGCACAGGACGAACCGTGCCAGTCAGATCGTCCGTTCCGTCCACATGAACGGGCTGCAGCCACGGCGACCGCCCGACCATCTGGCCCGGCTTCCGGCCGCGTCCGGTGAACAGAACAGGTGCCACACGATCCACCACGGAACCGTTAAAGTCATCCTGCTGCTCACGCAGAAGCGCCTGCAACGCCTGCAGACGCTGGTCCTTCACATCCTCAGCCACCTGCAGCGGCGCTCCGGCTGCAGGCGTTCCCGGCCGAACGGAATATTTGAACGAATAGGCCAGAGCGAAACCGACATCGCGAATCAGCCGCATCGTGTCCTCGAAATCGGTATCCGTCTCCCCCGGATGCCCGACGATGAAATCGGACGACAGCGCCAGATCCGGCCGCGCCTCGCGCAGCCGATCTGCCAGATGGCGATACTCGTCGGCCGTGTGTCCCCGATTCATCGCTTTCAGGATCGAATCAGACCCTGACTGCACCGGCAGATGCAGAAACGGCATCAGCGCCGGCAGATCGCGGTGCGCCATAATCAGCGCATCGTCCATGTCGCGGGGATGAGACGTCGTGTAGCGAATGCGGTCCAGCCCCGGAATCTCAGCCAGCGCATAAGCCAGCCGCGCCAGTCCCCACACGCCACCATCCGGTCCCTCGCCGTGATACGCATTTACATTCTGCCCAAGCAGCGTGATCTCCCGCACGCCGCCTGCCACCATCCGCCGTGCCTCTGCCAGAACGGACGCAACCGGCCGGCTCGCTTCTGCGCCGCGCGTATAAGGCACGACACAGAAAGAACAGAACTTGTCACAGCCTTCCTGCACAGTCAGAAAAGCCGAAACGTTGGCCGCTGTCTGCGGAGCCGCGTCCTCCGGCAGAAAATCAAATTTCTGCTCGGCCGGAAAATCCGTATCGATCACAGATCCGCCAGCCCGCGCTGCCCGCGCCACCATCTCCGGCAACCGGTGATAGGTCTGCGGCCCCAGCACGATATCCACATAAGGCGCGCGTTTCAGAATCTGCTCGCCCTCGGCCTGGGCCACACAACCCGCAACCGCCAGAACCGTGCTCCGTCCTTCCGCCTTCCGCTCATCCTTGATCACCCGCAGCCGGCCAAGTTCGGAAAAAACCTTCTCCGCCGCCCGGTCACGAATATGACAGGTGTTAAGAATGATCATGTCAGCGTCAGCAGGATTGTCGACCGGCCCGTAGCCGAGCGGCCGGAGCACATCCGTCATCCGCGCGCTGTCATACACGTTCATCTGACAACCCCAGGTGATCATATGCAGCCTCCGACGAACCCCGTCCGCCCGAGCCGCAGGGGAAAGGGACACATCCCGCGTGTCAGATTTGTCAGAAGGGAGGGAGAAGTCAGTCGTCACAGATCAGGCTCGTTCCGGCATGTCGCCGGACCATTCCGCACGACGGAACGGAGAAATCATGCGTGCTGCCGCCCCGGTCAAGACCCCGTCCTGGTCAGGGGTGAAAAACCGGAGTCATAAACAACCGCCACGTCAGAACGGAAAGAGCAGGAACCTGCCAGCACCGGGCCTCCTCACAAGAGACACAAAACCCGGTCCGCCCGGGCCTCGTAAGACAATATCATCAGGCAAAGGATGGACGAGTCCTGTCAAGTGAAGCTTTATCACTTCCACGGATATCCGCTGCCGGAGAGGCTGGTTTCAGCTCCCATTCCGGCGCTACGGGCTGCACATTCTGCCGAAGCTCCGCCGCCCCGCTGGTCACCGCCCGCCAGGTCGCCTGAGCCAGCGCTTTCCGACTCGGAAAATCATCCGGATCCAGCGGCGGATGCAGCAGAACCGATGCCCGCATCGAGCGCCACTTCACGAGTTGCCAGAGATGCGGGCCAAGCTCCATGTCACCGTACCAGGCAAAAACAGGGCGTCGCGCCCGACCGATCGGCAACCCGTCAAGCTGGTCATAAACCACGGAAACCGGCTGGATCAGCGGCACCATTCCCGGCGGAAATGTAATTCCCACTTCCTGCGCATCCGCATTCCGCAATCTCGGTGGTTTCGCGATTGCAAAAAACGCCGACATGAACGGCAGCACGCGCGACCCGTCCGAGGATGTTCCCTCCGGGAACAGCACCAGATTATCGCCCTCCGCCAGCCGCGAAATCATCTCATCACGCTCGCGCCCGGTCGTATTGCGCTGCCTGCTCACAAAAATCGTGCGTCCGATCTTCGACACCAGTCCCATGATCGGCCAGTGCTCGATATCGCCTTTCGCGACAAACACTGACGGTAAAATCGTCCCCAGAACCGGCACATCCAGCCACGTCGAGTGATTCGACACATAAATCACCGGCCGGTCGCCGCGCGCCCGCGCTCTCGCACCGCCAACCGTGCCCGCACGCCGGCCAATCACGTTGAGCTTCAGTGACAGCAGCTTACAGATCACGCCCCAGATCACCCTGGTCCAGCGAATCTTCGCTGTTCCGGGCACCAGAAGCAGACATGCCTCAAAACCCACCGATGTCGGGACCCAGACAGCGATCGCTGCCAGGCGCGCAGCTCCCCGCAACCGCCTGTACAGACTGCGCGCTGCTGCTTCCCGCTCGCGGATATCAATGCGGTCCAGCTCGTTAGGATCAATCCTGAAAGGCGGAGTGCGGCGTTTCAGCAGAGGGACTTTCATAAGCGCCCCGACTGCAACAAAATCATACGGCCCGCCATCAGGCGCGGGCAAAGAAAAGCCAGATTCATGCTTTCTCATACATCCAAACAGCGGAAGACGACAACGCATGGGAAAGGCAGGCAAAAAATCGTATGAAAAGACGGATTTTTCCGTGTAAACGGCCTCGCTTTAAAGCACTTTCATGCCATTAAGAACCCGATGAGAGGACGCCTTTCCCTTGCCGGGCTCAGCGGTCAGCCCCACGCGGTGCCATTCCGCTTCCGTCAATCTGTATTCCCGTGCCGCAAACAGGGAGGCACGGTGCTGATGAACGGCCCTCTGGTTGCGCCTCGCCTCGTTGTCCTGCGGAGTGCTCACGCCCGAACGTTTATTCTTCTTTTCGCTGCAACGGCGCTTGCTCCGTTCATTGCCCAGAACGCATCCGGCAAAACAAAGCAAGCCACGACAAAAACCGTTGCCCCGACCGGTCCGACTTTGCCCTACACAACGACGATCACTCCCACGAAAAACGCTGACCTCGATTCCGCGCTCACAGCATCCTCGGATCTGCTGGGTTTGCAGAAAACTCACGCCGTTGGCCCGTTTGCCCTCGCCGGACGGATTCGCAGCGAATACGCCCGCATGACCACCGCGCTGGAGAGCTTCGGATATTACGAAGGCCACGTGACCGTCACCGTCAGAAGACCCAAAACCGCCAGAACCCCGCCTGATCTTCAGATGGACGGTAACGACATCAACCTTCCGCAATGGCTCAGCAGCATTCCCGCCGGTGAAACCCTTGCGATCGAAGTCTCCGCAATTCCGGGACCACTCTATCACCTCGGTAAAGTCAGTCTTGTCTCGCCGGACAGAAAACAGCCGGTTACCATCTCCCCCGATGAACAGACCGCTTTTGGTCTGAAATCCGGTGATCCTGCCATTGCTTCCACCGTGCTTGGCGCCGGAGATGCCCTCGCCGGTAAACTTCAGGAGGAAGGGCATCCGCTGGCCAGTGTCGATGCGCCGACAGCATATCTCCGCCCGGCCACCCGAACCCTGGACCTGACCTTTCCGATCTCTGTCGGTCCGAAAGCCGATATCGGAAACATCACTCTGAACGGTCTTGGCAGAACAAAACCCGCTTTCATCCGCCGACGCCTTACCGTTAGTCCCGGCCAGCTCTACCAGCCATCGAAAATCGAAAACGCCCGGCAGGATCTCGCCTCTCTCGGCATCTTTTCCACCGTGGGGGTCAAGGATGCCTCCAGACTTGCCCCCGATGGCACCATGCCGCTCGCCTTTAATTTTAAGGAAGCCAAACTGCGCTCCGTCGGAGCCGAAATCGGATATTCCACCGACCTCGGTGGCCGGGTCGGGGCCACATGGACGCATTACAACCTGTTCGGCAATGCCGAGCGCCTGCGTCTGACCGCTCTCGTCACCGGCCTCGGCGGTTCCGCCCAGCAAGGTCTCGGTTACGACATCTACGCCGACCTCTTCAAACCCGACTTTCCGGGACGCAACCAGAACGCCAGCTTTCGCCTGGAAGGACTAAAACAGGATTTCTATTCCTATCGCCAGACCGCGCTTATCGCCCGCGCCGGCATCGTCCGCCGCCTCAACAGGCACTGGAATGTGTCCTATGGGCTCGCCGCGGAACAGGAAAAAATCGAGCAGTTCTGGATCACCAGAGATTACACCATGATTTTCGCCCCTCTCTCGGCGAATTTCGATAACACCGACCTGGCTTCGCCTCTGCTGCCCGCGACCCGTGGCTGGCGTGTCTCCCTCAGCGCTACCCCGTCCGCATCCTTCGATCAGGGCACTTCCTTCTTCGCCCTGCTGCAGGCCAACGCCTCAACCTATGTCGATCTCGCCCGTACCGGCCTGACCAGACCCGGACGCAGCGTCTTCGCCTTCCGCGCCATCGTCGGCAGTGTCCAGGGAGCCTCAACACTCGATATCCCACCCGATCAGCGGCTTTACGGTGGCGGCACTGCCACCATTCGCGGTTTCCGCTACCAGGGCGTCGGCCCTCAGTTCGCCGGAACCAAATATGCCATCGGCGGTACCTCGCTCGATGCCGGCACCGTCGAATTTCGCCAGCGTATCCTGAAAAGCTTCGGCGCCGCCGCTTTCATCGACGCAGGCCAGGTCGGTTCCGGCAGTTCGCCCTTTACCGGCAAGCTTCGTGTCGGCGCAGGAGGAGGCGCCCGCTACTTTACCCCCATCGGTCCCATCCGCCTCGATATCGCCGTGCCGCTTAACCGGCCGCCACGCGGTGACAAATGGGAACTCTATATCGGTCTGGGAGAAACCTTCTGATGCCTGCGGATCAGAACGAGACATTCCGGAACGGGCAGCAGAATCCACCTGACCGCATGGTCCCGCCCGCGCCACGGACCCCGGCAAAACCCCGCCGCTCCTGGCCACGTCGTATCGCAAAAGGCGCAGGCATCGCTGCAGCTTCGGTCGCAGGCCTCGCCGTGCTTACAGTCGGTATTGTTCTCGTCGGCGCGAACACAAATCCCGGCCGTCACTTCCTCGAACGCCAGACCGCTTCGCTCACCGGCAATACCGTCCTCATCACCGGCCTGAAAGGCCGCTTCCCCGACGCACTCCATGTCGGGCGCATCGAACTGCGCGACACAAAAGGCGTCTGGCTGACCATTGAGAATCTCGAATTCGACTGGTCGCCTCTGCGCATGATCGGCCGCACCGCCCGCGTCGATTTCGTCAGCGCCGACCGCCTCGCCATCCCGCGGCTACCATATTCGGACCCGAACCAGCCTGCCGCTCCGTCCACCGGCCCCACGAAAACCGGTCTCTCCATCGATATCCGCAAAGTCGATGCCCGTCGCATCGAAGTCGGTGCTCCACTCGCTGGTATCCCGGCCGTGCTCGCCCTCAAAGGCCATGCCGCTCTCCCGAACCTCGACGCCCTGCTCAACAGCCCGTCCTTCAGAAACCTTCCTGTCTCGGACATCGCGATCGATCTCCGCCGCCTCGATGCCGCCGGAACTCTGACCCTCGCAGCAAAGACCGACACAAAACATGTCAACCTGAAGCTTAACGCCCAGGACGGCAAAGACGGCATCGTCGCCGGTATGACTCACATGCCAGACCTTGCCCCTGTCGCTCTGGCCATGACCCTGAACGGCCCTACCGACAACGCCGCACTGGATCTGAATGCCGACGCCGGAAACATCTCCGCCACCATTGACGGCAAACTGAACCTTCTGGCCAGCACAGCAAACATCACCGCAAATCTGACCGCCCCGGCCATGACCCCCGGCCCGACACTCAGCTGGCAGGCCGCAAGCCTCACCGCGAAGCTCAGTGGTCCTTTTACCGCACCTGCCGGCACTGCCGACCTCACCCTCGACCGCGTCGTCGCGGGTGGCACGCAACTCGGTGCTCTCAGCGCCCATTTCGACGGAATGGGGCAGGGCGATCAGATCGATCTCCTGCACCTGCACGCCACTGCCTCCGGTCTTCGCATCCCTGGCGGCAACCCGACCCTGCTCGCCAGCGCGCCCCTCCTGCTCGACGTCACTTACGCCCCGAACGATTCCACACGCCGCGCCACGCTCAGCGTCAGCCACCCGCTGCTGGAACTTGATGCCGACGCCGCGACAAAGCCCTCCGTCAAAGGCAACGCAAAACTCACCCTTCCGGACCTCGCGCCGTTCGCCGCCATGGGTGGTCAGAAACTCGGCGGCCATACCGCCCTGACCGCCGCGTTTGCCCTGCCGGATAAATCCGATCCGGCCCATCCCGGTGACACAACGACCCTCAGCCTGAACGGAGATATCGCCGCCCTCACCGGGCTCGAACAGGCCGTCAAAATGATCGGTCCCAACGGCAAGCTCGCCGCCCACGCCTCCATGAAAGAAAGCGGGCAGGGCGACCGCACGATTCATCTCGACACCTTCGCCCTGGACGGCAAAGCCCTCCACTTCACGGCGGGTGGCAACGTCATCCGGACAGCAGACAGATCGGGAGAAAAAGCCGCCGAAAAGACCACCGGCAAAATCGGCGGCAATACGACAGTCGACGCTCAGGCCAGCCTGACTCTGTCCGCCCTCGCCGCCGTTGCGAAGACTCTGCGTGGTGACGCGAAACTTGACCTCACAGCCACAGGTCCCATCGACGATCTCGCTGCAAAAGCACATCTCGCCAGCGATTTCGGTACCGCCACCATGCCGAAAGCCCCGGTCACGCTGGATGCCGACGTCGCCCACCTGCCTGCGACACCGCAGGGCCACATCACAGCCAGCGGCACCATTGACCGTGCCCCGCTCGCCCTCGACGCCACAGTCGCTCAGGACACCGGGGGCACCCGCCATCTCACTCTGACTAAACTGGACTGGAACAGCGTCCACGGCGCCGGCAAACTCGATCTTCCGTCGAAACGCAAAATTCCGCTCGGCACCCTTGATCTGCACGTCGCCCGCCTGGCCGACCTGCGCAACCTTATCGGCCAGCCCATCTCCGGTGCGCTCAATGCTTCTCTGAAAACCACAGCCGCCACCGACAGCGCCCCCGTCAAAGCCGCCATCGACGTGTCCGGCAATGCAGCCATGGCTCCCTACAGCATCGGCTCCATCAAACTCACCGGCACCATTACCGATCCGGAAGGCACTCCCGACACCAGCCTTGCCCTGGTTCTCGACAGAGTAGCAGCGCCCTCAGTCGCCGGCAGCCTCAGCGCCACCGTCAAAGGCCCGCAGACCGCGCTCGCCACCACCGCTCAGGCCCGTTTCTCCGAACTCTACGGCGCGCCTGGCACGCTCGACCTTGCCGCCGTCGCGAGCATCCCGGCTCAGAGCGTCAAAATCAGCCGTCTGACCGGCACGGCCAAAGGCGAAAATCTCCAGCTCCAGGCTCCTGCCACTGTTTCATACGGAAAAACCATGGGCGTCGATCGCCTGCGCGCCACTCTCGCACCGAAAGGGATCACTCCGGCTTCGATCGACATCGCCGGAACCGCCAAACCCGCTCTGAACCTCACCGCGTCTGTCAAAAACGTCACGCCCGCCCTCGCGCAGCCCTTCGCACCCACGCTCCACGCCGCCGGGACCCTCTCCGCCGACGCAAAGCTCAGCGGAACCCTCGAAGCTCCACGCGGTACTGTCTCTCTCACTGGGAGGGACCTGCACATGACCACCGGCGACGCCGCCTCGCTGGCGCCCGCCCGGATCGACGCCACCGCTGACCTTGCCGGCGCCACAGCCCGTATCGATGCCCACGCCAGCGCCGGACCGAAACTGAATCTCGAAGCCAGCGGTACCGTACCCACCTCAAAAACCGGCCCCATCGGCCTCCGGACGAATGGTAATCTCGATCTTTCGCTCGCCAACGCCATCCTTGGCGCCAGCGGTCGCCAGGCGCTCGGTCAGGTGAACTACGCCCTTAATATCGCCGGCACCATCGCCAGCCCCGAAGCCACCGGCACCGTCACGCTGCATAATGGCGATATCCAGGATTTTGCCCAGGGCCTCCACCTCCAGGACATCGATGCCGCCATCGTTGCCCGGCACGACAGTCTCGTCATTCAGTCCTTCGTCGCCCATACCGGAAAAGATGGCACCATCAGCCTCAGCGGCAGCGTCGGCGCGTTCGCCCCAGGCATGCCGGTCGACCTGCATCTGACCGCAAACAAGGCTCAGCCCGTCGCCAGCGATCTGCTGACCGCTCTGATCAACGCCGACATCGCTATCAGGGGCCAGGCCGACACCCGCGTCGATGTCGCCGGCCAGATCACGCTTCCGCATGTGGAAATCAATATTCCCAATTCGATGCCCGGCTCGGTCGCGACCCTCAACGTTGTCCGCCCGGGTGACAAACCGCCGGACGAGACACAGAAGACCAGCAGCCGCGTCATCGGTCTCGACCTGAAACTGACCTCGCCCGGCGAATTCTTCGTCCGCGGTCACGGCCTCGATGCCGAGATGGCCGGCAATCTCCATATCGGCGGAACGGCTGCCACCCCCAGTATCGAAGGCGGTTTCGATATGCGCAGTGGTCTGTTCAGCTTTGGTGGTGTCACCCTGAACTTCACGCGCGG
Source organism: Acetobacter musti (assembly GCF_011516835.1). GTDB lineage: Bacteria > Pseudomonadota > Alphaproteobacteria > Acetobacterales > Acetobacteraceae > Acetobacter > Acetobacter musti. The sequence continues at coordinate 157,864 of NZ_WOTB01000003.1, read as the reverse complement.
CCGCGTCGGTTTCAACGGAACCGGCGTCAAACACAAACTCGACCCGACGCTCGATTTCGAAGCCGACCGTAATGTCGAAGGCCAGACCGCCATGCTGAAGGTGACCGGTTACGCCAGCAACCCGAAAATCGCTTTTGAATCCATCCCGCAACTCCCGCAGGATCAGATCCTCGCAATGCTGCTCTTCGGGACGGATTCCCACTCCCTGTCGACCACCCAGATGGCCGAAATCGGCGCCGCTCTCGCCACCCTCGCCGGCGGCTCCGGTTTCGATCCTCTCGGCACGGTACGCAAAACCCTTGGCCTCGACCGCCTCGCCATCGGTGGCGGCTCCGGTGTTAATAACGGCGGCACCAGTATCGAAGCCGGTAAATACGTCATGAAAGGTGTCTATGTCGGCGCCAAACAGGCCACCTCAGGCTCCGGAACCCAGGCTCAGGTCCAGGTTGATCTCACAAAACATCTGAAACTTAACACCACCGTCGGAACCGGAGGCAATGTCACCGGGTTCACCACCCCGGAAAACGACCCAGGCAGCAGCGTCGGCCTCCTCTGGCAGTACCGTTACTGACGCTCTTCCGGAAGCAGGCGCTGACGGAACCCTCTTCTCGTTTCTGTTCGGGCGGCGTCTCTCATCATTTATCTGAGATAAATTTATCCAGCAGGGCGTCGTCCTTATCACCAGATATGTTCGTTTTCAGTAAGTTATCGCGGCCGAGGATCTGGCAGCACAGCCACGCGCGGTGTCATGTCATTCACGCTATTGACAAAGCCGTCGCGCGCATGTCTTTCATCCGCCCCTGTGAATCGCCCGTAAAGCGATACATGGTTTTTAATGCGGCCGGTTTTCGCGGATAATACCGAAAAAAGACACCGGCAAGTCGTTTCGCAGCGATGCGGAGCGCAGGAATTGTCAGGGTTTTCTCTGGCAGGGAATAGTTTTTTAATGGCTTCAGCCACACAGACAGCAACCGACCATTTCGCCGGCGAAGATTTCGCGGCACTTCTCGATGAAACACTCGGGAAAGACAGCGGCTTTGAAGGGTCGGTCGTTAAGGGACGTGTCGTTCGCCTCACCGATGATTATGCGATCGTCGATGTTGGTCTGAAGAGCGAAGGACGTGTCTCGCTTCGTGAGTTTGGTCCGCCGGGTGTCACCCCGGAAGTCAAGCCGGGTGATTATGTCGAGCTCTACATCGAGCGTTACGAGGATCGTGACGGCTCCATCGTTCTGTCGCGTGAAAAGGCGCGCCGGGAAGAGGCCTGGACAAATCTTGAGAAAGCGTTTGAGGCCAGCCAGCGCGTCAACGGCACGATCTATGGTCGTGTGAAAGGTGGCTTCACGGTTGATCTGGGCGGCGCGATGGCGTTCCTGCCAGGCAGCCAGGTGGATATTCGTCCGGTTCGCGATGTGACGCCTCTGATGGGCGTGCCGCAGCCATTCCAGATCCTGAAGATGGACCGCGCGCGCGGCAACATCGTCGTTTCACGTCGTGCGGTTCTCGAAGAGACGCGCGCGGAACAGCGCAGCGAGCTGATCCAGGGCCTGAAAGAGGGCATGATCCTCGACGGCGTGGTCAAGAACATCACCGATTATGGTGCGTTCGTAGATCTCGGCGGCGTCGACGGCCTGCTGCATGTGACGGATATTGCGTGGAAGCGCATCAACCACCCGTCCGAAGCGCTGCAGATCGGTCAGCCGGTCCGCGTGCAGGTCATCCGTTTCAATCCGGACACACAGCGTATTTCTCTCGGCATGAAGCAGCTTGAGGCTGATCCGTGGGAGAACGTGGCGCTGAAATATCCGCCGGGTGCCCGCTTCACGGGTCGTGTGACGAACATCACCGATTACGGCGCGTTCGTTGAGCTCGAGCCGGGCGTCGAAGGTCTGGTCCACGTTTCCGAGATGTCCTGGACGAAGAAGAACGTCCATCCGGGCAAGATCGTCGCCACTTCGCAGGAAGTCGACGTCATGGTCCTGGACGTTGACAGCGGCAAGCGTCGTATTTCGCTTGGCCTGAAGCAGGTTCAGCGTAATCCGTGGGAGCAGTTCGCCGAAGAGCATAAGGTTGGCTCGATCGTCGAAGGCGAAATCCGCAACATCACTGAGTTCGGCCTGTTTGTCGGCCTGTCCGCAGACATCGACGGCATGGTTCACATGTCCGACCTGTCTTGGGATGAGTCCGGCGAAGAAGCCATGAAGAACTACGAAAAGGGCCAGGTCGTTAAGGCCAAGGTTCTGGACGTTGATGTTGAGAAAGAGCGTATCTCTCTCGGTATCAAGCAGCTTCAGGAAGATCCGGCGGCTGATGTCCTGTCGCATGTTCAGAAAGGCGCGATTGTCACCTGCGTTGTGACGGGTATCCAGACGAACGGCGTCGAAGTGAAGGTCGACGATGTTCTGACCGGCTTCATCCGTCGCGCCGAACTGGCCCGTGATAAAGCTGAACAGCGTCCGGAGCGTTTCGCCGTCGGCGAGAAGGTTGATGCGAAGATCGTCTCGGTTGATCGCGCGGCCCGCAAGTTGGCTCTGACCATCCGTGGTCGTGAGGCTGACGAAGACAAGCAGGCGATCAACGAATACGGATCGTCTGACAGTGGTGCGTCCCTTGGTGATATCCTTGGGGCCGCTATCCGGCGTCGTAACGCGGATGCGTAATTAAACCGTCGTTAGTCTGACTGTGAGAAAATGGCATCTCGTAATGAGATGCCATTTTTTTTTGGAATTACAGGAGCAGGGCTCTGATGTGAGGTCTTTTTTCCCTGTCCCGTTTGCGGTAGTGTCCGTGAAAAGAGACGATACCAGATCGATGTAATTCAGTAAGGAAGGCGGGGACGGCAACGTCGGCGTAATTCATGGCGATCATATACAACACGAACTACACGCATAATCCTAACTATTACTTGACTCTGGCTTTCGAACGGGCTGCGAAAACAGTTCTGGGTGACGAAAACGTCGTTGTTGCCGATAATATGACACTTGCGGGACTTGCTGCGGCAGGTGAGCATGATGTTCTGATCTGTATTGATGGTCAGCGTATCAATATGGAACTGATGCGGCGTGTTCGTCCCGCCTTTAAAACAATGATTTTCTGGGCGTTTGAAGATCCGTTTATGGTGACCTTCAATGCCGATAACATCGGTTTATTTGATTACGTCTTTACAAATGATCCATCCTGTACTGATTTCTATCAGGGGAAAGGGCATTATCTGCCGCTGGCAGCCAGTCTGTCTTTTCATGAAAGAAAAGTTAAATCTGCCGCCGATCTTGATTATGATATTTTCTTCGCCGGAACGATGTGGCCGAACAGAGTATACACGCTTCGCCGCGTCATCACCGCGTTCCCGGATGCGCGGATCAAGCTGATCTGTCCCGGCAACGAATATCTGCCGCCGCTTCCGGCTGATATTGCCGAACTGGCTATCCAGCGGCCAATCAGTCATGAGGCCTTTATCGATTTTGCGAACGCCAGCGCTGTTACGCTGACCATGTTCCGGGATTACGCAAGCCATGGTGATGTAGGGCAGGCGACGGCTCCAGGTCCGCGGTTCTATGAGCTGGCTCTGGCCGGCACGGCCCAGGTGGTCGAGGCAGGCGAGCAGCTGAATGAAGATTATATTAAAGAAGTTGCCGGCGTCGGTCTTGCGCGAACAGTTGAGGGCGTCGTCGAACATATAGACGCACTTCTGTCCAATAAGACGATGCGTCGAAAATGCGCGACAGCAGCCCAGAAATCGGTTCTTGAGTCGCATCTCTACGAGCACCGGCTGCGTCGGATGATGGATGTCACCGGTGCCGATTTCAGTCGAAACCAGCACATATCTGCCGCACCGGCACGCCGGGGTCGTCTCCGTGTGCTGATGTGCACTCACTCCACCATTCACGAGCAGGCCTGGGGCGGCGTCGAGGTTTATCAGCAGACAATTTCATCGATGCTGTTGCGTGACGTGGAGTTCTTTTACTGGCTGCATCGGGACGGGATGTGCCGTCTGACAGACGCAAGCGGCCGTGAGATTGAAAGCTTCGACGTGCCGGATACCGGCTGGCTGGACACGATGTGTGACGGCACCGAAGAAATGGCGTTCTCCAGCGCCCTTAGTCAGTATAATTTTGATATCGTGCATTTCCAGCATCTCGGACATCACTGTCTGTCATTGCCGATTATTGCGAAAGCAAACGGTGCCGGAGTGGTCTTTTCTGCGCACGATTTTTTCCTGGTCTCATCGCGTTATAATCTGCTGAACCACGAGCTTCGCTATTGCGAAGAAGATGTGAAATGGGTTCTTGCAGCTGATATTTCCCTCAAGCGGTCAGATAACGTCGAGTTTGGCGGTGAGCAGACACGCCGTGCTTTCGTCGCGAAAATGCTCGATTCCGTGGACGCAATCCTGTTCGGAACCGAGCACTCCCGAAATCTGACGCACACGGTCTATCCGCATCTGGATCAGAAAGAGAGTCTGATCCTGGGAATACCGTCTCCTGAAACACCAGCGCCCGTCGAGAAGAAAGTTTACGAACCGCTGAACGGTCGTCGTCTCTCGGTTGCGATCATCGGAAACTTCCTCCGTACAAAAGGTGCGGATGCGGTTCTGAGCGTGATCGAGATGGCTCATCCCGACCTGTTTGAGTTCCACATATTTGGCTATGTGCACCCTGAATATGAGGGCGTGCTGAATAATCTCGACCGGAAAAATGTTATTACCTACGGTCGTTACTCGGCCGGTGACATTGATGCGCTGAAAATTGCCGATGTTGCGCTAAATCTTTCAATCTGGCCCGAGACATATTGCATTTCGCTTTCCGAAGCCTGGCAGAACGGCCTGATTCCGATCGTAACGAATGTCGGGGCGCTCGGAGACCGGGTTATTAATGATGTCAATGGCTATAAGGTTCCGATTGGCTCTCCTGCCGACGTTCTGCAGCGTCTGGAACTGATCCGTTGCAGCGAAAGTACACGCGAACGGCTCATGTCGAATATTACGCCCGAACTGTGGACGAACGCCCGCGATTACGGCGCGGCACTTCTGGATGTCTACAGGAACGTTGCTCCGCGCCGGATGATGGGCAGCAGTAACGTGCAGTTCGATGTCGGGCAGGTTCATCTGCTTCCACATGCGTCATGGAAACATCAGGCGCCTCCGCGTCATATCTTCGATCCGCCGACTCAGAGGGATATTTCGATCGAACTGCCGGAAGCCGTTACGGACTGGTATTCGATCCAGGGGGCTGAATACTATATTGACGACGTATGCCGCCATGTATTCGCGGACTCCGATGACGAAGACTTCGTGATAGCAGGTGAATTCCACATCCGGGGCTGGTATGTGGTTCCCGGTGTGTCGGGGTCCGGCCACCTTTATGCAGTTCTCATCGGAGACGATGAGTCGCCCGCTATCTTTATCCCGACCGCACGTGAGGTCCGGTCTGACGTAACCGGCCTGTTCCCCGGCGCCCCGCGACGCTCAGGCTTTGCCGGGCAGGCGGCCCTTCGCGGGAAATGGTGCGAGGGTGTTTACCGCATCGGCCTCGTTAATGTGGTCCACGGCCGTGGTGCATTCCAGCTGACAAGTGTACAGATCGAGATCGAAGGCGGTCAGATCATCGGCATTGCCCGTGTTCCACCATCCAATGGTCAGATTCTTCGTGATTTCGAACGAATATCAGAAAGTGATGGTCTGCTCCGCGGAGTAAAGCTGGCCGCGCTGAACAGGCGTATCGGCCAGGAGTATAAAGGCAGTCTTGAATTCTACATCGATCATTTCACAGGCATCATCGAGGATGGCGGCAGCCATGAACGGGATATCGAAGAGAGCGATATTGTCGTTCGTGGCTGGGGTTTCCTTCAGGGTATTTCCCGCGCCGGACAGCTTTATGTTGCGTTCGTAAACGAGACTAATGGCAAGACCGTATTTTTCGGAACATCGCGCCTGATTCGCCAGGATGTGCAGACGATTTTCCGGGACGCACCGCTCTGTGTCGGCTTTGTCGGAAATCTGAATCTGAACAAAGGCTTCAACGAAAAGCTTGATGGCTGGTATCGTATTTGTCTGCTCAATGTTGTTGCGGATGAAATGGGGATGCGTCCGACCGGTATCCGGGTGCTTTGTGAAGAAGGGCAGATCAGATCAGTAGAACAGACAGGCCCCTCGGATGAGACAGTCGCGCTGTGTAAGGAAATTGCTCTGGAGGTGATCGACTGACGGTTTTTCTTCACATCGTTAAAACTGGATCTGACTATTGGTGTTAGTGCCCCTTTCTGAGCTGCCTTCCGTGTTTGACTGGAACATCGGAAGCGCGGCTGGCAGCTATTCTCGGATACCTGTATGGCTCAGGTTTGATCAGGAGTGGTTTCGGGCGCGTTATCCTGCTTCCGAAGAAGCGATTGCAGCCGGAAAATATTCGTCTGCCTTGGAATATTATCTCCAGGCCGGACAGCTGCTGAAGCAATCGCCTAATAAATGGTTTGATGAAACGTGGTATCTCGCAACATATAGCGATGTCGCGGATGCTGTCGCCAGTGGTCAGTGGAAGTCCGGCTTTCAGCATTATGTACAGCATGGCTATCGTGAGCGGTCGCCACACTGGCTGTTCTCTGAAGAATACTACAGATCCTTCAATCCTGAACTGACGTCATTTGTGTTCAGCGCGGAAGGATGCGCGAACGGTTACGATCACTATCTGTCAGGCGGAGAGTGCGGATACAGAAGCGGCAGCGTGTTTTTCGATCCCGGTGTGTTTTCCTGCTTTATATCGCGGATTACGCATAACGCTGAGCCATATGGGCAGACGACGGACAGTAAACCGGACTCTGATTATAGCCTGTTCCTGACGCTGTCAGACAGTATTTCCGATCGCTGCCGGACGTCGTGGTATTTCGATCCGGTATGGTATCTGGATCGCTACCCCGAAGTCCGGGAACTTATCCGGAATGGTACATATACCTCCGCGCTTCATCATTACGTGACAGCAGGTCAGTATAATCAGTATTCGCCGCAGGCCAGTTTTTCCGAAGAATTCTACCGGGAAAAATATCCCGATGTTGCAGCCTGTATCTCTGCCGGCCTGTTTCGTTCAGGTTATGACCATTTTCTGACAGCCGGAGCGTCCGAAGGACGGCTGCCGGCTCCGGATGTCTCGCTGGCGCATTATGCGTCCCTGGCGACCGTGCGTGCGGATATCGAGAGCGGCCTGTTTCGTGATCCTTATGCGCACTGGATCGCGGCCCACGAAAAACAGGACCCGCGATTTTGCTACGATGATCTGGAGGAGATGGATGCCAAACTGGCATTCTGCAGGCTCGCACGCGGACTGACGGTGCAGAGTGGCCGAAGCGTTCTGGATTTCACATGTCCGGACCATCCGGTCCTCAGCGTTATCATTGTTCTTCATAATCAGTTCGCGCTGACTCTGATGGCACTCGCGTCGCTGCGTGATAATTTCGACGGAAATATAGAGCTTATCATCATTGATTCCTGTTCGCATGACGAGACGGTACATCTGGAGCGTTATGTTCAGGGCGCGAAGATCACTCATCTTCGGTATAACGCGGGCTTTCTTCTTTCCTGTAACATGGCGCTTGAACAGGTTACGGCGAACGCCGTGCTCTACCTCAATAATGATGTGAGACTGGCTCCCGGAGCTGTTCGTGCGGCACTGAACCGTCTCCATTCCAGCCCGTATGTCGGCGCCGTAGGCGGAAAAATCATCCGCACGAATGGCCTTTTGCAGGAGGCCGGATCGATCATATGGCGTGACGGCGGAACACTTGGTTATCTGCGCGACCATGATCCGAACTGTCCCGAAGCCAATTTCGTCAGAGACGTGGATTACTGTTCCGGTGCTTTTCTCCTTGTGCCGACATCTCTGGCAAAGAGTCTCGGAGGTTTCGATGAAAGCTATTGCCCCGCCTATTTCGAAGAAGCCGATTTCTGCGTCAGACTGATCAGAAAAGGGTATCGCGTCGTCTACGATCCGTCTGTCGTTATCGAGCATCTGGAATTCGGTTCTTCGACGTCCGAGGCGTCAATCGCACTGATGCAGAGGAACAAACGGGTTTTCGTTCAGCGGCAGGCTGAGTTTCTGAGAGACCAGTTGCCCGCTCATCTCGGTAATGCCGTGCTCGGCCGGTCACGACGGAGCGCCGCACCGCGTGTACTCTTCATCGAGGACCGTGTGCCGTTGCGTTCACTCGGTTCAGGTTATGTCCGCTCCAATGACATTGTCCGGAGCCTCGCGCGACAGGGATGCGCGGTCACCGTTTTTCCGATCAACACGCATTATCACTCACTGAGCCGCATTTACGGTGACTTTCCTGATACGGTGGAAGTTCTTTTCGACCGGTCCGCTGTCGATCTCGACACATTCCTCGAAGAACGGGCCGGATCGTTTGACGCGGTCTGGATCGGACGAACGCATAATCTCGCAAGAATTCTGCCGGTTCTTCATAAAAACACCCGCTATATGGCAGCAAAGGGCTTCATTCTCGATACGGAAGCAGTCGCGAGTCCGCGCCTGCTGATGCGTGAGCGCGTGCTTGGTCTGAATGGAACGCACGAGGATCTCGATGAGAAACTCCGCGCTGAATTTGAATGCGCATATTTCTGTCAGCAGATTGTCGCCGTAACCGGACAGGAGGCTGATTTCATAAGACGTGCCGGGCATATGAATGTCAGTATTCTGGGACATGCTCTGAAGACAGAACCCACCCGGACTTCGTTCAGTGCACGAAATGGGCTGCTGTTTGTCGGCGCTGTTATCGATGCGCACTCTCCGAATCTGGATTCATTACTGTGGTTCATGCGGGACGTGATACCCTTGCTGAGAGAGAAACTGGGTGATGATATTCGCCTGACGGCGGTGGGCTTCCGGACACGAGGTGTCGATCTCGGCGGATTGCGGGAGTTTGACGGAATTGACGTCATCGAAGGAGCAGACGATCTCCGGGAGTATTATGAACAGCACCGTGTTTTTGTGGCTCCGACACGATTTGCAGGCGGAATTCCTTACAAGGTCCATGAAAGTGCCGCACACGGCGTGCCTGTGGTTGCGAGCGACATCCTGATCGGGCAACTCGGCTGGACGGCTGGCAAAGACATCCTGTCCGGCGGAGCACCAGACGCTGCGACATTCGCAGAAGCTGTGACGACATTGTATCAGAATGAAGAGCTGTGGGAGCAGGTGCGGCAGGAAGCGCTGCATCGTGTCGAAACGGATTGCAGTCCTGCTAAATTCGATACGTCGGTCATGGAGATACTGAAGGAGGCGTGTCGTTAGCCGGTGTTGCTGTGATAGAAGCAGTTCGAAACGATGGTGCCTGGGTGTGAAGAGGAACGATGGTGGGTAAGGTAAGCGAGTATTCCGGACGGGTTTTGATCTGTAGCGGTGGCCGTTTTGAGTCACAGGCCAATGCGCAGGTTCGTGAATCGATCATGGCCGGCTGGGGCGAATGTTTCGGTGATGAAAATGTTGTGGCCGCCAATATCAGCGGTGCCGCAGCCGCTATCCAGTATCTCAGACCTACGATTGTTTTCGGGATCGGGTCCTACCTCCCGGAAAGCACATATTTCGGTGAAGTCTGCCGGGAAGCAAAGAAGATCGGCGCTGCTACAGTATTCTGGGCCACGGAAGATCCTTATGAGCAGGATGCGTCTTATCGTATTTGCGACGATTTCGACGTAATTTTCTCATGTGAGCGTTGGGGCTCGAATTTTTACACCCGGAAAGACGTATGGCATCTGCCTCTCGCAGCGTGTCCGAAACTGCATTACCGACCGATTATTGAAGACGTCGAGCGGACGATTGATGTTCTTTTTTGTGGCGTGGCATTCACGAACCGGAAGGACATCGTGCGCGGATTAATGCCAACCCTGCGCAATCTGAACATCAAAATTGTCGGTCCGGGCTGGGGTGAGCTTGGTATCGGGTTCTCAGATGCCAGGCTGGAAAAGGAGCAACTGGTCCAGTTTTATTCACGCTCCAAACTGGTGCTGAATCTCGGCCGAAGCCTGAATTTCGAGAACAAGCGGTTCATGATCGCGCCATCCACGCCCGGCCCACGAACCTACGAGGCAGCAGCAGCAGGCGCCATGCAGATCTTTCATGAAGATACCTACGAGATCAGGCGTTATTACACGAAAGACGAAATTCCTTCATTTTCTAATCGTAAGGATTTTGACAGGCTGGTTGCAACCTATCTCGATAACGAGGCTCTGCGCCTTGAAACAGCTAAAAAAGCACAGGCGAGGACAATGGCCGAGCATACTTATGGCCAGCGGATCCGGCACGCTTTGGGCATTCTGAAAGAAAATGACTTTTTGCCTGGCTAAGTCATAGCTAATATTGAATTAGTTCTTTTCGCAACGGCAATACAAGGTAAATCCGAAAAATTATAGATTTCGGATTTACTGTTTTTGTGTATGTTTGTTTTAATGACTGTGATTATATCAAAAATTATCTTCGATAAGGTGTAATAAATAATTAAATATTGATGAATTTTATGAGATAAAAATTATTTTTTCTGTAAAATAAAATTATTACTTATTTTATAGTAAATTATATGGTCAACCCATAAAAATAATTCGACTCATTCATAACGAGCACGTAAATTATTGCTGGCGTTCGCCACAACACAAGATTCCTCATATACAGACAGAAATCGAATTTTGAATTGGGCAGATATCGGTGAATTTGATACAAATCATGCGATGAAGATTTTTTCTGTGCCAGCCCGTATTTGTGGTTTCGGTGAGGGATGAACTTATAAACGGCGGCGGCTCATTCGTAGTCCCCGCATATATTAAGGGTGCGGAAAAGAGATGAAAAATTCACGTTTTCTGGTGACCGGCGGAGCGGGTTACGTTGGTAGTCATATGGTTCTGGCTTTGCTTGATGCCGGACATGAGGTGACAGTCTACGACAGTCTCCGCACCGGACATCGGGCCGCCGTTCCATCCGGAGCGCGCTTTATCGAAGGTGATCTTGCCGATCTGCCATTGCTGAATTCCGTTCTTGCCGACGGCCCCTGGGATTGCGTCTTTCACTTCGCCGCCTTGTCGCTGGTGGGTGAAAGTATGCAGCATCCATTAATGTACATGACCGATAATGGTGCCCTTGGATTTGGTCTGATTGACGCCTGCATAAAGCATGGCGTGAAAAAATTTGTGTTTTCCTCCACGGCTGCTCTCTTTGGTTCGGCCGGAGACGGCCCGATCGACGAAACGACCCCCGTTGATCCGGGATCTCCCTATGGTGAAAGCAAGCGCGTCGTCGAACGGGCGCTGTACTGGGCAGACCGGATTCACGGCCTGCGCAGCGCGTGCCTGCGCTACTTCAACGCCGCCGGTGCCGATCCCGCCGGAAGGGCAGGGGAGGATCATCGCCCTGAGACTCATTTGATTCCTCTGGTCATCGACGCGGCGCTGGGTCGAAGGGAAGCCCTGACGCTGTTCGGGCAGGATTATCCAACTCCGGACGGAAGTTGTATCCGTGATTATATTCACGTTGCGGATCTGGCTCAGGCCCATCTCGCAGTTCTGCCATTGCTCGATGACCGGAGTGTGACATTCAATGTCGGTACCGGAAAGGGCAATTCCAATCTCGAAGTGATCCGGGCTGTCGAACGCGTCAGCGGACGACCTGTCCCCTGGAAAGCCGGGCCGCGGCGTCCGGGTGACCCGGCGAGTCTGGTCGCCAGTCCGGCGCTCCTCATGAAAGAGACCCGATGGACTCCCGCCTTCACCGAACTCGACAAAACGGTGGAAACGGCTCTGGCATGGCGCGAAGCGCATCCGGGTGGATATCAGGACTGAATGATATCATGAACACTGCTCCCGGAACCGTTCCTCACGAGTTAATTGCCGCAGCAACGTCAATCCGCGAGAAGGCCTACGCGCCATATTCACACTTTAAAGTCGGCGCAGCGATGTTTTGCGATGACGGCCATATTTACTCTGGCTGTAACGTGGAAAATGCAGCCTACCCGGAAGGAATCTGTGCAGAAGGCGGTGCTATCTCGGCGATGGTCGCTGCTGGCGGACGCCGGATCATTGAAGCCGTCGTTTGCGGTGCGGCCGAGCCCTGCCCGCCATGTGGAGGTTGCCGCCAGAAACTGCGTGAGTTCGCGGCACCCGAGACGAAGGTGCATATGGTAGATCCGGCCGGTAAAATTCTGCTGACACGGACACTGGCCGAGCTTCTGCCAGATAGTTTTGGTCCTGATAATCTCGGTGTTTCAGTGGGAACGCCGAGGTAATCATTGAAATCCGGATGCACTGCGCCGTTCCCGGCGATCGTCAGATCCAGATATCAATAGCCGGATTCCAGAAAAATCCGGAATAATTTATGATGTTATCTCTATGGTCTGTTCTGCGAAAGCAACATCCGGAATAAAATTATTCCCCAGTCAATGCCAGACAGCAAAGATCGGCATAAAAATACTCTGGTGGGCAGCAGCAATCAGCGGCCTGTTCGTCGCCATGTCAGCCCCGATCGCTCATGCCCAGCTTGTCCCGGTTCCTGCAAGACCCGGGATCGGAACTGGGGATACACGCCGGCAGGTGGGCGTGGAAGATTTGCCATGGAGCGCAATCGGCCGGGTTCAGACCGAACTGGGCGGCCGCTGTACAGGATTTCTGATCGCTCCTGCTGTTGTGGAAACTGCAGCCCATTGTCTGTGGATCGCAAAAACCGGCCATTATATCCAGCCGCGTGACGTTCATTTTCTTCGCGCCTACAACCGGGGTCAATTTGCCTCTCATGCCCGTGTCGCACGGTTCCTGATACCGCCCGGCTACGATCCTCGTCGTGAAGCCCTTACAGCAGCTTACGACCGGGCAACCCTGTTCCTTGACGCGCCAGCCGGCACACCGACACAGAGTCTGACTGTCGCACAGAACCTTCCTGCTCCGGGCGATGGCGTAATGCTCGGCGGTTACGAGCAGGATTTTCGCGAGGTCGTAACGTCAGATATGGCCTGTCATGTCATGGCCATTGTCGCCGACGGCAACGGACAGCCAATGATTTCCCACAACTGCGATGCAACGCGGGGAAGCAGCGGTGCTCCACTGCTCGTCTACCGGAACGGCAACTGGATCGTAACAGGGGTGCAGGTTCTCGCTAATTTCGGGCGCGGCGGAGCCGCAGCGCCTCTGATGCCAGTGACATCAGAGAAAACCCAAGACGATCGGAGATAATCCACACAAAATTGTGATAAAAACATAATGCATCTCAGTTATTATAATTATTGTTAGATAGCCGGAAGCGCGCGACTATGCGTGCGCCGGGCAGCTCCGGACCAGTCTGGTTCTGCTCAGTTCATAATCCCCTATTTGCCGGGAGTTCCGCGATGGAACGTCTAGCTAATCCCGCACCCCTCGGACTTGCCGGGTTCGGAATGACGACAATCCTGCTCAATCTCTGTAATGCAGGTTTTTTGCCGCTTAATTCATCCGTAATCGCTACGGGAATTATCTTTGGCGGAGCCGCGCAGATGTGCGCAGGTTTGCTGGAATATCCGAAAGGCAACACCTTCGGCCTGACCGCCTTTACATCCTACGGGGCTTTCTGGATTTCTCTTGTCCTGCTGATTTTCCTGCCTAAACTCGGGCTGATCGCTGCCTCGGACCCAACCGCAATGGCCTGCTATCTCGGCCTGTGGGGCGTATTCACGGCATTCATGTTTGTCGGCACATTGCGGTCTAACCGGGTGCTGCAATTCGTCTTCGGCTCACTGACCGTGCTGTTCGCACTTCTTGCCGCCGGTGAAGCAACAGGCAACGCCGCGATTACGCATTTCGCCGGCTTTGAAGGCCTGCTTTGCGGCGTTTCAGCTCTCTATCTGGCGATGGCCGAAGTCATCGAAGCGCAGCTTGGCCGGGCGGTTCTTCCGGTTGGCATCCCTCGTGTCGTCGCGCATCTGCCCGTGGGTTCACCTGTCGCCGCCTGATTTCTGTCGTCTTCATTCTCTGTCATCATGCATCCATGGACCCGCCAGCACCCTGCCGGTGGGTCTTTTTATTGTCAGGGAAGCAATGTCCGGAACGAAGAATACCCACCGGAGACCTTTCAGAGGGTCGTACGCATTTTTTCGCGGAGATCGTTGCACCGCTTCGTAAAACGACTGGCCTTCGACGCGGTGAAGAAATTGATAATAAAGGCCGCGCCAAGCGACAGGAATGACAGGAAGACCAGCGCTTCATCCGTAAGCGTTACTGCCTCGTCGTAGTGAAACGCTGAATACATCAGCAGGCTGAGACTCAGAACGGCGCCAACAATACCAAAGACACCTGTCGATTTCATCAGTGAGTCTTCGAAACTCTCAAAGTCGGCGGTCTCCCGCCAGAGATCGAAAAGCTGCCGGTCGATATTGCCAACATTCTGCTTATGCTCGGCGATCTCCGTGACGGTCTGTTTGTGCGGATTCTTGCGGTGAATTTCCAGCTCCTGCCGCGCCTTGCTGAAAACGCGTCGCCTCTCCTTGATGGCAGGCAGGCTGATATCGACAAAACTCAGAATGGCGACGTTAAGCCCGGCCGAAAGCTGAACAACAGCCTGAAAATCTCCCCACGTCATCGTCATTGCGCTGAAACTTCGATCCTGAGCCTGCCAGTTGTCTGAAATCAGACAGAAAAAACTGCCCAAAGAGATTCCGCAGAGATGAGCGAATTGCCAGCCCGTTTTTCTTCATGCCTGGTATCCGGCCCCCGACATAAGCCCGTTGAGCCTCGTATTCGACGCCAGAGAACACGTTACGGACCAGGCCGGCTACGTAAGATCGCGGTCTGCAGACCTGAGGTCACGGACCAGAATACATCATCAAGGCTGGCAGATATCACCGTCACAGGCTCAGATTGGCGCAATATCCATCGCCTGGAGGCTGAGGAACTCCCGATAAGGACCCTCGCGACGTTCAAGTTCCGCCGGCGAGCCATCTTCCACAATATGACCCTTCTGCATAACGACGATCCGGTCAAAATCTTTCAGTGTGGAGAGACGATGGGCCACGGCAATGACCGTGCGTCCGACCATCAGCTTCGAAAGCGCTATCTGGATGTGCTGTTCGCTTTCGCTGTCCAGTGCGCTGGTCGCCTCATCAAGGATCAGAATCGGAGCGTTCCGGAGAAACGCGCGGGCAATGGCGAGACGCTGACGCTGGCCGCCGGAGAGCTTCACACCACGATCGCCAACTTCCGTATCAAAGCCCTGAGGAAGCGCGGTAATGAAGTCAGTACAGCCAGCCGCATCAGCGGCCTGGCGTACATCCTCGTCTGAGGCCTCGGGTTTACCGTAGCGGATGTTGTCAGCAACCGATCGCCGCAGAAGCGAAACATCCTGCGGCACGACCGACATACAGCCACGAAGTGCTGTCTCGGAAAGATCATTGATATTCTGACCATCGATCAGAACTGCGCCACTCAGGACATAACGCTGGCGCTGAAGCAGCGCGAGCACAGTACTTTTGCCAGAGCCGGAACGGCCGACCAGACCGACGCGGGTTCCCGCAGCGACGTGCAGATTGAAATGCTCCAGCACGTTCGGGCCGGTCGGATAGGCAAAAGTGACATCCTGAAACCGGACCTCGCCGGCGGTGGCACCTTTAAAGCCGGTCGCATTGGGACGGTCCTGCATTTCATGAGGCACAAGAATGGTGGACAGCGTCTCGCCAAGACGGGCGGTATGCTGGACCGTCTCAACCAGCGCGACGGCGAGATCCCGCGTGCCGTGCAGAATCATGAAACCAAGATTAACCACCATGACGACATCGCCCACGGTGGCCTTGCCAGCCTGCCATAGAAGGACAACCCATATCAGCAGACCCGCCGTCAGAACGGCCGTGAGCAGGGCGTGAACCAGCCGGAGCTTCTCCATATGACGAAGAGATTTTCCGCGGGTCGCCATTTCTCCATGCAGGGTGTGGGCTAGCCGGGTCCGCTCAAAGCCCAGCATCCCGAACGTCCGGACGAGCGGCAGATTGCCGACAACGTCCTGCATCTCACCGTCAACACCCGCCGCGTCAGTAGCGTAGGTCGCGTGAAGCTGCCGCCCGTTCCGGGCCATGCGGAACATGAGCGCGGCAAGACTGAATGACAGCAGAGTA
This sequence comes from Acetobacter musti, assembly GCF_011516835.1. Classification (GTDB taxonomy): domain Bacteria; phylum Pseudomonadota; class Alphaproteobacteria; order Acetobacterales; family Acetobacteraceae; genus Acetobacter; species Acetobacter musti. The sequence continues at coordinate 141,770 of NZ_WOTB01000003.1, read as the reverse complement.
ATAACGCTTCCCATCAGCGGACTGACGGTAATCATCAGGCCGATGGAGAGCAGGACGTTGAGGCACGGTGGAAGGACATTCCACGCCATCAGGCTCTCAAGCGTGAAGGTTGCCGTTCCCGCCGTGGAAATGCGGGCGGCAAGGGCCGCAGGCATCCGGTCCGCGAAATAGCCGGTGGAATGTCCCGTCAGATACCGGAACAGATCGAGCCTTACGTCGCCGGTGACGGCAACAAAGGCTTTTACCGCGTACCAGCCGGCGACACGCCATGAAAGATTATCCGCCGCGATGATGACAGCAAGCCATGCAACCGCGACCCATACCGCATGAACGGACCCGTGATCGCCTCCGCCACGCGGAACAGCATCCATCGTATCGACCAGGTGTCTGATGGCATATGATGAGAAGACGGCACATGAAACCGCCAGGGTTACAAATCCGAATACGATCAGATGCGGAAGAGCCCGGCTCCGGGCATATCGGACAATGAACCTGACGGGATGTCCCGCATAATGCGGGAGTTCGTCGTCGGGAATTGTAACTTCACCGGCGCGCTTCACGCGTGGGCACCCATGCGTAGCTCCACTCTGTAACTTTTCATCAGTGTAGGCGTTTGCAACACATGAGGAAAGCGAGAGCAGGAGGCGATGAGCAGCGTGATCGTCACGTATCTTTCAGGTGTGCAGGTGGAAACAGTGCCTGTATTGATATTACGCAGGCACCATTCCGCTGCAACAGAATAAGACCGGAGTTCACTGGCTCATGCGTATCGCCCAGATAGCCCCTCTTCATGAGGCTGTACCTCCGAAACTTTACGGTGGCACGGAGCGCGTCGTCTCGTATCTGACGGACGAACTCGTAGCTCTCGGCCATGACGTAACGCTTTTTGCGAGCGGCGACAGCGTGACGACAGCAACTCTGGACGCAGTCTGGCCCCGGGCCCTGCGGCTGGACCCTGCGATCCGCGATCCGATCGCGCCGCACATGCTCCTCATGGAACACGTCGCGCGGCTCGCCGACCAGTTCGATATTATGCATTTTCATATGGATTACTGGCCCTTTACCCATTTCAGCCGCCAGAAGACACCTTTTGTCACAACAATGCACGGGCGGCTCGATCTGATGGAACTGCAGCCTGTTTTCGACGCGTTTCCTCACGTGCCGATCGTGTCGATTTCAAATAATCAGCGACTGCCACTGCCCCAGGCCCATTATGTCGGAACGGTCCTGCACGGCCTTCCGGAAAATCTGCTCACGCCATTGCCCGGGCCGCGTGACTATCTTGCTTTCCTCGGCAGGATCTGCCCGGAAAAAGGCGTGGATAAGGCAATCCGGATTGCACGGGCAGTCGGTGTTCCGCTTAAGATCGCGGCAAAAATCGATAAGGTGGACGCCGAGTATTTCGAGCGTGAAATCGTGCCGATGCTGGGCGAAGGCGTGGAACTGATCGGCGAGATCAACGATCGGCAGAAACCCGCCTTCCTGTCCGGCGCGCGGGCGCTCCTGATGCCGATAGACTGGCCGGAGCCATTCGGCCTCGTCATGATCGAGGCGATGGCCTGCGGAACACCGGTCATCGCCTTCCGGCACGGCTCGGTTCCCGAAGTGCTGGAAGATGGTGTGACAGGTGCGGTCGTTTCCGACGAACAGGAGGCGATCGCAGCCTATCCCGGTGTCGAGGCTCTGGACCATGCGACGATCAGACGCGAATTCGAGCGGCGCTTCACAGCGCGCCGGATGGCCGATGATTATCTGGCAATTTATCAGACTCTGATCGATGCCCGTAAACCCTGAATGCGTCCCGCAGCCATATTCAGCGATGCGGAATGGCATCGCAGACACGATGGCGGATGACTGTCATGCCGGCAATTCTGTTGACCCCACCTCATGAAACAGGAAACGATGTTATCGGCACTTCTGCCTGACTGATTCATGAACGGACCTGTCGTTGTGAAATCCCGCCATACGTGGAGACCTCTCAGCTGGTTCTACCGGGACCGGCGCAGATCTGATTCATCCCCCGGCGAGCCCGGTCTGCTTGACCGCTTTAATGACCATCTCGCCGTACGAATGACGGTGATATTTGGCAGTATCTGGTGCGTTTACGCATTCTTCCTGTTTTCGCTGATCCCCGTCCTGGAACCGACATGGCAGGGGCCTTTGCTGTACGTAAGCAACTCGATCCAGCTTGTGGCGCTTCCGGCGCTGATGGTGGGAAACGCCATCCTGACACGCGGATCGGACCAGCGCGCCGCCGAAGATCACGCGGCGCTGGTCGAAATTCTCAGCGATGTGCGGGAAGAAGTGGCGCGGCTGCGTGCAATGACGACAGGAATCGCACAGACAGAACAGGAAAATGCCGACCGGCCAACGGATGTGGTCTCGATCGCTAACGAAGCCGTCATTTCCGTGAATGAACCTGCGGTAACCGCCGCTCCGGCTGCTTCCGTGCGCCCTGGAGATGATCGCATGGAAAAACACTGAGGGCAGACACCCCCTCACGGTCCGCCGGATTTTGACAGTCCGATGAAGTTTCCGCTTCACACGATCATCCTGATGACCCGGGAGCGGAAATTCAGTTCCGTCGGATAGTCTGCGCGCAGCGCGCGGAAGCCGTCATACACACCTGGATCTCCTGCATCCCGCGACCGGCCCGCGCAGAGGGATGTGCCCCCGACGGGCAAAGGTTGTCCTACTCCTCACCCATCAGATGCAGTACGATCTCCCTGTGATGCGATGCACGACGATGTTCAAAAAGATAGAGCCCCTGCCACACGCCAAATGTGGGTTCACCGTCAATGACCGGAATGGAAAGTCCGGACTGCGTCAGCATGGTGCGCAGATGAGCGGGCATGTCGTCCGGACCTTCGTAAGAATGGACGTAACGTCCGGCCTGTTCCGGAACGAGACTCTCGAAGAAGCGGGCAATGTCCTCCCGCACGGTGGGATCAGCGTTCTCCTGAACGGTGAGCGAGCAGGAGGTGTGCGGACACCAGACGGTGAGCAGGCCGGTAACGATGCCGGTTTCCGTGATCCAGTCCGTGACGAAGTGTGTGATGGGAATGAGGCCTTTACCACCGGTTCTGATGGTCAGGCGATGCGTGGCCTGTCTCATGCGTTTCTCCTTTCCGATGTGATATATCGCGGACAGGTCCGGGACGCAGGACCGGTGTGATGTGCCGGTTCCGGTCTGTCTGATGGGGAGATGGTCAGTTCTACGTTCCGTATTATGTCTGCACCGGTTTTTATTTCGTTCCGGCGCGGCGTTCGCTCTTTCCGGGACAGTTTTCGCGGGGCTCGCTCAGGCGGAGGATCGTTTCAGTATTGACGATCCTTTTGGCTGGAACGAACTGAAGCAGAAATGGGCGAAGGCCGGTGTCGGCGTAAGCGTGTCAGACGCCGAGGAAGTCTGGGGCATTCCACGCGGAGGCGCCAGACCGTCGGAACATTATATCGGCGCAACGACGGTGGATCTGACGCTTGATCCCGCGCGGCTGGCGGGAATGAGCACGGCGGACGGCGCCTGGGGGACATTTGAGATCAGCGCGATGGACATTCGCGGCAAACCTTTCAGTAACTATCCGCTTTACGCATTCAACCAGACCTCCACGAGCGAGGCCGATCCGAATCTGCGTCTGTATGAACTGGCTTACAACTGGCACAGCAGAGATAACCGTTTTTCGCTGCGGATCGGCAAACTCGATCTCAGCTCGGACTTCATGGTCAGCGATACAGCGCAGAATTTTCTCAATGGGTCATTCGGCTGGCCAATGTTGCCGAGCAACAATCTCTACGATCAGGGACCGGCCTCCCCGGTGGCGTCCCCGGCGGTGCGGATCAATATCGCTTTCGCAAAAAAATGGCTGCTCAGACTGGCTGTTTCGGATGACAACGCCACGGGCGCGCGGCGGTTCACTAACCCTACGGATCCGTGGAATCAGAACCAGGACCCGAGCGGCACGAAATTCTGGTTTGGCACCGGAACGTTCGTGATCGGGGAACTGGACCGGGACGTCAGTTTTTTCGGGCATGAAGGCACATGGAAGGCCGGTTTCTTTGCCGATACCGGACCGTTTCCACTTCAGGCCGATCCTTCGGTGAACCGTCGCGGCAACTGGGCCGTTTACATGACCCTCGATCATACCCTGGTGAAAAACACCGGTGAGGGCACACTGAAAGGCTTTGTGCGCTGGGATTATACCGGGCTCTCGGACAGAAACCAGATCGCGGCCTCACTGGATGCCGGGATCGTGCTTGTGGATCCGTTTCACCGCAAGGGAGACAGTCTGGGGCTGGGGTTCGGCTACGCGGCGCCTGGTCGCTATGTGACGGCACAAAGACCGGACGGCAGTTCAAAATCCCTAGTGAATGAGTATCATATTGAGCTGACCTACACATGGCAGGCACTGTCCTGGCTGTCCGTGCAGCCCGACATGCAGGGCCTGATCAATCCGAGCGGCGGCGTTTACGATACGATCTCGGGCCGGAAAGTTCAGGACGCACTGATCTTCGGACTGCATCTGGGGATGTCGCTTTAGAAATCCACGGGACTTACGGCCGTAATGCCGGATTTCTCCAGCCCTGCACCCCGTCAACGGTTGTGAAACACTCTTTGCCATTCAGCGTGAAGATGCAGGGACGCTCGATCTCCGGTATCCAGCCGGCTCCGGAGAGAAGGTGGAAGAGCTGACCTTCAATCTCGCGTGAATGAGTGCCGATGACGAGATAAGCGACAGACCGGTTCAGCGTGGCGATACAGTCTCTGACGAAATCGGCCTCTCCGCCCTGGATATCCATGTGGAGCAGATCGAGAGACATACCTTCGGGAATGAGATCAGAGAGCGGCAGCATCGGCACTTCGACGTGCGAGCCGCTGACTGCGGCTTCCCGGCGCTGCTGCTCTGAGGCCCCAAAGACAGGTTCGAGCCCCCAGGACGCACCTTCAACAGTCTGCGTCGGGAAGAGAGCGGCGCCTTTGCGACTGGCGGCGACGCCATGGATAATGGTGACTTCATCAGGCTGAAAACCATTTGTCGCGCAGGCCTCTCTGGCGAAGTCCACGTAGACAGGTTCGCCCTCGATCCCGATCAGTCTGACCTTCTTCCCCGCGCGCCGCGCGGCGGCCCCGGTATTGTTAAGCCAGCAGCCCCAGCCGCAACCAAGCTCCATGACAGTAAATACCGGACCGGACAGATCGACGGCTCGCAGGGCAGCTCCCCATTCGACAATGTCGGTATGCCAGTTTGCGGGCAGGGGAAGACCGGCATCCACCTGACCTTCCCGGCAGTCGAGGATGCCGGGAAAGAAGCGTATGTGCGTATAAACACCGAGATAATTGCCGAGATGCCCGGCCTTCGGCGGTACATCCGCCGCCTGATATTTTTTCATGAGAGCAATGGCGTCAAAGGCGCTGTTGTAGAACCAGAACGGAGTTCTTGCTTCCGTTCCGGCGCATCTGACCCGTTCGAGATCCAGCCGGGCCTGGATAGCATCACGCTCCCTGACAAGCGTATCTCTCTGCGTATGCAGACGACGAAGCGGAGGAATACGCAAAGCCAGTGCCATGGCGACATGACGCATTGTTCCACCGATTTCCCGAAAAAACTCACCGGTCGCATCGCCGGGTAGTATCGTTCGCGGCATAACGCTTCCCCGGTCCCGGACTCTGTTTCCAGATGGTAACGCATTGTCTCGAAACCGCAAAACCTCGCCGCCTCTGCAGAGCCGGATGGCCTGACCCCGATCCGGTGAGGCTGACAGTCGGGAAAGAACGAGCCGGCAACGCAAAGCGGCTGGTCCCGGCAATGTTTCACGTAGTCGTGACGCATTGCCGGCGAACAGAAACGAACGCCGTTCCTGTTATCGGCGTCTTAAACACTCCCTGTGACTATTCCCTGAGAACAACTGACGGGACGGGCGAGGAAGCGTGAAACTTGTGGTCATCAACCGGGACTGTGACACAGAGCGGCTGAAAGAGTTCCGGAACGCCAATGCACATATCGATGATATTCGTCGTTTCAGCGCTGTGGAAGGCACCACTCTTGACCGGGAAGAACTGATCGCGGGCGGGATCATGAAGCCCGACCTGTCCTACTCGAAAGGCGCGCTCGGTTCGGCGATGTCTCATATCCTGCTCTGGAATGCTGTCCTGGAAAATGACGAGCCAGCCTGCATCTTTGAGGACGACGCCATGCTTTGCCGGAATTTCATTTCCCAGTCGGAGAAAATCCTGTCAGAGCTGCCGGAGGACTGGGACATCATCCTCTGGGGAAGTAATGCCGATATCAGCCTGACATTTGAACTGCTGCCGGACGTCACTTACTGCGTCGCCAGATTCAACGAAACACTTGTTCGCCTCGGCGCTGAAAAATTCAGAAAGCTTGACGTCCGGTCTTTACCATTCCGGCTCTATCATACGCTCGGCATCTGCGGTTACGCCATATCACCGAAGGGAGCCCGTCGTATGCTCGATGTCTGCCTGCCTCTGCATAATAAGAAGAGATACCACTTCCGCACTCACGATACGCTCTTCAACACCTCTCTCGATCATGTCATGAGCGAGCATTACGAGAGTCTGGCATCATTCGTGAGCTTTCCCGCGCTCTGCATCACAAAGAACGAGCACGCAAAATCAACAATTATCAGTTCCTGACCTGACGAGCCGTCATGTCATAACATTACTGCTACGCGACATATTTTTTCTTATCCGCATTTTCCCGGACAGGGGGAACACTGCCGGGCGAAACCGTGCGCAGAAAGCGTTCCGCGAGCGCTCCGTAGAGTGGCTGTTTACAGATCATGCGGGAAACACCGAATGCCAGGAACGAACTCGCCAGAAGAGCAAGAGTAACCTGCTGATTGTCGCACATTTCCATGACGATGACAGTCGCCGTCAGCGGAGCCTGCACCACGGCAGAAAAATAGGCCACAGTCCCAAGAAGAACGACCGCGCCTGGCGAAGCCTGCGGCAGAAACTGAGCTACCCAGCCTCCCATACCCGCTCCCACTGAAAGAGAAGGCGCGAACAGGCCGCCCGGTATGCCGGAACAGTAAGAAACAATGGTTGCGATGTATTTCAGTATAAAATAGGACGCCGGATAATGCTCCTCGCCCTGAATAATCGCTCTGGCCTGAGCATACCCGGTGCCATAAGTCATCCCGCCGGAAGCGAGGCCGATTATCGCAAGTACAAGACCACAAAGAGCAGCAAAAGCGACAGGACGCTGCGCGATGAACCGCCCGGCCGTACCGGGAAGGCCGCGAGAAGCCCGGATCAGAATAGCGGAGAACGAGCCGCCGGTAATACCGCCCAGCAACCCGCAGGCAAGCACGGCCACCCAGCTTGCGCCAACCGGTACAATCGAGTCCGTGTGACCGAAATAGGAGTAATTGCCGACAAGAGCGATGGCTGTCACACCAGCCAGAACGACACCGGCAAGAACGACGCCGCTGGTGCGTTGCTCAAAGGAATGAGCCAGTTCCTCAATTCCGAACACAATGCCGGCAAGAGGAGTATTAAAGGCAGCGGCAACACCGGCCGCGCCACCGGTCAGCACAAGGGCGCGATGGGAAACCGCGTCACCAAGCCAGGTAAAACGACCGACGGCGTTCATAATAGCGGCGCCCACCTGAACCGTCGGCCCTTCGCGGCCGATAGAAGCTCCTGAAAAAAGCCCCAGACAGGTGAGCATGATTTTCGCAGCAGCGATGCGGATGGAGAGAACGCGGTTGACGACCGTGATATCGGACAGATGCATGCAGGCAATAGCCTGCGGAATACCGCTGCCCTGCGCCCCCCGGAAAAAGGTCCGCGTCAGCCAGATTGAAAGAGCAAGACCGCCCGGTGTGACAATCAGCATGAGCCACGGGCTCCATGTCAGAACCACATGGCGAAGTTTCGCGGCATCGTCAGCGAGTTCGGCAAAAGTAACGGCGACGATCCCAACCATGATCGAACCGCCCCAGTAAATCAGCTTCCGGCGCCATTCCGCTGTCGTGATGCGGGCAGTTTCACGAAAATGTCTGATACGGCCTGAAGCAGGAGACATGCGGTTTCTGTCAACTCGTTTCCGGGGGCATGACGCGGAGCCTTCATCGACAGAATTACGGCGAAGACTGTAATCCGGGCTTACGCCCGGTCGTGTAACTTTCCAAGCCTAAACATGTGACCCCGATTTAAATCTGTCTTTTCTGTAACGCGTGTGCGCCGCCCTGGTTCACCGATCGTCCGGTTATGTCATTCCGCAGGAGCAAAGACTTCCGGATCAGGCCTTCTGGTCATCGGATGTCAGGATGATGCCGGTATTCTTGGCCTTGTACTCGGGCTCGACATGAATATTGATCAGCGCCCGTCCGATAACCTGGCGGAGTCCGACCTCGATACGATCACAGATTTCATGAACCACGGCGACAGTCATGCTTCCGGGCACAACAAGATGAAATTCAATGAAAGTGACCGCACCGACTTCGCGGATACGAATGTCATGGGCCTCAAGTGCGCCGACCGCGTTCCGGGCGATGACCTCGCGCATTTTCTGAAGTGTTTCCGGATCCGGCGCTTCATCCATCAGACCGGCGACAGACTGGCGAAGCATCTCCCAGCCAACGCGAAGCACATTGACAGCGACAAGCGCCGCAAGAGTGGGATCCAGCCAGTGCCAGCCCGTAAAGGGAATCAGAGCCAGTCCCGCGATGAGAGCAAATCCGGTCCAGACATCGGATAAGACATGCTGGCCACCAGCGACAAGAGCGGGGGAACGCCTCGCGCGACCGATACGCAGAAGCGTGTATCCCCAGACAAGGTTCAGAATCGTGGCGGTCCCGTTCAGAACAATCCCGGACCAGGGCGCATCGACATGAACCGGATGAAGAAAACCGCCGACCGACGCCCTGCCGATCGCGAAAGCCGTCACCAGAACCATGGCGCTTTCGATAATCGCCGACAGATATTCTGCTTTATAATGCCCGTAGGTATGATTATCGTCCGCCGGACGTTCGGCCAGTCTGATCGCCAGAAGCCCGGCAACAGCCGCCACAACGTTGATGACCGTCTCAAGCGCATCCGATTTCAGCGCAACGCTGCCGGTGCAGGCCCATGCAGCATATTTCAGACCCAGAGCAATAACGGCGACCCCGAGACTGAGCCAGGCAACGGCGGTTTTGCCAATACCGTCCTCCCGGGCTGCCGGATGGCCGGAGAGTTCGGGCGGCGCGACGGTATCAGGCAACAGGCATCACTCCGAGACTGCAACCGGTATCGCAGCGGCTCAGTTCAATCTGGAGCGTGGGATGGATGATTCCAAAGCGCGAGCGGAGTGTTTCACCGGCTGCTTCCAGAATCCGGTCATTGTCCGAACCGTCCGTGCCTGAACGCACAAGATGAACAGTCAGCGCCGTTTCGGTCGTGCTCATCGCCCAGACATGCAGGTCATGGAGACCAGTGACGCCGGGAAGACTCCGGAGATAGGCTTCCACGCCAGCGACATCGATTCCTTTCGGAACCCCGTCAAGCGCCATATCCAGCGAATCACGAAGCAGCGACCAGGTCGCCGCGACGATCAGGACGGAAATTGCGAGGCTGATGGCAGGATCAAGCCAGAGAAAGCCCGTGAGCATCACCAGCGCGCCGGTAATGACGACAGCAAGAGAGGCGACGGCATCTGTTGCCATATGCAGAAAGGCGCCACGAAGATTAAGATCGTTCTTCTGCCCGCGCATGAAGAGCAGCGCCGTGCCGCCATTTACGAGAATGCCCAGAGCGGCGACGATCATAACGACCCTACCGGTGATAGGCGCCGGATGCATCAGACGCAGAATGGCTTCCCATGCAATCCCGCCGGTAATGACAAGCAGAATCACCGCGTTGCTGAGCGCCGCCAGGATGGAAGAGCGCCGCAGACCATAGGTAAAGCGCGTGGACGGTGCTCGTCGGGAAAGACTGTGCGCGAGCCATGCAGCGCCAAGAGCGAGAACATCCGAAAGATTGTGTCCGGCATCGGCCAGCAAGGCGAGTGAGTGCGCGAGAATACCCCAGACAGTCTCGGCAATAAGATAGAGCGTATTCAGCCCGATGCCGATGGCAAAAGCTGTTCCGAATGAATCCGGCGCATGATGGTGATGACCGAACAGGCCATGCTCATGATCATGGTGATCATGAGCATGGTCATGTCCCGGATTGTCCCCGTGCCCATGTTCATGCCCGTGACCAGGAGCGTGGTCATGCTCTTCGTGATCATGACCACAGGCGGAAACATGTACGTGGCGCGGGTCGTTTTCAGTCCGTGGGGCGTTCATGGCACGATACTCCTCAGGACAGATGATGACGCGATAGCTGCCCGGTTCTGTTCAGGCAGAAAGATCAGACCATTTTCGCGTCAAGAACAGATTTAACGATCCGGATGGCTTCCGCCAGTACCTGCCCAGCGTTCAGATTGTCCGTTTCAATCCTGACAGCATCGTCAGCCATGCGGAGCGGCGCCGCCGCGCGCGTCGCATCGGCCCTGTCCCGTTCGATAAGTGCTGCTTCCACTTCGCTGATTGCAGCATCGCGGTTCGTCTCAGTCTCCGTTCCGGCCATCTGCATATAGCGACGTTCGGCGCGCGTGCGGGCAGAGGCCGTAATATACAGTTTCACATCGGCGTCCGGAAAGATCACGGTCCCGATGTCACGACCGTCAAGCACGCCGCCACGCTCCGCCGCGAAGGCCCGCTGTATATGGACAAGTGCCTGCCGCACAGCCTGATCCCGTGCGACAAGACTCGCTGCCCGGTCCACATCGGGAGTCCGGAGATCAGTACGCTTCAGGTCGTCAGGCCGAAGCGAAAGCGCCAGCTGTTCACCGGACTGCGAAGCAGGGTCGAGCCGCTCATCAAGCATCCGGCGACCAACGGCACGGTAAAGAAGACCTGTATCGAGATAAGGCAGATTCAGAGATTCGGCGAGGCATCTGGCGAGAGTCCCTTTGCCGGCAGCTGCAGGTCCGTCCACGGCAATAACCGGCGGCGACTTCGTCATGGCAAATTCCTCTTCCCGGTTTGTGCGCGGCGTCTCCGGGCGAACGCGTCGCCATAGCGACGGACATGCATGTCCCGGGCAGGGCGATACCCTGAGCGGAAATTCACCGTCAACCTGCGAGAATGAGTTCGCGGCGTGTCACCTGTCTGTGTCACTCTCCGGACACGGTTCAGGAACGGCTTCCCGGTCCAGCAGCGCCCGTTTGCGGGCAAGACCCCAGCGGTAGCCCGCAAGATCACCGCTCCGGCGGACGACACGATGACACGGCACGATCACGGCAAGCGGATTGGCCGCGCAGGCGCTCCCGACCGCGCGACTGGCACCCGGCGAGCCGAGACGTGCGGCAAGTTCAGCATAAGTCGTCGTCGCTCCCGAAGGAATATCCCGAAGCGCGGCCCATACATGCTGACGGAATATCGTGCCACGCAGATCAAGCGGGAGATCCGGCATGGTTCCGTTCTCGATGCAGGCGATAACCTGCGCCGCAATACGGTCGTAAACGGGATCAGATCCGGTCAGGAGCGCGTTCGGAAAACGGCGCCGCAGATCGGCAGAGAGGGACTGCGGATCATCCCCGAGAAGCACCGAACAAAGGCCGCGCTCCGTACTCGCGATCAGGATCGCCCCCAGCGAGCATGTTCCGAGAGAAAAACGGATAGTCTCGCCTTTTCCACCAGCGCGCCACGATGTGGGTGTCATGCCGAACATCGAGCCGGCCCGCTCGTAGAAACGTCCGCCGGAGCTGAAGCCGCTGTCATAAACCGCCTCAGTAACCGTTTCGGCTGTGCTGAGCGCGGCGCGTGCCCTGTCCGCCCGGACAGCCTGAGCATACGCGGCAGGAGTCAGTTCGGTCGCGGCACGGAAGAGTCGGTGAAAGTGACCGGGACTAAGCCCTGCCTGCCGCGCCAGATCCGGAAGCGAAGGGAATATTTCCGCACGATCCATGCTCCGGCAGGCCTGTTCGATCAGTGCTGCATGATGGAAGCTGGTCTCGTCCGGGTGACAGCGCTGACAGGGCCGAAATCCCGCCGCATGCGCTTCAGCCGGACTGGCATGAAAACGAATATTGCCCGGATTTGCGTGCCGTGAAGGGCAGGAAGGACGACAATAAACACCCGTCGTTGCAACAGAATACCAGAAAACCCCGTCAGCCGTCGGATCACGATCGCGGATTCGTGCCAGGCGAGGATCTTCCGGAATCGGCGGGCAGGGCAGGGGCCAGGCATTCTTCTGTCTGTTCATCATGTTTCCGAACCTGCCACGCGGCTGGGCGACAGGCACTCCGGATTTTGCGATTGAATCCGGACTGCAGGGAAGCGGACTCTTTCCGTTGCCAGCATGAACTGCGATCCCGGAACGGGATGCAGCCTGCAGTCCCGGAATGTCAGGAACGTGATTGCGTCATCAGTGGCCTCGCCCGCGTTCGCATGCGACGAAGCACGGTCGATCTGGAGATACGGCATGACCACTGAGAGTTTTTCGCCATCGGCTTTTCCCGGCGCCCGCGTTCCGGACACAAGACAGGATCTCGCAACAGCACGGCATGTCGTCGCGGCATCGTTTCTGGGCTGGATGCTGGACGCATGCGATTTTTTCATCGTTCTGTTCACCCTGGACAATGTCGCCGAAAGCTTCGCCGTCCCGCTCCCGACCGTGCTGCTCGCACCGACGCTGACTCTCCTCACACGCCCGATCGGAGCGTTTCTGTGCGGCCGGGCAGCGGATAAATACGGCCGTAAACCGGTCCTGATCGGGACAATCCTGATCTACTCGCTGATCGAAGTGGCCTCGGCCTTCGCGCCGACAATCGGAGTGTTTCTTGTCCTGCGCACGCTGTTCGGCGTCGCCCTCGGAGGTGAATGGGGCGTCGGAACATCCCTTATCATGGAGAGTGTGCCGCCATCATGGAAGGGAATGTCCTCGGGCATTCTGCAGGCAGGCTATCCGGCAGGCTATCTGCTCGCCTCACTGATGTTTCTCCTGCTACCGGTTCTCGGATGGCGCGGCCTGTTCATCCTTGGCGGAAGCGCGGTCGTATCCGCGATCTATATCTGGTGGCGTGTCCCGGAGAGCCCCGACTGGCTGGCACGCCAGAAGGATGGTGACAGGGAAGCCGCTCCGGGTCTGTGGAGCGTGATCCGCGGCAACACAGCCCTGTGCATCTTCGCAGTCACACTCATGGCCTCATTCAACTTTATGAGCCATGGCTCGCAGGATCTGTACCCGAAGCTGTTCCTCGCCCTTGAGAGAAAAATCGCGCCGGAGCACGTCACCCTGATCGTGGTGCTCTATAATATCGGGGCGATAACGGGCGGGGTCTTCTTCGGCTATCTGTCCCAGAAGATCGGAAGGCAATATGCAATTGCACTTGCGGCCTTCCTGGTCCTCCCGCTGCTACCCCTCTGGACGCTCCCGCATTCGCTGATCTGGCTGACGATCGGCGCCATCTGCATGCAGTTCTGCATTCAGGGAGCATGGGGCGTGGTACCGGCCTATCTCAGTGAACTGTCTCCCGCATCCGTGCGCGCCACTTTTCCCGGCGTGGCCTATCAGTTCGGCAATCTGATTGCGGCGAGCAACGCATTGCTGCAGCATGGTATTGCCTCCGTCCTTGGCGTCGGCCTCGCGCTGCCGCTTATGCTGGTGGTCGGCGCAGCAGCATTATCGGTCCTTACGCTGACGATTCTGAACGCCCGGCTACACCCGATGGAGCGGGCATGATTTTTTCGGAGTGAACAGTCCGTGTCGAGAGTCCTGATCGTCGCAGGCCTGCTGATTCTGGCTGCCGGACTGCTCTGGCCCTGGCTGATGCGCCTGCATTTCGGACGCCTGCCCGGAGACATCGTCATCCAGAGACCCGGTTTTACATTCTACATGCCTCTCATGACCGGGCTTCTGCTCAGCGTCGTTCTGTCGCTGATTCTGTGGCTGCTGCGCCGGTAAAGGTCTTCACTGCCTTTTCCGAAGAGCGGTCATTCGTAGTCCCCGCGCCTCAGACCACCAGCAGAGCGTCGTTCTTCTCCGGAACCGGCATCTCACAGGCCGGACCACACAGAAGACGTCGCAAAGCGGCCGGATAGAGCAGATGCTCCTGAGCCAGAACGCGGGCGGCCAGACTGTCGGGCGTGTCGGTGTCCGGAAAAACAGGAACGGCGGCCTGCGCGATGATCGGTCCTTCATCCATGCCGGCGGTGACGCGATGCACCGTACACCCATGAACGCGCACACCGGCTTCAAGCGCCCGTTCATGCGTATGCGTGCCCGGAAAAAGCGGCAGAAGACTGGGATGAATATTGATCATCTGCCCCGCCCAGCTATCGGTAAAATACGGCGTGAGAAGCCGCATATAGCCAGCGAGACAGACAAATTCGACACCCGCCTCTGTCAGAGCAGCATTAACCGCGCGCTCATGGCTTTCACGATCTTTGCCGTAAGGCCGATGCGGAACCGCCCGGACCTCAAGACCCGCTTCCCGTGCGTAAATAAGTCCGGCCGCATCCTCTCTGTTGCTCAGAACCAGCGATACCGAAGCCGGAAAATCGGACGCAGCACATGCAGCTATCAGCGAACGCATATTGCTGCCCCGACCGCTGATCAGGATAGCGATACGGATTTTTTTTGCAGCAGGTGAAGATGAAGGGGATGTCACAGCAAACGATTTCCTGAACAATCAGAACTGATAAATAGCTTTAAAAACATGGTATTAAACAATTTTTCTAAGAAATCAGGCGAATGCCTGAAATTCATAAAAACTATTTAATATCAAGCAATTAAATTCATTTCCCGACATACAGGATGAATTTCACACTGAGCGCGGGAATCAGCCCTCCGCGAAATCCGGCATCACAGCCATATCGAGCGTCGGAGCGGCGTCCGCTTCGGTGCCTTCTTCAACATGCCCAAGACGTATCGGTGCTTCACCGAAGTCTCTGAGGCGGGCAAGGGCAGCATCAGGCTCGGGCGTGATGAGCACCATCCCGATCCCGCTGTTGAACACCCGGAGCATCTCATCCGGAGCGACACCACCGGTCTTCGCCAGCCAGCGGAAGACAGGGAGCGGTGTCCATGTCTGGTCGATGACCGCCTTGGTCCCCTTCGGCAGAACGCGCGGCAGATTGCCAGGCAGCCCGCCACCCGTGATGTGAGCAGCACCCGACAGCAGCCCTTCGCGATGTAACGCCAGCACCTGTTTTACATAGAGGCGGGTCGGCGTCATCAGCGCCTCGGCGAGCGTCTGGCCTTCCGAAAAAGGAGCGTCATCCCGCAGAGCGAGGCCCGCCGCTTCCAGAATACGACGAACGAGAGAAAACCCATTGGAATGAACGCCGCTGGAAGGCAGACCAATCAGAGCATCACCAGGCCTGATCGTTCCAGGCAGAAGCGCGTTACGTTCCGCGGCGCCGACGGAAAAACCCGCCAGATCGTAGTGACCCGGAGCATACATGCCGGGCATTTCCGCCGTTTCACCTCCGACCAGAGCGCAACCCGACAGTCGGCAGCCCTCCGCTATGCCGCGAACGACACGCGCCGCATCCTCGACCGCCAACTTTCCCGTTGCGAAATAATCCAGGAAAAACAGCGGCTCCGCCCCCTGGACAACGAGGTCATTGACGCACATCGCCACAAGATCGATGCCGACCGTGTCATGCAGACCGCAGTCGATGGCCAGATTGAGCTTTGTGCCCACGCCATCCGTGCAGGAAACGAGGACAGGATCGGCGAAGCCGGCCGCTTTGAGATCGAACAGGGCGCCAAATCCGCCAAGCCCACCCATGACGCCTGAACGGATCGTCGCTTTCGCCGCCGGTTTGATAGCCTCGACAAGGGCATCTCCGGCTTCGATATCCACACCGGCTTCACGATAGGTGAGACCCTGAGACCGGGAATCTGGTGTGGTGTTGCTCATCGGTATGCTCGTCTCATCTGTGGACGGTCGACGGAAGGTCGAATATCCGTGCCGTTTGAGGTAACAGGGTTCAGGGTTTCCTTTAGGGCAGGCGGGGCGGCGCGCATAGCGGTGACTGAACAGGTTTGCGATCCGGAACGTTATGAGACAGCGTGCCTTCCAGGCGACGCAGGTATTGTCACACCCGCGCGTTGCCAGAAATTTCCCGCGCAAACCGCGTTCGCATTCACACACAGGCCGCGTTTCGATGAGACCGGCTTTGTCGCGGCGAAATCGAACGCCGCAGCCCGTGCATGGCTGTTTTCAGACGATGCCGTGCACGGCTGGTCGGAAGGACGGCTCCTGCTGTGGGGCGGTCCGGGACGTGGAAAAACTCATCTGCTCCGGGCATGGGCTGAGCGGCACAGCGCCCCCGTTGTCGAATGCAAGGCCGGACTGCCTGACGCCGCAGCACTGACAGACCCAGAGCCGGCCGGACTGGCGCTCGATTCCCTGCCCACTGAAAGAATCGACGAACTGGCGCTCCTGCGGATCGTAAACATGGCGCGGGAACGCAGAATTCCCTTGCTGCTCGCCGCCCGTCTGCCGCCGGCGCGCTGGCGCGTGTCCCTGCCGGACCTGTGCAGCCGGCTGCGGGCCACCATGACAGTGGAACTGAAACCGGCGGAGGACACGCTGCTGCTCCGCCTGATGCTGCGCCTGCTGGCCGAGCGGCAACTCGTCGTATCGCGCGCTGTCACAGAATGGCTGCTGCAGCGTCTTCCGCGTGAGCCAAGGGCCATACAGGAGGCCGTGGCGCGGATCGATGCAAAAATGCTGACATCCGGCACGCCGCTGGATCGCGTCGCGGCAGCCTGTATCCTTGCCGACATGTCCATGGCGTCCGTCACGGAACACGGCTGATCGTCAGGATGCCGACAGGCCCGGCAGAGTTTTCCACGAATTGTCATATGACAGTGGCCGTCATGCTGCCTACGATGAAACATGCTAACCCCATCACGGGGAAATGGTTACAGAGCTGGAGAGACAATTGGCGGGGAGTGACGGCACCAGAGCGCGGGGAACAGGGCGCAGAGTAAAAGGCACGACAGGCGAGGCGAAACGCACACCGTCACGATCGTCAGGAAATACTGCCGGGGCGCCATCCCGTCGAAAAACCGCCAAAACGACATCCGCTCTTGCTGCTGTGCGGGCCAGAGATGTAGCGGACCATCCGATCGATGCGACCTCATCGGACCGTTTCATTAATCGTGAACTGTCCTGGCTGGCGTTTAACCAGCGTGTCGTCGAGGAAGCAGACAATGTCCGCAATCCGCTCCTGGAAAGGCTGCGTTTCCTCTCGATCAGCGCCAGCAATCTCGATGAATTCTACTCCGTGCGCGTGGCAGGCCTTGTCGGCCAGGTCCGTGAGGGTCTGGTGTCACTGTCTCCGGACGGGCTGACACCCGCTCTGCAGCTTGCCGCCGTTCGTGAGCGCTCCGCACAGCTTCTGCGTGAACAGCAGAGAATCTGGACTCATCTGCGCGAGCTTCTGGCAGATGCCGGCGTAGTGCTCTGCGGTCTCGACCAGCTCGATGACGCGGATCGCACCTGGCTGACCGAATATTTCATGGAGCGCGTGTTTCCGGTTCTGACACCGCTGGCAGTCGATCCCGCCCACCCGCTGCCTTTCATCCCGAATATGGGCCTCGCCCTGGCGCTGCGCCTGATCTCGGCCGAGACAGACAAATTCGTCATGAACGGGCTGATCCTGCTGCCCGCGCAGGTCGAACGGTTTATCCGCCTGCCATCTCCGCCCGGAAAGCCGCCGGTCGTCAGGTTCATTCTTCTCGAAAATCTGATCACGCTCTGCATCGACCGGCTTTATCCCGGTCTCGTCATCGGTGAAGGCGGCATGCTGCGTGTCATCCGCGATACCGATGTCGAATTCGAGGACGAGGCTGAAGACCTGGTCCGGTCCTACGAAACAGCGCTTAAACAGCGTCGCCGTGGTGTCGTGATCCATGTGGACATGGAAGCACGTGTCCCGCCTGAACTTGCCGCCGCCATCGTCGATGAACTCGATCTTCCGCCCGAGGAGGTCGCCGTTCATTCCGGCATGATCGGCGTCGTCGATCTTCGGCAGATGATCGTCGACGACCGGCCCGATCTGCTGTTTCCGCCCTATACGCCGCGTTTCCCGGAGCGGATTGTCGATTTCGGTGGTGACTGTTTCGCGGCGATCCGCGCAAAGGATCTGATCGTTCACCACCCGTTCGAGAGTTTCGATGTGGTGGTGCAGTTCCTGCGCCAGGCGGCCCTGGACCCGAACGTCATTGCGATCAAGCAGACTCTCTACCGGACGTCCCGCGACAGCCCGATCGTGAAAGCACTCATCGAGGCAGCGGAATCCGGGAAATCCGTGACGGCGATGGTCGAGCTTCGGGCCCGGTTCGATGAAGAAGCCAACATCCGGCTGTCCCGTGCGCTGGAAGCAGCCGGCGTCCAGGTGGTGTTCGGATTCGCCGATCTGAAAACCCACGCAAAGCTGAGCCTCGTGGTCCGGCGCGAAGGAAATACAGTCCGCTCATACGCGCATTTCGGAACCGGGAACTACCACCCGATCACGGCAAAAATTTATACGGATCTGTCGTTCTTCACCTGCAATCCGGAACTCGTCCGGGATTCAGCCCGCCTGTTCAACTACGTGACCGGCTATGCGATGCCATCCAAAATGGAAGCCATCGCCTTCTCGCCACTGACCTGCCGGAAGACGCTTGAGGCCCTGATCGAAGCCGAGATCGCTCATGTCCGCGCCGGACGTCCAGGGCAGATCTGGCTGAAAATGAATGCACTCGTCGATCCCGAACTGATCGACAAACTGTACGAAGCCTCTCGCGCCGGCGTAAAGATCATGGCCGTGGTGCGCGGTATGTGCTGCCTGAGACCCGGCGTTCCGGGCCTGTCCGAAAATATCCGTATCAAATCGATCGTCGGACGATTCCTTGAACACGCCCGTATCTACGCTTTCGGGGATGGCCATCGCCTGCCGTCGCGCTCCGCGAAAGTTTTCATTTCATCCGCGGACTGGATGACGCGAAACATGGACTGGCGTGTGGAAAGCCTTGTCCCTATCACCAACCCGACCGTTCATGCCCAGGTCCTGGACCAGATCATGGTCACCGACCTGAAAGATAATCTGAACTCCTGGATTCTCGAACGTACAGGCCGCTATCGCCGCCTTGATCCCGGCGCAAAACCGTTTTCCGCACATGAGTGGTTCATGACCCACCCATCGCTCTCCGGACGCGGATCAGCGGCAGGAGATGTCGGAATTCGCGCCGCCCTGCCGCCTCATCCAAGGGACCGGCTGGCCGACGACTGAGCACGGTCCGGCCAACCTCCCTTCCTGCCGAGGCGCCGGCACCCAGGTTTTACGATCTGCGCTGAATGCTCCATACAGGTTTCCGGATCAACACTCCGGAGGAACCCTTATGGGCACAGAGATTCACACGTTCGGCGACGCATCGCTGAGGGCTGCGGTGTCCATAAAAGGCGCCGAACTGGTTTCACTGACACAGAGCGACGGCACGGAACTGCTCTGGAACGCAGGCCCGGAATGGCGCCGCCATTCACCGGTGTTATTTCCAATCGTCGGGCGTCTGCCCGAGGATACAGCGACGATCAACGGCAAATCATATCATATGACCCAGCACGGTTTCGCCAGGGATCGCGTCTTCCGTCTGTCAGAGACGACGGAGAACGGGTGTGTGCTGGAACTGCATGAAGATGAGCAGAGTCTCGCCATGTTCCCGTTCCGCTTTCGTCTGTGGATCGCCTATACAATCAGCGATGGTGAACTGACCGTCCGCTACACAGTGCGCAATCCCGACGAGAACAGGAGCTTGCACGCGTCCCTTGGCGCCCATCCGGCTTTCCGCTGGCCTCTGCACCCGGGCGACGTGAGAGACGAATATCGCCTGGTCTTTGAAGAAGCCGAACCGGAACCGATCCGGAGAGTCTCTGGCGGTCTGCTGGCGGCGGCGGCTTATCCCACGCCCGTCATCGGACGGGAGCTGCCTCTCGACGATTCCCTCTTCATCGATGACGCCGTGATTTTCGACCGGATCAGAAGCCGGTCAGTCGTTTTCGGACAGCCAGGGCGCTGCGGACTTCGTCTGTCCTGGCAGGCATTTCCCGAACTGGGCGTGTGGACAAAGCCAGGCGCGCCTTTTCTCTGCATCGAGCCATGGCATGGCATGGCGACGCCGCAGGGCTTCAGCGGTGAATTCCGCGACAAGCCGGGCCTGTTCCACCTCCAGCCAGAGGAGGAATGGGAAGCATGCTGGTCCGTGAAAGTCGCTGAATTTTGACGAGAGCAGCCAGGAAAAAACCGGATGCGGTGAAATCACGGCAAAAACGCCGGCGCCGTATCCTTTCAGCCGTCATCGGGGGCGGCCTGCTTGCTGCCGGAGCCGTCCCGGGTATCGGTTACTGGCGATATTCCGCCCCCGGCCCACTGCCCGAAACAAAAGCGCTGGTCATCCCGCCAGGCGGTTATGCCAGCACTATCGCTGCACTTCAGGAGGGCGGGGCGCTGCGGAATGACATGCCGGATGTCTGGATATTTCGCGCGGCCATCGCCCTGACACGACGCGAAGGACAACTGCACGCGGCGGAATTACAGTTTCCCGCGTATGGATCGATGCGCGATCTTCTGAACGTATTGCGGCACGGACAGCCTGTCAGACATCCGATTACAATCCCCGAAGGCCTCGCGGCAAAACAGATCCTCACGGTGCTGAACGAAGCGCCTCTTCTGAGCGGCAAAATCGACACGCTTCCGGAAGGCGACGTCCTGCCACAGACCTATTATTATCTGCGCAATACAGGACGCGGCGCACTCGTCGCACGAATGAAGCTGGCGATGCAGCGTGCGGTCTCTCATGTCTGGGAAAATCGCGATCCTTCGGCAGGACTGCAGGACCCGGAACAGATGGTTATCCTGGCGTCCATCGTCGAAAAAGAGACAGGCCTCCCGGCGGAAAGGCCCCATGTGGCCCGGGTCTTTCTCAACAGACTGCGCCTCGGGATGAAACTCCAGGCGGACCCGACGACGATTTACGCACTGACCGACGGTGCCGGACGGCTCGGACGCGCGCTCACTCATGCTGACATGGGCATTCAGAGCCCCTACAATACATATGTAACCGCCGGTCTGCCCCCCACACCGATCTGTTCACCGGGCCTTGCCTCACTCGAAGCAGTGGCTCACCCGGCGCCAGGCGACGACCTTTACTTCGTCGCGGCAGGTGACGGGACACACAGGTTCACGCCATCCCTCAACGAGCATAATCGGAATGTCTCCGCGTTACGCACCGTGCGGGGCTCCGGCGCGGACATGGCACCATCCGTTACGCATCCATAATCGCCGCCCCATAACTGCTGGCCCGGATATCAGTATTGTTTGCCTGAAGTCACCGGAGGCAGTGACTGAGACTGGATAGCGCCCCCGGCCCCGGAAGAAGCTGGCGGCGTATAGGCCGGCGTAAGAGATGTCGGACCGTCCGCCGGCGCTGTCGTCGTTCCGGCAGTGGCGGCTCCGGTCGTCGCGGCTGCTGATGTCGCTGCTGTGCTGTAGCGGGTCAGAATTTCACGCAACGGATCAGCGCTCGTGTTGTTGACCCGCATTGAAATGACGATCTCGGTCGGACCGACGATCTGATTGTAGTAAGCACGGTTCGCATCGCTGTCGACCGTCAGCTTCGATCCGCCAAGAGAGATGCCGGCAAAAAGACCGGAGGATTTCTGAATCGCCATGATGTCCGTATTGGTGCGTCCGGCCGTCCCACTTTCAATTCCGCCACCCATCGTCGCAAAGGACGCGTTGGCATTGGCACCGAACTGAAACTGACTATCCAGAAGAGCCTGCAGACCGCGATCGGTCATCACGAAGAACAGGATTTCAGACGACTGAACACCGAGCTGAAAGCCCAGAGAAGCGGAACCAAGTCTGTAAAAAGCCGGGTCCGACCATGATCCCCGCGCATCCCGCGACAGCAGCACACACCCGCCGCCAGAGCCTCCGATTCCAATCGACATCCGGAAAACGGACGGACAGACCATGACCGCCCGGGCCTTTCCAAGATAACGATAAACGCGATCAGTGGTCTGGGCACCACTGAACACGTCCTGCACGGCAAGCGTGGCCTTATCCACAAGAGCCTGCTGAGTTTCCGTGGCAGCGCGCCCCTTCGCCGGAAGACCGAACAAACTCAGGGCAGCCGCCATACAGGCAGTTGCCGGGTAAAGGGAAAGCCGGGGAAAACGGCGAGCCCGCATACGTAAGGTCTCCTGTCAGAAAGGCGAGATGAATCCGAATCGCCCGAATTTATGGCCGCAGCATGGCCGAGGTTCGTTCACGCTGCAATTTCGGACCAGCCGGGGTAAATCCGGGGCAGGGGGGCGTCACTTCAGGGGAAGAGGCACGCCGTTGACCGTCAGAATACCGCCTTCCCATGTGGTGTCCCAGGCATTTCCATCAGTAATCTTATGACTGACCATGCGGGCCAGGATCAGAGCCGCCGCCAGTTTCATCTGATTATCCTGGCGGGCACGATCAATCAGGGCGCTGATATCACGGACTTCAAGATGACCGCCCGCCGACGTGCTTCCGGTCTCACCCGTCAGCGTCGCACGACCATTTCCGGAAAGTACGATCGTATCCCGCTGCGCGGTGAGAGAATGGATGGTCGCATGCACAGCCGGAAGACTGGCCGATTTTCCCGCCGTGGCAGCCATGAGCGACGCGAGTTCATCGGATGGCAGGCTGAAACTGGCGCTGGCGGTCGATGGCATCAGAGACTGAGCAGTCATCCCGCTGACCGAAACACCATCGAAGGACAGAGCGGCATTCGCATCGGCACCACTGTTTTTCAGCGCGAGATGCGCCGTGCCGACGCTGACATGGAGCTTTCCATGCCGGATATCCGCTCCGCTCCAGCTCATGTCGAGATTGTGGCTGCCGGCGAGCGCTTTCTCGGCAGCTCTTCCCTCCGCCTCAAGCCAGCCCGAACAGGCGGCATTATGGTGCCCCGTAAACGCAGCCAGCAGCAGAACAGAGGCCGCATCGGCGAGTTCCTGACCGCTCTCCGCACCGGCTCCGGAGAATGTCTGGCGTGTCGCCATAAGCACGTCTCCGCCGGAACCCGATGTCACCGTGACACGGTCCAGAATGATCTCGCCCGTGGCACTGCCTGCATTCCCGTGAGTAACCCGCGCACACTCGGCAGGAACAGGAGCAGCTCGCAAAGCGGATGGCAGCAGAATTCCGGCCACGCACAGGCCAGAAATGACAGCAACGGACAGGCGGTAACGGTATCGCGACGGCCTGCGGGGATGAATAGCTAAGTGTTCCATTTGTCGCTAAACGTGGCCCAAATGGCGGCGGTTCGCAATCACACCGCGCAGTGAGATGCACGACGCCGCGTCCGCCCTGATCGATTTGGAAAATATGATGCCGTTCAAGCCGGACCCGTTTCTGCTCAGCCTGATTGCCACGCTGATCATCGCCACGATTCTGCCCTGTCACGGCGCCGCTGTTCCGATCTTTCAGTGGCTCGCCGTCATCGTGATCGCCATCATGTTCTTTCTTCAGGGCGCCCGCCTCTCACGGGCGGCCGTGCTGAACGGCCTGACAGCATGGCGGCTGCATCTGACCATCCTTGCATGCACTTTCGTGTTATTCCCGCTTCTGGGCCTTGCGCTCCACGCGCTCGCCCCTGGCCTTCTGCTCGACGACGTCTGGATGGGCGTGCTCTTCCTGTGCTGCCTGCCCTCGACCGTTCAGTCCTCGATCGCCTTCACATCAATCGGACGCGGAAACGTGCCGGCAGCCGTATGCTCCGCAACAGCCTCCAATATCGCGGGCATCTTCATCACACCCGTTCTCGTCGGCCTCGTGCTCGCGAAGCACGGCGCGCAGTCAGGCGGCGTGATGAGCATCGTTCTGCAGCTGCTGCTGCCGTTCGTGGCAGGCCAGCTGCTGCAGCCATGGATCGGTGGCTGGGCGCACAGAAACAAGAAACTGCTTTCCATGACCGATCGCGGATCAATCCTGATCGTGGTCTACACAGCCTTCAGTGAGGCGATCGTGCAGGGACTCTGGCACCGCCTGCCGCTGGAACAGCTCGCCGTCATCGCCGTGGTGGACACGGCGCTTCTGGCTGTCGTGCTCACCGTGACAACAATCGGCAGCCGCCTGCTCGGATTCTCGCGTGAAGACGAGGTCGCTATCGTTTTCTGCGGATCAAAGAAAACCCTGGCGTCCGGTGTGCCAATGGCGAACGTGCTGTTCCCGGCGGCAAGTGTGGGTTTCGTCGTGCTGCCGCTGATGCTCTATCATCAGATTCAGCTCTTTGTCTGCGCCTGGATGGCGAAACGATTTGCCAGGCAGGCCGAAACGGCGGAAGAGGGTGACAGTCAGACCGCCTGAAACGGACCCGGACCGGCGCTCCAGGTCTCCCTGGCATCCATGCCGGCCGCAGGCATCGCGGCCAGTGCCGCATCCAGGAGCCGGCACAGAACCCGCGCGTCATGAACACCCGTCATGGCGAGGCCGTCGATAATGATGGATGGCACGCCATTAATACCCGCCCTCTGGGCACTCAGCTGATCAGACGTGACAGTCCCGATCAGGGTCCGGCCCGTGAGGAAATGCAGCGCAAGCTCCGGGTCGAACCCATGCTGTTCCGCGATATACGCGAGGATTACCGGGTTGCCGATATCGGAGCCATTCCTGAAATAGGCATCGAAAATCCCGAGCACGAGTCCCGTACAGTCTCCTCTCGATGACGCCCAGGCAACAAGACGGTGGGCATCCATCGTCGGAGGAACCTGTCTGATCCGGTCGAAATGAAGAATCTTACCCAGTTCGCGCCCCTGCGCTTCAATAAGCCGCAGAAAACGCCCGGCCCGCTCCTCACCGCCATGTCTTCCGCGAAGCCAGGTCGCGAAATCAGTCCCACCCGGCGGAATTGTCGGATTCAGAATAAACGGACGCCAGCGAAAGGTGACCTCAACGTCCTGCCTGTCCCGGAAAGCTGCAACCGCCGTTTCAATCCCCAGGCAACACCAGGGACAGACGAAGTCAAAGATAACTTCGACGCCGATCCTGGTCCGGACAGGGGCAAGCATGTTCATGACGGTATAATAGAAACACCATGCGCCGGTTGCCCACCCGAATCCCCGCAGTCCCGTTTATTTTATCCGGGGCGGGCAATTTTCGCTCATGCGGCCTTGCAGAATCGCCGTCTGATCAGCTTTTCGTCAGACCCGCGAGCCAGCAGCCTGTCAGGATTGTGACTGAGTCTGACCCGTCACCGGTTCCGGCTGAGAGATCTTTGCGTCGACGGCAGCCAGACCGGGTGCGGGCCAGAACACATTCGCTATTTCTCTCTGGATGTCCTGTAACTCGCTCTGAATCCAGTCATTGAACTCATGCAGACCCCTCACAATGATCTCGGTGGCCGTCTGCTGATCAAGAATATTTCGCAGATGCTCGACCCGCCCGACAATCCTGGACGCGCCCCGGAGATTATAATCCCGTCGCAACTGTGTGAGATTGCCATGCAGATGACGGAGATTGGTGGAAAGCGAACGCGGAAACGCCTCGCTCTTGAGCAGAAACCCGACAATGCTGGATGGCCGGATATCAGCCGTCATGACACGACGATAAGCATGATAGCCGGCAGCGGAACGCAGAACGGCTGACCACTGGCTGATATCGACTTCCGAACCGACACCCGCTTCCGACGGCAGCAGCGTGTGATATTTGATGTCGATCAGCCGGGTAATCTGATCGGCCCGCTCCAGATGACGACCCGCATTGTAGAAAATACTCGCCTGATCCCGATAGAACGTGCCTTCGGTAATCCCCGTATGGGTCTGACAGTCCTGCTTAATGCGCGCACAGAGCTGCGAAATCTCGCTCGGACGGATATCTTCCCGGTTCAGGCCACGGATGAACTTTGTGAAAATGTTGAGCTGGGACCACATTTCCGTCGAAATGACCGGACGCAGCGACCGCGCGTTTTCCCGCGCCGCATGGGCGAGAGAGACAATCGATGTCGGGTTCTCCGTATCGATCGTATAAAATGTAATCACGCTTCTGGCCGTCGCCGCATCATGGGTAGCGAAAAAGCGCTCCTCATCGGCATTGATCTGCACAATGGCCCGCCAGCCATCCGACGCGCCGCTCCGGACAAACGTCTCGGTAACATCGATGATTCGTGCGAGATTCTCGATCCGCTCCATATAACGCGCAAGCCACATCGTGCATTCGGCATAGCGGGACAGGAGCGGAAGCGGGACGGTGGCGATCGGATCAACAGTGGTGGTCATTGCGCGAGTACCCATGTGTCCTTGGAGCCACCGCCCTGCGACGAATTGACGACGAGCGAACCGCGCCGGAGCGCGACCCGGGACAAGCCGCCAGGAAGCACCCAGGTCGATTTCCCGGTTACGGCAAACGGACGAAGATCGACATGCCTCGGTTCGAGACCGTCCTCACAGAGCGTGGGCGAAACGGAAAGACTGATGACCGGCTGGCTGATATAGTTTGACGGATCGGCCTCCAGTTTGGTTCTGAATTCAGCCAGCTCTTCTTTCGTGGCATGAGGCCCGATGATCAGCCCGTATCCGCCGGATTCACCAACCGGTTTGACAACCAGATTGTTCAGGTTCGCGAGCGTGTAGGCCAGTCCTTCAGGTTCCGCGCAGATATGGGTCTCGACATTGGAGAGAATAGGCTCTTCCGCGAGATAATAGCGAATGATACGCGGCATATACGCATAAACGGCCTTATCGTCCGCCACACCCGTGCCGATCGCGTTCGCAATGGTCACGTTACCCTTGCGATACGCTTCGACCAGCCCCGGCACACCGAGCATACTGGTGGGATCGAAAGCTTCCGGATCAAGAAAGTCGTCATTCAGCCGACGATATATGGAGTGCACCGGACGCAGGCCCGCAGTCGTGCGCATATAGACACGATCATTTTCGGTGACGAGATCGCGACCTTCCACCAGCGGCACGCCCATCTCCCGGGCGAGGAAAACATGTTCGAAATAGGCGGAATTGTAGATACCCGGAGACAGCAGAACCACCTGTGGGTCGTCCACACCTCCGGGAGCCAGTTCGGCAAGAGCGTTCTGCAGATGCACGCCATATTCATCAACGGGCATCAGATCGATACCTGACGCAATATCCGGCATGACACGCAGCGTCGTGTGCCGGTTCTCGATGACGTAGGACACGCCGGACGGCGTGCGGGCATTGTCTTCCAGTACCAGGAATCTGCCGCTGTCGTCACGAACCAGGTCGGTGCCACTGACATGAACGTATGTGCCGCCCGGAACATCGAGACCGATCATAGCGGGACAGTAGTTTGCATTACCGACAACGAGATCGCGCGGGATAATACCGTCATTCAGGATTTTCTGATCGTGGTAGATGTCCCACAGAAACATGTTCAGCGCCCGTACACGCTGTTTTACGCCTGCATCGACATGCCGCCACTCCGCCTGAGTCAGAATGCGCGGCACCAGATCAAAGGGCAGAATACGGTCAATAGCATCCCGTTCCGAGTAGACCGTAAAGGTTATTCCAAGATTGTAGAGCTCCTGCTCGGCCTGCCTGGCCCGGTTACGGAGGTCATTGAGGGGAAGAGCATCAAGCCGGCTGCGGATCAGATCAATCTGGGGATCAGGCGTGCCGTCGCTGTTCGTCAGTTCGCAAAAAAAATGGCCGTTCCGGTAGTGCGAAAACAGACCGGTTCCAGACTGTGTTTCCGGAATGTTCTGAGTGGCTGGGTCCTGTCCTGGCTGTCCGTCGCGTTTGTCGGCCAATGGTTGCTCCTGCCCGTTTCCTCTCCGAACGCTGATGATTCAGGAGGGTTCGTTGCACTCAAGCAAGAAATAAGACGCCCGCCAAGACCGAAATGAAATGCCCGCGGCGTGAAGTTCGCACAATGGCCGGACAGTCTTCTTAACCCATTGTTAATCCCAATATTTCACTGTCTGCATACCTGTTCACACGATGACCGCAAAATGCGGTCGATGCGGAGGCGGCCTGATGTCCGGCATTTCAGGACTATCACCAGTTGCGACCTATATTCTCGACGAAAAAGACGAGGCAAAGGCCGCCACGACTTACGCAAAAACGGATGCTACTGTTTCCAATTACGTCACGTCTTTCGAGAACGACGCGTCGACCATTACCTCCGCGTCCGCTCTGATGAAGAACTACAAGGCTCTGGCTGTCGTGCTGGGCGCGTATGGTCTGAGCTCCATCCAGGGTGAGACCGCCCTGGTGAAAGATCTGCTGACACAGGACCCGACATCATCGACATCGGTCGCAGCAAAATCCGGCAACGCGACATGGCTCAAATTCGCTAAAGCCTTTGCCGCATGGAACGAAACGTCCTCATCGGCGTCTTCAACGTCTTCGTCCACGCCGTTTTCTGACCCGACCGAGCTGGAATCGACCGTATCCAGTTATGAAATGAGCCAGTACGAGACTTCCCTGGAGAGCTCCGATTCTACAACAGGCACCGTATCAGGGGTGGGATATGCTCTGTATTTCTCACGCGTCATGAGCGGCAGCATGACGCTCAATGATATCATGTCAGACAGCAAACTGCTGAAAGTCGTCGAAACAGTAAGCGGGTTTAATCCGACAGAGTTCGGCGCCCTCGATTATGACGAGCAGAAGCGGCTCCTGACAAAAAGCGTCGACCTTTCGGATTTTTCGTCATCGGAAAAAATCCAGCAATACGCGGAACGCTACCTGGGAATGCTGCAGATAACCCCGCAGACTGTAACCAAGACCAACACAGTGCTCTCCCTGTATGGTTCGGACGGAAGCACAGATCCGGCACTCAGCCTCTTCGGTCTGTCATCCGGCAGCACTTCTCTCGTCTCACAGCTCTTCGGCTGACCGGGTCGCCCTGGCCCGTCAGGCCGATGTCAGATGCTGCATGAAAGTACGGATCGAATTCCCGACGTCAACAGGTGTCTCTTCCGCAAGAAAATGTCGTCCGCTGATCGGGTGACCACTGATCTCGCCCGTTGTGGTTTCGCGCCACAGGGTAAGTGGATTGTACCATCCTCCGATACGGCCGGAATTTGCCCAGAGTGCCATCAACGGGCATGTCAGTCTGGCGCGGGGCACAGGCCAGATCACAGGGACCGCATACTGCCATATCGAGGCAGACAGATAGTCTGCGACAGCTTCAGGCGCAAAAATACTCTCTGAAGGAAGAGGATTTTCAAGCCATTCGGATGGTACGGGAATCGTCTGAGATTCAGGTTTAGGATGAAGCTGCCCGAACCAGCAGCAGTCATATTGCGACAGAGAGAACGCCATATCATCGCGCCCTGTGTGATCAGGGGCGGGCAGGGCCTCCATCACAATCACGGCCTGCACCCTTTCCGGCGCCGCAGCTGCAATCTGGCAGGCAAGATGCGCGCCATAATCCTGACCGGCGATTACGAGCCTGTCGTGACCCGTCACTGTTGCCAGTTCCAGAAGATCGGAGGCCTGTTCCGCCGGTGTTCGTTCGGGATGGAGGTCAGGGCAGATGACCCGATAATCCGCTGCAAGAAACGGACCGACATGATGCCAGGCAGCGTGCGTCTCCGGTCGCCCATGAAGAAGCATGACTGTCTGTCTGCCAGTTCCCTCTGAACGGAACCGGTATACCACACCGTTGATCTCCCGCGTAGTCAGCGTGAACCCTTCAAAGAACATGACTGGTTCCGCCTCCTGAGCGTATCCGTAAGAAAGGATAAACAACGATATCGGGAACGAATTTACCAGCCTGCCATGGCAGAGGAAGAGTTTATTCGTATTCGGTAAAATGCGCCGATCGAAATCACCGCAGACGAAGCATAATCCATTTCAGCGGTCGGGCCGCCTGGGAACAGAAATTCATCCATGCTAAGTGCTAAGTCAGACTCGGACGCGAATATCCGTCTGAACCCTGTCTGGAAACCGGAACGAATGACCAGTCGCGACTTTTCTTCAGACTCACTCGATCCATCCGGAGAAGAGTGGGAACAGTTCCGCGCGTCCGGACATCGTATGCTCGACGCAATGATCGATAACCTCTCCACATTGCGGGAGCGTCCGGTCTGGCAACCCGTTCCTGAACAGATACGCGAAAGTTTTCGTGAGGCGCCCATACCCGAAGAAAGCGGAACACTCACAGAGTTCTTCACCCGGTTTGAACAGGCTGTCCTGCCCTACAGCACTGGAAACCGACACCCTGGCTTCATGGGCTGGGTGCATGGCGGCGGCACACCCGCTGGCATGCTTGCGGAAATGCTGGCCGCGGGACTGAACGCCAATCTTGGTGGTCGCGACCACGCACCGGTCGAGGTCGAGCGCATGGTCATCCGCTGGGCCGCCACCATGATGGGTCTGCCGGAAACAGCGTCCGGCCTGCTCGTCACCGGGTCCTCAATGGCGAACTTCATCGCCGTAATCGTTGCCTCCCGTGCTCAGCCGGCCGGAACGGAGATGCGCAAAACCGGCCTGCAGGCGCGGAAACTTGTGGGCTACGCGGCCCGGACCGTGCATGGCTGCGTCAGCCGGGCATTCGATCTGGCCGGCCTCGGCACAGATGCGCTGCGGCTGGTGCCGGTCGACACCTCCTTCCGGATGGATGTTTCCGCGCTGCGCCAGATGATCGCCGAAGACCGTAAGGCAGGCGCCGAACCATTTCTGGTTGTCGGCACAGCAGGGACCGTGGATACAGGGGCGATCGATCCGCTGGAGGATATAGCCGCCATCGCCGGGACCGAAAAGCTCTGGTTCCATGTCGACGGCGCCTTCGGAGCCCTGGCAACGCTGTCAGAACGATTTCATCCGGCGCTCGAAGCGATCGGCAAAGCCGACAGCCTGGCGTTCGATTTCCATAAATGGGCTCAGGTCCCTTACGATGCTGGCTGTGTCATCGTCCGCGATCCGGTTCGTCACGCCGCCGCCTTCGCTCAGACCCTGTCTTATCTCTCACGGGAAGACCGCGGTTTGGCCGCAGGCGCGCCATGGTTCTGCGACCTGGGACCGGATCTGTCACGCGGCTTTCGCGCACTGAAAGTCTGGGCGACATTATCGATCTACGGCACACGGCGGCTAGGCAGAATGGTCGATCAGTGCTGCGACGTCGCACAGCATCTGGCCGCAAGGGTAGAGCGGGAGCCGACGCTCGAACTGATGGCGCCGGTGACGCTGAACATTGTCTGTTTCAGGGTGCGTGTACCGGGTACTGACGAGGCGACGCAGGATACGTTTAACGCCGAACTGGTCAAGGATTTGCAGGAAAGCGGCATAACGGCGCCGTCTACGACGCGCATCAGCGGGCAACTGGTGATCCGGGCGGCGATCGTCAACCACCGGACGACCTGCGCAGATGCGGACCGGATGGTGGATGCGGTGCTGAACCTGGCGATGCGGCGAGATTTGCAGAGGATGCCAGAAGACAGATCGCGCGGAAATTCTGCCGGCTGATAAAAGTAAGACACCGTCAGGACCTGTTGTCCCGGCGGGATCTGGTCCCTTTTTCGAAACGGGTTGCGTAAAGCGCAGGAAAGATCTGCCGGTCACGTCTCCGTAATTTTCGGACTTTATTAAGAAGTACCCGGGACTCTGAGTATTCTGGAAAATCCGGGAGAAGAGACATCATGCAGGTTGCAGCCACGCTGATGACGGCGACAAATGAAAAAACACTTGAATGGGACTACTACGAGCAGACCTCGGCAGGGACCGGGTCAGTGACAGTTGATGTTTTCACAGGAACCGGAAGTCGTGGCGATGATCTCGTGGAGATCGGAGGAGCGCTGGTTTCGGCTTCCGACATTATCACGGAAGTGGAGACCGACCCGGGCGGCCAGTCGGGTATGAGTGTGACCACGACTGTCGGCGAATACATGAAAGAACTGCGTCATTCCATCGACACCGGTCAGCATGGAATGGATTACGCCGCAGGACGCTATACATGGGATGAAACGATCGCCGAGGAAGACGCTCTGGGAATGACAGACAGAAGTGCTTCCGGAGATCGTAAGGGCTATATGATGATTTCGGGATCCGGAACCGGCATCGCAGTCACCCTGGCCGGCTTCGAGACATCGGTGGAGAAAGGCAACGCTTCTTATGAAGCACAGATTCTGACATTGTTCGAAGCGCGCGGAACGTCTTCAGACGAGAACGATATGAGCAATACGCAGCAGAAAACCCGTATCACGGCATGACTTCGTCTCGACTCCCACATCGAGGTGCGTGGTTGCTGACGGTATTCTCCTTCTTCTCCCATATATGAAAAGGAGAAGGAGACTAACCGGCTGTGATTTTTAAATTCTGCCGGTTATCGCAGCAATCTCTCAGGCCGCGCGAGGCCTGCCTCCCGGACGCCGGTCCTCATCAAACAGCTCGGACAGCTTCTTCATCATCGTCCCGCCAAGTTCCTCCGCATCGGTGATGGTGACCGCGCGACGGTAATAGCGCGTGACATCATGACCGATACCAATAGCAATGAGCTCGATTTCTCCCCGCGTCTCAATGCTGGCGATGACCTCGCGCAGATGATCCTCGAGATAGGAACCGGGATTGACCGACAGCGTACTGTCATCGACAGGCGCACCATCCGAGATCACCATCAGGATGCGACGTTGTTCCGGACGGGCGCGAAGCCGTCGCGAAGCCCAGAGCAGCGCCTCACCGTCAATATTTTCCTTGAGCAGCCCTTCGCGCAGCATCAGTCCCAGATTACGACGGGCACGACGGAGCGGCGTGTCGGCCGCTTTATAGATGATGTGGCGCAGATCATTGAGACGGCCGGGATTCGGCGGCTTACCACTGGCCGTCCATTTTTCGCGGCTTTGCCCGCCTTTCCAGGCCCGGGTCGTAAAGCCGAGGATTTCCACTTTCACACCGCAGCGCTCCAGCGTGCGGGCCAGAATATCTCCGCACATGGCAGCGACTGATATCGGGCGGCCGCGCATTGAGCCGGAATTATCGATCAGAAGCGTGACGACAGTGTCGCGAAATTCAGTCTCCCGCTCCCGCTTGTAAGACAGCGAAAGCATCGGATTGACAACAATACGGGAGAGACGGCCGGCATCGAGAATGCCTTCCTCAAGATCAAACTCCCAGGCCCGGGTCTGCTGCGCCATCAGCTTGCGCTGCAGACGGTTCGCCAGCCTGGAAATAACGCCCGTCAGACTGGCAAGCTGAAGATCGAGCTGCTGTCGCAGGCGCGCAAGCTCGTCTTCGTCACAGAGATTTTCCGCTGTCGTTTCTTCATCGAACTGCGTCGTATACGCATGATAGCCCCGTGCGGTATCGCCCGGCGTCGCATGGCGCCCGTCATTCGGACCGGACGGATCACCGGAACCTTCGCCTTCGCCACCTTCCGCATCAGCCGTTTCATCAGGCTCTCCGGCTTCTCCCGCCTGCTCCATGAGCTGGGGTTCAGGTCCGCCATCCTGCTCTTCCGTGTCGTCGGAAGGTGGCCGGTCCTCGGTCTCCGGAGGCGGCTCCTCACCTGCATCCTGCTCCGCGGACGTGTCCATCTCCCCGTCATCGTCGGTTTCAGGAAGCTCGGACTCCCTGTCGACAAGTGAACAGGCCTCCATCAGATGGCGGGCCTCACGGGAATACAGCTCCTGATCGTTCTGGGTCGCTGCCAGTCTGGAAAGAGCCGTCTGTGCTTCAGCAGGAAGCTCCTTACTCCACGCATCCAGCAGGGCACGTACAGAGTCCGGGGCAGGCCGCCCGCTCAGCCGTTCGCGGGCGAGCAGACCAAATGCCAGGGCGGTCGGCAACTGCTCTTTGCTGCTCATATGAGCAACACCGGCATCCGCGCATTCCTGCTCCAGCCGGCGGTCCAGATTGGCGGCAACGCCCTGCATATATCGCGAGCCAACAGCCTCGATCCGAGCCTGTTCCAGCGCATCATAGACAGCGCGGGCGGAGCCTTCCTCCGGCTGACGGATGCGATGAAGATCGGAGTCATGATGCCTCAGCCGCAATGCCTCCGCATCCGCAGCACCCCGCACCCGGTTCGCTTCGTCTTCAGTCGCATGACGGGACAGGGAAGGGAGGCGAACCGGTCCGTCCTGGTCAAGCGCTCCGGACGGCATATTGCCGGCATGGAAAGTGACCTCGGTGTCAGCCCGGCCACCAATAGCCCGCAGAACGCCAGCCGTTGCGCGCCGAAATGCTTCAGCCCTGTCGGCCGCCGCATCCGACGAAGGCGGGGTATTCGGAACGCGCGGACGCTCAGCCATGTCCGGATATCTCCTGTATCGTCAGAGCGCCCCGTGTTCCGTGATCAGGGGACGCGCTCCGCCCATAATTTCCTCAGCGCGGCAAACAGACTCAGCCGGGACGCTTCGGCTTCGCCAGCGGATCAACATTGAAACAGCGCTGATAATATTCTGCCACCATGGCCCTCTCGGCCTCATCGCACTTGTTCAGAAAGGTGACGCGAAAGGCAAAAGCGATATCATGGAAAATACGATCATTCTCGGCCCAAGCAATCACGGTTCGCGGCGACATCACCGTCGAAATGTCCCCAGCCATGAAACCGGACCGGGTGAGCCCGGCCAGAGCAACCATGTTGTCGATGATCTGCCTTGTCTTTTTGTCGTCCGCCGCGATCCCGAGCTTGGACATGACGATCGCAACTTCCTGCTGGTGCGGCAGATAGTTCAGTGACGTGACAATGTTCCAGCGATCCATCTGTCCCTGATTGATCTGCTGCGTGCCATGATACAGCCCTGTCGTGTCACCGAGCCCCACCGTGTTCGCCGTTGCGAACAGGCGGAAAAACGGGTTTGGCCGGATAACCCGGTTCTGATCGAGCAGAGTCAGATTCCCGTCCACTTCCAGAACGCGCTGGATCACGAACATGACATCCGGACGGCCGGCATCGTATTCGTCAAAGACGAGCGCGCAGGGATGCTGGAGGCACCAGGGCAGCAGACCCTCGCGGAATTCCGTAATCTGCTGGCCGTCCTTGAGAACGATGGCGTCCTTGCCGATCAGATCGATACGCGACACATGGCTGTCGAGATTGATCCGGACACATGGCCAGTTCAGCCGGGCCGCGATCTGTTCGACATGAGACGATTTGCCGGTGCCATGAAACCCCTGAACCATCACACGGCGATTGAAAGCAAACCCGGCCAGGATCGCCAGCGTCGTATCATGATCGAAGACATAGGACGTATCGATCTCGGGCACGTGTTCAGTCCGGATCGAAAAAGCCGGAACTTCCAGATCGGTGTCGATGCCGAAGACGTCGCGGGCGGAAACTCTGAGATCCGGGACCGAAATGGCGGAGGTGGGGATCAGTTCGTCGCTCGCTGCGTTCATGATATGTCCGTTCGTTATGGTGCGGCAGACCCTGCCACGATCAGGCGGATTTTTCGAGACCGCCGTCGCTGTTAGAAGCGAAATGGGCGCGAAGGGCGGAATAGGCAACATTAATGACCTTGAGTCGCTCTTCTGCGTTCCGGTCGCCATCATTGATGTCCGGATGATGTTGCCGGGCGAGACTCTTATAGCGCGCCTTCACTTCATCGAATGAAACCGGCCAGTTCAGTCCCATCGTGCTGAGCGGCTCACGCAGAGGCTCCGGCGTCTTCGGTTCGCGGGCTCTGCGATGGCGCCGCGCCCGCTCAGCCCGGGAGGCATTCAGCAGATCCAGCGGATCAAGCATATCTTCTTCACTGAAGGCGGCTCCGCCGACATGACCCACCTTCCAGGAAGGTCTGTCCCACGACACGTCTGCACGCAACTGCGCCTCGATCTGCGCCGCGCTCATGCCTTTGTAATAATCCCAGCGCGAATTATATTCCCGCACATGTTCCAGGCAGAACCAGAAATATTTATTCAGCGTCGTGCGTGAGCGGGGAGCGCGGTAGCCGGCTTCCTCATGGCAGCCGGGGGCGTCACAGTATTGCTGCGGCGCGTCCGGATCGGGATCGAAGGCCCGGTGGCGTGTGTTTCGTCTCCTCATGTGACCTGTTATGTGTGCCCCCAGGGTCGCTGCGCAAGAGGCATTTCTGTGTGGAAGCCACCGAAAAATCTCAGAGGACCGGATGTCATGATCGCCAGAGCAACAGGACCCCGCGCGCAGCGCATCAGGACATTGCTGGAGGAGAAGCTGTCGCCGGCGGCGCTGGAGATCATGGATGAGAGCGACCGGCACGCCGGGCATATCGGCCGGCCGCGCGGCCCCCAGGAGGGAATGGCGGAAACACATTTCCGGCTGACCATTGTAAGCGACTCCTTCGACGGGGTCTCCCGTGTCGCCCGCTCCAGGATGATTCACGATCTCCTGAAGCCGGAATTCGCAGCCGGGCTGCACGCTCTGGCCCTGTCGCTCCGCACGCCCGCCGAGACGGCCGCCCGATGACGTCTCCGCTCACACGCCGTTCCGCGCTGCTCGCCGGCCTCGCCCTGACAGCCTGCGCCGGATCAGGAAGCCAGCTTCTGTCAGGAGACGACCAGCGCGACGTCGCCCGTGTGGAAGCCTGGCTCAACGAACAGCCATCGCTGAAACTGCTCTTTTCCCAGACCTTTCCCGACGGCGGAACCGGTTCCGGCGTGATGAGCTATGTCCCCGGAAACTTCCGTCTGGATTACACCATCCCCCACGGCATGACCCTCGTCGCCGGCGACGGACATCTCGTCCTGACCAATCCGCAAAACGGCGCCGTCACCCGCATGGGTCTGTCGCACACGCCACTGGGACTGCTGCTCGCACAGCCAGTGCGCCTCAGCGGACCGGTCACCGTCACATCGGTCAGGCACGCCCCTGGCACGCTGCAGATTTCACTGGCAAAAACCGATCGCATGTCCGATGGACTGCTGACCCTCCAGTTCACCGATAGCCCCGGCGAGCTCGCCCTTTCCGGAATCGTTCTGGTCGATGACCGGCAGCACGTCACAACACTGCGGATTGAAGGTCCGGGATAACGCCGGAAACGTCGGCGAACTCTCCTGGGCCTTCAGAACATATTCCGGTTTCAAATCAGGGAATGTTGTCAGTCAGGGAAGCGCGTATGAAGCTTGTACTTTCGCCAGGTCCAGAGTGCCTGGACTGTGCTGATCTGGAAAAGCTGTTGCCTGCGGCAATTTGTTGGTCACGGCTAAGTCCCTGATTCCATTAGAAACGTGGAATTACTCTGCTAAGCCTGTGCCAGCCATCAAATGTGGATTATTCGTTAATCCGAACTGTAGGTTAATACGACAAGTAACTGATTTATAAGGGATTTTTGGCGCGCCCTGCTGGATTCGAACCAGCGACCCACAGCTTAGAAGGAGCTAGGTTTACCCTGTAATTTCAACACTTTTAGTTTGCATAGTGCGAGCCTCCTTATCTTGGCGGCTCGCACTATTGGAATGGGCGAAGACACCCCCTGAGAAGCGGTCGACAAGCTCCATCCGGACCTTCGATCGTCGCGCTCGGACCAGTAAACGCGATCGTCACGACTCGCCCGTCCTTCAGTGTCGCAACCGCGTGGCAAGTGCCATGCCCACCGAGATCAAGCTCGAATGAAAGCGGCGTCTTCAGATCGATGGCGCCCTGAGTCTGGGTGTCCTGCTTCCACACCAGCACGTCCTGACTGTCGCGGTATTCTTCCCGGTCTGGGATACCCGCGCAGGCCACGAGACCCGGGCGTGTCATGCCGATCAGGCTGCGGGCTTCGTGCGGGAGGGATGTGCAGGCGGATAGAACCAGCAGGGCAAGAAGATTGACACGAATCGATATGTTCATGTTCCGTTCTCATTATGGAAGGACGAAGCAACCACACGACGCATCCGGCTCTGGATGACATGCTCATGGGGGCGCCTGTCGAGATTGGCGCCGCTCTGGATCTGCACATTCATGCCCGTTGTGTGTGCGGGCACGCTTCTGGCGCAGGGTTGCGCTACGTGATCAGGAATCGGCCTTCGGTCGCAAAGATGGCGATTCGTGCCCTTGCTGAGAAACTGACGTGCTCGACGTGCCATCGACCGTATGAATTCGTCGAGCTAAGTGACACAGGGCGTGGATCCAATTGTCCAGGCATGTATCCGCACACATGGGGGCTATCCCTCGTTGAGAGACTTACCCCTCATCCGACCCGTCCTTCCCAAACGGATCACGCCGGGCCCTGTCACGCAGGATCAGCGCCGTCAGCCCGATGACCGACAGAGCGCCGCCGATGGAGCCGACGAGGACAGAGAGCGGGTCGAGGGTCATGAGAACAACCGCTTGTATGCAGCTTTGGCAACGGCCTCATCTTGTGCGGTGTATGGCGACTCAAGCCGCCCCTGCTGCTGTTGCCGCGCAATCTCCGCCTGCTTCTTTGGCTTGTCGCGCTTGTCGAGTTCATCAGCGACGGCGAGCGCGATCTTGTCGGCGAGATGGTTCAGTTCGTCGTCGGTCATCGCTTCCGCAGTTTCATCACCCACTCGCGCCATCGAGGGTCCATCATCAGAAGGCCCAGTCCTGGCGCGAGAGGTTCCTCACCAAATTTCTTTCTCAGGGGCGAGCGTTGGTCGGCGTAACGTTCTTTCCGCACCAATTCGGCGATCCGATGAACGTGGGCGCGTGAAACGCCGGTCCTCGCGGCGATGCCACGAAGACTTCGCGGGCTGCTCCCTGTCCATCGGGTAGCTTTGGGTGATCCTGATTTCACCCATTCGCGACATAAATCCAAAGCCAATCTAAGTTTTTCAGGAGAAGGCTTTGGTGGACCACCCTTGCCGGACAGGCGTGGGTCAATGAATGCCTCCGGCGAGACCAGACGTTCAGTCTTCGTGGGAGAGCCAGAGAATGTGACAGATCGCGACATTTCCGACACCTAGTACGAACAGAAGGGGCGTACAAGCAGGATCACCACACGTTCGCATCCTCATTCCGCTGACGGAAATAACGCTCGATCTCGCGGCGCAGCTTCGGCTTGTTGCCGGCCAGTTCCCACGCGCTCCACGTGTTCCGGATCAGATCCTCGTCCGGCTGGAAATCATTCCGCGTCAGAATATCCCACCGACTTTCATAAGCGCGGTCCAGCTTGGAACCGTGAAATTTATGCTCGATCGATCCATGCAGCGCACCGATATTGCCGTTCACCGATGCCATCGCCCGCTTCTGCCAGCGGAGGCAGTGCTTTTTGTAAT
Organism: Acetobacter musti; assembly: GCF_011516835.1. Lineage (GTDB taxonomy): Bacteria > Pseudomonadota > Alphaproteobacteria > Acetobacterales > Acetobacteraceae > Acetobacter > Acetobacter musti. The sequence continues at coordinate 102,633 of NZ_WOTB01000003.1, read as the reverse complement.
CGTGGCTGATATTGCCGGGGTAGCTTTCCGAGACGCGACCGATCAGAGCCAGCGCCATGTGATGGTCAGCAGATCCAAGCGCCGCGGTGTCGAGTAGTCCGCCCGTCGCGGTCAAGGCCCGGCGCGTTGCCGCCCATGCGTAGCCCGGATGCGCGAAGCGGTATGGCGACCGGTGCGCGTTCGGTCCCTGCTTAATCGTCTCGCCGTCCATCCACATTCTGCAGAAGGATCGGTGAAGCTGCATATGTTCGCCGTTCGGCCCGAGATCGTAGCAGTCGGACCAGGGCTGAATCACATCGAAGAGCTGGAGCGCCTCAACTGTCTCACGCGCCCAGTGCGGCTGGCGGAAGAAGATGTCGCTGTCGATCCAGGCAACGTACTGCCAGTCCTGTGGCAGCCCGGCGATGGCGATGTTCAGGCACCGCTCCTTCTCCCAGACCAGCGTGTTTGCCCGGACGCCGATATGGTTGACGCCGGGAACATGGCAGGTGAACGGTCTGCCCCCGTACTGGCATTCGACCACTGTGAGTTTCGCGCCGGACTGGAGAATATGTTCGGCCCACTCGTGATAAATCCGGTCGGGCACCTGCCACCGCAGCGGGTTAGAGCGGGCGGTGACGACGTGAAGTTGTTCGGGGCGCATTATCGGTCAGCAGCCTTACAGAGACAGAACGTGAAGAGGTTCCCCGCGACGAAAACCGCCGCGAGGGTGAGGGCCACGGGCATCACAGGCCCTGTGCGATAATTGCCTGAGCCTGCGCCTGGCTCATTGAGGGAGTGCCGCGCAGAGAGACAGCGCCGATCACCGCCTCGATCGCCGGCAGGAGGGCGCCAACTGCAGCGACGACATTGTTTACTGTTGCTGGCAGCAGTGGCGAGAAGCCATTCAGGATAACCAGACCGGCGGATACGGCACTTTCGAGGGTGTTGAGCCAGTTTTTGGCAACCGTCACTGAGACCGTCTCGGCGGTTGTCGCTGCGACTTCGCCTGTGACGACTGCGACTTTCTGCAAAGCGGCGGTGAGCTTGGTCTCATTGGCGGTCCCGATGACCGAAACGACGGTCGCAGACGTGGCAAGCTGCGACAGACCGCTCTCGATGCTGGTCACGATGGACAGGATCTTTGCAGTCTGGACCGTGTAGGTGGTGTTACCGTTGGTATCGGTTGTTTTGGCGCACGCGGCGAGTCCGACAGCAGCAGCGCCGATGCCAGCGTTGCGGAGAAAGTTGCGACGGGAGAGTGATGTCATGGTGTGCTCCGGGCATAAAAAAAGCCGCCCCGGCGTGGAGCGGCTGATGAGGGTGTTTGTCCCGGCCCGTATCTATCGGGCATGAGGAAGCGATTTTCGCGGAAAAAACAATGAATATTGACGCAGATCAATTTGCATTACTTTCGGCATCAATATTACCGGTTTGCAATGAAGCATGCCGGAAGACGGCACAGCGTCAGTGGGCCGCTGAAGAGTAATAGGACCCACCAGAATGATAGTTCGTCAGTTAATCGGCATTGCAGACCAGTTTTTTCTTGCTGGTGATCGAGAAAATGCAGCTGATATAATAAATATTCTATACCGTGTACTTGATGAATCAGAGGAAAAGCGAAAAACCCCGGCAATCATTTGCGGGGCTTCGTCTGGTCCGGATGCAGGTCCAGTGCTGCGGCGGCCTGATCGCGAGGCATGTCTTTCGGAATAAGGAGTGGCTTATATCCCGGCCCGTATGCTGCAGCATTGAAGCCACGGGACAGGGCGAGCAGCCGGACGATCTGATATAGCACGGCCATTTTCGTGCCGGCGTCAGGGGGTCTCCAGCGGACGAGAATCAGATTGCTGGTCGCGCACAGAAAAGCCCATGTCGCCATGAGCCACGTCGCCCAGACACCCGGCAACTGGCCGATCAGTTGCGCGAGCGCATAGGCGATGGGGTTACTTATCGGGTCCATGAGATTCCTTTTTATTTAGAGATAAATGCTCAAAATTGAGGTTTTATTTTTCTGGGATGCGGGACGCGCTAACGGGTTCGTCACGATGACGTGCTTATAGTCGTCCCCGCGGGAGCAATTCCGCGGTTTCTTTCGGCAGCACTCATCAGCCCCACCCGGGTGATCGCCGGGTGGGGTTTGATTGTGTGGTCAGATCAAAGGAAAAGCCGCCCACTGGGGCGGCTTGTGTTGCCGGGTTAAGCGAAGTAACGTTTCGCTAAACTTCAAAGGCGGAAATACGTGGCACGTATAGATGTTCTTCTTCCGACGTATAATTCTGCAAAATATCTTAAAAGTGCCGTTGAGAGTATACAGAGGCAAACTGTTTCCGACATTCGTATCGTCATTATTGATGACGGGTCGACCGATACTACAAGGCCGCTTGTAGAAGATATGCGGGCTTCGGATACGCGCATTGTCTATCACAGACAGGAAAATGCCGGAATTGTTGCGGCGCTGAATGCCGGTCTGAAATTTTGCGATGCCCCTTACATCGCGCGGCACGATGGAGACGATATATCCTATCCGGCTCGTTTTGAAAAAGAATTGGCTTACCTGGAGGCAAATCCGGATTGCGTGGCCGTGAGCTCTGTCGGTCGACATATAGATGAAAATGGCATTCCTCGCGGCACGATTTCATCACGTAAAGACCTCGATGCCGCTGACTGCTGGTCAATACCAGCCAACGAACCTTATTTATTGCAGCCCATGCTCATGGTTCGTCGCAGTGCACTTGATATTGTGGGAGGCTATCGAAATCTGGCGGTCGCAGAAGATTCCGATTTGCTATGGCGTCTTAATGATGTCGGAAGCATGTATATTTTCCCGGAGCCTTTGGGTGATTACCGCGTCCATTCAGGAAGCATATCCAGCCAGTCCATCGTCAAAGGGCGGCAGCTTGCCGTCTGGTCTCAGTTAGCTGCCATATCCGAGCAACGTCGGTCCAAAAAGGCAGAGGACATCATTTTTTCCTCAGAATTAATGACCCGGATCAACGCAGCCGTTTCACTTGGTGAGATGGTCGAGGCAGCAAGAAAAGTCCTTACAGACACAGAACTCACCTGGCTCAGATCGGCCGTATCAGCAAAGCTCGTTGAACTCTGCTACTACCGCCCTTACGAGCCCGACATAACAGATATCCAGTTTATCCGTTATGCGGTTCGTTCTGACAGCGGCCTCCTCAGGAGGCATGGATACACAAAATTCAGGGAAGGTATCCTGTCTGCTGGCATCAGAATTATGCTTGATAGCCGATGGAAAGACGCTCTCTCGCTTGTGCCAATTTCACGCTGGCCTGTTCTTTTCGCCAGAATCGCATTCCGGATGATGCTGCCTGCCTCCGTAAAGGACAGAATAAAGGATATCCGTCGCAGCAGGCGACTGACGACAGAACCGAGAGGAAATCATAGCCCGACCAGCGCACCTAAAAACGAAAACCCAACAGTCGCCTACATGATCCTCGCTCATTCTCAGAACGAGCAGCTCGATCTTCTCGTCAATGCTTTACTCTCGGATCCGCGTTCCCGCGTATACATTCACCTTGATGCGAAAACAAAAGTGGACCGGGCTTTCCGGTTTGATGATATTTCGCGTGTTCGGATCACTGAAAACAGAGTCCACGTAAACTGGGGTGGTTTTTCGGTTGTTCGTGCGATGAAAAACGTGATCAAAGCGGCGCTTGAAGATAAGAGCAATGAGCGTTTTGTCCTTATTAGCGGTGCATGCTTCCCGACCAGATCTCCATCCGCGGTCAACGATGCATTGCTGGCAGGGAATGGAAATCTGTTTTCGATCTGGGGCCAGATTGATCCGAAAAATCTCTCATCTGAAGGTTTCGGTCGTTACAGTGTGTCGAAATTCCAGCCGTGTGACATCGAGTTTCTAAATCCGAAAAAGAGCATTTTTCACGCTCGCTTATGGAATCTCTACAAAAAAATTGCTCCAGAAATCCCTCTGGAGCGTCGTGTTTCCTTGGATGACCTATGGAAGGGGTCGCAATTTTTCGCGGCGTCCAGGTCTGTTGCGGAGTGGTTTATCGAACCTCACCGGGAACTTGATAGGACGTTACTCTGGGGACTGGCGCCTGACGAAATCTATTTCAATACGCTGTTTGTTCGCTATTTGCGCCAGTGTGGCGAGACGTTCACTGTGACTACCCCGGACGCCGCCGAACAGGGAACTCACTATATTACAAAGCGTGTTCCCGAGCACCGCACACTGAAGCAAAAGCTTCTTGAACCCATTGATCTAAGGAAACTGCACAGAGCCGATCTTCCGAAGATTCTGGACAACTCCTGCTTCTTTGCCCGGAAATGTAATCCAGAGCTGGCTAAGGAAATTCAAGCAGCGTGGGGACAGGAATAAACTCCTCCAAAGAGATATGAAAATGCCATGAATGGTCTCTCCACCAATCTGGCACCGCCAGATCCCGTCGAGCGTAGAGAATGGGTCGCCGGGCGCGACATGTATTTACGGCAGAGAAAATAATCCCCCCTTATGACGCAGCCGCAATAGCGACGTTAGGCGAGCCGACCGTCCAGACGTTGTTCGTCTTGTCCGTAAACGTCGAAGCTCCGACGGTCGCGGTGGACATATCCACGTCAATGAGTTTGGTCGATCCGTCGTAAACCGTCGCTTTGTAAAGGTTCATCGAGCCCGTACCAAAGTTGTAGGCAAGCACGCCCTGTCCTTTGGGTGTCGGGTTAATGCCCGTGTTGCTGTTGCCCGGCGTTCCTGTCTCGACAAGAGTCCAGGTCGAGCCGCCGTCCGTGCTGTTGTAATGATTGATCGTACTGGCTGCGATCGCATTGCCGAAACCATCGGTCCCTGCTGTCGTGTTTGTATTCACAAACAATGCGACTGCCAGTTTTCCGTTGGTGATCGGCGCCACAGTCTTTGGCCAGATATAGTTGCTCGCTCCGTTAGCGGCTGTCCAGAACATTCCGAGAGGAATGCCTGTTGTCCCGCCTGCACCGAGCCACAGCGAACACAGAGTGTCAGCCGCCGGCGAGTTCTCATGATTCGCGTCAGACGCCCAACCGATACCGGCAATGAACACATTGGCCGTAACCTGCGACGGTGCTGAAATACCGATCACAGCGGACGCACCAACAATCCCCGTAGTGCTCGGGAAGTTATTTGACGCCGCGGTTCCACACAGAGTCGCGCCGGAGGTCCCGGTGACGGCAAGCACCGTGTTAGCGACTGCGTCCGTGACCGTCAGAGATGCCGATGCCGGGTTCGACAGCGATCCGTTATTCGTTCCGCTGATCGACACTGTCTGCGCCGTCGTTGGCGCAGTGTAAGTGCTGGTCACGGCTGCTGTGCTACCGGCCGCGAATGTCACCGTTGCCGGACTAAACGATCCTCCTGCGCCGCCATCGGACAAAGTCACGACGATTGCAGCCGTATTCGCTGCACCGGACCCCGGCGTTGCAGTTACTGTCGACCTGCCGCCTGCGGAGACCGAAGCGGGAGAAAGGCCGAGCGTGTAATTCGAGAACGGAACCGCTTCCGCCGAAACCGTGAGCGCAAGCGCTGAAGGATCTGTCAGGCTGCGGCTGTTTGTAAACGACATCGTGCCTGTGCCGGTCGCCGTTGGTGTAACCGTGAAGGTCGCAGTCTGCCCCGTCCCTCCGCTGAAGGAGACCGTCGTCGGCGAGATCGTCCCGGTAATGCCCGTAAGGGCCGGGGTGATAATGGTATCGCTGACCAGTGTCCCTGAACCCTGGGTCACAGTGAACGTCGCGGCGGTTCCGACAGTCAGAGCGGAAGGTCCGGTGACAGAATATGTCGTGGTCGCTGCGGCCGCTGTCACGCTGATTGCTGCAGGATCTGTGAGCGCTCCTCCGCTCGATGCAGAGATGGAGCCGGTCCCAGATGCACTCGGCGTAAAGTTGACCGTTACCGCTGCCGACGATCCGGCCGGCAGCGTGACAGTCGCTTCGTCAAATGACCCGGCCAGCGTGCTCGCCAGCGTCACCGTGACGGCAGTTGAAACGACACCATTAGGCGTAATGACATACGGACTCGACTGCCCCTGCAACAGGGAGGTCGAACCTGTCAGCGTGTAGGATGTCGCGCCGGCAGTCGTGCCGGTGACATTTACCGTCGGAGCTGTCGCCGTCGAAATTCCGCCCGCATTATATGGCACAATGGAGTAGGTGGCCGTGCCGTAAGTTTCTGAGAATGTCAGCGTTGATGCAGAAACCTGCCGGATCGGAACACCGCCGCGCAGGACGATATAGCCGCCAATCTCGGTGTCTCCGACCGCAGTCGGAGCTGCCCACTTGATAGTGTTCACGCCATTTGCAGACGTCCCGGTAAGGCTGGTGACAGCGCCTGGAGCGGTGAAAGTAGTACCAGTTAGAACAACGTCGCCTGCGCTCCATGTGAACGACCCGAAACTGTTCGCCGGAAGGGACACGGGATATCCGGTCGCCGTCTCACCGTCGATCACCGTCACCGTCATGGCCGTAGTGGTCGGATTCCAGAGGAAAACGCCACGCGTGGCCCCGTCAGCATAAAGGCCCGCCTCGACCACGAGATCAGCGGCACCGCTGCCAGTGGTGAACGCCGGGCTGCACTGCAGCCTTGTCCCGCCCGGACCGAACGTCCGGTTGATGTGATTCAGAATATAGTAATCAGGCGCATAGGTCACGTTACCTGTCGTAGCGTCGACGTGCGTACACGCGCCCCACCAGCCAGCCCATGTCGGGTCATTGGTGATCTGACCGTTGGCCGGGCCATTGTCTGCGGTATCGAGGATCAGATTCCACATCATGAGGCCGTTCAGGCCCCGGTTCATCATATCCTTGAAATACTGCCCCGCGAGGCTCCTCACCTGGCTGTCCAGCGTCACAGAGCCGGACGGCTCAGCCATCATCCATTCAGTGCCAAGGACAACGCCGGGTGGCGTCGTAAGCGCGGCCAGAGTCGCATCCATCTGCGCCGGATAGCCTGAGTAATTGTGGACGCCGTATCCATCCCAGCCCGCGGCGAGGCAGTCGCCGATATAGTCGGAAAAGACGCTGTTAACGGAGAGGTGAATCGCGACGAAATACGACGTATCAGCTGCGATCAATTTAGGCGTCACACCAGTCTGGAAAGTCTGAGTAGCCCAGTTTGCTTTCAGGATTTTTCCGATTGCAATCTGATCTGCACTCGACATCCAGCAGCACGGATACGAGGCGCTGTCGACCTGCGGTTCGTTCTGGATCGTCAGATAGTTTACCGGGATGCCGAGGCTGTCAGCCCAGGTGACAAAAGCACTGATATAACCGGCGTATGTTGTCTGATTGGCTGTTGAAGACGAGAAATAACCGCCAACGAGCGACCCGGTCGTTTTCAGTGCAGCCGGTGGTGTCCACGGAGACCAGAGAAACTGAACCGTGGGGTCAATTGCCAGAATGTCCAGAAGGGTCGGGACAATGTATTCCATGAAATTCGTGGGATCGAACGTCCCGGAATCCCATGGCGTCCAGTAGGCCTGATAGTCAAAGTCGTTCCCGGTGTAGGCGACGCGAAACAGCTTCCAGCCTTTATTGACAATCAGGTCAGTCAGGTACGCCTTCCGCTGCGCTGCACTCATCCTGACCTGAAGATTGTAGCACGAGCCGCCGGTCAGCGACGCGCCGACTGCAATCCATTTCTGCAGCTTTTTCGTCGGATCGACGAGGACGCTATGGCCGGGGCGGCGCACAACGACACCGGACGACTCAACAGTTGCAGCCTGCATCGGAGTCGTGAAGGCGGCATCGGACATGACACCGGTCGGCTGGAAGAAATCGCCGGGCTTGAGGCTAGTCGCGGAGCCTCCAGCAGTCGGAGTACCGTTATCGAATGGAGTGAGACCGGTTACTTTTGTCATGGTCAGAATCCAGCCTTCCCAAAGATCGTTACGCCGCCATCATCGGTGTAAAATGTGAGGATTGTTGCCTGATAGGCCGTCGTGCTGATGACAGGCGTGGTGCTGGCCCAGATCACGTTGGGCGGGAGAGTCACCGGATAACCCGTCGCGCCCTGCCGGATGACTACTGTCACCCGCTGTTCCTGACCAACTGTTCCGCCGCTCAGTGTGAGCGCCATCGCCTCAGACGGGGTGATGTCGTAAGCGACACTCCCGGACGCCGGGAACGCAATCGCGTAAGAAGCACCGGGACTGGCAGTTGTGGTCACCGGAACCGTGGCGGTCCCACCAGATCCTCCGGATCCGGAAGCTGCTGCAGCGGACAGAGCCGCACCGAGAGTTGTGGAGCCGCCGGCATATGTGACGGTTGCGCCGGAGAGATTCGACGTCAGTTGCCAGTAACGAGCATCAGCTTCCGCCTGCGTAATGCCGGTAACCGTTCCGCCACTGCTACCGGCCGCGACCTCAGCAGCCAGAGCTGCCAGTGTTGTCGTCACCCCGCCTGACGTGACCGTGTTGGTCGATACGTCACCCCCGGCCTTCACGTAGCGGGCATCACCGGTCGTGGTGGTCAGTGCTGCCATAGCCGCTGTCTGAGCCGCATTGGCAGCGGCCTGAGCGGTTGCGACCTGCTGAAGAATGGCTGTCAGCTCCGCGCCGAGCAGGACCTGAGTTCCACCCGTTGGGGTCACCAGGGCCGCTGCCAGATCCGATGTCAGATGCCATGCCTTGGGGTCCGTCGCGTTCGCGAAGGCAACAGACGGATCAAACTGGTAGGGAGTCGATACGCCTGCCACCTTTCGCGACATCGGCACCGCATCGCCAGCCTGGAACGCTCCGGCCGACGGAAGTCCGGATACCTCATACGAGCTGGTGCTCTGAGCAAGAGCCGTTCCTGAGATCAGGGCAGCCGAAGCCAGCATGATGGCTGCAATGCGCCTCATGGGTTGTTTCCTCAATTGTCAGATCTTTCAGGGAGAGAGCGTGTTGCCGCCAATGGTGATCGGAACGCCACCGATCGTGAGGACGCCGTCTGAGAGATCAGGAGGCGCCGTCGGCTCAGTGTCGCTGTTAACCGGCACAATGACGCGCACGGTCTTACGTCGCCCCTGAGCGGTTCCGATGGTGACGTTGAGCTTTACCTCGCTTCCGGGTGGACCTGACGCCAGCACAATCACTGCCTTCGTGCTGTTGAAGACGCCCTGAATGACGGCTGTAAGATCAAAATCGCCGCCCAGAGGATTCATGACCTTAGGGGTGATCCCGGTAATCGTATCTGACGTTCCTTGCAGCCATTCGGTAAAATCGAATGTGTAATCAAGAACGTCCTCTGACGATTTCTCATCGAACCTGTGATGGCGCGGCCTGTGTTTCTCCTCGTGTTTTGGTGGCGCTACTCCATAAAGATACTCTTCAGGAGGCTCCTCCCTGCGAGCGGCAGGCGGAACCCGGAATACCCTGTTTGGAGATGGATTGAAGCCGGCCGGAAGGTTGAGAATGGTCATGCGTCTATGGCCTTCTGGAAAGCAGCGATGTGCATGTAATCCACAGCGCCGGCACCGGCTTGTGTATTGTATCCGGCCTTCCAGGCAGCGCATTGAGCTCCGGCAAGACCACGGGCGGGGAGAGCAACGGGCGTGCGGTAAAACCGGACTGCCGCCATCGCGACCGAATATGAAAGGCTCTCGATCAGAGAGGAGGAAGCAGGAACCGAGTTCTGAGCAAAGCGAAGAGGAATGAATGTGCGGACAGACGAGGCCAGGTCGGGTCTGTAATAAAGGAAATTTACCCAGGTATCATCGTGAGTTGCCGACTCCATCTGGCAGACGCCAAGAGCCGGTCCGTTCCCGATCTGCTGAAGATGGCTCAGGCCACTTTCGACCAGAGCAATACCAGTGTGCAGCTCCGTACGCGCTTCGATATCACCGGGAAGACCGAGCGCGACAACGACTGGCCTCACAATAAGATTTTTGAATTGCGACAGATCAAGACCGCTCATGGGTGTGGCGCTCCGTGAAACCACCATTGCAGGCCGCCGTAAATCATCAGGCCGCCGCCGCCCGTGAGCAGGCTCCATAGCCGGACAGCGCTTTTGATGTTCTGATCGCGACGGATTTCCCGCTCTTCCCGCTGTCTGTCTTTTTCAATGAGCATGTCGAGCTTTTTCGTTTGCTCAACGGCCGTATGTGAAACGGAGGTTTCCAGACGCGTGAGGTCGCGGGACAGGCCATCGACCTTGGTTTCCATCTTGTCGAATTCGCGTACGGTAACGAACGGGCCGGCGAGATCCGGAACGGGAATGGCTGCGGGCATGTCTGGTCCAGGCAATAAAAAAACCCGGCGCGGTGGCCGGGTCGGATCGGGTCGGATTGTGCGGCAGCAGTTACGATGACGGGGCTTCGTAAACCGAGCCGATAGGGTATTGCCGTGATGGATCGGAAACGCACGCCTGCCCGGAAGGAATCGTCATCGTCCCGGAGCCGGTCCACATAACATTGTTTACGACATATCCGACGGGATGACCGTCAGCAGCCTCCGTCAGATACACAGCATAGACCACATCAGAACTCATAGATCACCTCGCCTGCGCCGCCGGCACCGCCGCCGCTCACGCCCGTGCCGCCAGAACCGCCTCCGCCTGTGGTGCCGGCCTGTCCGACCTGACTCGTCCCCGTCACCTGAACAGCCGATTTGCCATAGCAAGGACCACCAATTCCGCCCCATGCCTGAGAGCTTCCGGCGTAAACGCCGGCGCCACCACCTGCGCCACGTTCAGTGCAGTAGCCAGTCGCAGTAGTTATGGTCGCCGCTCCGCCACTTCCACCGGCACCCACCGATCCTTCAGTCGCATTGATGCCGCCCGTCCCGCCCGTAGCGCGAACGACCTCCTTGCCGCTGACGTAGAGAATTGTGTCTCCGCCGGCACCCCCTGACGAACCGTTATTGATTCCGCCCGCGCCGCCCGCGCCAGTAACCCACGATACGTTATTGCCCGGCTGGACAGAGATTATGGCTTTTAGCCATCCACCACCACCGCCGCCGCCACCTGCTGAAACGGCAGACGACGTATTCCCGCCGCCAGCGCCGCCGCCGCCGCCACCCGCCGCGAGCATGAACGTAATTCGATAAATCCCTTCGGGAACCGTGAAATTTCCGGCCTGTCCGGACTGGACCAGCGTACCAGGGGCCTTTGTGCTTGCCAGGCACAAAGCCTGAACCGCTTGCAAAACCTGCGTCTTATCGGAGCCTGACGGCGCCAGACCGGCCGCGACAACGAGATTATAAAGTTCCCCCATCACCATATTGTAGTGATACGAGGGCCAGCCAGTAGCCGGCACTCCCGTTGCCGGATTTCCGTCGGTTGCCCACTGAGGCGTTCCTGATGTCGGAACCGTGTCAGCGCTGGCCAGCGGCACCGAGTTTGATGCGATCAGAAGATCCATGTCTCAGCTTTCGTAGTTAAAAATCAGAACGGTATGAGCTGGCTTCAGGCGCTCAAATTCACACTGGAGGACAGTATCGCCCCAGGATGCGAAGGCTTTTCCGAACTGATCGCCGAACGTCAGATGGGAGATCGTGAATTCGGGCATGTTGACCTGCCAGGCATAGGACCAGGCATCGCCGCCGAACGTGGTCCCGAAAGTGCGACCGAACCGCGACCGCGTGAACTGGGTGATGGTGATCGTGTAGCCAAGGGCTGCGGCCAGACTGATGAAGTATGGCTCCGAACAGCCTCCTGTATCAGTCAGGCGGGATACGATCTGCGACCTTTGCTGAGCCAGTGTCGGATTATCGCCCGCGCATGGGTCAGGAAGACCGAGCGTCTCCTGCCATTCCGTCAGCAGTTCTGTGGTCGTGGCAGGGAACGCATCGACGATGAGATTCGCTGCCCTGGCGCTCTGGCGCACATAAGTTGGCGCCCAGACTTCCATCAGCTGCGCGGGAAGACCGTCCGGCTCACGCGACCAGATCCGGCCCCGCGGGAGCAGGGAGAGAAGCGCCTTCTTAAAATCCGCGACGGAGAACGACGGCAATGTCACGCCGAGAACTCCACAGTGCCGAGAACAGGCATTGAACCGACGTTTGCTGCGGTCACCGGCGCTGCCGGCGTGGTCACGTTGAACTGCGACAGACCGATCGCTGCGATCGCCTCGTTCCAGTAATTCGGATGGATCGTCCCGCCCGGGGCTGACAGTCGCCGGAACATATCGGTCAGCGCGGCTTCGATCTCAGCCCGGTTATCGGATGTGTTGTCGTCGCCGAGATCCGCGATCACGAAACTGACCGGCTGCGCGACAGGCGAGCAAACGATAACCAGCGATTCAACCGGCTGATTTTCATAAAGCGCATTCGCTACAAGCAGCTGGTCGCCTGTAGCGGCAGCATACCGGTCATCGCCGGCTCTTGCTCCGTCTGTGCCCTGAGGGAAGCCTCCCTCAGCGGAGCGCGCTGTGTCGAACATGACGTGGACAACCACCGACCCGGCGCCAAAGCCGAGGGGATTGGCCCATGCGCGGGTCACGCCGGGGACGGCTTCAGCCCATTCGACGAAATCAGCCTCTGATCCGCTTTCACCACCCTTGGCGTAAGCGGCCATGATCCGGGTTCGGAGATCACTGTCGATCTCCTCATCTGCCCCGCCGGTGAAGGCCACCGAGACGGTGCCGGTTGTCTGCACACCCGCTACCGGGCTGGACAAGGTCGCAACCGCACCCAGGGCGATATTCCCGGCTGCGCCGGCACTGGCCGCCGCGCAGGCAAGGATTGCCGTCGTGCCTGACACCACGCTGTCCGCTGTGGTGATGACATCCACACCGTCCACCACAAGAGCAGTCCCGGACGGAATATCCGCGCCCGTCGTCACGACGAAGCTGATCTGTCCGGACGCGACGGTCGCGGGCTTGCGGTAAATTCCTTTCAGCGCGCCCCAGGCTTCCAGATATTCATCCGTCGCGGTCCAGGGAACAGACTGCTGTGCGATCCAGTCGAGATAGCCGTAGTGGAGGTGTGCCAGTCCGGCCAGCACCACCGACAGAACGTAAAGCACTGAGAAGCGCAGAAGCTGGACCACACCCGGAATACCACCGCTCTGGACGTCCTGCAGGGCCTGCTGACGCAGATCGGTGAGCGTCGGACGTGAATACGGCACTACAAGCCCTCCCAGGCCCACGAAAAAAGAAATGTCTGAGGCTGCGATGCACCGGGCTCAGTCACGGTAACCGCGAACTCGACAGCGGCAGGACTTATGACGCTCCAGGCGGTCGTGACATCGACCGCCTGGGCGATGCCGTCATCGATGAGCCATTTAAGCGCCTCCAGAACGACCTGTTTCAGTTCCAGAAGAATCGCCGTCTCTCCCGACTTGATGGCCCTCCGCAGCTGCCACAGACGCGACCCGATCGGCAGATCCGCCCAGGCGTCTCCCCACCATCCTCTCCGATCGCTCATGGCGCTTGTCGCGGCATTGCCCGGGGGCTGAATGCCGACGGCAAGATCGGTCGCCGACGGCTCCTCCGGCGCGACCCGGTCGCTGAACAGGCTGACCATGATGGCTGAGCGCAAGGGGTTATCGAGTGCCAGATCGCCGTTGATGATCGTCCAGTCACCGCGCGCCTGCGCGACGTTCCACGTGATTGCAATATCCATGATGCCTCAGGATTTCGGCGGTCCCGAGGTTCCGGATCCGCTCTCAACACCTGTATGCTCGTGCTGTTCGAGCGAAATTCCGTTTGCAGTGACGTCACCGGACGAGCTGATCGACCCGTTGACCGTGATGTCGGCGTTAATCGTCAGCTTGTTTTCCGCAGGACTCAGGACAATCGATCCGTCTGCCTTCAGCCAGACCCGGCTTCCGGTCCGCGGATGAAAAACCGCGACGTCACCGGGCTCCAGATCGGAAGGCCGCCCGCGCTGATCGCCACAGGCTATGGCGACGCCCCTGGACCGGTCACCGGCGAGAAACGTGACAGCGATATCGCTCCCCGGAACCGGCCGGCTGGCGAAGCCGTAGAGCTGCAGCAGCGGCACGTCCGAGCGCATTTCACCGCCGGGTAGAACCACCTGCAGCGTGGGCGTGGACTGTGTTTCGTCCGTGTCGGACGTCTGCCGCCCCAGTCCGAGCGCCATGGAGACACGGCGGGCAAGACGGGACAGGGGAGTGACCATATGACCTCAGCTGTTGATCGCCTGAACAGCCTCGCTGGACTGTGCCGGCAGCAGAATGGGCTCCGGCTGATATGCATCCGGCGGCATCAGCACGATATCCGCCCGCGTTCCATCGGAGCCTTTGTGGAAGGTGATCTCACCGATGACCTGATCCACCGAGGCGCCATTTTTCCCTGTGACGGATGCGATCGTATTCGGTGCCCAGAGAACGGAGTCGTCATCAAACCAGCTGTCACAGGTGAGCGTTACCGGACGGCTCCGGCCCCAGCGCCTGTTGACTTCCCACTGCACCCGTTGCTGAGCGACCTGATAATTCGCGTCGCCCAGCTCAATCGGAATCAGCAGATTGCGTGTGCGCGTAATGCCCGGATCCGTAGCTGTCGCCTTGCCTGAGATCGCGTCCATCTGGCTGACGTAATTTGAATCTCCCGGCTCAGCGAACAGCATCGCCGTATTCTGGATGATGGCGGTAATCTTGGAATATCGGCCAGCCATCGAACGTACGGATGTCATTCTTTCGATGTTATGACCAAACAGAAATCCGCCGTTGGCGCGCTTCGATCCGACGACAGACATGGTGACGTTTCCGTCGGGCCGGTCGTAGAACAGAACGCCGGCCAGCCGGGCCAGCCGCTCGATGACCTCGTAGGCGGTTTCTGTCAGGATCACGGAGAACTGCTGAATATCCGTGTTCCCGGCACCGTCGACCGGAATGATCTGAATACCGGCGAACTGTGCGACGCGCTGAGCGATTGCCAGCGCGTTCGTACTGTTCATCTGATAGGTCGAGAATTCCGCTGCACAGTCCACAAGGTCCATGCTTTTGCTTGCGATCTGTATCCGCACGTCATGGCTGTTTGCGCTGAACGTCTCAACGGCCATCACGACGTATCCGGTAATGAGCAGCTGTGTTCCGACATAAACCTGGGCGCTGTCTCCTTCATTAATCGTCAGAGTTGTCCCGTCTTCTGGCTGCCACAGCGTGACGCTGAGATCAGCTGTCCACGGCATGATTTCGACGCCAACGCGGATGGTCGCCCCGGTCCAGCCCGTCACAAGCTGGCTGCCAATTACTGCAAAGACCTGTGGCTCCGTTGGATTGGCGTAACCGAGAAGCGCACTGATCTGCGCCAGTATTCCGCTCATGCGGAGAGCGCCTCGAATTCGTTTGGCATAAATGCCGGGTGAACAGGATCGGCCCGGGTGATCAGGTCATCGGCCCGGGTCGCGTCAGCGTAGAGCTGCTGGGCAAGAGTCAGCGCCGGCAGATTGCTGTTGCGGGTGATCGTGATGATGTCCGGAAGCTTTGTCGCCCGGCTCGACAGGTCCTGAGCAATTTCGCCTTTCAGCTCATGCAGCGCCTGGTAGCTGTCATCATCGATCGCGTCTCCGGCGATCTCCTCTTCCGCCTCGATAAGAGCCACGATTCTTGCTGCCATCGCTTCGGCATCCGCAGATGACGTCGCGGTCCAGTCTGACGAAGCCTGAGCGATCGAGGCGATTGCCGCGCGACGACACAGAGCTGCCGTCTCGGTCTGGGCTGTCGCGATTGCAGCACCGATCGGTGCGGTTGAGGTCACAACGGACGGTGAACAGGAGGCGAGGGGCCACAGCAGCGCGATCTGATCGTCCGGATCGGCAATCAGAGATCTGAGTGTTTCGGTCAGCGACTGCACGGCACCGGCAAGTGCGGACGCCGTATCGATGGTGGCGAGCGACGTTACCGCATCGGCAATCGTCGCGCGGCTTTCCGTCAGAGCAGCCAGAACGACGTCGATTGTCGCCGAGCTGTCTGTTTCAGCACCGGAGATCTGCGCATAACGACCATAATTTCCATTCAGCACGGAAACGGCCGATGCCTGTGCCCGGGGCGATGTGATCGCCGCGGTTGCAGCGGTCGCCCATGTCTGAGTAACGGTCTGCGCTGCAGCAATAGCCGACGATCCGCCGGAAAAAGCGCTGGCGGTCCTTGACTGATAAGATGATCCGGATGCCGCACTCAGTGCGACTGCAGCGGCTGCCACTGAAGCGTGCAGCGCGGTGACAACCAGTGTGGAAAGAAGACTGGTATATTCGATAAATTCGAATTCCAGCTCAACGATATTTCCTCGTCCGTCCGGTTCCTGCCATTCGAACCGCATACAGTTCGCCTGGATCAGTCCGATGCTCGGGTGCATCAGCAGACCCGGACCAGGCTGCTCCGCTGCCTGAGCCAGAAGGTCGCGCTGAGTATAAGCCAGAGCACCCACCGCGAAGCCGCGAATGCGATAGCTGCGGCCGGCGCGTCCGAGATCCTCGACCCAGACGCCATCCCGGCCGGGATAATCATGCACGGCCTGTTTACGTCCGTTCGAACCGCCGCTTCCCATCACGGCAAACGGAACCCCCCTGAACGAACACTGAAGATATTCAGCTGCCGTCGTCAGTAGAGTGCCGCTCATGTCTGCTCAGTTTCCGGTTGCGCTATTCTGCGGATCCATCGCCCGCACCTGCTGTGTGGTATGCACCGCAAGTTGCGGTGACGCGCTTCTGACGCTTACCCGTGTGCCAGGCGGCGCGTTTTTATGGTCGATTTCGACCTTCAGACGCAGATTGTTGATGGTATCCTCAAGTGAATCACCGCTTGATGCACGGGACGGGACGCTGAGATCCGGCCCGGATGCATTCAGGCCGGAGAGAACGGCGTCCGAGTATCGGGTGCCGGGTGTGCCGAAGCCGTCACTACGGACCTGACCACGCTCCAGCCAGTTAACTGCTGCCCCCATTCCTTCATTGTGAGCGTAGCCAAGGGCAGCCAGCCTCTGGCCGGGCGATGCTGAGCGATATCGGGCGCTGTGCACAGACATGTAGCGGGAAGCGAGATCCGAATAGGCTTCGAAATATCGCTCCTGCATGGCCGGATTTGCCAGAAACTGCTGCTGTGAGGGGGCTGTTTCACCAAGATAACGGGCCGCCTCTGAGATGGCATCCGGACTCATCTGATATCGGCCAGCATAACGACCGCCGGCACCGCCCATCTGGTTATACCGTGCGCCCTCGATGTCGGCGACAGCCCGGGAATAAATCCCATACTGACCCTGACTGGCGCCCGTATCGCGCAGCAGCATTCCCGGGCGATAGGGCACGCCGGCCTGAACGCGGGCCTGTTCCGCATAGGACCGGCCCAGGCCAATGCGTGAGAACAGATCATCGACAAACGAGGCCGTGTTTGAATGGCTGTCGATCCAGCTTCCAAGACGATCGCCCGGATCGAGAGCATTCAGAGCTGAGTGGGCAGCGTAACCAGCTGCTCCCGCGATGGCTGTACGACCTAGCATCCCGAGAATGCCGCCTGAACTGGCCGTGTTCATTGCGGTGACCGCCGCTGTTGCGGCTTCGGCGTTGGTTCGCATCCGGATCAGTGCGGCGCTGACACTGAGGACACCGCCGGCGAGAGAGGCCACGCCGGTAAGCACAGGCGCAGCATAGACTGCGCCGATAGCGATCAGGGCATCACGGCCAGCTGACTGCCATCCGCCAAGCCCGTCAACGATTCGCAGAATTTCGTCATAAACACCTCGGATGTCGGTCCTGATCGTGTCCCATCCGCCTGTTCGCAGCCAGGTTATGAACTGGCCGACGTAGCGTGAAATATCCTGAGCAATCCAGTCACGGTTCGCCGCGATCCAGTCGCGCATCTGGTCGATGACCGGCGTAATCACCGGTTCAAGAGACTGCGCAACGGAATAACCGAAGCCCTCGACGGCTTCAGTCAGGCCTGTCTGTGCCTGCTGAAGCCTTGCGGCTGCATCAGCTCCTTTCTGATTCATCAGGCCGAGACGCTCTGCCTCGCGGATATTCGCCTGAAAGGCCTGTTCTGTCTGCTGAAAGATCGGCAACAGACCCTGAGCAGCGCCACCGAAGATCTTTGTCGCGGCGATCGTCCGCGCTGCCGGGTCCCGGATGGCTCGCAGACGCTTTGCAATGCGATCGAACAATGCATCCGGTGAGAGCTGCTGCAGCTCTCTGAGGCTCACGCCGAGCGCCTGAAACTGGACCACTGCCTCCGGCGCGAAGCCATGCA
Organism: Acetobacter musti; assembly: GCF_011516835.1. GTDB lineage: Bacteria > Pseudomonadota > Alphaproteobacteria > Acetobacterales > Acetobacteraceae > Acetobacter > Acetobacter musti. The sequence continues at coordinate 84,516 of NZ_WOTB01000003.1, read as the reverse complement.
TCGCTTCCCAGCGCGTGCTGGCCAGTCCCTGCAGGGCGCCTGCCATGGCATCGGCGGATCCGCCGGACAGCCGGGCGGCGTTCTGCATGGCCATCAGGCGCTGAGGCGCCATGCCCATGGACCGGGCCGTCGTGCGCAGCTGCGTGCCCATTTCTGCCCAGGCACTCGCAAGACGGTAGACGCCGGCGATACTGGCGGCGCCGGTGATCGAGCCAAGCACCGGAACGATCTGCCCCAGTGAACGGAACGTGCCAACGGCACTTCTGCTGACAGAATCGATGCCGGTCCGCAGATATCGCAGTCCGGTCACATTGGCGAAGCGTGCGAAAGCGGACTGGAGCCGGCGGACAGGAGCCTGAATGGCTGCGATCCGGGCGTTGATCCGCTCCAGCGCCGACGACGCGCGATCGACCGCGCTGATCGTAACTTTTACGCCACTGTTCGCCATTGATGTCCTGGTTTCTGCTTAACGTCGCGCTGACCGCGCACGCTCGGCCTGACGTTTCTGTTCGGCGGTGATGCGATTGGCGTCCTCGACCGCCCGGATGAGTTCTGATCCCGTCAGGCCGAGAAGCTCTGACCTGGTCCAGCCGGTGTAGAACTGGCTCAGGTCAGCGGGGAGAGATTCCCAGTTGCCTGGCCAGCGAGAAAAAAACCGGTCAGGTAGTCCGCGGCGCGGGCGAATTTGCTGATCGGCATCCTCAGGACGGCCGCCTGATGCCATTCGCTGACGTCAACCACGAGCCGGATTTCCGCCCGGAGCACCGCTTCAGGTGAACCCGCCGCTTCTCCCTGTTTGTACCGAAGCCTTTCTTCCACCCGGGGTTCACGCAGCGTCATCCGGGAGAAATCACGGCCACCGCCCTTTAGAGACGGATGAAATGTCATTTCGTATTCAGGTGACAGATCCAGAGCAATTTCATCGACCGGCCGCATCGGATCGCGCCGGCTTTCCTCTTCGAACCGGGTGACCCACGCGACCGCATGATCCAGCTGGCGGGAAGGCAGCTTCAGGATGCAGTCTGTGCTGCAGCCAGAGACTTTCGCAACGAGTTCGATCTGAGAACTGTAAACAGTTTCAAGTGTAGGACGGGCGCCAACAACCCGTGCCGCCTCAAGCGTCTGATAGACCGTCGGCTCCTTCAGTGTGATTTCTTCATATCCATTGACAGGATTTTTCAGAATTATCTTTGCCGTGTCCTTTCGGCGTTCATCACTTCCGTCATCTTCCTGGAAGCCAGTAACCCGCAAAATCTCGGCATCAGTCGGCTCGTTCATGACACGACATCCGCCACGACGCTGTCACTTTCGACCTTCAGCTCGAATGTACCTTCCTGAGTATTTACGACTATTTGCTCGACCTGCCAGGCATCATCCGCAGTAATGATCTTTCCGTTTGCCTGTTCGACAATGATGGTCAGATCGCTCGCCCCCTGGAACGACATTGGATCAATGTCGCGACGATCGCGCAGGGTCATCTGAATATAGCCCTGAACAGGCATGGTCAGAAAACCTTCGACGGCGCTCTGACCCTTTGCGGTTTCGTTCTGAGTGCCCGCTGCTCCGTACTGACATTCACCGACAACATTCCAGGCGACGCCATTGATGGTTGCCGTCGCGGTTCCGCCAAGGGGACCGCGGTAGACTGATCCGGACATCTTATCCCCTTAGGATTTTGTGAACTGAACGTCGCCGGCGATGACGCGAAGCTGATTAGCGAAATCGTAAGGCATGAGAAGTTTGACCACGCCGTTGCCACTGTTCACGGCGACAAGTCCGGACGAGAAAACATCGGCGTTCTGGCACCAGAGCTGCTGGCACTGATATCGATAGCGTGATGCGCAGGATTTACCGATGAGAGCAGCGGTTGTCGCCTTGATGCCGGCACTGATTTTCGTGCCGTCCGCAACGAGGATAAAGCCGGCGAACTGAGAGCCGAGCCACGTCCTCATATCCTGCATACAGACCTGAGCGGTCAGCATCGTCTCGATATCGAGATAGCTGTTGTCCGGCAGACCTTCGGCGTTCGTCTGATACGTCGTCACCAGACGCTCGATATTGACCGTCCCGCTGTCATCGACCGTGAAGGTCGACAGACCGTCCCAGAGGAGGCTGTTCCGCTCGGTGAGAATAAACCGGCCGGCATCGGTCGGCGGCATGACTGTCAGGGCGAGACCGGTCACAGGCAGGGCAGGATTGGTCCGCATGCTGATTGCCGTCTGCGCGCCGATCTGCGCAGCCCAGATCAGGGGTGAGGACGGACTGTCGGAGATCGGCATGATCGTGGCATGCTCATCATTGAGCGCTGCCCCGAAAGCCGTCGCCTGTCCGAACGCGCCACGATAAGCCGTGATCGCATGGCCGTAGAGCTGCACCATGGGCGCCCATCGACCAGTCGAAGTCGACAGCCATTCTTTCAGAGCCGTAAGCGAACCTGTGTCGGAATACGGATGCAGAACTAGGTCATAAATTCGCTCGCCCTGATTATCCAGAACCTCGGCGATCGTGGTCGGATTGGTCGTGCCGCCTGAAAATGCGTTCGCGATAACCGTAAGGCCTGCCGGGATCGACTGGCCTCCGGATGTTCCAAGAAGGGAAATACCGAGCAGCATATCATTCCCGGCCATCCCCTTGTTGCGGGCGGTCAGGACGACGTTACTGGCTGTCCCGGCCGTCGCCGTAACCGGCAGTCCGGAGACACTGTTGATGGCGGTTACTGCTGACGCAACGACTATGGCTGCGGTGTCGCCTGACGACACACCGACGGAGACGAGCGCATCGCCGATATAGAGCGACAGGGTGCCGGCGGCTGTAGCGGCCCCGGAGATAGTGAAGCCCCCTGTTGCCGCGACCGCAGCCGCATCATCCGCGAGAGGCAGAACCCAAAGCTCACCCGTTGTATCGATCGCGCGATAGGCCTGGACCATCAGAGCACACTGAGATCCGGCCCCGTATTTCGCGACGGCGTCCGAGTAGCCCGCCGAGATTGTTGCGACACCGGCTGTCCCGACGCCGCCCCCCGTCAGCATCTGTCCCATAATCAGGACGCGACGGGCGACCGTCGCTGTGTTGGCCTTTGAGTTATCCAGCGAGAAGTAAAAACCCGGGACCCGGTTTGTATCCGAATAGCCCGGAACGGTGATCGAACCACTCATGCCGCGCTACCTTCCTCAACCGCGTGTTCCGTTGGATGATCTGCGACAGGCTGGGCCGTCGCTGGTGCTTCGGCTTTCACGACATCCCCGAATTTCAGGCGGCGGCGCCAGAAGGTATTATCCGGGACGTTCTCGCCGTTACTGCTGAGCAGGCGCATGGAGCCAGGCCAGCGCACAGCGCGGCCATCTGCCGGTTTCACAAACATGATGGACCTCAGTTTTCTGGGAATTTCACGGACAGACCGGCAAAGTGCTGACTGGCCTCAGTAGTTATTTTTCCGGTGATTTCTCTGAGTGGCGCACCGATCGGCGGATAACTCTCGAAATATTCCAGCCCAGCAAGCATCCGCAGTTCACCAATATGCTCCGCTGCTTCACTGGAAACGACAAAGTTCGTCCTGAGATATGAAATCTGAGACAGAGCGCTCTGGAATTCTACCGAATACATCAGCGACAGTTCTATCTGCTCCGCCATGGCTTCCAGAAGAAGCTGACACTTTCCGGGCGTTCCGCCACAGACGGCGCCGCGGATCGCCAGATCGCTCACCCTGACGAAATCCCCGGCGTTCCGGCCGGTGCTGGTCATTTCATCGTCAGGGATCTGCAGATAAATCGCGGGTGTATCTGCCGGCGTAATCGGCCAGCTGCGCGCCGTGAAAACCCTGTCTTCCGCAATCGTGCTGTTCAGGAGGGCTTCGGCTGCCAGTTCACGAAGACGCGCACGATACAGAGCCATTTTCACGGTCCGCTTTATTGAGAATGAGTGAAGCGGCGCCGTGACTGTCGGGCCTAACCTCCTGAACACGATACGGTATGCCCCGGATTAGAAACCGATCGCCCTGAACGGGAAGAGACGGAAAATCGGCTATTCTGATTCCAAGGATCGGGTGGCTGCTCGACAGATGCACAGGTTCCATTCCGTCTTCGCCGCCGATCGCGTCATAGGCCTGAAAGCCTTCGTCAAAGATGCCGCGCACGGTTACGCCGGCAGGTGCGCGACGGTGATACCATGTGACATTTTCACCGAAGACATTCTGACAAGGGCCAAGCACCAGACCGCTCCAGTCAAACGGCCCGGCTGCGCCGGTCATGACGGAACGGCAGGACTACCCGCAGTTTTGGGAGGCGGTGTCATTGGCGGAGCAGGTGGTGGAGGGGCTGTTTTCGCACCATCCACTCCGGCCGCCACCACGGCAGGAGCGACTTCCGCGTCACCGGCGCGGCGCGCAATTCCCCGACTTTCCCAGAACGCAGCAACGCTCTCCGGAACAGTTAGATGCGAGCCGACAGGGCGCGGCGCAGTCGGAAACCCCGGGTCAACCTTATCGTAAATGAGACGTTTCGTGACGACGCGAACGGTTTTCTCTTCAGAATTTGCCATGATCACCTCAGAGTGCCGGAGCAGGGATGGCTGCGGCAGGCGCACACGCCGTCGCCGCAAATGACGCGTTGACCCGCGACGGGATAACGATCGGTGCTGACTGCATCATGAGATTGATGGCTGCAGGGTTTTTCGAGAACCAGAGTTTCGGCGCATAAGCCAGAGACTGGTAGCTGAACTCCGGATCGAAAATCAGACCGAAAGCCCGCGTGCCTTCAAGATCAGGCGACGTCATGATGACGGTTCCGTCCGGAATCATCGGCTCTTCGACATCCGTGCCCGGATCGACATACCAGTCATTGTAGAGCCACAGACGGTACTGTCCCCATCGGCCCATGTTGATCGCGCCCTGTCGCATGGCGCCACCCATATTGACCTGACTGTCCCCGGAACGCTCCATCCAGACCGCGTTCAGCACCTTGATGTCGTTCTTGAACGCATTCCATGTGCTGTTCGTGAAGATGATGTCTGTCGGGGCTGCGCCGGACTTTTGCAGCATCGTTGAAGCCCACGACGTCAGGTAGTCCGATGGATAGATTCCGGTCTGTCCCCACTGTGCCGTGCCGGACAGGGCGATTGTCAGCGCGGGATCGCGCTGGAAATCGACAAGAATTGGCTCAGGAAAACCCTCACCCGTGATGGTAACGGATCCGTTCACGAGAGCCTGCGCCGCCATCCACTCGAGGCGGCGATTGATCATATCGACCTGATCCGCCATTTCCCAGGCCAGATTGGCATCGAGGCGCTGCTGCGGCGACATTTCACCCATGAGGCGCTCGCCAATATTGCGGCGAACAGGCTTCAGGAGATCAGGGTTGCGAAAATCCTTGATATAGGCCGGCTTGAACAGATTGGTCTGCCAGCGCCGGCTTTCCACCGGCTTCCCTTCTACAAGGGGAGAGCAGAACGGTGCCATGCGCCGCTTACCGACATCGACGTCGATCGCGACTTCCGGAGCATCCGACTCAACCATGTTCGGGAAAAAGTTATCCAGCAGGAAGGTCTGTGCCAGCTTCAGGTTGCGGACGAAATAGACCAGCTCCGCTGTTGTATAAACGCTGAGTGCCGCCGCCAGCGTTCCGATTTCGCCCTGCATGGGCGTGGTTGTTCCTGACATGAGAGCCTCAGACGATGGTGTTGGAGAGAGCCGTCTTTACGTAGATCGGCGCGGGAGCTGCAGCAGTGAGCGTGGCAGCGGTCCAGCTCGCGTCGAAGGTGAGGTAGTTTGAGTTGAACTCACCCTGGCGATAGATCGACCCGGCGCCGGTCGTGCCGGCCGCTGTCGTAACCGCGTCAACCATCACCCCGGCAGGAACCTGGCTGCCATCAGTGGCGGTCGCGACACAGAGAATATAGGCACCGGTTGCCGTCACCTTTCCAACGACCGAACCCCGAAGGAGGGTCTGGCCGGCTCCGATCGTCACATCCTGTGTGACGAGCTTGAGATTGCCGGCGATCAGCTGGTCAGGGACAAACGTGGTCTGCTGCGCTGACGGATAGAAACCGTAGGAATTACTGCCCGACATTATTTTCCTCCTCGCCGTGCATTGGCCGAAGCCGCCAGTCGCGCTCCCGGAGTTGTCTCAGATGAGCCGCCATTGGCCGGGACGGCCTGCCGGCCTTCCGCAGCCATGCGATCCCGAAGTGCAGGCGCCCTTTTTTCAGCAGAAGCCTGCACCGGGGCTGCTCCCGGCATCGTGCTGAGCAGACGGACAGCCGCTGACCGGGTCAGCGTGGTGCCAAACGCGATTTCAGCCGCAGCCGCCGGATTGCGCGCCGCTGCCGCTGACCGGAAGATGGCAGCGCAGCGCCCGCGCTCACGCGCGCGCGCCGAAGCCTTGTCCTCGTCTTTTTCGTCTTCGGCATCGGTGTCGTCATCGCCGTCGTCGTCCGGAGCGCTGTCATCGGCCTTTTTGGCTTTTTTGCCCTTCTTGCCGGTTTTGTCGTCTTCCGGCTTGTCATCGTCCGGATCTTCCGCCGTCGTGGCGCCTTCATCCGGGTTCTCATCCTTTTCCGGCTCTTCGGCCCGGGGGCGGTTGAGATGCGCGAAAGGGCTCGCTGTCGCGTCACGCGAAGCGCTCATACTCATTCTCCGTTTCAGAAATTGTCAGTTAAGGGCGTCACGCAACGCGATAAGCGCCGCATCCGGGCTCATGACGGCATCGGCCAGACCGAGCTTCACGCCGTCGTCACCGAGGAAAGTCTCCGCTTTCATGTCGCGGATTTTCTGAGGATCGAGACCGCGATTGCGGGCCACCAGATCCACAAACATCTCGCCGAGACGATCAATCGTTTCCTGCGCCCGATCGCGGGCGCCGTCGGTCAGCGGTTCGACCTCCAGGAGTTCGGCCTTATGCTCGCCGTATCGGAACACGGTCACATTGATTCCCGCCTGATCCAGCATCCGACTGAAATCCGTATGCAGCATCAGCACGCCGATGGATCCGGTACCGCCAGTGCGCGGAACAGTGATCTTTTCGGCTGAACTGGCAATCGCATAGGCCGCCGAATAGGCCTCGTCCGCGAGAACCGCCGTTATCGGTTTGATGTTTCGCGCATCGAAAATCCGGTCAGCAAGGTCATAAAGTCCGGAAACCATGCCGCCCGGACTGTCGATGTAGAGCACAATGGCTTTCATCGACGCGTCGTTCAGCGCCTCTTCCAGACGAGCCTGCACATCTCCGTAGAACGTGACGTACGGATAACCCCAGCCGCCCTGACCGGCCAGCAGAAGACCTTTGATTCCGATGACGGCAATCCCGTCCTCTTTCCAGAGCGGCGCACCGGTCCAGAAACCGTCGGAATCATCGAAAAGAGCGGTGACTCCTGCCGTTTTCAGGGTGTGCTGCAGGACTGCCGTACGTGCGGCCGAAAGCGCCAGAGGCCGGTTCAGAACCGCATCTGCCTGAACCCTCCTCATTCTTCCTCCGGTTTGTCTTTTGTTTTTGATGCAGGTTCGCCGCCACTCCATTCCGGAAGCGGCAGTCCGCGCTCTTTAAACGCCCCGACTTCAATGGACCGCTGGTCGAGATGTTCTTCCCAGTCAGCGCCTTCATTGATTGCGCATTCGGCTTCCAGCGTGGACAGCCCGGCATCCATGCCAAGGATGGCTCCCTGTTTTTCCGCGACCGGATCAATCCAGCCGCGACCGGGCGCCAGCCACCGGCAACGGGCGTAGGCGTATTTAGCCTCCACGAAATCCGGTGCATCGCGGGGCAGGGGAAGGTCATCGACCTCCATCATTTCCTCAATGAGCGCTGTCCGGATCGGAGAAACGAAGCCGATCTGAAAATCCTCCCGGCGCCGTGTCAGTGTTTTCCATGATTCGAGGAGTGCTCCACGAGCCGACGAGTAGTTGACATCGGACCAGTCATTGCTGAGCTGGAAAGAGGCCATACCGGCGCCCGTCGCCACGTTGTTCAGAACCGCCTTTTCAAAATCATGGAAGTTACTGGTCGGGCGTGCCGCACTGACCGTGCTGACCTTTTCTCCGGGAAAGAGCATCGGGATCCGGGATCCCTGAATGCTCAGGTTCCTGCCATGGTTCCATTCGAGCTGCTGTCCCCATCGTGCCCCGAACATGTTCTGGTTCGGCATGCCGGGATCAAGAGCTTCCGCCGTCATCTGATGATCGAACGGGCTTTCGATGTAGGCTGCAAAAACCGAGTTGATGATCGCGGCATCGAGCTCGCTTCCGTCATATTTGATCAGCATTTTCAGGCGCTGGACAACCGGAGTGAGCATGCCTGCGCCACCCCGGTGCTGGGCCGCTCGGTGATGCTCGAACATATGCACCACCTGCCGGCGTCCCCAGCTGGTTTCGCGCGGGATGCGCTCCCACTCGACGCTCTGTGCCGCGTTATACCAGTCAGCCTGATGCGCTTTTCGGATGAAGTAAGCCTGAGGGACGCCCCGGTCATTGATCTCGACGCCACCGCGGACGAACCGCAGATCCATCATCATGTTCGGGTTGCTCAGCCTGTCCGGATCGATGATCTGAACAGTCGTCGCATAACGTGCCCGGCCGTAGCCGACCGATGCTTCATCCCATGGCAGAATGGCCAGGGCGTCCCCGTCGATCAGAAGATGCCTGAATGCCAGGTGCATCTGCTGGCCGAAGCTCAGCATGCGTTCGGCGTCGTTCCAGTTATCCGGACAGTTCGCCCAGAGCCGCCACCGTGCATCGAGCGCGGCGCCGAATTCACGAGCCCAGTGCGCGTCGAATGCTTTGTTGCCGCTCAGTTCCGCCAGTGCCCGGTAATCAGGCTTTGCGACGGGACGCAGATTGACGCCGACCGCGTTATCGAGCGTCCGGGTGATCGCTCCTGATGCCCAGCCGTCATTACGGACCAGGTCACGGACCCGGCTGACGATCTGATCGCGATACGGGTTGATCTCCGTATCGGCCGAATAAAGGAACGGCTGCCAGGCGGCGAGATGCTGACCCCAGTTGTCGGCCGCATCAAATGGCACCTGGAACGGCGCATTAAGGGCATGAGCCCGACGCGGATCCGGAGGAGCCGGTGCGATACGGTCAGCCCGGTGCCGGGCGTTCTCTCCCCGGAGAGCGCCGGCAATACGGGTAAGGAGTCCTGCCATCAGAAAATGGGCCGGAGAGCACGGCGCCGACCAATACCGAGCTGTCTCTGCAGCTGCATGATCAGAGCCGTCAGCCCGGCGATACTTGCCTGCGTGTAAGTGACCGAGCGGCTGCCGTCTCCCTGCGCATAGGACACGCTTACCGGTTTTCCGCCCGTCTGGAGCTGGATCAGGGCAGACTGAGCGCTCGCCAGCGCCGCCCGAAGCTGATCGGGTGTCATTCCCGCGAGAATGCTGGTGTCGGGGTTGTATAGCCTCTCCACCGGAAAGAACGGGATTGTCATCGTAGTCCTCTCCTTCGGAATGCCTTGATGATTTCTTCCTGCACGATGCGGTCCTGCCGCCGCGCGATGGTCTGCTCGACAATGGTCTCGACGGGCAGCACAGCACGGTAGGAGGGCGCCCGCGGCACAAACTTCAGGATCTGAGCCACCTTGCCGGGTGCGAGCAGCCTGTAGACCCCGGTCGGGCGTCCGTTTCCACGTTCGCGACCGACGAAGTATTCACTTTTCCGGCCTTTCGCGACCTTGCCCTGCCGGGCAAGGCGCCGGGCCGTCCTGTCGCCCATATTGGCGGATGGATCCGCCATCAGACCGAGACGACTGAGGATCTGGATCAGGACGCCACGGCTTATGTTGCCATACTGGTCCAGCGGCGCATCGGCTCCCGGCACGACATACTGACCACCCGAGACCGGTCTGAGCGCCCTCTCGAAGCGTTTCATGTCGCGCTGGCCACCGCGGATCTGGGGACCCAGATATTTGATGGCCGGCGTTCCCTTCGGTGCATAATCGCGCGTTGCGACCCATGCCTCCAGGTTGTTCGATCGTGCCGGCCGCGTGAAGAAGCCCCGCAGCGTGAAAGGCGTCGGATCCTCGAATATCTCCCGCATGCGGTCAGTGACCTGCAGCCGGGCACCTGTGGCCAGCCGGTTGAGCGCTGAAGCTGCCGCTTTCGGGATCTCTTTCTCTGACAGGGCGCTCAGATCCCGCATCAGCCTCCTGGCATCGAAGCTGACTTTAAGATCCAGAGCCACGCGAATTCCTTCAGTTTGAGCCGTATTTTCTCGCCATCTCCGCCATGCTCATGCCCTGTGACTTCACCGGCTTCACGATGGACGGGCTGTCTTTCGTTTCAGCTGTCCGGGGCACGTCTGTGTCGGTCTGGATGGGTTTCACCAGCACGTTCTGATCCCAGTCAGCCGCCCATGCCGGGGGACTGTCCCAGTTGATCCGGCGAAGACCGTGCAGCGTTGCCATGACGTCCGTCATGACGAGCAGATCGAGCACCTCATTTCGGGACGAGGCCGTGAGTTTCTCCCATCGGCCGCCTGCGTTGCGTCTTTCGGAGACGATCTGCTCGAAGAACGGGTGAGGGGGCTCCTGCGCCCTGAGCGCGTAAGGGAAGTGAACAAACCACGGCCCCGGTGCTGCGCGCTGCAGCTCGGTCTCAGCATCATCCTTGAAGCTGTTTGGGTTGAAGGCACCAAGAGGGATTTCTCCCCGCGCTGCCGCATTCCGATCCTTGCGCTGGGTATTCGGATACGAAACTGCCAGCTTCGGGGCGTTGAAACTGGACGCTCCCTTGAGCGGCAGGATCGTCCAGGCTTCCCTGCCTTCGATCTGTCCGATCATCCGCGCCCGCATGGCCCGCCTGGAGCGCCTCCATGCCCCATAGGCCTGAAGGGTAACGCCTTCAGAGCCGCCTGAGTCATAGCCGATCGCCAGAACCCGCATCCCCCGGCGACTGCCGTCAGCGAGCGGATAGAGCGTTTCAGTCAGCTCCGTCAGCAGGGCATCCCAGTCTGCGGGGCTGGTAGCTGGATCAGCGGCCACGCGGCGATGTTCGATGATCCAGCTTTCGCCTTCTTTGCCCCATCCCCGCGTCAGAAACTCAAAGCGGTTCGCCTGGACGTCGACGCCAACTGTCAGGAAACGAACACCTTCGGGCACGTAACCGAGCTTCAACCCCGGTTCAGCGCGATCGGCGAGAGTCGTCGCATCGAGCGAGCCGGCGCGCCGAGGAGACTGATACGGAAAACCAAGTCGTTTGATGGTGACTTCCCGGAGATCCTTGTCGTCCCCGGTGACACCGCAATCCCGCTCAGCCTTCGCGAACTCACGGGCGAGCGTCCCAAGACCACCCGTGACAAAGGGAGACATGAGGCCCGTAATCCAGAAGCCGGCGATATCACTCCGAAGCATCTCTCCGGAGACATCTCCCTCCACAGTGATCTCCTGGCCGGCGCCGACCCAGATGCCGTCCAGGTTCATGGTCCGGCGCCAGCGGTCCTCAATCAGAGAGCCGCAGCATGGGCAGAGCAGCGCGGCCGCGTCCCTGATCTCATCCAGCGGCGCATTATCAGGCCAGTGCAGCGTCATCTGGCGCGCTGTCCCAGGCGTCGGGCTGGAGAAGCCATTGCAGTGCGGGCAGGGCCACCACCATGTCCGGCGGTCGCTGTCCGCGTAGATTTTCATGATGCCATCGGTCCAGAGCGACGGGTCCGCTCCCTGCGCGCGGTCAGGGTGGCTCTCCACGTAGACCATGCTTTCCATGCCAAAGCTGTCCCGCCGCATGGAGAAGAGCTTGTAGGCGTCACCCAGATCCTTCGGGAAGGCGTCGAGCTCGGTCGCGATGATCCGCGGCGCCGACTTTGAAATCATGTTCGAATAGGTGGCAGACAGGAACTCGACCCACATCCCCCTGAAGCGTTTGAACTTCATGGACCTGTCTTTTGGCAGCGTGCCCAGCCGCTCTTTCATTGCCGGATGACTGTCGATCATCGGCTCGATTTCGCGCTTCACGTAGCTTTCGAGCGCGCCTTCGGTTTGGGCGTAAACCAGCATGTCCGCCGGGTCGATCTCGACCGCCTGCCCGAGCCAGTTCTGCCCGCACGCTGTCTTGCCGGACCGCGCAGGCCCGACTACGGCGGTCGTCAGGTGCGTCCGGCTGGTGAGAGCCTCCATCGGCCCGGTCAGATAGGGAGCCTCTTCATGCGACCATCGGCCGACATAACCCCCGCCCCGGTTGTCCAGGAACCGATAGCGCTCAGCCCACTCGGCCACGTCCATTTTCTCGGCGGGCAGATAGGCCTGAAGTGCGTTCCGGACGATCTGACGAGGATCCGCGAACTGGACGTCGCCAGGCATAAGATCGTCATGTGAGGTTAAGCTGTCGCTCATCGGCGTCCGCGTCCGTATCGAGGAGGGCCAGCGCATCCCGCACTGACTGGCGCTGCATGTCTGCGAACCGCGTCTCCACAGCTCTCAGCTGGGCATCGGACCAGCGTTCCTGCTGGCCGAGACGCCGGATGAAACTCATGCTGTCCCGGCTGAGCCGGGCGAACGCCGCGCCGAACATCTGCTCGACCTGCTCCGCAACCACCAGCAGTCCCGATCGCTCGGCTTCTTTCCGCTTCAGGTCGCGAAGCTTCCAGAGATCGATCTCTTCCTTGGGCGACATCCTGCGACCGCTGTCAGCCAGGGGTGCCGGCGCCGGAAACAGATCCGCGAAGCTGAGCTGAAGCGCCATCAGCTGCTCATCGCGGCCAGCCTTTTGCTGGGCTTCCTCATCCCGTCGCTCGGAGAGGAACGCGAAGACCGCCTCGACATCGAACCGGTAGCTGGATCCGTTGGTGCCGCGCTGTGCGACCGGGAATTCCGGCCAGCGCTCCATCCAGGCGGTCAGCGTGGGAAGCGACACCTTCAGGCGCCGGGCGAGCTCACGCTTGTTGAGCATCGGCGCGATGTCAGGACCGCGGGCAGTCGCAGCAGTGTCGGACGACAACAACAACAACAGAAACCCTTGTTTTATTTGCTCAAAAAGTTCGTCTTACCGGGGCGCGAACTACCCCCGGATGGCGACCCCTCCAGGAAGGACCCACAAAGATGCATTGATTGCCCGGAGGCGATGCGCTGAACGCATAGCTCACGAGGCAGGGGAGGGGGCGTGACGCGTCACATTGTCGCCTCCCGCAAAGTCTGAACCCGTCAGGGAGACGGTCCCGATCGTCCAATGAAAAAGCGGCGACACCCTCATGGATGCACGCCGCCTCATCATGACATTGCAGATACTGCAATCTGGATAGTCTGGATAGGGGAAAATTACATCGGGCCGATTTTTTTCGCGATGACCTCGCAGGCCCGTCTGTGCCACGCCTGCGCCGTCTGGTGATGCACTCCGAGCAGACGCCCGAGCTTCCGCCATTCCCAGCGATGTTTTCCCGACAGCGGGTTCACGATCAGACGTCTGTTCACCACGTCGCGCTGACGTCTGTCGTTCAGCAGGCTGACCCAGCCGAGCGCGATATCCATTCGTGCGATCGCGTCCGCAGTCGGAGGCGGCAGAAACTCATCGCTGTCACGAAGCCAGCCGAGATCATCGGGGTCGTTTACGATGTCGGGCCAGTTGATCCGAACGCCAGCCGGCCGAAGGTCCTTCATCCGCAGCGTCGCCAGCGTCATGCCAGCCTCTTCGAGCCATTCCTCAACCTGGTCGACAGCCGGACGATCCGGGCTGAACTCAGTTGCCTTCCGCTTCCTGAAGGTCAGACCTGAAACGTCGACGTAGTCGTCGGGCAGCAGCGGGGAAGAGACGTTTGCCGCCGCTGATGTGCTGCCGGCTGAAAGGTGCCCTTTGGTGCCCATTATGGTGCCCTTTATTCTCTATATATATCAGTTAGTTAGTAAGAAAGGTTACTAAGGGCACCAAGGGCACCTATATTTTCGTGCTAATCGGCAAGAAGCACGAAGATGGCGAAAACATATATACGAGCGAGAAAACAGGTGCCCAAAGGCATTTGGGTGCCCTTTAGAATATATCAGCAAGTTTAGGTAACCACGCAGGTGCCCTATGGGTGCCGTTACAGCTTCTGGTAACCTTTAGCCGTCATCTGACAGCCCGATTTCACAACACCGTATCCGGATGCAGCCCTTATGACTGCGCCCGTCCATCTTGATGACGAGCGGTCTTCCATTCCGATCTTTGCCAGCCTGACGGAAACTTTCCATTCTCATCAGCTCATAGACGAATTTCTGTCCGGCATAGGGCGTGTCTTTGAACAGGTCGGAAAGCATCGCATTTCGTGGCCAGATCCATAACCCGTCACCTTCACTCCCGCGCGGAGGCGCCATGCCGCTTCGTGGCAAAGGCTCATCCCGCCTGACTACCCTGATACCATACATTGCCAGAACGCTCTCGACGTTCTTTCGTGAATAGTTCAGATCGGCGCGCTGAGTATCATCCTCGTCGTCAAAATCGACGTCGCCGTCCGGCTTCAGCATCCGGCTGATCAGAGCCGACATCGAACGCCGGTCAGTTGACCGCTGCATCTGGACCGTCTGCGACAACCAGTGATCCACCATCTGCTGGGTTCCACTGACAGCCTGAGTTTCCTCCTCATTGCGAATATATCCGGCAACACCGAGAACGGCATTGTCCGCCTCCTGCTCTGTTGGCACATGATCACTGGTCAGCGTCCACCAGCCCGCCAGCAGTGAGCCCATCTGGTCCATTTCGCGCGGCTGACAACCGGACCTGCCAACGGCGGCGCGGAGGACAATACGGGCCTCACGATAACGCTCCCATCCGGCCAGTGTGCGTCCCCACAGCGCTGGACCATGTTCAGATGCCCATTCCGCGAGATCCCGATGTTCAGTCGTATGATCCGAACCGGTTGAGGCAGCCTTCATCTCGACAATGGTGAAGCGACCGAAATGCTGCGCCTCCATATCCGGCGGCCGGATCGACGCCATGATGATGCTGCCGGAGACCGAGATCTTACGCGCTACCCCGTCGACGCCACCGCGAGCACCGTTCGTGCCCTCACCGCTGGTCGCGGACAGGACGAGATCGAGGAGTGCCCTTGCCATCCGCTGATCGATACGATCCGAGGCCTCGTCGATAAGCATTGGGATTGCGCGACCATCCACGGTCTGCTCGATGCCGGCCTTTGAGGCGTCATTCGTCGAGAATTTAAGCGGGATGGCATTCGCCAGAATCTTGAGCAGCGATGACTTCCCGCTGCCGGCAGGACCTGTGAGAAACCCGGCGGGACGCCAGGGGATCGCCGCACCGTAATAGGCACAGGCGAGCATCCCCATGATGATGATGCTGCTGCCCGGAATGCGGAAATTAAACAGCTCATCAATCTGTTTCTGCAAAAGGCGCGGAATTTCACGATCACAGGGCTTACCCGGTCGCGGCTGAGCCGGCGCAGCTGCCCAGATCTGATCGCCGATCCGTGTCCCCGGCCGCTCCAGGCGAGACCCGATAAGCACACGATCACCGCAATGGACGACAGGCATTCCGTCGGGAGCGGGCCATATACCAGGGCGGCGGATCTTAATGTGATCGCCATACAGACCAGCATGGAAGCATTCACGCTGCAGAAATTCAGCGCTGCGGTTGATATTGAAGTCAACGACAACTTCTTTCGTAATCTCATCACCGCCGGCGTCCTTTTCTTTGACCTTGGCTGTCTTCGGGAATTTCTCTTTGAGCCAGTGAACCGACCCGCCGAATAACGACAGCAGATCAGGCCGGCGCGTCATCTGAGAGGCGCGCAGCACTCTCAGCTGGCCCACGCGATCGAGAAAATAAAAGCTGCCATCGAGATGACCGACGACAGCGACAGGGCAGGGCTGTTCTTCCTGTGGCGCTTCAGGCGGCCCGCCGCCATCGCCTTTGCCGCCATCGATGACCTGGAAACAACGGTCAGCCGTATCGATCGAGTTTCTGATCGATGTCAGGCTGTCACTGGATGGCATCGTTGAAATCCTTACCTTTCGGCGGCATGGCCAGACGCACCTCGCGGCCAGCGGCCAGATGCGTGTCTATGGCCTTGCGCAGACCATTCCTGGCCGCCGGATGTTCATCACGGTCCGCCAGGATCAGCACCTTGCGCGCTGAATCCGGCAGACGAACTGTTCCGAGGTTGCCGAGCGAGATCGCGGCGAGGATCCGCAGCTCAGGGCATGCCAGAGCAACGGACAGACACGTCTCAATTCCTTCCCCGATGGCAACGGTCTCGGCCGGAGAAACTTTCTTCAGAGGCTGGCCGGTTTCGCCTCTCCGCAGACGGATGCAGGAGCCCGCGAACGGACCAAGAACCTTTTTGGGCAGCTCCAGCTTCGCCTTTGACCATTGTCCACCATGCTGGCCGAGCCACGTCTGGTGCAGCGCGACAATGCGCCCGTCCAGATTCGTGATGGCAGCCAGCATGGCGGGCAATGATGTGCCGGTCTCCGCGCAGTAATGTTCCGCACCAAACCGCAGGGCATGGGGAGGATGATCAAGCCGTCTCAGATCAATGCCACGGCCGCGCAGATAAAAATCGACGGGAGTGTCGAGAATATTCTCCTGAGCTGCGAGCCACTGTTCACGCGCACGGCCACGTCGTTTCCGGGCAAGCTCATCGGATTGCTGCTTCGCTTCTTCCGCTTTTTGTCTGATTTCGACCCGGCGCTCCTCGACTTTCTCATTCGTCAGCCCGAGCCAGTTGCAGGCCCATTTGTATGCTGCCTTCGTGTCGCCAGCCGTGACACACGCGGCCACGAGATCCAGAGCGTCTCCGCTCTCATCACCTGCGAAGTTTTTCCACACACCCGCCTTTGGTCCGTACAGATGGACCGAGACACGCGTGCCTGGCTCACCGGCGAGGCTTCCGGCGGCCCATTCGGCGCCCGATTTCTTCCCTCCCGGCAGCAGCTCGCGCGCCAGCGTTTCCATGGACTGGGCGAGCATGACCGAAACTTCGGACGCAGACAGCTTTACGGTCATGCCGCTTTATCCATAATCGGCAGCCAGCCGCCTTGATAATGCGGCCCGATGTGCCCCTTTTCCCAGACAAACCACGCATACTGCTTGTTCCCGCCTTTGCCTTTCATGATGACGCCGCCAGGCGGCATATCAATGCGCTGAGACGCGGCCCATAGCCGGGCTATCGGATATCGCTGATACCAGCCAGACCGCACTATCCCCTCCAGAAACCGGATCGGGAGGATCAGGCAGACTCTTTCCGCACCTGCTTCCATTCCCAACGCGACAATCTCTTCCCAGCATGAATAGGGAGGATTCGTAATAATCGTTTCCGGACGCCAGAACGGTATAAGTCGACGGAAATCACCCAGCATCCGCCTGTTTGGGGATTCACCACGATTGATCAGGTCTGAACCAAAAGCGCGAATGCCCTCCCGCTGGAGCGTGTCAGGAATGTTCCCGAGACCACAGCAAGGATCCATGACTACGTTTGTGAATGGCCTCTCGACAGCCAACAGCGCACGAACCGAAAACGCAGGCTCACGATAAAATTCATGCTTCACACGCTCATAGGAAGAAACTTTCGCAGTCCGGCTCATGACACGCGTGATCCGGCTTTTTTGTCAGTCAGCGAAACGAACCGGCTGACCGGCGCCCGAAATCCGAGCCTTGCCAATACAGGGGTCACGCCGCGACGGGCATTCACGATATTGCTCAGATGCTTATCGCCAATCCCGAAATGCGGCGCCGCCGCGCGCTGGCTTCCGCACTCGCGAATAAAAGTATTCAGTTTTTCGTAAACCGCCGTAAGCGGAGCGAGCACTGTCGGATCCGCGGTGACAGGATAACGGAGCACTTCCCTGAGGCCCAGCGCCGCCGCGACACCTTCGTCGACAACAGTCGCGTCCTGCGTGTCATAAACGCGCCTGACATCCAGTCCATGCTTTCTGGCGAAGCCTGTTGCACCACCGGCTTCACGAATGGCCGTGTTCAGCCTTCTGAAAAAGACCGTGGGCAGAATGAGATCACCCGACATACCAGAAACCCACCGGCGCTTTCATGGCGCTCGTCGAAATAAGCGTCATACCGCCTGAGGTTCTGACCTGCCCGGTCATGTCCGGCCTGATCCGCGAACTGGCGATCAGCGCGCCAACATCGAGTTCCCGGCGCCGGATGCTGTAAGGCTTCCTGCGCACTTTCTCGCCAAACTGGCGCTCCGTCTGGGATTCAACCAAAACGTACCTCCAGGCCGGCGCCGACAGGAAGGGCACGCACGCGTTGTCTGGGCGGAGCTGTTCGTTGCTCTGACGGCGCCATCGATCGTAGCTGATAGACCCGGCGTTCAGAGATCCCGAGGCGCCCCGCTATTCCTGAAACGGTCACCCCTGAGCGGGACAGAAACTGAACAGTCGCGGCAATGCGCTGCGATTTTGTCATCGTCAGATTATCCTTCCGGTGAATTGTCTGATGTGTGCAGCCATCGGTCGACGCGGCGCTCAATCCGCTCCAGCCGTGCAATCCGACGCCGGATCACAATGACTTCGCGGGACATCCATGCCTGAGCAATCACCACGCGGCAGCGCACGACGGTTATAATCAGGACGCCGGCGGCAGCGCTTGCGATGAAGAAAATGCAGCTTTCTTTCATCCGGCACGCCGCCCCAGATCCTCGCCCAGTTGCGCGATGTCCGCCGCGATCTGCGCCTGTCTCGCCCGCAGCGATGCCAGCCTACGGTCGCGAACCTGACTGAATTCATCCGCGCTGACATGGCGCAGCTCGCCGTGCCATGCGGCACGGACCCGCCGCTCTGTCAGTCCGAAGAACCGCGCGACCTCAGAAAAAGCCCGTTTGAGGCCGGATGCGCGACGCGCCGAGACCTCTTCCCGGATCATCTCTCTGAACTGATCGCTGGCGGTGCTACCGGACATGCTGCCGTCCGCTCTGGGTGAAACACCCACGCTCCTGGGTAAAATACCCACGTTCCTGGACGAAATACCCAACATCCTGGATGCCCTCTCTGTCATTGTTACCGGCGTGGACGGGAACAACTGGCAGGAGGAAGTCTGAGAACGACGAACTGGACGATATCTGGGCGCTGCGTGAGAGGCGCCGCCCGGCAGCCGGAGCATTGCTGCTCCGGCCGCTTCGGCCCACCATGGGGTTACCACACCAAACCATGGAGGATTCTGTGACAGCCACAGATCGTGAACTGCTCGAAACACGCATCGAGGTGCTCGAGTTTCGTATCAGACTGCTGTCAAAGATGGTCGCAACCCTGATCGCTGACGGATCACATGATGCGCGAATGCAGGCAGAAATGTTCATGAGCGAGGTAGCCACTCAGACTGACCGACAGATGACCCCGCTTCTGGCGAAGGTCGACTATGAGCATCTTCTCGGACCGCTTCATGATGATCTGGACACGGCAGTTGCGCGTCATCGGCGATAGGAAAAGCATGAACGGCTATGTGGTCGCCCGGCCTGACGATGATCCGCTTCTCTTGCGTGACGGCCCCATTCAGACGGACGCGTCCTTCGAAGATCACCTGCTCGGCGTTCGCGGTTGTGATTATATATGGAGAGTCTCCGAGAACCTCGCAGAGCGGGCCGGCACGCTCCGCATTCCAGACGGCGACGACCCTGTTTTCTGCACGTTCCCGCGCAGTACGCTCACGGCTGGCGGCACGCTCTGCTTCACGCCGGGCGAATTCCCGATGCTCCCATTCTTTCATTTCGGAACGGACGGTAGCTGCCCGCTGTTCGGGAGACAGGTCGTCGCATCTGGGCGAGCGCGCCGCATCAAGGAACTTCCACAAGATGAGACCAATGGCTTTGCGGATGGCGGTCATGGCCGGGGGGTCCCGACAATCCTCCAGAGTCGCCATCCCTCGGCGAACGATATCCATGAACATTTAGTCATCGATCATGGCTGCGGCACTGTCTGGGAGTTGGGGCGCGCAAACAGGTCGGGACGCAGTTCTTCGCGAGGGATGCCCGTTGCAGCCTCCAACTTAATGATGTGCTTGTCTGGGATTTTCTCCCACTTGAGCACCGTCGTGTGAGATCGAAGCCCGAGGACGCGCGAAACACGTGTCGGACCTCCAGCTCTGTCGATTATTGCTCGCGTGTTCATGTCGCTAATGTCGCTTAAAGCGACGCAATTAGTCAAGCGAGAAAAATCGCCATAAGCGACACATTAAAATCATCTTTCTGCCAGGCTGGTTCGATGACAGAGACTCTTGGTCAGCGCCTGCGAAAGCTTCGACGCGGCCGTAAACTCACGCTGGTTGAGGTCGGGGCAGCGATTGATAAGTCGCGGTCATTTATTAATGAGCTTGAGATTGGAAAAAAACAGGGGACGCATAAGACGTTGGCTGATCTAGCGTCATTCTATGGTGTTACCTTGGACTATCTTCAGAATGGGGCTTCTCCGGAGGCGTTCCCTCTCGCACGCATCGAAATGCATGGTGAGCCGCCATATTCGCGCGAGGAGAAAGCAATCGTCGGGCTCTGGCGTTCCCTTGATCTCGCGAAGCGAGATGCCTGGCTCGCTCTTCTTGAGCAGTCTATCCCCAGCACTCCTGAAATTGATTAACTCCCCCATCTCGCTCTCCACCTCAATATGGAGATTCTATACCACAAATGAGAACAAACGTTCTTCTTTAATCTCCGGATGGAGGTTATGCGGGGATTTTGATTGCATCGATATCGGGACAGAAGGTCATACCGTTAGGCTCACGTGGGAGTTGTAATGTCTCTTATGTGCAGATTCTGGTTGCACCTGAACCGCGACTAGAACTTAATAATTACCTGTTGTTTCTGGAAACGTAACGCATTCTCTGTTTGTGTCCATTAATGGCAATAAAAATGGCAATCACACTTAGAATGCCGAATATAATAATTCCAGATATCAGAAGGACCCCCAACATTGCCTTCTATCCTATCGTGGTCTGTTGCCACGGCTAGTAAAATCTATGCCATAGGTCAGATAGCTACTTTCTTGTCGGCTGCTGTAACGGCAATTTGCGTGCTAGCTATGTGGCAGGCTGGCACGATACTTTCGGCCGACTCGGATGCTCGGATTGCTCAAGCTAATGCCAGCGCTGAAAATTCCAAAAATGAGGCAGCAAAAGCCAATTTAAGAACAGAACAGATTAAAGCAAGTGTATCTTGGAGGAGCCTCACGAAGGAGCAATTCGAGGCTATAAAATCAATGTCGTCATCGTTCATCGGGCGCATTTGGATCGTATGCGGTGGCTCGGACCCCGAGTGCCAGTACTACGGAGACGGGTTTTTGCGCGCCTTTAGGGCCGGCGGCGCCGATGCTAACTTCATGTTTGGAATGCAGCCAAATCCTGATCAAGGAGTTATAATTCATACACCCGATACCCAAAAGAATATTCAAATAACCGAGTTAATGCGATCATCTGGAATTACATCTTTTATTTTGAATCCCAGCGAACCATTTGAAGGTATTACTGGCCGCTATATTGGAAGCAATCCACCTAACCCAACTTCAGACAGTTTTGTCATAATTCCATCCAAAAAACCCCCTACTTTTGAATAAGCATCCGGATTGCTCAGTTCATATTAACCGGATAATCGCCCAACTAAGACCCCCGCTCAGGCGGGGCTCTCTTTTAACAGCATCTGGACGCTCACTCGGCATCCGACTTCCGAACAATTAGTGCCTTCAGCAGGAGCACGGGGATATCTCCCGTTTGCATGCCGACCAACCTACGGCAAACAGCGTCACCATAATTGGAGTGACTGTCTCAGACGGGTCTGTCGAGTTCCAGAGATCCCGATCGCCGGCTAATGGCCTTCACTTGGCCAATGCTCTCACATGCCGAATCTTAGTTCCGTGGCGGGATTGTTTGGTCATGACGTTCTCATCTTGAAAGCGTGATCAAAGCAAGATGCGGCGCTCGGGCGACATAAAGAGTGCGAAAAATTTATCGCTATATGTCGCCTTAAGCGACTTTTATATTGACATCGTCAGTCGCTTTAAGCGACATTTTGTCCCATCAACACCTGGCCACACGCTGGCAGAGGAGATGGGATGAGCGCACAGGCAGAGAAAACGATTAGCGGCTGGGAGATCAGATCCAGAGCCCAGAAGATCTCCGACCTATGCGGAGAATTCAGTGAAGTGTTGGCGGCCAGTCCGGAGGTCACGGATCGCACGAAGGAAGCCATCTCTTTTATTTTGATCAATATTCTGAAAAATGCCGATGCAATAAGTAATGGAGTGAGGGAACCACGGGAAGTTGTTTCAGGTTCCGAAAGTAACTTCATGGGCCGTAAGGTCATCCAGATTTGTTCAGTCCCTGTGGAAAATGGACGAGGAAGTCTGGTGTCATTATGTCGTGACGGCACACTCTGGCTTAGTCACCTTGATGGTGACTGCTGGACATTTATTGAGCCTCCTGCGGTTGATACTAGTCTTTTCCGGCAGCGGAGGACCACGCCATGCGCGTGATGACCGACGACCTGCACACCGGACCCCAGGCATCAGCTCCTCTGTCTTCTGGCGTCATTGCAGAGACGACGTGCGTCTTAAAATCGTCATTGCGCCGCGCCCAGTCTCTCGCCCGCCTGCAGCGCGTCATCGCTGACATTCTGGTCAACGGTCGCTACGGAGCGGCAGCTCAGCTGGAGCTGAATAAGGCCTACGTCGCTGCTGATCAGGCCATAGAAGCCGAGCGGGCAGAGATCTTCTCCATGGCTCAGTCAAAGTCGAGGGGGCAGCAATGCGCTCTGCAGTCCTGATCGCAATGATTACGCTTGTCTGTGCCACTCTCTGGCTCTGTGCTGAAGCTGTTCCATATCTGGAGCAGGGCAGGGGGCTGGCATGAATTCGATGCCGATTGCGAAGAACCTCCCAGAACTGTCTCACCTGATCAGTCATCATTCCGGAACGATTACCGGCACGGTGACCCAGACGATCGCGTCCTGGCTTCTTCAAAGAAATCAGGAAAACCGGCCGCTGAACGAAAAAGCTGTCGCCAGATTTTCGGAAATCCTGAAATCGGGCCGATGGCAGAATACTGGCGAACCTGTGATCGTCAGTCGTGAAGGAATGCTGAATGACGGACAGCATAGGCTGACGGCCATTCTGCGAACCAACATAGCAGCGGAGCTTGATGTTCGCTTTGGCGTCCCGCGGGCTGCCTTTCAGGTGACCGGGACGGGAGCAGAGCGGACCCGGGGTCAGATCCTGTCGATCGCCGGAATTACGAATGCAAACAAGTCTGCAGCGGTGGCCCGTGTGGTGCTGATGTATGACCGGCGGATCATGGCCAATAATGGCTTTAAGCCGGATCCCGATATCCTTCTTGAGCTGCTCCGCGGAGAACCGCATATCTCTGAGGTCATAAGGATCTGCGAGTCAACGCGCTTTAACCCGAGGCGATCTGCTGCGATCGTCGGAATTCTTGCTGTTGCAGCGCGACATGCGTCTCTCTGCGACATTCAGAAATTCGCAGACATCAGCGCAGGAGCCGCGTGCCCCTCAGACTCAAATCCGGCCCACAGGCTTTATATCCATATACGTGACGCCGCTCTTTCTCGTGTCCGGATTAAGCAGGTGGAGCTTTCAGCTCTGACCGCTATCTCCTGGAATTCTTTTGTCAATAAACAGGAAATATCGCGAATAAGGCTCGATGAGAATGCCATGACAAGTCAGGGCTTCCCATGCGTTCAGCGGGGAGATCGGGGAGGGGCGGTATGAGCAAAACCGCCGTTGCAGTCCGCCCCGAAACTGTCCCGCTTTATCCGAACCGGGACGAGCACCTTCTCGGGCTTATTTCGCAGTTTCTCAGTATGGCGGACGCTTTTGACGAAGCCGCCGCACACTATCGAAGCGAGGGGTTTATTGCGCCTGCAGATGCCTGGGCAGCGATTGCTGCCGGCTTTCACGACCAGGCAGAAAACCTTCGTAAATCACTATGCCACCGGCATCAGGATTCTTAAATCATGAGCGACACACGAAGCAAATTCACGCCGGGCCTCACTCTTGTTGAAAAGAGAGACCGTGAGGTCTGCGTTTATGACCCGGCAAAGGCCAGTAAGTTGTTTTCCTATCCGGTCATTGCGCACGAAATACGTGTCTACACGTGGCACGGTCACCCGGTCGAGCATGTGGTCCGGCTCGAGAACGGCGTCGAGCTGAAATGCCCTCCCTGCTGGGTCAGCGCGATACCGGAAGATGCAGACGGAGTTGCCATCGGCGGCCATCTTCTCAGTGAGAATATCTGACGATTATATCGTGGAGGATTGAAGATGCCGCGATATCATCTCTCTCTGAAGCCAACGGATTCCGGATCATACGCCGCCGTTCTGATGGACATGCTTTATGGCTGGCCAATCAGGTTTGATCGCTGCTCAAAGGCGCGGATCGATGGAAAGTCGGAGATCTCCGGCGATAGTACCGGCGGTCTGCCGAACTGGAGACTCACTGTCAGTCCAGTCGGGAGCGGTCTCTTTCAGGCTGTCGCTGAGGAAGATCGTGAGTGGCGCATCTTTTTCCCGGAATGCGAGCTGCAGCAGGAAAACGGTGAGAGCCTTCTGGAAGGATGGGCCGAGGACGCGGAGCCGATCGAGACACGGGAAGGCATCGCAGCATGAACAACCTATTCTGGCTCACTTTGACCGTGATCGCATGTCTCCGCATCGCAGGATGGTTTGCAGCGAGATTCCCGGTCTCAGACAATAATGATGATGAATGGTGGATATGGTGAAAATGCGCGAACCGACACCGGAGATGATCGAGGCTGGCCTTCGGGCCTATTCTCGAACCTCACTTGAGGATCTGGCAGATGTCGCAATAACCAATACGCTCAAAGCAGCACTCGCAGCCGCACCCTCACCGTGGCGGCCCGTCTGCGAAGCCCCCGACGATATGCACAATGCCCTGCTGGTCGAGGATGACGGGGAGCCATTTGTCGGAACCAGAGTGTCGGGAGGCTGGTGGAACTATTCCGGGTGTTCTGCCGACCCCACACACTTCATGGAAATCCCCGCTGCGCCAGAACCAGATAGGCCGTCATGACAGAAGAAGCTTTATCCGCTCCTTTCTGGCCCCGGTATCTGAGCCGCCAGGAGGCCGCTCGCTATCTCGGCGTCAGCGCGTCTGTGTTCTCACAGGAAGTAGGGCAGGGATGGTGGCCGATGCCGCGATTACGGGGTGGGAAGGGGGGAAAGTTGACGTGGGACAGGCTTCTGCTCGACCGTTACGCCGATCAGCACTCCGGCATAGGTGTGGGGGAACCGGCGGCCACCGGTTCCCCCGTTCCTGCGGAAGTGCTGGTCATGCCAACTCTTTCGGAGAGAATGAATGCCACCCTCCCGCAGAACCGGTCTGAACGTCGTTACTAAGAAACGACCGGATGGAACCACGCTCAGATACTTTTACGAACGCTCGACAGGTCGATTTCTCGGTCACGACCGGGAAGGCGCCGAACGATACGTGAGAGGAGACGCCGCCGATTGCGAAGCGGGCATCGTGCCCGGATCGATTGGCTGGCTGATTGTCGACTATCTCAGAGATGCAGAGGCATTTGGCACCCTCGCACTCAGGACACGCAGGCTCTATCGAGGATACCTTGACCGCATGCGTGAAGACTGGGGCGACATCCCGCCACAGGCTGTCACCCGGGACGAAGTGAAACAGATCCGTCAGAGACTGGCCGCCACCCCCAGAAAAGCCAACCAGGTTCTGTCCCTCCTTCAGATTCTTCTGGCGAGAGCCAAGGAGAAAGGTCTGGTTAGCGAGAACGTTGCGGAAAACTTTGGTCGTTACCCCACCCGCAAAAGAACGGAGATCTGGACCTTCGATATGGAGGATCAGTTTGTTGCGCGTGCCCGTCCGACGCTGCAGCTCGCTTACCTGCTTCTGCTCTATACGATTCAGAGACCCAGCGACATGCTGCAGATGGAAGCGGGCGCCATATCCGAGCGTGATGGACGCATGTTTATTGCCCTTCGACAGGACAAAACCGGCGCGCTGATAGACGTTCCGGTACATCAGCGACTGGCGCCTTACATCCGGGCGAGACTGGCGGAGATCGACACGGCGCGATCCGCCGAGGAATATCTGATCGCGGGACGCATCGGCCGACGGACCGCAGATCTTCTCGTTCCGAGCCCGCGCGGAAAAATCTGGAGCCTGAGAAACTTTAGCCGGGCATGGGATGCCGTGATGCACAGGCTGGCGCTTTCTCATGCGCGCACACTGTTTCGATCCGGCATGACAAAGGGGGAGGTTCTGGACGAGCTGAAAGGGATGCATCGCCAGCGCCGCGATCTGCGCCGGACTGGTATTGTCAGGCTGGCGGAAGCCGGGGCCACGACTCCTCAGATTGCAGCGATCAGTGGACACAGCATCGATTACTGTCAGCGCATTATCGACACGTATCTGCCGCGACGAACCGAGGTTGCAGTCTCCGGAATGGAAGCATGGGAACGCCATCAGACCCGTGAAGTCTCGAAGATAGTTTCCATTGCTGCCTCTCGCGGACGTCTGATGTGAACAGAACGAGAAACGACCCACAGTCACTGCAAACCGGCATGCAAACTGTTTGCAGATTAGCGGCAGAAAATGGCGCGCCCTGCTGGATTCGAACCAGCGACCCACAGCTTAGAAGGCTGTTGCTCTATCCAACTGAGCTAAGGGCGCGCAGACAGGGAGGGTAAACCCGGCAACGGTTTTATCAATGGTTCCGCCCGGAAAAACAAGAGTCCTTATCCCGGCAGGGGCCATTCAACCCGTCCGGCTCTCAGTGCGTCCAGTTCTGAATACGGTTCGCAGCGAAATTATCCGCATAAACCTTCGGCGCCCGAATGTGTGCAGCAGGAGGCTGTTCAAGCTCATAGGGAATAGCGTGTTTTTTCGCATAGGCCACAGCAGCGTCACTGCTGTCGAAGCGCAGGCGAAGCTGAGACTGCGTGTCCCGGCTGCTGCCCGTCCATCCCATCAGCGGATCAGGGTGCCGCTGCGCGGACTGTCCGTAATCCAGGATCCAGGTATGAGTGCCGTGAAAACCCGACTGGCCGGCCGCCTTGGGCTGCCTGTAGATCCGTGCCGTCATGCTCGCCATCTCCGGTGCAGTCACGTCATCGTATCAAAAATGGTCGGGGCGAGAGGATTCGAACTTCCGACATCCTGCTCCCAAAGCAGGCGCTCTACCAGGCTGAGCTACGCCCCGACACAGGGCGCTGTTTAAGTACCTCACCCGTTTCTGGCAAGTCCCAATTCGTTGATCGCAGCCCGGAGATTGCCTCCCGTTGCGGAAAGCGCAGCCTCCGCCTTCGTCGCATCCGTTCCGCAGGCAATCAGAACAGCAGGCTTCACATGTCCTCCTGTCTGTTCAAGAGCGATTCGGGCCACCGGCTCGTCACATCCCGCAAGCCCCATCACCATGCGCACGGCGCGACGCCGCAGCTTCTCGTTGCGGCTGCGCATATCGACCATCTGCGCGCGATAAACGCGTCCCAGACCGGTCATCAGAGTCGTAGACAGCAGATTCAGAACAATTTTCTGCGCGGTTCCGGCCTTCATCCGGGTCGATCCCGCAATCGGCTCGGCACCGGTCCCGACAAAGACGGGATATTCGGACTGCGCCAGCAGCGGTGTTCCAGATACATTCGCAACACCGACAGTCAGAGCGCCGGCCGCTCTGGCGGCTTCGATGGCCGCCACGGTGTACGGCGTCCGCCCGCTGGCCGCGACACCCACAAGAACATCGTCCGGCCCGATAGCAGCATCCCGGACAGCGACACGAGCCGCTTCCCCGTCATCCTCGGCATTTTCGACAGCGGTGAGCAGCGCCTCCGGCCCGCCGGCAATAAACAGCAGGAGACGCTCCGGCGCCCAGTTGTAGGTCGGCTCAAGCTCGGCGCCGTCCTGCGCAGCCAGCCGTCCCGAGCTGCCCGCGCCGGCATAGGCAAGCCGGCCACCTCTGCGGAGCCGGGGCAGGGCGGCTTCAACAGCCGCCGACAGTGCCGGCAATGCGGCTGAAACAACCGCCGCCGCCGCAAGCTGCGACTGCCACAGAGCCGTCAGCTGCGTGCCGACAGGCCATGTGTCAAAAGCGTCGAATGCCGGATCGGCACCTTCGGTAGCCGGTAAAACATGACCGGAATGAGCCGTATCCGTCATGATCTTTTACTCGGTCGGAACAGGTTTGCGCGCCAGAGGCGGCACGAAGAGCGGCGCCGTGTCCCACGGAAACAGCACCCAGGTGTCCTGCGGCACCTCAACGACAAACAGATCTGTCAGCGGCTTGCCGCTGGGCTTGGCATACAGACACGCAAAAACCGCTTTCGGAAGACGCCTGCGAACAACCTGCGCGGTGATTCCGGAATCCACCAGATCATCGATAACCAGAAAACCCTCGCCATCTCCGGCCGCCTCCGGGTCCTTGATGATCGTCGGCTCGCCCCGCTCTTCCTCATTCTGATATGTGACGACCGAAATGCTCTCGATCAGACGGCAATCCAGTTCACGGGCGATAATGGCGGCGGGAATCAGCCCGCCACGGGTAACAGCGACGATTCCTCTGAAAGGTGCGCGCGGCATGAGGTTCTCGGCGAGCAGGCGGGCATCGCGGTGAAGCTGATCCCATGTCACCGTTGCGTAATTGGTCGCCATTCTGTGCCGTAGCCTTTCTGCTGGTCTCTGAACCGAAATTGCACCGCCTTATGGCGGTTCCGCGCCGATAAAGGGTCGTATTGCCCTCCCGGACGTTCATTTGCAACGCGCATCATTACCGGAGTCGCAGTTCATCTCCCCCGTGTCAGGCGTCTTCCGGACTGCTAGAGACGCGAATATGTGCCAGCAAACCATCACCGAAACAGCGCTCCTTCGTCAGCCAGGACTGCTGGCGTTCCTTATCGGACGCAACGTGGCGGCCTTTTCGTCGCAGGTGCAGGCCGTCGCGGTCGGCTGGCAGATGTATGCGCTGACACACAGCGCTGCCGCACTCGGTTTCGTCGGCCTGATGCAGTTCCTGCCAATGGTCGCACTGATTTTTCCGGCCGGGCACGTGGCCGACCAGTTCAACCGTCGCCGTGTCGTTATGACCTGCCAGATGATCGAAACATGTTCGGCCGTCGTGATGGCCATCGCCTCTTTCGAACATGTTCTCGGTCCGTGGGGCATATACGCCATGGTCATGCTGTTCGGGGCCTGCCGGGCCTTTGAAATGCCGGCACAGCAGACGTTTCTGCCTTCTCTCGTTCCGGCGACACTGTTTCCAAAAGCCGCAGCACTGTCGTCTTCGATCTTTCAGGTGGCATCCATCGCCGGTCCGTCGCTGGGTGGCGTGCTGTACGGTCTGGGCGCCGGCACGTGCTACGCACTCTGCGCCGCCGGGTTTGGCACCGCCGCCACCGCAACATGCATGATGCAGCTGCAATTCGCCGCGCGGGCACGCCAGCCGATGACCCTCGAATCCGTTTTCGGCGGTATCGCCTTCCTGCGCCGCAAGGCCGCCATGCTGGGCGCTATTTCGCTTGATCTGTTCGCCGTTCTTCTGGGGGGCGCCACCGCGCTCCTTCCGCTCTATGCCGATGCAATCCTTCATGCCGGCCCCGTCGGCCTCGGCCTGCTACGGGCAGGCCCCGCGATCGGGGCGGTAATCATGGCCACCCTTCTGACCCGGTGGCCCCTCAACCGTCACGCAGGCCGGTTCATGTTTCTGAGCGTGGCCATATTCGGCGTGGCGACGATCGTCTTCGGACTGTCGCGCTCCATCGCCCTGTCCGTTTTCGCGCTGATGGTCCTCGGTGCCGCGGATGTGGTGAGTGTCATGGTGCGTGGCGCTCTTGTGCAACTTGGTACGCCCGATGAAATGCGTGGTCGTGTCTCAGCCGTAAACATGCTGTTCATCGGCTCATCGAATCAGCTCGGCGAGTTCGAGAGCGGCATGCTCGCCAGCACCATCGGCGCAATTCCCGCCGTCGTCCTCGGTGGTGTCGGAACACTGATCGTAACGGTGCTGTGGATGCGCTTCTTTCCGGGATTGCGGGATCTCGACAGACTGGATGAAATTAAAAGTGACTGAGGCATATGACTGAACCACGCCCCCGCGGGGGAGTTCTCGCGGTCGTACGGCGCGAAACAGACGGCGCGTTTCTACTGGTCCGAAGGGCCAATGCACCGGATGCCGGATTATGGGGATTTCCCGGTGGCAGGATCGAACCAGGAGAAGAAATGCGCATCGCCGCGGCACGGGAACTCGCCGAGGAAACCGGAGTGGAAGCCTTGGGTGAAGACGTGCTTACGGTCCTGGAGTCGATCCATCGCGACAAGGACGGAGCCCTCCTGTTTCACTATCTGATCGCGGTCATCCGCTGCCGGGTAACAGCCAGCCTGGAACAGCTGAACCCGCGTGCGGGTGACGATGCTCTGGAAGTCGGCTGGTTCGATATCGAGCAGATCCGGTCGCTGGGTGCGGCCGCAAGCTCCGGACTTCTGCCTCTCGCACTGCAGGCTGAGGCGCGGACGTGACACAATCCGGCGTGACCGGACGGCGCTTGCGCTCGCCGGCCGCCTTGTCTAT
This sequence comes from Acetobacter musti, assembly GCF_011516835.1. GTDB lineage: Bacteria > Pseudomonadota > Alphaproteobacteria > Acetobacterales > Acetobacteraceae > Acetobacter > Acetobacter musti. The sequence goes on along the minus strand of NZ_WOTB01000003.1, from coordinate 54,057 downwards.
CGCGCTGCCATGAACAGCGACGAAAACGCGGACGCCGGAACGCAGTCAGGCGACGCTCCGATGGCAGCCGGCTCCGCTGCGCCCGATCATCCGGCAGTCTCCGCCGAACCCGAATTGCGGGCAGAAATCGCAGCGCAGGGACCCGAACCGGTTCTCGATCTGCGGCCCGAAAAGGGCTTCGCGCATATCCTGCATGCGCTGCGGGATTTCCGTCAGGGCATGGCCCTGTTCAGGCTCGGCTGGATGCTCGGCTGGCTGGACATCAAGCTCCGTTACCGTGGCTCGATGCTCGGGCCATTCTGGATGACCATCTCAACAGCAGTCCTGGTCGGCTCGATGGGCGTGCTTTATGCCGCCCTGTTTCATATCGAACTGCGCGTCTATCTGCCGTTCCTGTCCTTCTCGCTCGTTCTCTGGGCTCTGCTCGGCAGCACGGTCTCCGAAGGCTGCGCCACCTTCACCAGATCGGCCGGGCTGATCCACGCCGTACGGATGCCGTTCAGCACTCACGTGCTGCGCGTAACCGTGCGGAACTTTCTCACCTTCCTTCACAGCGTCGGCGTCATCGCGATCGTCTTCATGATTTTTCACATCACGCCGACACTGAACTGGCAGATTCCGGCCAGCCTCATGCTCTGGGGCGTCGATCTTTACGCAATCACCCTGCTGGTCGGAGTTCTCGGCGCCCGCTTCCGTGACATCCCGCCAGTGAGCGCGAGCGTGATGCAGATTCTGTTCTTCGTCACGCCCGTCCTCTGGAAACCCGATCTGATCTATACCGGCCGTCAGTACATGCTGCTGGACCCATGTTTTCCATTTCTGGAAATCATCCGCGGCACATTCATGGGAACACCCGTCCGCCCTTCGATCTGGCTTATGGCCATCCTCTACAGCATGATTCTGTGGTTTATCTCTTTCCTGCTGTTCGCACGCATGCGCGCGCGGCTGGCTTACTGGGTATAAGCGGACATGGCAGGCGTTGACGTTTCAAATCTTACAATCTCCTTCCCGCTCTACCACGGCGACGCCCGCAGCCTGAAAAAAACGCTCAGCGGCGCGCTCGGCGGGCGCCGGCTGTCAGGCCGGTTCGCACAGGACAACCGTAACCGGGTGACCGTCCGGGCTCTCACGGATATCAGCTTCTCCCTTCGCCCCGGAGACCGTCTCGGGCTGATCGGCCGGAACGGGGCCGGCAAGACCACGCTCCTGCGCGCACTCGCCGGGATTTACGAACCCGTGGAAGGCCGTGTGCTCGTCCGGGGACGGATAGGCACTCTGCTGGATACGTCGCTCGGCATGAACCCCGAATTATCGGGCCGCGAGAATATCCGGCTGCGTGGTCTGTTCTTCGGATTATCCGATAAAGCAATCACCGAGGTCGAGCAGGACGTCGAAACATTCGCCGGTCTCGGGTCCTTTATGGACCTGCCACTGAAAACCTACAGCTCCGGCATGGGCGTCAGACTGTCCTTCGGCCTCGCAACCGCGATCATGCCGCAGGTGCTGATCATGGATGAATGGTTCATGGCCGGCGATGAATCCTTCATGCGACGCGCGGCGCAACGGATCTCTGGCCTCGTGGAAGGCGCGGAAATTCTCGTCATCTCCACCCATATGCCGGAAATCGTCGAAAAATGGTGCACGCGCCTGCTCTGGATGGAGCAGGGAAGGGTGGTCATGGACGGCCCGACGGATCAGGTGCTGCCCGCCTATCTCGAAGCTGAATCCTGAACCGGAAACATCAGGCCGGCCGCTCCGCTCAGTCAGCTCGTCGCAACCGTGCAGGCCTCCGCACGTCCGGGCCGATGCTGGGCGACATCCGGATCGGTCGGATCGATGAGATAGAAATCGGTGAAATTCTCCGCTCCGAGAGCCTGGAATACATGCCCGTCCGGATTGTGCAGAACACCGGCGCTGCTGACATTATGCGTCTCCGTCCGTCCTTCCGGCGTGCGGATCACAATCTCACCGCAAAGAGCATAAGTATGCTCGACCCGGCCGGCGGGGGTGTGGATCGTCTCGCTCTTCTGCGTCGTGTCGCTGTTCAGGATAAATGTCGCGGCCAGCTCGCCGTCCACATACAGACGTGACACCTCGGAAATTTCCTGCGGCGCTTTTTCATCAACCACCGAAAACTGCCCGGCCTGTGCCTGCCCGGCATAAACCATGCCGATTGCAAGGAAAGCCGCGGTAAGAAGCGCCCCGGAGCGTCGGGCGAAACGGAACATCTTTGTCATCCCGTCAATATAGCCCGACACGTGCCCGGCCTGAACCGGAAAGGCACATGAAAGGATTGCGACATTGACAGCGGAGGCATGACTCCGTCTTTGCTCCCGGCCATGACAACCACTACCCCTGTTCCGCATGCGTCATCTTCGGCAACCGTCATGAGCCTCATCACCCGGGCGACGACGGAACTCGCTGCCTCAGGCATCGAAGACGCGCGCCGGGAAGCCCGCCTGCTTCTGGAGATCGCCTTCGGAATGACAACTGGCTGGCAACTCGGACACGGCGACAGCGTGATCGCCGAACCCGACCTGTTCCTTTCGCTTGTCGCTCGCCGCACCCGTGGCGAACCGGTCGCATATCTGGCCGGGAAACAGGGCTTCTGGACGCTGGATCTGGCCGTCTCCGCTGATACGCTGATTCCACGCGCCGATACGGAAACACTGATCGAAACCCTTCTGGCCCATCGCCCGCAACGGGAAGCAGTGCGCTCCGTTCTCGATCTCGGAACCGGAACCGGATGCCTGCTGCTCGCGGCGCTCAGTGAATACCCGCACGCAACCGGCATCGGCGTGGACCGTATTCCGGCAGCCACGGCGCTCGCCGCGGCAAATGCCCGCACGAACGGCCTTGCGGAGCGCTGTTCTTTCATCGTCAGCCGCTGGGACGACGCCATTTCCGGCCGCTTCGATGTCGTGCTGTCCAACCCGCCCTATATTCCAGGCTGCGATATCCCCGATCTCATGCGCGACGTCATCGACTACGAACCGCTCAGCGCGCTCGACGGCGGAGCGGACGGACTCGACGACTATCGTGTGCTGATGCCAGCCCTGACCCGGCTTCTGGCGCCCGGTGGTCTGGCTGTTTTCGAAATCGGCATCGGTCAGGATAAAACCGTGCCGGAACTGGGCCGGTCCGCTGGTCTGCGCGTTGCGGATATCCGCTCCGATCTCGGCGGGCATCCCCGCGCAGTGGTCTTTACGCTCTGACCTCCGCAACTCCATAGCCTGACCTGTCAGGTATTCATAACATGATGCATATCTTTGCTTGCGCCGGCGCGCCGCCTGTGCTCCAAAGGGCTTCGGAACGCCTGACGTTCCCATGGCGTATCGTGCTGTAGCCAGCGCGATACAGATCGCCACTAACGTCAGCGACGGCCAGAAAGGCCTGTGTCAGCGATGCGCTTCTGCGGTCGCGCCGAGCCTGAACCCGAAAAATACAGGTTTCGAGTAGTCGGTCAGCAGAACAGTAAAATGCGCGCTGACTGCGTAAAGACAGGAAAGTGTCGTGGTAACACCATGAATATGAAACGCACGCGCAGCCGTCATCACCGGCCCGGAAGTAATAATAACGGCGGAAGCAGCGGGGCACGCCTCCATAACGGGCAGGTCCCCCTTAACCGGAACCATGTGTTCGACAGTAACGGTCCCGAAGTTCGTATCCGCGGCACGGCTCAGCAGCTGTTCGAGAAATATCTCCAGCTTGGACGCGATGCGACATCCGGTGGTGACCGGGTCACCGCCGAAGCATACTTCCAGCATGCTGAACATTACTTCCGTATTCTGAACGCCATGAACCAGGCCGCGCAGCAGGCCCAGATCGAGCGGCAGGAACGGACCACGCGTTCACGGCCAAATTACCAGCAGAACGAGTCAGCCGGCGGCGCCGAAGAAAACCACAGCGACCAGCAGGGTGAGGCGCAGCCTGAATCAGAAGCCGTCGCATCCTGACAGGTATCCGGACCGGCCACAGGGAAGGGGCGCAAACCCCCTCCCTGGCATACTTTCAGGCGGTTGCCGGCGGGAAGTCGATATATCCCTCGGTCCCCTGAGAATACCAGGTCTTCATCTCCGACGTGGCCAGCGGCAACCCTTCGCGGATGCGACGGGGCAGATCCGGATTGGCGATAAATGGCCGTCCGAAGCCGATCGCGTCGGCAAGACCAGAGGCAACCGCCGCTTCAGCCGCTTCCGGCGTGTAGTCTGAATTCAGAATCAGAACCTGATCGAACACTTCGCGGATCTGCGGTGACAGTTTCGGCTCATCCGTCGCCCCGAATGTTCCGTCCGGCCCCGGCTCGCGCAAGGCGAGAGAGGCGATCCCCAGTCCGGACAGCATCTTCGCCGCCGGCACGAAAACCGCCGCCGGATCACTGTCGTCAGCCCCCTGCGTCTCCCCGTTAGGCGAGAGCCGCACACTCGTCCGGTCCGCCCCGATGGTCGCTATGACCTTCTCGGTAACCTCACGCAGAAGCCGGATGCGATTCTCCGGCGCGCCGCCATAGGCATCGTCACGATGATTGACGCCATTTCGCAGAAATTCATCGATCAGATAGCCGTTCGCGGCATGAATCTGCACACCGTCAAAGCCTGCCGCGCGCGCATTGCGCGCCGCCCGCCCGTAATCCTCCAGAAGTCCTGGAATCTCGTCGATCCGCAACGCCCGCGCACTCTCATAAGGACGCTTGCCCTCATAAGTATGAACCTCGCCCGGCGCCGCGCCAGGAGAAGAAGAAACCGGCTGCTGTCCCGTCACCGAGGAATGAACGAGACGCCCCATATGCCAGAGCTGGGCGACAATATGACCACCCTTATCGTGGACCGCCTGCGTGACAGGCTTCCAGGCCTCAACCTGTTCATCGGACCAGAGTCCGGGCGCGTAGGGCCAGCCCAGTCCCTGACGGCTGATGCCGGTGGCTTCCGAGACGATCAGCCCCGCGCTGGCGCGCTGGCCGTAATATTCCGCCATGACAGGCGTCGGGACATGCGCGCGGGTCGCGCGGCCCCGGGTCAGCGGAGACATAATAATCCGGTTCGGCGCACTGATGGCGCCGATGCGGATGGGATCGAAAAGAGTAGTCATCGCATGCATCCCTTTCTGGGTGATCGACACACCTGCTCTATAGTTCGTATTTTATCGAACTTCAAATTCCGATGGAGGCTCGTTGGGAAGATAATGACGAACCCCTCGCATCCCGACGGATCCTTCTGCATAATAAACAGATGTCGCAAGCGGGCAGGGACCGGACGGACACAACAGCTGGCCGGTAACAGGGACCGGTGACAGAAAACCGGCGGGGCAGGGGGCCATGGAACGCTACAGCCATCCATCCATCGACACCGTCGAGCCCTCAGCGGTGTTTCACGCCCTCTCCGATCCTTTGCGCCTCGACATCGTACGCACCCTCGCCCGGCGCGGCCCGCTGAACTGCGCCGCCCTGAGCTGCGACCGGCCACGCTCCACCATGTCTCACCATTTCCGCGTTCTGCGCGAGGCCGGACTGGTCAGAACCACCACGCAGGGCACCGAACATATCAACACCCTGCGGAAAGATGAGCTGGAACGTCGCTTCCCAGGGCTGATCGCGCTGGTTCTGGATACGCACGCATCATCGGAATTGACACAAAAGGCCTCCTGACCTATAGGCGCCACCCATTGCCGGGAACGTGGACGGACCGGCCGGCCCAGCGGGTATCATGCTCCCCGGGGCCGGTAATACGGAACGCGCCCGCTCTGAACCATGCTGGTCAGAGACTACCGGTGCCACTGCGGGTGAGGGGACATAAACGTCCGCGTCACGTCGCAAAAGATGAAAGCAGAGCGCGCACGATGAGCAAGCGCCTTGAGAGCAAATACAAAATTAACCGTCGCCTCGGCGTCAACCTGTGGGGCCGCGCGAAGTCCCCGGTCAACCGCCGTGACTACGGACCGGGCCAGCACGGCCAGCGCCGCAAGGGCAAGCCTTCGGATTTCTCCGTCCAGCTGATGGCGAAGCAGAAGCTGAAAGGCTATTACGGCAACATCAGCGAGAAGCAGTTCCGCAAGTATTATGAGGAAGCGGTGCGTCGCAAGGGCGATACCTCCGAGAACCTCATCAACCTGCTGGAGCGTCGCCTGGACGCCGTCGTGTATCGCCTGAAATTCGCGATCACGCCGTTCGCCTCCCGTCAGTTCATCAACCACGGCCATATCCTCGTGAACGGCAAGAAGGTGAACATTCCTTCCTACCTCGTCCGCGAAGGTGACGTCATCGAAGTCCGCGAGAAGTCCAAGCAGCTCGCCGCCGTCCTCGACGCCGCCCAGTCCGGCGAGCGTGACGTTCCGGAATACATGGAAGCCGATCATCGTCAGATGAAGGGCACATTCCTCCGTGGTCCGGGTCTCTCCGATGTGCCGTATCCGGTGCAGATGGAACCGAACCTCGTGGTCGAGTTCTACTCGCGCTAAATCCTGCGAGACTGCCCGGTCCTCACCGACCGGGTCCGTTCTGGCGCCGGGCGGAGAGTCTCTCTCCGTCCGGCGTTGCCGTTTTCAGGCCACATCTCCGTGCCTTCCATCCATCGCAGGATGATCAGCCATCATGACCAATACCCAGACCGCAGCCGCACCGGCTGAGACACCGGACGAAATCCGCGATGCCATCTCCCGTCGCCGGACCTTCGCGATCATCTCGCACCCGGATGCCGGCAAGACGACGCTGACCGAACGCATCCTGCGCGCCGGCGGCGCCATCCAGCTCGCCGGCAATGTGCGGGCCAAGGGCGAGCGCCGCCGGACCCGGTCGGACTGGATGGGCATTGAGCGGGATCGCGGCATTTCCGTCGTAACCTCGGTCATGACGTTCGAATATGGCGGCTGCGTCTTCAACCTTCTCGACACTCCCGGTCATGAGGACTTCTCGGAAGACACTTACCGCACGTTGACCGCCGTGGATTCGGCCGTCATGGTGATCGACGCCGCCAAAGGCATCGAGGACCGGACACGCAAGCTGTTCGAAATCTGCCGCATGCGCGATATCCCGATCGTCACCTTCATCAACAAGATGGATCGCGAAGCCCAGGACCCGTTCGCCCTGCTGGACGAGATATCGTCCTCCCTCGCGCTCGACACCACACCCGCCACCTGGCCCGTCGGCCGCGCCGCCACCTTCGTCGGCACCTATGACCTGCGCACCCGCGAAGTGCACACCACAACGCCGCTGGATCAGGCCGACCCCCGTATGATCCAGCTCGGCGAGGATCTCGAACTGATCGACGCCGCGCTTCCCGAATTCGACCGGGAATCCTTCGACGCCGGCCACCTGACTCCCGTGTTCTTCGGCAGCGCCATGAAGGAAATCGGCGTCACTGATCTTCTCGACGCCCTCGTGGCTTTTGGTCCGTCACCCCGCGATCAGGCCACAGAAACCCGCACCGTTCACGCCGACGAGCCGGGTATGACCGCGCTGGTGTTTAAGATTCAGGCCAATATGGACCCGAATCACCGTGACCGCATCGCCTTCGCGCGCGTCTGCTCGGGTCGCCTGTCACGCGGTATGCGCCTGCACCATACCCGCACCGGGAAGGGATTCGCTCTCCACACGCCACAGTTCTTCTTCGCCCGCGACCGTCAGATCGCCGAGGAAGCCTTCGCCGGCGACGTGGTCGGAATTCCCAATCACGGCACGCTCCGTATCGGCGATACGCTGACCGAGGGTGAGAACATCCGCTTTACCGGCGTCCCGCATTTCGCCCCCGAAATCCTGCGCCGCGTCCGGCTGGAAGACGCGATGAAAGCCAAAAAACTCCGCCAGGCCCTCACGGAACTGGCGGAAGAAGGCGTGGTGCAGCTCTTCCGTCCTCAGGACGGGGCGCAGCCGATCGTCGGTGTGGTCGGAACCCTTCAGCTCGACGTGCTGCAGGCAAGGCTGAAAGGGGAATACGGCGTCGCCATTGGCTTCGATTCCACTCCCTTCTCCCTCGCGCGCTGGGTCACAGGCGACCGGACGAAACTCGATCTTTTCGCACAGGCCAACCGTTCCTCAATGGCGGATGACCTGGACGGCGATCCGGTCTTTCTCGCCAGTTCGGCCTTCATGATGCGGCGCACAGAAGAAATGAATCCGGATCTGAAATTCCACGACATCAAACAGATCGGCCTCGCCGTCGGCTGACGGGAATATCAGGCTTCTCCGTCAGCCCCCTTTACCAGATCCCCGGAATCCGCACAGATTCCGGCCAGACCGTACATGCAGAAGGAGTCACGCTTCATCATCCGACGTGGAAATGACGTTTCCGAAGACAGCCGGTCCCGTACGGAGACCCGAAGAATCTCCGTAACATCCGGTCTGAACAATGTTTTTCGGAAAGTAACGACGAAATCGTGTTCAGTTTCTTATTGTTCATTATATTGAACACGATCCCGTATGTCGGATATAGGCGATTCCCATGAGCCGCGTCAAGGACGAACATCTGGTGACAATAAAAGAAAAAGAAAACGAATCCGTTCCGGCGCTGAGACGGGCCGTCAGAATCCTTGATCTCGTCGGATCGCAGCAGACACCGCCAAACGCCGCGGAAATCGCCCGCCTCCTGGACCTGCCCCGCAGTTCCACCCACGGGCTGATCGGCGTGATGACCGAACTCGGCCTGCTCGAATCCGCCGCCGGTCACGCCTCCGGCTACCGCCTCGGTCCGCGCCTGCTCGACTGGGCCGCTCATGTCAGCTCCCGCCAGGATCTGATCGGTGCCTTTCATCACATCGTCGGAACGCATCCGGAACTCGCGCCCTATACCGTCAGTCTCAGCACGCTCGATGGCGACGAGGTGGTCTATCTCGCCAGCCGCGCCAGCGAAAAGGGGCTGGGCGTGCATTACAGCGTCGGACTGCATCTGCCGGCGGTTTATACCGCAACAGGCAAGGCGCAGCTCAGCGCCATGGACCGCGCCGCGTTTCGCGAGTGGCTGACGCTTTATCCGCTCGCCACCTGGCCACCCGCCCCGACGCCACACAGCACCATCACTCCCGAAGAAGTCATGGAAGAGATCAGGATTGCCCAGAAAGATGGTTACGCCATCGATGACGGACAGATTCATCTCGGCGTCTGGTGCTTCGCCGCAGCAGTCTATGACTCGAGCGGCAACACGGTTGCAGGACTCGGAATCAGTCAGCCGAAGCCCGCAAACGCCGATGAAATGCGGGACCGTATCGGCCATCTGACCACCTCCGTGGCCGCCAGCCTTTCCGCCCGTCTCGGCTATCGCGGCGCCTGAACCCGAAGGCGACCATCCAGACCGCTCCATCTTGCCGTCCCGTATGTCGCCGTGCTGAACTCCGGCGGATGACAAAGGTCAACATCCGGACGGCAGGCCGCACAGGCCTGCATGGTCTTCCGGCGATCCGGGCACGGCGCCCGTTCCGCCAGGTCTTTTTCCCGCTCCTCTGTTCCGCCCTGATAAGTCTGTGCGGAACAGACGCAGCCCGCGCGCAGACAGCGCCGGAAGCCGCAGCCCCCGCAGCCACGCTGTCCCCCGCAAAGACCCGCCTGTCCTACACGCTGTACTCGCACTGGTTCGCCGTGCTGGACATCAGCACCGACTATCTGCTGGATTCGACTCATTACGAGGCCAGCATGAATGCCCATGCCGGTGGCCTGGTCAGCCTGTTCATGCGGATGAACATCCACTCACTGGCGAAAGGCAGCGTGCAGAACGGCGTCGTTCAGCCACAGCTCTATGACAGCGGCGGATTCAGCCGCCATGCCATGCGGCATGTCATGATCGATTACCCGCAATCAGGCCCCCGGATCGTGATACAGGACCCGCCCGAGACGGACCGTGAACCCGTTTCGGACGACCAGAAAAAGGCAGCCGTCGATATCCTCGGAGCCATGATGAGAGTCCTCGCCGAGGTAAGGCAGACCGGCCGCTGTGACGGAACATTCGATATTTTCGACGGCATCCGCCTGACCCGTATGACCCTCCGAAGCGCCGGAACGGAAGCGCCGCCGAACGTCCGGAAAGAATGGAGCGCACCCGCCCTGCGCTGCGATTTTTCAGGCCGTCAGATCGCCGGCTTCATCAAAGGGCACACAACGACCAGCCTGCGGGAAACCCATGGCGGATCGATCTGGTTCGAGACCATCCCGGGCTTCGGCCCCGTCGCGGTCAGAGTCGAAATGGAACACCCCAAAATCGGCAAAGCCACCGCATTGCTGACTAAAGACCCGGTTCTGGTTCAATAACGCCGCTCCCGATGCCACCCTTTCTGGTGCCCACCACTCACGACACCGCCGGCACCAGCCGCGCCGCAATCGCCGGCACATCCGCCATACACGCCGCACAGGCCGACGCGCCTTCCGCAAAAGCCTGCACGCCGTAACCCCACTCCGCGAAAACCGAGCGGGCGCCCGCCCCGGAAGCTGCCCTGATATCGTTGGCATGATCGCCGGTCATGACCGAGCGCGAAACATCGCCGCCCGCCATCCTGATCGTGCCCAGCAGATGTCCCGGATCGGGCTTTCGCGTCGCAAAGGAATCGCCACCCCCGACAGCCACCAGCAGATCACTCAGCCCGAACGTGTCGAGAATGTCGTGAGCCGCCGCCACAGGCTTGTTGGTGCAGACCGCCAGCCGCCAGCCCTCGTCGCGCATACAAGTAAGCGCATCCTTCACACCGGGAAACAGCCGCGACCGCTCCGTTGCCCGCGGCCCGTAAATCTCCATGAACCGCTTCGTCGCCTCAGCCCGGTCAATTCCGGCAGCTGCATCGCCACAGCGGGCAAGAGCGCGCTGCACAAGAACCGCCACACCGTCCCCGATCATCCCCCGCACGGAACCATCGTCCTGTTCCGTCAGGCCGTAGCCACGCAGCAGACTGTTCACGCTGTCGGCGAGATCCGGCAGAGAATCGATCAGTGTCCCGTCGAGATCAAAAACCGCCAGCCGCATGCCCGTCCCCTTTTCCGGTCACCTGCCCGGAAAATCATCGTAACGCGAAGTGAAAGCCCGCGGCACCCCTGAGGTTTGACAGCATCCCGGTGCTGGCCTACCGCCAGAAATACCATGATAAATTCACAGGTTCCCGCTCCGTCAACCGCCGTCCTTCTCGCCGCCGGCCTCGGCACCCGGATGCGATCCGCACTGCCGAAAGCCATGCAGCCACTCGCCGGACAGCCCATGCTGTCCCACCTGATCGTCAGCGCCGCTGAAGTCTTCAGCCGTGTGGTCGTGGTGATCGGCCCAGGTATGGACGATGTCGCCGCACTCGCCGCACCCCATGCCACCGTCATTCAGCATGACCGCCTCGGCACCGCCCACGCCGCCCTCCAGGCCGAATCCTTCTTCGGAGAGGGTGACGTCGCAGTCCTCTATGCCGACAACCCCCTGATCACGCCCGAAACATTGTCCCGCCTGCTCGCCACGCGCCGCGCCGGCACAGGCGCGGAACGGACAGATCTCGCCCTGCTGGCCATGCGTCCGGTCGATCCCGCCCGCTATGGCAGGGTCATCACCGCTCCGGACGGCACTGTCGGGAAAATCGTCGAATGGGCGGACGCAACCGAGGCGGAAAGAGATGTCGATCTCTGCAACGCTGGCGTCCTGTGCGCTGAAGCGGGACATTTCCGCGAATGGCTGCATCGTGTCGGCAACGCCAATGCCAAAGGCGAATATTACCTGACCGATGTCGTCGCCATCGCCCGCGACGAGGGCGCTATCGTCCGCGCCGTCGAAGCGCCGGAAAGCGAATTGCGAGGCATCAATTCACGCCCCGAACTGGCGGAAGCCGAAGCGATCGTGCAGGCCCGGCTGCGGCAGAACGCCATGCTGGCCGGCGTCACGCTCACAGCGCCGGAAACAGTCTTTTTCTCCTTCGACACACTGCTCGAACCGGATGTCGTGGTGCAGCCGAATGTCGTATTCGGTCCGGGCGTCACCGTCCGCAGCGGAGCCGAAATCCGCGCCTTCAGCCATCTCGAAGGCTGCGAGGTCGGCCCGCGCGCCCTCGTGGGACCTTACGCACGCCTGCGCCCCGGCAGCAGCCTCGGCGAGGCCTCCCATGTCGGCAATTTCGTCGAACTGAAAGCCACGACGCTCGGCGCCGGCGCGAAAGCAAACCATCTGACCTATCTCGGCGATTCCAGTATCGGCGCGGGCAGCAATGTCGGGGCAGGGACCATCACCTGCAATTATGATGGCGTGTTCAAGCACCGGACGACGATCGGTGAAAATACCTTCATCGGATCAGACTCCATTCTTGTCGCACCTGTGACAATCGGTGACGGCGCCCTCATCGCCGCCGGAAGCGTTATCACTCACGATGTCGCGCCGGACGCGCTCGCCGTCGCCAGAGGCACGCAGGTCAACAAACCGGGATGGGCGGCGCGATTCCGCGCGGCGCTCCGGGCAAAGAAGGAACAAAGCTGATGTGTGGCATCTGCGGCGTCGTCGGACATCGTCCCGCAACTCCCATCGTCTTTGAAGGCCTGCGCAGGCTCGAATATCGCGGCTACGATTCCGCAGGTATCGCCACGCTGGATGAGGGACGTATTGAGCGCCGCCGCGCGGCGGGCAAACTCGACAACCTCGCCGCCGTCCTCGAAACCCAGCCCCTTTACGGCACGACCGGCATCGGTCACACACGCTGGGCTACACATGGCGCGCCGACTGAGAACAACGCCCATCCGCACGGCACCAGCCGCGTCGCGATCGTGCATAACGGCATCATCGAAAACTTCGAGACCCTTCGCACCGAACTCGAAGCCGAAGGTCAGGTTTTCGAGACGGAAACCGACAGCGAAACCATCGCGCAGATGGTCGATTATTACCTCGCAGCCGGCCAGTCGCCGCGTGAGGCGGCTTTCGCGACGCTCCGCCGCCTTGAAGGCGCATACGCCGTCGCCATGATCTTCGCCGGCCATGAAGGCCTGATGATCGGCGCCCGTCACGGCGCGCCCCTCGCCGTCGGCTTCGGTGACGGCGAGATGTTTCTTGGCTCCGACAGCCTCGCCCTGGCCCCTCTCACCCGCCGCATCGCCTATCTCGATGACGGTGACTGCGTCGTCATCACACCGGAGAAAGCCGAATTCTTCGACCACACCGGCGAGCCCGTCGAGCGCAAAATTCAGGTCACGGCCCTGATTGCGGGTGCGGTCGGAAAAGACGGTTACCGGCACTACATGGAAAAGGAACTGCACGAACATCCGCTGGTGATCGGGCAGACACTCCAGCGTATGGTCGATCCCGCAACACGCAAGGTCGTGCTGCCGCCTCTGCCATGCGATCTCGCGACAATCCCGCGCGGTGTCATCACCGCCTGCGGTTCCGCCTACTATGCCGGCATGATTGGCCGCTACTGGCTTGAGGAAATCGCCCGCCTGCCGATCGATATCGACGTCGCCAGTGAACTTCGCTACCGCAATCCACCGCTGACACCCGGCTCGCTGGGTATGCTGATCTCCCAGTCCGGCGAGACAGCCGATACGCTCGCCGCCCTGCGCGCTCTGAAAGCAATCGGCCTGCCGGTGCTCTCCGTCCTGAACGCCGAACACAGCACCATGGCGCGGGAAAGCGATCTGGTCCTCGGCACCGTCGCCGGACCGGAAATTTCCGTTGCCTCAACAAAAGCTTTCACAGCGCAGCTCACCGTCCTCGCCTGCCTGACCATCGCAATGGGCCGCGCCCGCGGCACCCTGGACGAAGCCGGTGAGGACGAACTCGTCACCGCGCTGCTGGACCTTCCCGGCAAAGCCGCTGAAGTGTTTTCGCACCAGGCAGATATCCGCAAAATGGCAGGCATCGTCGCGGAAGCGCGTGACGTGCTCTATCTCGGCCGCGGCAGCGCCTATCCCGTCGCCATGGAAGGCGCGCTGAAGCTCAAGGAAATTTCCTATATCCACGCCGAAGCCTACGCCGCCGGCGAGATGAAACACGGCCCGATCTCCCTGATCGACCGGACCGTGCCGATCGTCGCCACCATTCCCTCCGGACCCCTGTTCGAAAAAACCCTGTCAAACCTTCAGGAAGCGAAGGCACGGGGTGGACGCCTGCTCGCTTTCACCGATGAAGCCGGCGCCGAACGGCTCTCGGCCATCGCCGAACACACCATTGCCCTGCCAGAGGTCCATCCGTTCGTCACACCGGTCATCCAGACCATCGGTGTGCAGATCCTTGCCTATGAGACCGCCCTGCTAAAAGGCACGGACGTCGATCAGCCCCGGAACCTCGCAAAATCCGTCACCGTCGAATAATGCCGGACGGAAACACCGGGAGAAACACGGACAGAAAACCCGGCTGCAGCGGCGCCACGTCAGCCACGCCGCTGCAGCCTGATCGCTTCCGTCAGAGTGGCCGCCGCACGGATCACAGCCGGAACAATGATCCGGCGAACATCCCGCAACGACGTCCGCGCCGCCTGAGTTCCGACATTGAGCGCCGCCACAACCTGTCCCGTGCCATCACGCACCGGCGCGGCGACGGAGCGAAGCCCCAGTTCCAGTTCCTGCTCAAGGATGCAGTATCCATCGGCAGCAATGCCATCCAGCACTGCGTCAAGTTCGGCATGGTCAGTAATGGTCTTCGGCGTCCGCGCCGTCAGATTCGCCGGAATATGCGCCTGTCGTTCAGCAGCAGGCAGAGCGGCAATAAGAACGCGGCCCATGGAAGTGCACCATGCCGGCAGGCGTGATCCGACCGACAGATCCACACCCAGAATCCGCCGCGTTTCCGACCGCCCGATATAGAGAATGTCAGGCCCGTCCAGAGTCGCCAGCGACGCGCTTTCATCAATCGACCGGCTGAGGTCATCGAGAACAGGCTGAGCCAGACGGGGCAGCGGCATATCGGCCACTCGCGCCGAGAGCCCCAGCACACGCGGCGTCGGCTGAAAAAGACGCCCGCTTCGTGTCACATAACCTGTCGCGACAAGCGTCAGAAGCGAGCGGCGAACAGCGGCGCGCGGCAGATCGACCAAATGCGCGACATCCGAAAGCGTGAGCCCCTCCGGAGCCGACGCGCAGGACGTCCAGTCCGCGCAAGACCGGTAACGAAATCCCGGCTTTCAATAGCGACGTCCTGTGAGGCTGCTTCCGCGCGATTCATAAACCCTTTGTGCCCCAGAGACCATGAAAGCGGCAAGCCGGATAACCCCGCCTGTCCAGCCATGATTTCACAACAAGGGGAGGACGGATTTCGCCCTTGCCGCCAGCAGGAGAGAGGTGCTGAATGGAATTCATTATACGCCCATAAGTGCGATATACGCACAAAATAAAAAACGACAGGCTGCATCAGTGCCGGAACAGTCCAGGGACGACATCGCATCCGTCGCAAAAAAGGCACAGAAAAATGACGTCCCGACGGAGGCAGTAACAACGGAAACTCATCGTTCTGAACAAAGAATATCGCAGAACGAAAACAAAACCTGCACCCGCCGGCAGGGCAGGGGGATCATCCCGGACGGAAAATCCGTCCAGCGCCGGCCCGTTATCTTTTCCGTGATGACGCGTCGTTTCACTGTCTGAAATGTTTATCGCCTGAAAATGTTCAACACCTGGATCAGTCCCCGGAGAGGGATGTCACAAAAAGGGAAAACCCCATGCGCCCAGTCGTCCTCGCCGTCGCCATCACAGGCTCCGTACCACGCAAATCCGATAACCCGGCACTGCCCGTCACCCCGTCGGAGCAGATCGAATCCACCCATCAGGCTTTTGAAGCCGGCGCATCGCTCGTTCATATCCATGTCCGGAATCCGGATGAGAGTCCGTCCTCAGACCCGGATCTGTTCCGCGCAGTCCAGGAAGGCGTGTCCCGGCACTGCCCCGGAATGATCATCCAGTTCTCGACCGGCGGTCGCGGTCGTGACGCCGGCGCACGTGGCAGCGCCCTGCCGCTCCGCCCGGATATGGCATCGCTCTCAACCGGCTCGGTGAACTTCCCCACAATCGTGTACGAAAACGGAGAAGCTCTGGTCACAAGCCTCGCCACCTCCATGAAAACATACGGCGTGGCCCCGGAAATCGAGATTTTCGATCTTTCGCATATCCATGGCGCCCGCCGGCTGATCGATGCCGGCCTCATGAGCCCGCGCCCGCATGTCCAGTTCGTACTGGGCGTGAAGAACGCCATGCCGGCGGAAGAGCATCTTCTCGACATCCTGCTCGCGGAAAAACAGCGCGTTCTGCCGCATGCAACCTGGACAGCCGCCGGGATCGGCAAATTCCAGACCATGGTCATGGACTGGGTTCTCGTACGGGACGGTGACGGAGTCCGGACCGGTCTTGAAGACAATATCCGGGTCAGTCGTGACAGACTCGCCAGCAGCAACGCGGAACTCGTTCAGATCGCAGCGGAACGCCTTGCCGCGCATGGCCGCCGCCCGGCCACACCCGCGGAAGCACGACACATGCTCGGTCTCCGCGAAGCAGTCTGACTCCCCCGTCACCCGGCCTCACGGGGACCGGACGCAGACCTGAAAGATCAGTCTCCAATGTCAGAAAAATCCGCAGCGATGATGACGCGGAGCTCGTTCCAGAGAGCTCTCGTCGATTTTTCCGTCATGTTCTTCGAACGCTATATGCCCGATCCGTTCGTGATCGCCCTGCTGCTGACATTTGTCACGGCCGCGCTCGCAATGGTCCTGGCCCCGCATCGCTCACCGGCAGCCATTCTCGACGCATGGTATGGCGGCGCGTTTAAGATCGTGGCCTTCGCCTTCCAGATGATGCTGATCCTCGTGACAGGACACGCCGTGGCCGGCGCCGCGCCTGTAAGGCGCGCCCTGAGCCGGCTCGTCTCCGGCGTCAGCACGCCGGGCCAGGCAGTCCTGATGATGTTCCTGCTCGTCGTGCCCGCCACCTGGCTCAACTGGGGACTCGGCCTCGTCGTCGGCGCTTTCGTCGCCCGCGAAATCGCGCGACACGTCCGGGTGGATTACGGCTGGCTCGTCGCCTGCGGCTACACCGCCTGGTGGATCTGCAACAGCGGCCTGTCCAGCTCGATCGCCCTGTCGCAGGCAACCCATGGCAACCCGATGAACATCGTCGAACAGCTGACAGGTCAGATGGTCCCGCTCAGCGCCTCCCTGTTCTCCGCCTTCACCGTCGTGCCGACCATCCTGACCGTCATCACCTCCGCTCTTGTCTTCCCGCTGTTCTGTCCCGCGCCGGAACAATCCGTCTGCCTCGATGTGCATAACGAAAACATCCCGGCCTCCGCACCGTCTCCGATCGCCCGGTCGCCGCGCAGCGCCACCGAACATTCCGTCATTCTGTCCTTCGCCATCGCCCTGTTCGCTCTCGCCGCCCTGGTCCTGCGCTGGTACGAGCACGGTTTCGGCTTCGACATCGACAGCCTCATCCTGACCTTCCTGATCCTCGGCCTCATGCTCCAGAAAACCCCGATCGCCTATGTCAGCGCGGTTCGGGAAGCCATTTCGCAAACCGGCCCGATCCTGCTGCAGTTTCCGTTCTATGGCGGAATCATGGGGATCATGACCGCGACCGGGCTCGCCGGCGTCATCTCCGAATTCTTCGTGCATGTCGCATCCGCGCAGACACTGCCGTTCTGGAGTTTCATCAGTTCGCTTATCATCACATTTCTCGTTCCCAGCGCCGGCGGACACTGGGCCGTGCAGGGGCCGTTCGTGGTTCCCGCCGCCATGAGCCTGCATGCCTCGATCCCGCATGTCATCATGGGCGTGGCCATCGCCGAGAATGTCGCAAACATGCTCCAGCCTTTCTGGGCGGTCCCCATCGTCGCCATCGCCGGCATAGGCATCCAGCGCGTGATGGCCTTCACCTCCATCACATTCCTGATCTCCCTCGTGATCTGCTGCGTCTCCGTCTTCCTGCTGGGCTGAAGGAAAAAACGATGTTTCTCAAAGACAGAACGGCCCTCGTCACCGGCTCCACCTCGGGAATCGGACTGGCCTGCGCCAGAGCCCTCGCGGCCGAAGGTGCAACCGTCATCCTCACGGGTTTCGGAAACCCCGATGACATCGAAAAGGAACGCCGCGCCCTCTCGGAACTGTCAGGGACGGAAGCCCTGTTCATCCCGGCCGATGTCAGCAGACCGGAAGACAACACAGCACTGGTTCACGAAATAACCGACAGGCTGGGCGGCGCCGATATCGTCATCGCCAATGCTGGTATCCAGCATGTCGCGCCGATCAGCACATTTCCCGCTGAACAGTGGGACCGGATTCTCGCGGTCAATCTCAGTTCGCCCTTTCACCTGATGCAGGCCGCCCTGCCACTCATGACAGCAAAAGGATGGGGCCGCTTCATCGCAACCGCCTCCGTTCATTCCGTCATCGCTTCCCCCTTCAAAAGCGCCTATGTCGTCGCAAAACACGGTCTCGCCGGCCTGGTAAAAACCGCCGCGCTGGAAACGGCCGGATCAGGCATCACCATCAACGCGATCTCTCCCGGCTATGTCTGGACACCCCTGGTCGAAAACCAGATTCCCGACACGATGAAGACAAGGGGAATGACCCGCGAACAGGTCCTGAGCGACGTCCTCCTCGCCGCCCAGCCATCGGGCCAGTTCGTCACCGTCGAACAGATCGCCGCGCTGGCGCTGTTCCTGTGCCGCGAAGAAGCCGCGCAGATCACCGGATCGAATTACATGATGGATGGCGGCTACACGGCGAGATAAACCGTCACAGAAGAAAAAGGCGCCCGGATACCTTGCAAATATATACGGAGCGGCTTTTCGGAGCTTTGCCCCGAACCCCACAGGAAACGCGGTCCCTTTGATCCGGGTTCGTTCAGGTCATGACGGAAGGGGAGGGCATAGCCCTGTCCATTGTTACCGGATCAGATAAACACAAAAAAACCGTGGCCCCGATAAAGGGCCACGGTCCGCAAAAACTCATTCTTCCACTGCGGCAGGTCAGCCGCAGCATTCGCAAATCATGACTTTTTCGCAGTCGCACCCTTGGCCGGAGCGTTATTGCTCATTGAATCGACGAAATCGTCAGACACGAACACAATTCCGCCCAGCGCAGAGTTCAGTGCATCAACAGCGCTCTTCGCATCACGACCTTCCGTGAAAACGGTCGCGCGGTTCACCGCTCCCTCGGTCTGGGCAATCGGCGCAAGAGCCACGATGAAGTCCACATCCTCGCCAACGACCTGCATCGTCTCGGCTGCCTGCTGCGTCGTGCCGGTCTTCAGCTGACCGTTGGCCGTTCCGACAGCGGCTTTCTTCTCAGGCGCAAGCGTCTCGCTGGCAATCCACTCACCACCGACCGGAACCCACTCGGTCGGCGTTGTCGACGGAACATGAGACGGCGCCGCTGGATGCTGCGGTGCAGGCGTCAGCGCATTCTCAGCAGCCGTCAGCTTCGTGTCAGCCTTTTTCGCTGCTTCCAGTCGCTTCGTAGCGTCATAAAGCGCAGGAATGGCCTGGTCGGTCTTTCCGGCCGAAAGCAGATCCCGGGCCTGCAGAATATCGACAAGCGCGCGCTGGCCATCATTGGACAGATGCTTCAGTGCCCGCCCGGCCTTATATTTTTCCCAGTTTGTATGAATGGAACCGGCATGGGCAAAGGTCGGTGCCACGGCCAGACCAGCGGCGAGAAGCATTGCAGAAAAACGTTTCATAAACTCAGTATCCCGACAATCAAATGTAACATTTAGTTGCTCGTCTATGATATCGTATTGCATATCGGACAAAAAAGCGCCGCTTCACCAGCGTATACCAGCCATTCTCTGCCGATCGGCCAGCGCCGCACCTTCTCAATGGCGCACAAAAATAACCGGACACGAATTCTGGCACCCTGAAAATTTACGCCAGCGAAATCCCGACAGCCTGCGATAATTCTCCGGCAATCCCCGGCGCCGCCGCCAGAATGGTCCCCGGTCCGTCAAGGCCGCCATCCCGCAGAAACGGCGAAACCCGCGCTCCCGCCTCCGACAGAATGACAAGCGCCGCGGCGACATCCCAGAGATTGATAACGATCTCGATATAACCATCCAGCCGTCCGCAGGCCACGTCCGTCAAAGCCAGCGCCCCTGAACCACCCGAGCGTGGCATAGCGCCCAGATCGAGAACGGCACCGATCTTCTCCATGAAGACCGGCTTCGGCACGCGGTTGCTCCATCCCATCTCGATCATCGCACTGCGCGGATCGGTCACATTCGACGCATGAATTTTTTCGCCGTTGAGCCGCGCTCCATGCCCTCTGAGCGCCGTATATGTTTCGCGCAGGGCAGGGGCCGCAATCACCCCCGCCACCGGCTCATCTCCGTCAAGCAGTCCGAGGGAAACACACCACCGGTTGCGCCCCCGCGCATAGTTGGACGTGCCGTCAATCGGATCGACCACCCATCGAAGACTGCCCTCCCGCGCCCTTCCGCCTTCCTCGCCCTGAAACCCGTCCTCCGGAAACAGAGCCTGCATCCGCTGCGAGATGAACGCCTCAACGGCACCGTCCGTCTCCGTCAGCCAGTCCTGCGCGGATTTCTGAATGGCGACAGGGCCTCCGGAAGGAGGACGCATCGCGAGCGCCATCCGGGCGGCATCATCCACGACAGCGCGGGCGGCTTCAAAACGGCGTTCAAGAGCGGCTGACATTCCAGTCTCCCGGCGCAAAGGCCGGCCTCTGCTGCGAAGACGCCGGCAAACGGCGAATTCCGGTCACGAAAGATATCCAGATAGGCCCCTGAAGTCCGAAAAGTCGACCCCGTGGCCCGCCAGGACACCGGGGAACAGAACACCGGAAAGCAGAATACCGGAGATAAGCACGGGATTTTGTTTTGTCGCAGGCAGTCAGGGCACCTAGCGTCGTAATGCGCATCCCACCTGCCGGCATGAAGAAAAAACAGAAAATATGCAGCAGAGGTTTCGGAACGGCCGGCAAGAAGGGCCGCAAGCCCGAAACCGCGGGTAGCCGCCCGGACAGTCTCCGGGATCTGTTCCAACCGGCTTCAGGACAGAACAATGAATATTCATGAATACCAGGCCAAGGAACTTCTCCGATCCTATGGTATGCCCGTTCCGCGCGGCATTGTCGTCCAGTCCCCGAACGAAGCACGGGACGCCGCGAAATCCCTCGGCGGCAGCCTGTTCGTCATCAAGGCGCAGATCCATGCCGGCGGTCGTGGCGCCGGACATTTCGTGGGTGAACCCGCATGTAGCGGTGTCCGGCTCGTCAGAACGGCGGATGAAGCAAAAGCCGCCGCCTATGAAATGCTCGACCGCATCCTCGTCACCCGTCAGACCGGCCCGCATGGCCGCGTCGCGCGCAAGCTTTACGTCGAGGCCGGCTGTGCGATCGACCGGGAACTCTATTTCTCGATGCTGATCGACCGTGCCGAACGCTGCATCGTCATTATCGCGTCCGAAGCCGGCGGCATGAGCATCGAGGACGTCGCGGAGAAAATGCCGGAAAAAATCCGCAAGGTCGCGATTGATCCGCTGCTCGGCCTCGCGGATCACCAGTCGCGCGAACTCGCGACACGGCTCGGTCTGCACGGACCGCAAATTCATCAGTTCGCGGAAATCGTGCGGTCGGCCTGGACGGCCTTCACAACGCTCGACGCCTCGATGATCGAGACAAATCCCCTCGTCGTCCTGAAAGACGGGTCCCTGATGGCGCTCGATGCGAAAATGGCCTTCGACGATAACGGTCTTTTCCGGCACAAAAACATCCAGGAGCTCCGCGACCCGAACGAGGAAGACCCGCGCGAACAGGAAGCCGCCCGCTTCGGCCTGTCGTATGTCGGGCTCGACGGCACCATCGGCTGCATGGTCAACGGCGCCGGCCTCGCCATGGCCACCATGGACATTATCCACGAGGAAGGGGAATCCCCCGCCAACTTCCTCGATGTCGGCGGCGGTGCCTCGAAAGAAAAGGTCAGCGCCGCCTTCCGCATTCTCCTGGGCGATCCCCGGATCGAAGGCGTCCTGGTCAATATTTTCGGCGGCATCATGCGCTGCGACATCATCGCGGATGCCGTCATCTCATCCTGTCGCGAGGTCGGGCTGAAAGTGCCTCTCGTCGTCCGTCTCGCCGGAACGCGTGTGGAGGAGGGGATGACCCTGATCAGAAATTCCGGACTGGACGTCATCGTCGCCACAGATCTCGGAGACGCGGCCCGCAAAATCGTCGCCGCCGTTCGTGCCCGGAGGATTGCCTGATGTCCATTCTCGTCGATCACGACACCAGAGTCCTCGTCCAGGGGTTCACCGGCGCGCAGGGCACATTCCACTCCCGGGAGTCACTCGCCTACGGCACAAAAATCGTCGGCGGCGTAACACCCGGCCGTGGCGGACAGACACATCTAGATCTGCCCGTGTTCGACACCGTCGAGCAGGCGCAGAAGGAGCTGAAAGCAGACGCGACAGTCATCTTTGTGCCACCTCCGGGCGCTGCCGATGCCATCCTTGAGGCGATCGCGAATGAGATCCGTCTGATCGTCTGCATCACCGAAGGAATCCCGGTCCAGGACATGGTCCGCGTCCGTGCGGAACTGGCCCGCTCACAGAGCCTTCTCATCGGCCCGAACTGTCCTGGCGTCATCACCCCCGACGCCTGCAAAATCGGCATCATGCCCGGCCCGATCCACCGGCGCGGCCATGTCGGCATCGTGTCCCGCTCAGGCACACTGACCTATGAAGCCGTTGCCCAGACCACCGCGCTCGGCATGGGACAAAGCACCAGCATCGGCATTGGTGGCGACCCCATCAAGGGGCTCGACTTCACCGACGTAATCGAAATGTTCCTGGCCGATCCGGAAACGGAGTCCATGATCATGATCGGCGAAATCGGCGGAACATCGGAAAACGACGCAGCTTATCTGCTGCAGAACAGCCGGGTGAAAAAGCCGGTTGTCGCTCTGGTGGCCGGCATCACAGCGCCTCCCGGACGCCGCATGGGCCACGCCGGCGCAGTGGTCTCCGGCGGAAACGATAGCGCAAAGGCCAAGATCGAAGTGCTGCGAGGCGCAGGTATCCACATCGCACCAACCCCGGCGGAACTCGGCACAACCCTGCAAAAGGTTCTGCGCGGCTGAAGACCGGAGCAGCCCCGTTCTCATGACACGGCCTGGCTCCCGCCAGACATTTTATCAGGCCATTTCATCAGCCCGTCTCATCGCAGGCCGTCTCGCCAGCCAAGTCGCAGTTCCCTTCACACATCGCCTGGCTTCAGGTCAGGCGATGATGTCACTGCCGGACCACCCTCCGCCTGACCACCAGAGCCCGCCTGACCCGCGGCCACCGCCAGAAACGCCTCGATATCCGTGCTCATCAGTTTCGGCAGCCGCTCCCGCAGCACATCCTCCGGCCAGTCCCACCAGGCAACATCGAGAAGACGCGAGATGATTTCCGGACTGAAGCGATGCCGGATGGTCCTGGCCGGATTGCCGCCGACGATCGCATAAGGCGCGACCTCTCCGCGCACCAGAGTCCCGGCCGCAATGACAGCGCCATCCCCGATTCTGGTTCCGGAGAGAATGGTACTGCGAGCCCCGATCCATACATCATTGCCGATAACAATATCGCCCCTGGTCGTATGGTCATCCTCGCCCTGAGCGGCCGTCGGCCAGAAATGGGACAGCGTCTTAAACGGATATGTCGTGACAAGATCCGTGCGGTGATTGCCAAGAATCATCGTTACATCCGGACCGATGGAACAGAATCTCCCGATTTCGAGCCCGGCATACTCGGATTCCAGAATCACCGGCGCGCCGTAAGTATGGTCCCCGATCGTCCATCCTTTGTCCGCGATCATCCATGACAGAGCGTGCCGGGTGAGCAGCGAAAAGGAATTTGTGCCAGACATGAATAAGTCTCCGTGGACCGCGATCAGTGACAGCCAGAAAAGTGACGAACAGGCGTCAGACGCGTTATCAGACCACGGATTGATCAGACGCTCCATGACAACAGGACCGTCCGGTTCGTTATCATCGGACAGACCCCATGCAGAGGAGAGCAGACCATGAAAAAGCGCGCACTCGGCAATACCGGTTTTGACATTGCCCCCATCGTCTTCGGCGGCAACGTCCTCGGCTGGACAATCGACGAAAAGACCGGATTCACCGTCCTCGATGCTTTCGTCGATCATGGCTTCAATGCCATCGACACGGCGGACGTATATTCCGTATGGGCGCCGGGAAACAAAGGTGGTGAGTCAGAAACCATCATCGGAAACTGGCTGAAAGCACGTCCCGGAATGCGTGACCGCGTGAAAATCTTTACAAAGGTCGGAATGGATATGCAGCAGCCCGGAAAAAACGGGCTGTCCGAAAAACGAATCCTGCAGGCGGTCGACGAATCGCTCGGTCGACTCGGAATCGAACAGATCGATCTTTATTTCTCCCACCGCTTCGATCCTGATGTGCCGCAGGCTGAAACACTCGGCGCCTATGACAGACTTCTGAAAGCCGGCAAGATCCGTTCGATCGGAGCCTCCAATTTCGATGCCGCCCAGATGGAAGAGGCCCTCGCCACATCACGTGAGCACGGACTGCCCGCCTATCAGGTACTGCAGCCGGAATATAACCTCTGTGACCGCGCCTCCTATGACGGCGCCCTGCGGGATTTCTGCCTCAAAGAAAATCTCGGTGTCGTCACCTATTATTCCCTGGCGTCCGGTTTCCTGTCCGGAAAGTATCGCAGCGAAGCGGATATCGGGAGCAGCAAACGTAAAACCCGCGTCGAGACCTATATGAATCCCCGAGGAACAAAAATTCTCGCGGCTCTCGATCAGGTCGCCGAGCGGCATAACGCCGGAGATGCCGAGGTGGCACTGGCCTGGCTGATCGCACGCAAAGGCGTCACCGCCCCGATCGCGAGCGCCACGAAACTGTCACAGGTCGAAAGCTTCGCAAAAGCCGCGACTCTGTCTCTGTCAGAGAACGATATGGAAATCCTCGAACAGGCTGGCGCTTCGTAACACGCGCTCCCCGCCATTGTCCGGATGCCTCAGAATATTCCAGGGTCCCTGATCGTCAGAGACCGTTTTGAGGCTCCCGTGACAATGGCGGACCGCGCGGATTCAGAAGCGGCAGCCGTCCGGAACACCTGGCAGTGAGGTGCATTCATCGCAAGATGCATCCCAAACCGTGCATTGACCGTCTGAGCAAAATGCCCGCTGAGCAGACCGACGGCCATCGGGGAAGAACTGAGCAGCCTCCTCGGCGCACTCAGATAAAATTCCCCGCGCTCGCTATTCTCGGCGGTACACCATGCGGTCACACCCGCGCGGGTCGCCGGAGATCCGGATGGAAGAAAATCATCGTCCTGAGCGGATGCTTTCACGACAGGAGACAGCAGGAACAGAACGGCCAGACCTGCCAGACAGCGCGCGGGAAGACTCATCAGCGTGATCCGGAGTGTGTCAGGGCAAGGAGCGCCTGCGCCGCCTTGTCCCATGTGTAGAAGTCTGCACGACGATAACCGTTCTCGCGCAGCCGTTCGCTCAACTGCGAATCGTCCAGAACCTGCAGCACCCGCGCCCGAATCGCTTCCGGCTCATCCGGATCGGCATAAACCGCCGCATCGGCGCAGACTTCCTGTAAAGACGGAATCGCTGCGGCCACCACAGGACAGCCGCATGCCATGGCCTCAACCGCCGGCAACCCAAAGCCCTCATAAAGAGACGGAAAGACGAAACAGGACGCCGCCTGATAAAGTGCATGCAACTGACCGTCCGTCACCCGGCCAACATAGAGCGCAGGCTGCGGAAGCACCGCTTCGGCACCAAAAACAGAAGGATTCGCGCCACCGCTGATGACAAGCGGAATCCCGCGCTCATGCAGCGTCGCCGCCAGAGCCGAGAGAGACCGGAGATTCTTGTGCGGAGCCAGATTCCCGACAGCAAGAACAAAAGGGCGGCGAGACAGGTCGTACTGCATCAGAACCGACGGATCGGGAGGCGTCTGCCTGATGTGCTCACCGCCTTCCGGAATCACGCTGATCCGGCTTACTGAAACGCCAAGATAACGGGCGAGCTCCCGCCGGGAAAATTCAGAAACCGTGACGAGCCGCGCATCCGTCCGGCACAGAGATTTCTGCAAAAACCTGTACCAGAGACGAAATTTCCATGAATAACCATACGGTTGTGCAAATACGGCTGCATCATGCAGCACGACAAGCTGGCGGCGGGCGAAAAGCGGTGCCGTATTGCCGAGACTGATCAGTATACGCCTGCCCGCAAAGCGCGGAAGTTCGATCTGCTCCCATAACTGACCGGTCAGCCGGCCGGCCTGCTCCACCGGCAGACCAAATCCCGCACTGTTCGCCAGCCGGCCCCGGGGCGCAAGAAGATGCGGAAGCGTTGACGGCTCCGTCCAGATGCGGGCGACAGCACGGGTCATCTCGCCCGCGAAACGCTGCACACCGCTGAGTGTCTGCGTGGCGAACCGCCCGTTTATGACGAGACCATCTGTATCCGCCATCAGGATGCAAGCAGCCCGTAATGCTGATAAATCTGAATGGGATTACTCGCCACGCCATCAGGTCCCCGCATCGGAGCCTGGGTCAGCACACCCCCGAGAACACGCGCATCATATGTCTGCATCTGTCGCATTGCCTCTTTCATTGAAGCCGGTGTCGTGACACCCCATTTCGCAACAATCACGACACCGTCCGTTTCATGAGACAGAACAGCCGCATCCGGGAAAGCAAGGACAGGGGGCGTATCGAGCACGATCATGTCGTAATGCGGACTCAGATCTGTCAGGATGAGCTGGATTACGGAAGGGGACACCATCCTGTCACTCGGTGATTTCCAGCCCGCAATCGTCATAACGTCCACACCAGGCAGAACATCCCGCGCCAGTTCATCATGGCGGATGACAGCCGGTGTCTTTTTTCCGCGACTTTCCCGGGGAGCCAGCCCGACCAGTTGCATGGCTGAAGGCCCTCGCGTATCGCAGTCGATCACAAGCGCCCGTTTGCCCGAACGGCCTGTATTACCGGCCAGCGACAGCGCAAATGTCGTTTTACCCTCATCCGGTCCCGGAGACGTCACAACAATCGTTTTCGCCCGCAGGCGACTTTGCCCAAAAGACAGAATCGTCCGGACCGCTTCCACCATTTCGATATACACGGATGAACCAGGCGTCCGGTAAAGGTTCGCGAGACCTCCGGTAAAAGACGGCAGAAAACCAAGAGTGAACAGGCCAGGAACAGATTCCATCTCGGATGGACTACGCATGCCCTGTTTAATCCGGTCCAGAACAAGAGCCGTGCCAACTCCCACAATTCCCGAAAACAGCAGTGCAATGGCCATATACTGTGTCCGCGGCGGTCCAGACACACCAAGCGTTTTCTCTGCTCTTGCAATGAGCTCGGCCTCGGGCTCCTGTAATGTCGCTTCCGTGGAAGTCTGCGCGAAACGGCCCAGATAGTCCTGATAGACTGCCCGCGCCGCATTCGCCTCGCTCTCAAGCTGCTTCAGTGTAACATTCGCCTCATTTTCCTGGGCAACGCGACTCTCGAGCTTTCTCACTTCAAGAGTAAGCTCGTTGACACGGGATTCCGCACTCTCAAGATCCTTGGAACTGCTGCTTGAAATCCGGCTGATCGCCACACCGATCTGCTGATGCACATGGGCCGCAGCCGCACGGGCCGCCAGCAGCTCAGGATTCGCATCCCCTGCTGTGCTCGCCAGACTAGCGATACGGGCATTCAGCTGCGTCTCCTGCCCCTGAAGCTGCTGCACAAGCGGAGACGAGAGCGCCTCGACAGTGTTGGAAGCTCCACCGTTATCACGCATCTGGCTGGCCCTCGCGCGTTTCTCATCCAGGTCCGCCTGAGCGCGAATCAACTCACGATTGGTCTCCACAAGCTGCTGATCGGCTACCGTAATACTGCTGCCCTGGGTGCCCGGGCTGCCCGAATGTTCCATTTCCGCCGAGATCAGGCCGTTTTTCTCCCGATATGTCTCAGCCGCCTGCTCGGCCTTCCGGAGCCTCTCACGGAGCGGTACAATCTGCTCATCAAGAAGACCGTTCGCCCGCCACGTCGCGTCGATCTTCATCCGCCGCTTAAAGTCCAAGAAAACGTCCGCATAGGTATTGGCAATACTCTGGCTCAGTTCCGGCCGGTCTGTACGAGCAGTGACAGTAATAATGTAGGACCGGCCGTCATTGAGAATGGTGACATGCTTCATCAGAATGTCGCGTGCAACCTGCAGGCGTTCGGCCGGAGTAAGAGGTTTGTTATCCGGCGGACTGCCAAACCTGGTCAGGATCCACGTCATGATGCGGGCCTTGAGGGGCACGGAGTCGGTAAGCTTCCGGAAATACGGATCATCAACCAGCTTCAGGCGCTCTGCGACAGACATAGCCGTCGCCGGACTTTTCAGAATGCCGACTTCCGTGTTGATCGCCACAGTATCGACATCCAGCGAGGTCTGCGTCGCCTGAAGATCCCGAAACTGAGCCTGATGGGTCCCGACTATCAGCGCCGCCACCGAGTCATAATAAGGCGGTATCATCTTAATGCCGACACAGGCCGGCAGTCCGATAACAAGAAATACGATCATCACCGCCAGCCAGTGCCGCCGCACGACACTGAAAATCTTCAGCGGCGAAACGGTCGACGGATCATGAGTCTCATGACGGGAAGGACCATTGAACGGCGGCAGCTGAACGGCATTCATCGGAACGTTTCCATACGACAGACGGTTATAACGGAATCAGATTTTCAGGCGTCGCACCAGGAAAACGACAGAGAAGCCCTTACCGCTATCTGGCGCCTCTCTGCAAAAGAACCGCAGGCAATGTCCGCGCAAGAATAACAAGATCGTTCCGGAAACTCCATTCGCGGACGTATTGAGTATCCAGAGCAACCCGCTCATCATAGCTTGTGTCACTGCGACCGCTTATCTGCCACAGACCGGTAATGCCAGGACGAACCGCCTCATAATAATGAGCATTCTGTTCGTAATATTTCAGTTCATCACGAACCACCGGTCTGGGTCCTACAAGACTCATTTCAGCGCGCATCACATTGATGAGCTGCGGAAGCTCATCAAGACTCGTACGCCTCAGAAAGCGGCCGACCGGTGTAACGCGTGGATCTTTCGTGAGTTTCCTGCAGACTGACCATTCAGCCGCAGCAACGGGATCAGAGGCCAGGTGGTCAGCAAGAGCCTGATCAGCATTCACGGTCATGGTACGGAATTTCAGGCAATGAAACATATTCCCATGCTGCCCGACACGCAGATGACCGTAAAAACCCGGGCCACCATCCCGCCGGACAAGAAACCAGATCACCGCGAAAACCGGCAGCGCCATGAGAAATAAAAGCGTTGAAATCGTCACATCAAAAACAACTTTCGCCAACTGGCTGCCCGTTCTGCGAACAGCCGGGTCAGCCTCCGCAGCAGAGATATCGCGAGGAAATTTATCGGACAAATCAGGTGCTGACGTCATACCAGGTTCGGTATCGTAACTGTTTCTGTTCTGTTTTTCTGCGCTGCCGCCGCGAAACCATAACGCACTATCTTTATGATCTTTTTTTGCCGCACCGGAGAAAGACGAACGCATTGTTAACCTCCAGATGCAACATTCTGGCTTCTGATGAAGCTGTAATGAGTCGAGAACACAGCTTAATTCCGAAAAAAAACGACAGAGTATTTTTACGGATAAATCTCTCGCCACGGGCTCATATGTAAATTCTCGTGCGACAATACCAAAAACAAAGCCGGGCCGTCTATCACGAAGATGTGAAAACGAGCTATTAACGACTCAACATAGCGCCAGATGTGAAGTAGTCATCAAACTGGCTTCTTTATCACTTTTATAATGGACGCAGGGTTACAGCCGGCTGTAAGTGAGTTCGCATTGCTCCGTGCTGAGAATCGTCTCAGCCTGTGGTGCGGAAGGGGTCCGGGTAAAAGGCATGAGCAATAACATGTCGATGCTTCACCGGGTTCTTGGCATTGCCGCTTTACTGATTCCGGTAGCCGCTCAGGGCCAGGTCGTGGATCAGTATTTTCCTGCACTTGGCACCGGAGCCGGCGAACTCAGTGAGGAGCCAGCACAGATTCGTGCAACTCAATCCTACCAGCCCCTCGGGGCGCGATGGGGTCCTCTTTCAATACAGGCAGACGGTACCGAGACAATCGGATACGCCAGCAATGTCGACCTTCTTCCCCAGGTGCGACACAGCAGTGCGTCCATCGAGACCCAGGGTCATCTGGGTGTCGTAGCAATGTTCGAGCATGACAATCAGGCACATGCGGATATCAGCGTTGATGACACGCGATATCCGTCTCGATCCCTGCAGAACCGGACTACCTGGAATGCCAGTATTGGCGCAACTCACCATTTCGGACGCGACGTGCTTGGGGCAGCTTTTACGCATCTGTCGCTTGTTCAGACACCGACCGAATCAGGCGCGCTTATTCTCGTGGGTCGGATTCCGTATAATCTTGATGACGGTCGTGTCAGCTATCTGCTTCAGACACGTGGCCGACTAAGCTTTATCCCGGAACTGAATGTCCAGCATTATTATTTCGGAAATCCTCCTGTCACAGACAGCGCTTCCCCCCCCCAGAGCCAGGGCTATCGTAACAGAGTTATTGTCAATGAAGGATTTACTGCCCGTTACGAACTTCTGAAAAACAGCCATCTGCTGTTTATCGCGCGGGGAACTGAAATTCAGTATGAGCAATCTAATCCGGGTTATCCTGCCAGAAATTCTAACGGGTTTTCTGTCCTGGGAGGCTTCGATTCCAATGAGGCCAGTCCCATTACGTTCCGTGCCGTTGTCGGCTATCAGCTAAGAAACTATTCTGCGCAGCTTTACGGGCGCATCACTTCGCCAATCGCGGAAGCATCGCTGCGCTGGGCTCCGACCCGACTTACATCGGCCGTTATAAGCGTTACGCATGGCATTGAGGATTCTGCGTTCGAATCAGTCGTGGGTTACACGAACACTCAGGCCCGGGTCACGGTGACGCATGCCTTTTCCCGTAATATTGTCTTCGGGGTCCATGGAGAGGTCAGCAGCGCCGCTTATCCCGCTACATCGTCAGCCCTTGTCGGGACGCCGATTTATCAGCCGGCACATGACCAGAATATGTACGGATTCGGTATTAATGGTACAATATATCTCAATCGTCACATTTCTCTGACCTTATCCTACGATTATTCCAGTCAGAGCGCATATCTGGGTCCGATGTTCCCGGTTCATTACATTATGGGAGGCGTTCATTTCGCGCTCTGAAGCTTCCGTTGCGAAAATGCCACGCAGGAAAAACAGGCTCAAAACCCGAAGCGCTGCTTTTTTGTTCTGAACCGATTTTCATGCGAGTGGGTAAGAGTTTTTTGAAAGTTTCGTTGTCAACGCTGAGAGATAGGATTTCAAATATGGCGGCGTCGGGTTTCAGTTTTCGCCGGATCAGGCGATCGGTCGTGCCGATGGGCTGCATCGCGCTGTCTCTCGCAGCCTGTGCAGATGGTTCCGGGCTGCGACCAGTGCCTCACTATGATCCGGGTCAGTACACGCTCGGTGTCGACGACCAGATCCGCGTCATAACCTATGGTCAGGATCAGCTTAGTTCTGATTTCCGGATCGACAGTAATGGCAAGGTCGCCTTTCCGCTGACCGACGGCCTGCAGGCCGCAGGGCTGACAACAGGGCAGTTTGCTGATGAGGTGCGTGGAGCACTCGAAAAGTCACGTATGCTGCGCGATCCGAAAGTTTCCGTCGAGATAACGGCATATCGCATGATCGCGGTTCTGGGCGAAGTCGCACGACCCGGCCAGTATCCCTATCAGCCTGGTATGACGATGCTGACCGCGGTTGCCGCTGCCGGAGGCTTTACCTACCGCTCGCTTGAAAGTCGCGCATATGTCGTACGTCAGGAGGGCGACCATACTGTTGTCGGTAAACTGAAACCACAGGATTACGTCAAACCTGGTGACGTCCTGAAGATTTACGAGCGCCATTTTTAAAGAGAGTTACCAAACTCTGAGGGCCTTTGTTTTAGTGCCGTAGCGGCGGACCGAGAATACTCCGTTCGGCACCCCTGATTACAGCAACAACCCGGTCCAAAGGCATAAATGCCACCACATCCAGCAGGAAGAATGAGGACCCGACCAGACAGCGTGTACAGCCATTCCCCGGAAATGTCATTCCGCCGGAAGGTCTAAGGAAGCCGTTATACCCGACGGTCAGAAACCCCGGCGAATATGGCGCAGCGTCACAGCAACACCTGAAATAATCGGATACCAGGCCGCCACGCCCAGGGCCACTGCTATCAGAACCCCACGTGCCGCCCGGGCGGGGTCGCCTGTCTCCGGAGGCAGTGCATCCGCTTCCGTATTCATTGTCTGTAACATGCCTGTCGAGGATGAAGTGCTCATGATTTTTCAGACTTCTATAACGGTGTTCCGGCAGAATCGTTCATAAGTGTTAACGTCGTGCTAACGTTGCGTCGGCTGGTGAAGAAAAGCTGTCGATGACAGGATCAGTCCGGGAGTGACCGATCCTAGAGAGCAGTTATGTTGCATCGTGCTTCAGATGTTTGCGAAACATGACGACGGCCCGGATGCGGGCCAGAGAAGACAGATGAGTTGGGAGAAGCAGGTGTGACAGTATCCGTCTCAGGACTGAAAGTGGCGGTTGTACATGAATGGCTGGAACATTACGCCGGATCGGAACGGGTGGTCGGAGAACTGCTCAGGATATTTCCTCACGCCGAAGTGTTTGCCGTGGTCGATTTTCTGCCGGAATCTGAACGGGCTTTCCTCGGCGGACGAAAAGTCACGACAACATTCATTCAGAAACTCCCCTTCGCACGAAAGCATTTCCGTAACTATCTCAACCTGATGCCCGTTGCGGTAGAGCAACTCGATCTCGCCGGATTCGATCTCGTGTTTTCCAGCCATCACGCTGTGGCGAAAGGGATCATTACCGGGCCAGATCAGCTTCATATCAGTTACGTTCATTCTCCCATGCGTTATGCGTGGGACATGCAGACATCCTATCTGCGGCAGAGCGGTCTCGAACATGGTCTGAAAGGTTTTTTTGTCCGCTGGATGCTGCACCGGATACGCAACTGGGACGTGCGGTCAGCCGCTGGTGTGGATGCGTTCGTCGCCAATTCAGCCTATATCGCGCGCCGCATCCGTAAAGTATATCGCCGTCACGCGACGGTAATCCACCCTCCCGTGGATGTTCACCGTTTTCTGCCGGCACAGGATTCGCCTGACAGACACGCTTATCTCGTCGCCGCGCGTCAGGTTCCTTACAAACGGGTCGATCTGGTGGCGGAAGCATTCCGTCAGATGCCTGGACGGAAACTCATCATTGCCGGAGATGGCCCCGAACACGACAGGATCGCCGCGATCGCAGCCGACGCGCCTAACATCATCCTGCGCGGTAAGGTCCCGGATGCCGAACTGCTGACCATGATGCAACAGGCCCGTGCCTTTGTCTTCGCCGCCGAGGAGGATTTCGGCATCACGCTGGTCGAGGCGCAGGCCTGCGGCACGCCCGTCATCGCTTTTGGCCGAGGCGGCGCGAAGGATATCGTGCGTGAAGAAGGATGTCCGGAAGGCGTTTCCGGCGTATTATTCGGACAGCAGACCGCAGCGTCCATCATCGACGCCGTCAGCCGGTTCGAGACGATCCGTGATCAGGTTACGGCAGAGAATTGCCGCAACAACGCCCTGCGGTTTTCAAGGGAGGCATTTCAGGGTCATATCGAAGAACTCGTCGATCGCCTGCTCGACGAAAACAATGCGGAAGCGATCTGACCAGCATGAGCGCAAAGTCGCCGGAAAGAGAAATCTGATGTCGCTTCCGCTTATGGGAGTAATCCTGTTTCCACTCTGCCTGCTTTTCTGGATGAAACCTGACCGGCTTCTGGAAATTCTTCTTGTTGCCGGCATCTTCCCTGCCGCCGCCGCTCTCATTCTCGGCGGACTGGCCGTCCAGCCATCGCTCGCGCCCGGTCTGGCATTCCTCTCTTACTTCCTTCTGCAAAAACTGCTTGGCGCACGCTATCCAGGACAGTCCGGCGTTATGAGACTGTGTGCGCCTATGATCTTTTGCGCCGCCTGGGCCATTTTTGGCTCATTCGTGATGCCCAGGTTATTTCAGAATCAGGTTCTGGTCTGGCCCCAGAAAAATGATGCATCCGGTGCGCGAAGTCTGCTCGCCCCAAGCTTCGGTAACATTACCCAGGATGTCTATCTTCTTCTGAACGTGATGCTGATGGTCTGCAGTGCGCAATATCTGACACGATGGCAGGTCAGTATTATCCGTTTGTATTACGCCTTTCTCGTTGCCGGATGGATGGTCGTCGTCATCTGTGTCTGGCAATTCGCTGCACGCGTCGGCGGCGTCCCATTTCCAAAAACGTTTCTGTATTCCAATACCAGCTGGGCCGTACTCGATACCCAGATGACAGGACCTGTCCCCAGGATCAACGCAAGCTTTACCGAACCCGCGGCCTGCGCGACCTATCTTGCCGGTGTCCTTTTTTCCACCGTCTGGATAACGCTCAAAGGCTACCGTGTCCGATGGGTCAGGCCGCTTATCGCCGCGTCCGCGCTGTGCCTCTGTCTCACGACGTCGACGACCGGATTCGCCACAGTCGCGATCGGCGCTCTGCTACTGCCCGTCATGCTCGTCGCGACCGGGGCCGCCAGGCTGCTGGGCCGCGTCGGACAACTCGCCATGATCGCTGCTGTTCTGCTCGGGATCGGCGGCCTCCTCGTGGTAACATTCGTGCCGAAAGCCGTGAGCGGCGCGCAGGACGTGATCTCAGGCACAGCGGAGAAAAAGGACAGCGCCTCCTATAAAGAACGCAGCCAGGCCGATGCGGATTCAATCGAAGAGTTCACAGATACATACGGCCTCGGCGTCGGATGGGGCAGCAACAGATCGTCAAGCCTCGTTCCCGGCCTGCTGGCAACCGTCGGCGCAATCGGCGTGATCGGCCTGCTGGTGTTCGACTGGCGCCTCGTCAGCGCCGCCGGCCAGGCTCTGAAAATCGCACCCGGATGCGCCGAAAGTCTCGTGACAGAAGGAATGCTGGCAGCCCTTCTCGGTCGTCTGATCTCAGCCATCGTCTCAGCCCCCACAATCGGCATGCCCGATTTCTACGTGATGATCGCCGTCGTGATAGCAGCCATCACAAGGATCCGCGTCGCGGCCAGCCAGGCGGAACAGACAGTTCCGAACGGAGCCATCACTGCCGTATGATCGGAACGTTCAGTGACTTTGCCGATCAGAGCATCCTGATTCCCGTCGAAATCCTGGTTTTTCTCTCGCTCACCCTGTCCGGCCGCAGACGCGACGCAACATCCTGGGGCCTGGCTATGCTCGCCGGCTCTACGCTGATCGTCATCCTCAAACTCTGGTTCGAGAGATGTGGCATCCCTTCCCACCGCGTTCTCTACAGCCCCAGCGGCCACTCCATGGGCGGCACGATGGTCTATGGCGGATTGCTGGCGCTTTTGTGCCGGCGCACATGGGTATTCGCCGCCGGAACCATTCTGCTCGCCGTCGCTTTCGCCTGGTCGCGCGTGGCGCTTGGAGTGCATACCACCTGCGAAGTCATTACCGGCAGCGTCGTCGGTCTCGCTGTCGTCTGCCTTCTCCGATTTGCTCTGAACGGTAAAGACATGGCCGGACCACGCATGAACGTGCCGGTCACCCTGGCTCTGATCTGCGCTGTCGCCTTCGGTCTGCATGGATACCGGCTGGGCGCGGAAGCCTGGATTCAGACTGCCGCGCGTCATGTATTCGGCCCGTTTTTCTGCCGTAAATGACGAAAGTCCCCGGTCAATCCTCCGGGAATCAGTCCTCCAGATAACGCTTCCGGACATGCGCAAGATAGCTCTCCGCCCCGGGCGGACGTCCCGTCGCGTCTTCCACAATCTCTATCGTGGACGCGCTGCTCGCCCGTTCATGCACAGTGCGGTGAAGCCATCCCGTGAGCGGCGAGAAATCACCCCGCCGGATCGCGTCCATCAGACCGGAATTATCCTTTTGCGCCGCCTCGAAAAGCTGCGCCGCAGTCAGCGCGCCAAGCGCGTAACAGGGAAAATATCCCCACAGGCCAAGCGGCCAGTGAATGTCCTGAAGACAGCCCCGCCGGTCGTCCGGCACATCCAGACCAAGCAGATCCTTTATCCGGGCGTTAAACGCCTCAGGCAGATCCCGCAGAGCAAGATTTCCCCCGATCATCGCGGTTTCAAGCTCGTAACGCGTGATGATATGCGCCGGATACGTCACTTCATCCGCATCGACACGGATGAATCCCGGCGCGACACGGGTCATATGGCGATAAAGCGTCTCCGGGCTCCAGTCGCCGCCATCATCAAAAAACCGCGCCATGACCGGTGCCGCGAAATCCACAAAAGCCCGCGAACGCGTCACCTGCATTTCAATCAGCAACGACTGACTCTCATGCAACGTCATCCCGCGCGCACGTCCGACCGGCTGGCTCTGCCACGCCGCCGGCAGACCCTGCTCATAAAGCGCATGCCCCGTCTCATGCAGCACCGCAAGAAACGCCGGCAGAAAATCACTCTCGTCATAGCGCGTGGTTATCCGCACATCGCTCGTCGCACCGCCACAGAACGGATGCGCACTGACATCGAGCCGGCCCCGCGTCATATCAAAGCCCACGCGCTCCATCATCCAGCGACCGAGCGCTTCCTGTCGCGCAACAGGGAAGGGGGCTCTGCCGACCATCCCCACCTCGGGAGCGGAGGCCTGACGCTCCAGAATCTGCCCCAGAAGCGGCGGCAGATCATGCGCCAGAGTGGCGAAAACCGGCGCAATCGCCGCCTGCCTCATGCCCGGATCAAATCCGTCCAGAAGCGCGTCATACGGAGACAGGCCCAGCGCCTCACCAATCGCCTGCGCACTCTCCCGCGTCAGATCCAGCACAACCTGCAGATCAGGCAGCAGCGCCGCGAAATCATCAGCATCTCGCGCCCGGCGCCATGCCATCTCGCTGCGGGAACACGCCTTCGACAGCGCCTCGACAAGCGGCCCCGGAACAGCAACAGCCCGCGCATGGAGCCGCCGCATCTCCTTCAGATCAGCCTCACGCCACGGATCGCCGCCCGCATCCGCCTTCGCGAGCCACTCATTCGTCATCGGGCTGACCAGCAGCTCATGCCGCAGCCCCTCCAGCGTCGCCACTCCGCTGCCACGCCGCTCCGCCGCTCCGCCGGGCATCATCACATCACGATCCCAGGACAGAATGCCAAGTGCATCATCAAGAGCGGAGAGACGGCTGAAGAGACGTTCAAGCGAGTCAAAAGCGGTCATGATGCACATCATCCTGTGAACGATTAAGGTAAAATCAGCTCTTCGACGGCGGGGCAGGGCGGGAGTCCTGATTCCCACCCCTGGCAATCTCCGCCCGCGCCGCATCGAGCGCTCTGTGAAGCGTCGGATAAATATTGCCCGGCGGCACCACGGTCGTAATCCGATGCCGCTTCATGTCGGCGAGAAGATAGGAACTGACCCGGCCGAAATACACCGAGAGTCCACGCTCTTCCAGCCCGTGCAGAAGGTCCCGCACCACAGCGGCGGCGGAATAGTCGATATCCGTCATGGCGCTCGCATCAATCACGATGCAGCGGACCGGATCGGGCGCATGATCGACAAGCGTCATGATATCGTCCGAAAACCGCGCGCTGTTCGCGTAAAACAGATCGGCGCTGAACCGGTAAGCCACCAGTCCCGGCGCCGTCTCCTGGCCAGGAACCACCGGACCGGCCTCAATCGCATGCATTCCCGGGTCCTCATGCAGAAGCATGGTATGGGGCTCATAGCTGTGACGCACATGCCGGAACAGCGACAGCGCAATGGCCAGAAAAATT
Source organism: Acetobacter musti (assembly GCF_011516835.1). Taxonomy (GTDB): domain Bacteria; phylum Pseudomonadota; class Alphaproteobacteria; order Acetobacterales; family Acetobacteraceae; genus Acetobacter; species Acetobacter musti. The sequence goes on along the minus strand of NZ_WOTB01000003.1, from coordinate 16,259 downwards.
CCCTGCTGAACTCCGATCCCGACAACCGCCGCCGCCGTCACGAGCGCCAGACGGAACTCCCCCGGACTTTCCGTGCGGATAGCCCGCACTGTGCGCACATCGATCATGTCGATCGCTACCAGAAAGACGATCGCGGCAAGCACACAGCGCGGCAGATATTCCAGCGGACCGGTCAGAAACAGAAGAACGCCCAGCGCCACCACCGCGAACGTCACCTGCGCAAGCTGGCTCCGGGCACCCGAACGCACCGCCATCGCCGTCTGGGTCGGACTGCCATTGACCGTGAATGCACCGCTGACCGCCGCCGCCAGATTGGCCGCGCTCAGTCCGAGAATATCAGCATTGGCGTCGATCTTTTCATGAAACATTCCGGCAAAACTGCGCGACGTCGCAATGCTCTGGGCAATGATCACAAACACGCAGGACGCCGCCACCGGAAGCAGGGCAAGCGTCCGGTTCCAGCCGATCAGCGGAATATGAAAATCCGGCAGACCTCCCGCAACCGGCCCGATCGTCGCCACCCCCTGCGTACCCAGATACAGCGTCCTGCTGGCAATGACCGAACCGATAACAGCCAGCATCGGGACCGGCAGACGCGGCAGAAAACGACGCCCCGCGACCAGCAGAAGAACCATGCCCGCGGAAATGCCGGCGGTCAGTCCATGGATATCTGAAAATCGTTTTGCAATATCAAAGAGTATCAGAACAGGATTATGATCGTCCGTCATAATCCCGAGCATCTCCGGCAGCATGGTGATCGAGACCTGAATTCCAACCCCGGCGAGAAATCCGGCCAGAACCGTCCTGGACATGAAATCCGCAAGGAAACCAAGCCGGAACAGCCGTCCGATCGCCAGAAAGGCCGCGCAGAGTATGGCCACGACACTGACCATCGCCACGTATTCCGGCGACCCCGGAGCGGCAAGCGGCGCCAGCGCGCTGGACAGAATGGCCGCCGTCGCAGAATCCGCCGCAACCACAAGATGCCGGGACGATCCGAGACACGCAAAAGCAACAGGCGGAAGCAATGCGGTATAAAGTCCCGTCACAGCCGGCATGGCCGCGATGCGCGTATATCCCAGAACCTGCGGAATATTGACGGACGCCAGCGTAATCCCCGCCAGCACATCCCGGCAGACAGAAGCAACCGACCTGCCTTGCAGCGGCGAAGGGGTAGTCACGCGGGCAGACCTCGTTTTACGTTTCGCCTGAGGCGTCTCTCCGCAGTGTAGCGGAACAGACCGGTTTTCCGAATGACAGGCTCATGGCTGAACGTATTATCCGCATTGCAACAGGCTTAATCCGCGATTCCGACGGACGGGCGCTGCTGGTCCGCAAACGCGGCACCCAGGCTTTTATGCAGCCCGGCGGTAAAATCGACGCCGGAGAGACCGCGCTGCAGGCCGTCCTGCGCGAACTCGAGGAAGAACTCGCCCTGCATCTGCACCCCAAAGACCTCGTCACGCTCGGGCAGTTTTCCGCCCCGGCCGCAAACGAACCAGGCTTCGGGGTCCAGGCCGATCTCTTCGCCGTCACCCGCTCCGTCAGCCCGAAAATTCAGGCTGAAATCGAGGAGATGGTCTGGGTTGACCCGTCCGCGCCCGGCGACATCATCCTGGCGCCACTGACACGGGATTACGTCCTGCCTCTGTGCGCCGCGCTCAGCGATGAAGGGCCAATGGCCGAAACAGACTGCGGCGACGTCCTGACCCGCCTGCAGAACCCGTCATGACCCCAGCCCCATCCCGCCCGGAGACCGCCCGATGACCCGCGAAACGCCGTTCCCGGCCACAAAAAACGACCGCTCCCGTCCGGATGCAATCACAGCCGCCATCCCGGACACTGCAACGGATACCGCCGCCGATGCAGCGCGGGAACTGGAACGGCTGATCGGCGTCATGGCACGGCTGCGCGACCCCGCGACAGGCTATCCATGGGATATCGACCAGACTCCGCAGACCATCGCCCCCTACGCGATCGAGGAAGCCTATGAGGTCGCCGACGCCATCGACCGTGGCGCCTGGGACGACGTCGCGGACGAACTCGGCGATCTCCTGCTCCAGGTTGTCTATCAGGCACGCATGGCCGAAGAGGAAGGTCGCTTCGCCTTCGCAACCGTCGCCCGCCTGATCACCGATAAGATGATCCGCCGCCACCCCCATGTTTTCGGCTCCCATACCTCTGGCGAGACAACCCCTGCGACCACCGGTGACAGCAGCGCCGTCTTCGCTCAATGGGAGGCCGGCAAGGAACAGGAGCGGATCGCCCGCGCCGAACACGGCACGCTCGCCGGCATCCCGCGCGCACTGCCCGCCCTGCTGCGTGCCCGGAAAATCGCCGCCCGCGCCGCCCGTGTCGGCTTCGACTGGCCGGACGTCTCCGGCGTCGTCGCCAAGGTCCACGAGGAACTGGCCGAAGTCGAAGCCGAAATCGAGTCCGGAGACCGCACCGCCCTCCAGGACGAGATGGGCGATCTCCTCTTCTCCGTCGCGACGCTCGCCCGTCGTCTCGACCTCGACCCGGAAGCCTGCCTGAGACAGGCCAGCGACAAGTTCACGCGCCGCTTTCAGGCCCTGGAAGCCATCCTCGCCTCACGTGGCCTCACTCCCGCCGGCCAGTCCGTAGACGACCTGGACGCCGTCTGGCGCGAGGTCAAACAGCGCGAGACAGAAGCAAAAACAAAAATCCTCTGACGATTACATCGTGGAATTGAACGCACCGCCATCCAGCAGCACGTTCTGCGCCACCATGAAACCGGCATGTTCGCTGCAGAGAAACGCCGCCGTCGCCCCGAAATCCGACGGACGCCCGACATGCCCCGCCGGAATGCTCTTCGCGACAGCCTCGGCCGCCTGAGCGACCGTAATATCGCGTTGCGTGGCCTCCCTTTTCATCCGGCCGCGCAGCCGGTCCGTCTCATGCGGACCAGGCAGCAGATTGTTGATGATGACACCATGCCGCGCCACCTGCCGCGCTGTCCCGGCAACGAAACCGGTCAGCCCGCACCGCGCGGCATTGGACAGGCCAAGATCCGGAATCGGACTCTTCACGGCCGCCGAAGTGATGTTGACGACACGTCCCCATTTCCGCCCGATCATTCCCGGCAGAAGACTCTTCATCATCATGATCGGCGTCAGCATGTTCGCGTTGATCGCCGCGAGCCAGTCACCCTCATCCCAGTCCGCCCAATTGCCCGGAGGGGGGCCGCCCGCATTGTTGATCAGAATGTCCGGAGCCGGTTCAACCTCCATGACCGCCCGGCGCCCCTCCCGGGTGGTGATGTCCGCGGCAACAAAATTAATATCGACGCCATAACAGATCGCAAGACGATCAGCCGCATCCTGAAGCGTCGCCTCGTTGCGGGCATTGATGGTCAGATGCACCCCGGCCGCCGCGAGATGCTCCGCGACAGCATAGCCCAGCCCTTTCGAAGCGGCGCAGACAATGGCCCTGCGACCGGCAATTCCAAGATCCATGGAGCAATCTCCCGTGTTGATATCCGGCATTAACGCCCGTTATCACCGTCTGGTTACTGACGTCCGCCAAAAGAGTTGACCCGCACGATGCCCGGCGCAAGAATTACGTAAATTACCGGAATGAAAAACAGACCGGTTCCCACAATCTGTGACCGTTTACCGGCATCCCAATCCGGGGCATTCCGGTCCGGAATATCCCGGACACACCTGACCCACATCCCGGCCCACGCTCACAGAATCAGCCGACAATTACAGAAACAGTCACAGAAACGGACCCGCTCCCACCAGTGCACGCTCCCGACTCCCATCCGCTGAACCGCCCGGTCTGGTCCGCCCTGACAGGCCGCCAGTCAGACTTCGCGTCAGACTTCGTCTCCCATGCCGCAGGTCACCTCAAAGGATCGCTGCGCTTCCGCACGGAAGTCAGTCCTCTCGCCGCCGCCGGCCCGTCCGGATCAGATATTTCCGGCTCAGACATGGCCGCCCTGCGCAATCTGGCAGGGGAGGGCGAGGAACTATGGTTTCTCGAAAAAACCCCGCCACCGGTTCCGCCAGGCATGACGCTGCTGCGCGAAACCGAATGTGTGCAGATGACCGCCTGCTCGATTACGGCCGGCGCAAATACATTCCACGCCGTGCCACTCGGTGAAGCCGACGCCGAAGACATGCTGGCCCTCGCCACGCTCACCGCGCCCGGCCCGTTCCGCCACGGAACATGGCGGCTCGGCGGCTTTATCGGCATCCGTGAAGAAGGGCGCCTCGTCGCCATGGCCGGCGAACGCACAAAACCCGGCGAATTCTGCGAAGTCAGTGGTGTCTGCACCCATCCCGACTTTCGCGGTCGCGGTTATGCCGGCTTCCTGATGCGGGAAGTCGCGTCCGCTATCCTCGCAAGAGGCGAGACACCGTTTCTGCACTGTTACGCCACCAATCATGGCGCCATCGCTCTCTACAGAACCCTCGGTTTCACCCCGTTCCAGTCCATCACCGCCAGCGTCATCCGCCGCGATCCTTAAAAGCCTGTATCGAAAACCCCACCGGCGAGACCCGCCATACGTTTCCTGGACTCACATCCGAACCATCACTTCACATAAACGGCGCCTCAGCCTCTCAGCCCGAAACCAGAGTTCGCAGCGCCCCGGCCACCGCTCCGACCGGCTCCCGCCACGCCACCACTGGCAGATCCGGTGACACCTGATCGAATATCCGGACCGACGGATACCACAGGCTCCGCGGCGCGCCGTCCGGGCCGTCAGCCCGGTTGCCCTCAGCCCACCGCCAGTCCCCGCCATAGCGGTTCAGCAGCCAGACCGGCCGTCCGGTCGCCCCCCCGAGATGCGCCATCGCAGTATCAACCGTCACGATGAGATCCAGCCCGGCCATGACAGTCGCGGTCGTCGCCATATCCCCAGCAGGCAGCGCCTCAAAACCCTCAGGCGTCTCCCCCGGCTGAAGCGAAACCCACCGAACCGACGGCACGGCCAGCAGCGGCGCCAGATCCGCCAGCGGAACCGACCGCCGCCGGTCGAACCGGTAAGCCGCACTGCCGGCATGACAAAGCCCGACCCGCAGCCCCGGATGCAGCCGGTCCGCCACAGCCCCGCTCCGGGACTGAAGATACGGCGCAAAAGGTGGCGGCGCGCCCTGACCGAGCAGCCAGGGCAGACTGAGCAGGGACGCCTTCGCGACAACGCCCTCCACCGGGACATTCTGTGTCACCACCAGTCGCCCGGACCGGAAATACTCTTTCCACACCGGGAGACTTTGCGATTCCGTCACAAGCCGCAGCAACACCTCCGGCACAACAAGACAGACCGGCGCACGCTCAAGCGCCAGCGGCACATAACGCAGAAACTGGATAAAATCGCCCAGCCCCTGCTCCCCGCAGAGCAGAATGCGCCCCGCCAGTTCCCGCCCATTCCAGTCCGGCAGATCCGCACGCGGCAACGAAGCCAGCAGAGACCGCCGCGCCTCGAAATCGCGCCAGCCCTCCCTGAACCGCCCCTCCGCGAGTTCAGTCGTTCCGCGATTAAACCGCGCGCGCGCCGCATCCATCGTGCCAGGCACCGCCGCGATCACCCGGTCGAACAGCATTTCGGCGGACCGGCGCTGACCAAGCTCGTTCAGCAACGTTCCGCGATTCAGCGCAATCCGCGTATCGTCCGGACGCAGACGCGCCGCTTCGGAAAAAGCCTGGTCAGCAGACAGCAAATCACCAAGCGCCATATCCGCCAGCGCCAGATTGGTCAGCGTCTCCGCCGTCGGAGCCGCCAGAGAAACAGCACGTCCGAGCACGGCCCTGGCCTCTTCCGGACGCCCGGCGCTGAACAGCACCGCACCATGATTCGCTGCCGCCGCCGGATCGTCCGGCAGAACGGCGCAGATCTCAGCTGAAACCCGAACCGCCTCATCCATCGCACCGGTGAGCGCAAGCAGAGACACCTGTTCCTGACGGATCGCGACATCGTCTTCCGCCGCGAGACGCCGCGCGTCGCCAAGAACCCGAAGCGCCTCGTCAGGCCGCCCGCGCCGCGCCAGAAACCGGGCCAGCACAAGCCGCATCCCCGCCTCCAGAGGCCGCAATCGCACTACCTCCCGAAGCTCCGTTTCCGCCTCCGCAAACTGTCCTGCCGCCTCAAGTCCCTCAGCATAAGCCAGACGCGCCTCCGGCAGATCAGGCGCTCCGAGAACCGCCACATGCAGCGCCGCCCGCGCCGGTTCGACATGCCCCAGAGCCAGAAGCGCCAGACCCAGCGTGATATGAAACGCCGGTCGCGGATCATGCCGCACCGCCTGTCCCGCGAACCCAGCCGCCAGATCGAAACGCCCCAGCCCGTAAGCCGCCCGCGCCAGCGCATGCAGCAGCAGCGGATCATCCGGCGCCTCCGCCCGCAGCACAGTCAGCTCGCTGAAAGCCCGCCGGGCGTCGCCCCCGTCCAGATGCCGGAGCGCCTCTGAAATGCGTGCCCTCAACGCCTGTCTCGCTTTCTCACCCGGGCGTGCCATGGCCGTCTCTCCCTCAGGACGCCTCCGGTCATAAGGACTGAACGGCGCAACTGCAAAATCTCACACCGGTCCGGCACCGCCAGGGACCGACAGCCACACTCAGGTCAGAATTTCACTCCACATGGGAAACAAAATACAAAGACGGAGCCCAGATGCGGAACGAATCAGCGACCACGAACCGCAACGCAGGAATCGATCTGCTCCGTGGTCTCTCCATCGTGCTCGTCGTCATCCATCACGTCGCCCTGCGGATTCCACTGAGAAAAACCACCCTCGCCGGCATTCTCCCCGCTCAGCTCCTGCGCGCGCTGAACTGGAACGGCCATAACGCGGTCATCATGTTCTTCGTCATCTCAGGCTTCCTGATTACAGAAACAACAATCCGCCGCTGGGGCAGCCTGGCATCCGTTCCGCCCGGAGCCTTTATGGTCAGACGCGCGGCACGGATCATACCATGCCTTCTCGTTCTGATCGTGATCCTGAGTTTTCTCGATCTGCTCCAGGTTCCCGATTACACGATCACCCGCCCGGACCAGTCGCTCGGGGGTGCCATCTTCTCCGCCCTGACTATGACTCTGAACCGGTACGAAGGGCGGACCTCATGGCTCCCCGGCGGATGGGATATCCTCTGGTCACTCTCGATCGAAGAGCTGTTCTATCTCATTTTCCCCTTCGCCTGCCTTCTCAGCGCCCGGTTTCCCCGTTTACTGATCATGGCATGCACAGCACTGGCTCTTTCCATGCCCCTGAGCCTCCGCGCTCTGACAAATGCTTCCGAAATCTGGCAGGACAAGGCGTATCTGCCCGGCATGTCAGCCATCGCGACCGGCATATGCGCCGCACTGATCGCCGGAAAATTCAGCCGCGCAAAACCCGGCTCTGAACAAAGCCGCAGAATTCGTACCCTCTCCGGCCTTTCCGGAACCATCGCGCTCGCGGCATGTCTGCTCGATTATCACGATCTTTACGGAATACTGGGCGATAACACGGACCTTCTCCTGACAGTCTCCGTCGCCGCGCTCCTCGTCGCGTTCCGCCAGGGATGGGGCGCAACCGTCGTGACGCGCGGCACCGGCTGGCTCCGGTCGTTCGGCCGCATGAGCTACGAAATCTATCTCTCACACATGTTCATCGTCTTTCCCGCAGTCGCGCTGTTCCATCGCACAGGCGGCAACATGGCTCTGGGCTGGCTCTGGTTCCCGCCCGTGCTGGCCCTCTCCTGGTGTCTGGGCCGCGCCGTCGAACTGTCACTCTCACGCCCCGCCGACCTATGGCTGCTGCAACAGACACGCACAGCCCGCCCCGCTATCGCCTGACCACGAGGCGCCCGACCCTCAGCCATCTGAGCATCCGACGCCAGACCAGAACTACCCGGCAACACCCAGACCACGCCGGGTCGCGACAACCGCCCGGGCGTGATATGCAGCGCCGCCCGCGCGACACTTTCAGGGAACACCATCATGATCCGACTGACCGAACTCCGGCTCCCGCTGGATCATGCCCCGGAAGCCCTGCGTGAGGCCATCATCGCCCGCCTCGGCATCACCCCCGGTGAACTGCGCGACTTCAGGATCGCCCGCCGTGGCTACGACGCCCGCAAACGCGGCCGCATCGCCCTGGTCTACAGCGTCGACTGCACCGTCACCGACGAACCCGCCCTCCTCGCCCGCTGCGCCAACGACCAGCGCATCCGCCCGACCCCGGACACGGCCTACCACTTCCCCGACATAAACGGCCCCGCACTCGCCAGCGCCCCCGGCTTCCTCCGCCCCGTCGTCATCGGCGCCGGCCCCTGCGGCTTCATGGCCGCCCTGATCCTCGCCCAGGCAGGCCTCAGACCCCTGATCCTCGAACGCGGCAAAGTCGTTCGCGAACGCACTGCCGACACCTTCGCCCTCTGGCGAAAATCCGTCCTCACCCCCGAAAGCAACGTCCAGTTCGGTGAGGGCGGGGCAGGGACCTTCTCAGACGGAAAACTCTACAGCCACGTCAGCGATCCCCGCCATCTCGGCCGCAAGGTGCTGGAAGAATTCGTCCGGGCAGGCGCCCCGGAAGAAATTCTCTATGTCTCCAAACCCCATATCGGCACCTTCCGCCTCGTCTCAATGGTCGAACACATCCGAAACGAAATCGAAGCCGCCGGCGGCGAATACCGCTTCAGCGCCCGCGTCGACGAACTCCTCCTCGACGAAAACCGCCACATCCACGGCCTCCGCCTCTCCACCGGCGAGACCATCCCCGCCTGCCACGTCATCCTCGCCGTCGGCCACAGCGCCCGCGATACCTTCGCCTCCCTGCACGAGCAGGGGGTGGCCATGCAGCCCAAACCCTTCTCCATCGGCGTCCGCATCGAACACCCGCAATCCCTGATCGACGCAGACCGCTTCGGCCCCCAGGCCGGCACGGAAATCCTCGGCGCCGCCGATTACAAACTCGTCCACCACGCCTCAAACGGACGCGGAGTCTACTCCTTCTGTATGTGCCCCGGCGGCACCGTCGTCGCCGCTACATCGGAAACCGGCCAGGTCGTCACCAACGGTATGAGCCAGTATTCCCGCGCCGAACGCAACGCCAATGCCGGCATCGTCGTCGAACTCCGTCCCGGCGAGGACTACCCCGACACCCCCCTCGGCGGCATCGCTTTCCAGCGCCACTGGGAAAAACAGGCCTTCCTCGCCGGCGGCGGCGATTACCGCGCCCCGGCCCAGCGCGTCGGCGACTTCCTCGCCCGACGCCCCTCAACCCATCTCGGCGATGTCACCCCCTCCTATCGCCCCGGCGTCACCCCTACCGACCTGACAACCTGTCTGCCGGATTACGTCTCCGATGCCATCCGCGAAGCCCTGCCAGCCTTCGCCTCAAAGCTCTCCGCTTTCGCCCTCGAAGATGCCGTCCTCACCGGCGTCGAAACCCGAACCTCATCGCCCCTCCGCATCGCCCGCGAACCCGACGGCGCCAGCCCCAACACCCCCGGCCTCTACCCGGCCGGCGAAGGCGCCGGATACGCCGGAGGCATCCTTTCCGCCGCCATCGACGGCATCCGTATCGCCGAAGCCGTCGCCCTCGCTATGGCCGGACAAAAAGCCACCGGCCTCGTCCGCGGCAGCTCCGGCCTCGAACAGGCAGGGTAGGGGACATCATGCTGTCGCCCGTGGCATTTCCCTTTATCCGGCAGACAGGTCTGGATCAGACAGACCCGGACTTTGTCCGACCCGGCCAGGAGCCTCACGCGGAAGCATGCCGCGCATTGCGGCTCCCGCACCCCAGTCTGTAATCTGATTCCTTCCAGGCCGGAGACCCGATGTGACGGTGCGCCCCATTATCGCCTTCCCCGACCAGCGCCTGCGTCAGACCGCAACCCCAGTCACCCTCTTCGACGACCAGCTCCGCACCCTCGCAGCCGATCTGCTCGACACCCTGCGCGCCGCTCCCGGCATCGGAATCACCGGCCCCCATATCGGTGTCCTGCAACGTATCGTCGTGCTCGACCTCCCGGACGCCTCCGGGCCTCAGACTTACGTCAATCCCGAAATCATCCACATGTCGTCGGAAAAAATCCGGCATGAAGAAGGAAGCATCTCCATGCAAGGCGTCGCCGGCATGGTTGAGCGATCGGCAAAGATCCGCCTGCGCTATCAGGATCTCGCCGGGCAGGAGCAAACGGAAGAAGCCGAAGGCCTGCGCGCCGTCTGCCACCAGCATGAAATCGATCAGCTCAATGGAATCTTCTGGATTCAGAAACTCTCACCCCTGCGCCGCAATCGCCTCGTGACACAATACGAAAAACAGAAACGCTTCCGGAAAGAATAAAAGAGGCGATCCGGATTTCACAAATCAGATTTTTCCTTCCTCACAAACGATAAAATCGGACTCAGATACATCTCCTGCGGACCAGCCATAAGAATTATCCTGACGCACCGGAAACATAACGGTCTCCTCATGATGTGGCTGATGGGACAAGAGCCATGGAAGAGGCGAACATACCGGCCGGAACCCGAAACGCCGCAAGGCAGTTCCACCGGGTAGTCACATTGCTCAGTCAGCGCCAGCCGACAGACGGCGACACCGGACCTGCCATTCTCACAGGACGCGATAAAGATCGTTCTTCAGTAATTCCGAAAACGGTATTCCCCGGCAAAGTAGGCCGGGGCAGGAAACAGGTCCGACAAGGCAGATTTACGGCATCACCAGACCAGACCCCGCAGATCCCCGATCCGGGCTAATCCTCCGCATCCCCCGCCAGAGGCCCCAGAGCCGCCTGTACGCCGAACTCTCCGGGAAGGCCGCCGCGCGGAAACAGCACGTTCACATGCCCTATCTTCCGCCCGCGCCGCGCCATCCGCTTCCCGTAAAGATGCGGAATCAGTCCCTGCGCCGCAACAATCTCCGGCCACAGCGCCATGTCATCCGGTCCCACGAGATTCTTCATCACCGCGTCCGAATGCCGCACCGGCTCCGGCAAAGGCAGTCCCGTCACCGCGCGCACATGCATCTCAAACTGATCCACAGGACATGCATCCATCGTCCAGTGACCCGAATTATGCGGCCGCGGCGCAATTTCGTTGACCAGAACCTCCCCGTTGCGCCCGACAAACATCTCGACACCAAGGATACCGGTCAGATCCAGACCTTCGGCGATCCGCCGCGTCAGATCGCGGGCCTTCTCAGCCAGAGGCGCCTCGATCCGCGCCGGAGCGAAGCTCAGATCCAGAATGCCATCTTTGTGGCGGTTCTCCGTCACATCAAAGCAGCGCACTGTTCCGTCAACGCCACGCGCCACCATGACACTGATTTCCATTCCGAAATCAACCAGACCTTCCGCCACCAGAGGCTTCGGCGCCAGCGCCTCGAAGGCCGCCTCCAGCCCCGCCTCATCCGTCACCCGACGCTGCCCCTTGCCGTCATAGCCGAGCCGCGTCGTCTTCAGAATGAACGGATAACCCAGCGCATCCGCCGCCGCTCTCAGGCTGTCATGATCCGTCACCAGCCGCCACGGCGCGACCTCAGCCCCGATCGAGCCGAGAAAAGTCTTTTCCTGCTCCCGGTCCTGACTGATCCGCAGAATGGCTCCCGACGGATGCACCGGACGGATACCGGAGAGAAGCCCCAGCCCGTCAGCGGACACATTCTCGAACTCGAACGTGACAACATCCACCGCTTCGGCAAAACGCGTCAGGACATCCGGGTCGTCATACGCCCCGATGGTCGCCCGGTGCGACACCTGCACGCCGGGATCGTCCTCCGTATGCGCCAGCACATGCGAACGAAACCCGAGACGGGCCGCCGCCATGGCCGACATACGTCCAAGCTGCCCGCCTCCGACGATGCCGATAACGGAATTCGGCGGCAGCGCCACGCCGGGACTATTCTTCGGGTTCATCACGCACGGACGCCGTCTGCAAAGCGCGCCACGTATCCAGACGCGCGGCCAGATCGGAATCTCCCAGTGCCAGAATGGAGGCCGAAAGAAGAGCCGCGTTGATCGCGCCGGCTTTGCCTATGGCCAGCGTTCCGACCGGAATGCCCCCGGGCATCTGAACGATCGAAAGCAGGCTGTCCATGCCTTTGAGTGCCTTTGATTCGACCGGAACCCCGAGCACCGGAAGCCGCGTCCAGGCCGCACACATGCCCGGCAGATGCGCAGCGCCACCCGCGCCGGCAATGATCACCGACAGACCACGCTCGGCAGCCGTCTTCGCATAATCCGCAAGCCGGTCCGGCGTCCGGTGAGCCGAAACAATCCTCGCCTCATACGCAATCGCCAGCGCGTCCAGCGTATCCGTGGCATGACGCATGGTCTCCCAGTCGGACTGACTGCCCATAATCACGCCGACACGCGGCTGACCGCTGTCTCCCGTGGCGATATCCGCCTCGTGTTCCCGCTCCGTCACCGGCACGTTTTCAGTATCATTCATCGCTCAGCAGTTTCACCGGGTCCGGAACCCGGTCAGGCTATATTGTCCGGGATAAGACGACTCTCGATCCAGGAAATCTCGTCTTTCAGCAGGAGTTTTCGCTTTTTCAGTCTCTGGAGATGGAGCTGGTCCATCGGTTCGAGGGCCAGGCGGTCAATGACCGTATCCAGGTCCCGGTGTTCACTCCGCAACTCATGTAACTTGCGCAGCATACTGTCCCGGTCACGCAGCATCCCACCTCCGGCTTCGCAAGGCGATTTCTGTCAAGGTCCGTGTCCTCCCGCCTCAGGCGCCCGTCGTTCACGCCCACGACGTATCCGCTACGTTATGACACGTTCCGCTTTCGCGCCAGTACCCCCGTTCTGATGTCTCCATGCAAGGGTCGCCGTTCCGGAACCCCGTTCCTGCCGCCCCTTTTGCCCACCATTCCTCATCACTGATGATCGCGGGGACCTGTGCGTTCCTCACACAACACTTCCAGACCACCACACGTCCGCGCCCCTCGAAAACGTCACTCCTGTCCCCCGAATATGAGCAAATTTTCATGACAAAACCGAAGGGAAACGCGTTAGCGTCAGTTCGTCATCATCACCAGAACAGGGAGAGTGACCATGAGCAAACAGTCACGGATCGAAAGTCTTCACCGCCGCCACTCAACACTCGACGCCAAAATCCATGACGAAGGCCATCGCCCGATGCCCGATCAGCGCGTGCTGATGTCGCTCAAGCTGCAGAAACTGCGCGTGAAAGAGGAAATGGACAGGCTTCGCTCCGCTATCTGATATCCCGCCAACTGACGTCACAATCCGCTTTCGCGGCCACCCGCAGAGGCAGGCCGCGAAAGCGGTCTCACCGTCTTACTCGTCGTCGCCGATCTCAAGCGGGGCAGGGGCCTCGCGACCCTCGCGCGCCAGACGCTCATTGCTCGCCGTCACAGCCGCATTCAGGTCGGTCTGGCTGCAAAGCCCCAGCGTAACCGGATCACGCGGTTTGATGTTCGGGCTGTTCCAGTGCTGTTTGTCACGAACCTTGGCAATCGTGTCCTTGGTCGTGCCAAGCAGCTTGGCAACCTGCTGATCCTGAAGCTGAGGATAATTCCGGAGCAGAAAAGCAATCCCGTCCGGACGGTCATTGCGGCGGGCCACAGGCGTGTAACGCGCACCTTTGGCGCGCCGCTTCACCGGATTGCTGGCGCTCAGGATTTTGAGCCGCGCGTTCGGGTCCTTCTCGCAGCGGTCGATTTCCGCCTGCGTCACCTGATGATTGGCAACCGGGTCATAACCCACAATGCCCTGCGCGACTTCACCATCCGCGATGGCCTGCACTTCAAGCGGGTGCATCCCGCAGAACTCAGCCACCTGCTGAAATGTCAGAGCGGTCTTCTCGATCAGCCAGACGGCCGTCGCTTTTGGCATTAAGGGAAGCGTCGTCATCGATCGGTCCTGTTGCTGCGTGTCGTTCGGCGCTCACGCAGGCACCGGTTCCGGTCTTCGGGCAGGAGCGGGGCTCCGGTCCCTGCGTGCCTGCCGGCGCGCTCTTGGGAAACGGTAATGGCCGCGACATGCGTCGGGGTCAAGCCGGAATCATCTGAATGAGCCTGACCGGCAGGTATAAAAAAACCCTGCTTCCGGGAGACTTCCCGGAAGCAGGGCCGCTGAATAATCACCACGAAGGACCGCGGGATCAGTCCTGCTTGCGCTTGCCGATACCGGCGAAACGCTTGTTGAACTTCGCAACCTGGCCACCCGTATCAAGCATACGCTGGACACCGGTCCAGGCAGGATGCGACTTCGGGTCGATGTCCAGACGCATCGTATGACCGGGCGCGCCGGCGCAGGAACGGGTTTTGAACTCCGTCCCGTCGGTCATAATGACGTTGATCTCGTGATAATCGGGATGAATATTGGGCTTCATGTCAGAATCTTTCGATGGGGAGAGTCCCGATGCCGACCGGGACATGCTGCCGCATGCTATAGGGATATCATCCGCGCGTTGCAATGCCCGGACAGAGAGGAAATTCGCCGCATCCGGCACTTTCCGCCGCGTTTCCATCCATGCGGAACATGACAACTGCAATATCCGTATCTACAGCAGGAAACATTAAGGCATTACTGACTCTGTATATCGCCAGATTAACGGTCAGACCCGAAATATGTCAGCAATATGTTACAGTTCGTTTAACATTATTGTTGTAAAACGACCGGAAAAGCCGGATAACGACCCGGAACACAAAACTTCTGAGGGTCCAGATGGCCGAGACTAAGCTGAAAGTGCACACCCCGGGATGGGTTGCCGACTTCAAAACCTTTATCATGCGCGGCAACGTCGTCGACATGGCCGTCGGTGTCATCATCGGCGCGGCTTTCACGGCCATCGTAAACAGCCTGGTGAAAGACGTTTTCAATCCGTTCCTCGGGCTCCTCATCGGCGGCATTGACTTCAGCAATCTCTTCGTCACCCTGAAAGGCCCCGTCGAGCCGACCCTCGCAGACGCTCAGAAAGCAGGTGCCGTTACCATCAATTACGGCGTCTTCCTGAACGCCGTCATCCAGTTCCTGATCGTGGCGCTGGTCATCTTCTGGGTCGTCCGCCTGCTGAGCAAGATGCACACCACGAAAGACGAGGCTCCCGCCGCGCCGCCTCCGCCGCCAAAAAGCGAAATCCTTCTCGAAGACATCCGCGACCTGCTCGCAAAACAGCAGACGCACGGCTGAAACGCTCAGTCCTCGCAGCGATCTGAAAAAGGGGGGCTCCGGCCTCCTTTTTTTATCCGTATTCCGAAAAACAAAGCCGCGGAATTTGCTAGCGCCCGGAATACATGAAAATCACAAGACACACCGGCAACAGAACGAGCCGGATCAGCTCTCGTCCGGAACACGGCGCCCGGTTTCAATGACCTCCCGCGCCGAAACCCCGGTCCACGCTTCGCCTTCAGGTCTGACGCTCCGAACCCAGCATCCGGCCAGCCAGAACCCGAGACTGTATCCGAGCCAGCGCGGATACCGCCCGCCAGCCCCAAAAAACCATCCGGCGTGATCGTACGGCCGCGTCCACAGCTGCTCATCAGACGGCATAAAATCCGGCAAAACTTCTTCCCCGACCGCGCACTCCCACGGTTCAGGCGGAGTGCGCAGAAGATGCTGCACGAAACGCCCCGCCAGCCCCTCGCTGACCAGAGCTTCCCCGAGAGTCAGTCCGTAACCCGGTCCGGCCATCCGCATGCAGTGATGCACTTCATGCAGAATAGTCCGGCGGATCACCCCCGTGGCAAGATTGCCGCCCAGAGCAGCATTCTTCGGATCAAGCCGCAGTTCAAAAAGGTCAGGACGCAGAGCCCGGCCACCGCATCCGGTCTCAGGGATAACGGCGCGCGAGCAGTTCACAAGAATATCGAGAGCCGGAGGCCGACGCAGACCGGCCAGAGCCAGAAAGGCTTCATCCCGCCCGGCCATGACAGCCTCGCGAACCGGCAGATTCGGCGTTCCGCCAGCTGTCAGCCAGTGAAGATGCCAGCGATCAGCATCACCGCGATCTGATATCATCGGCAACAGATCCTCAGCCGTGCTTTCCGGACGTCAGTCCAGGATAATAAAAGTACGGAATGACCTGAACCGTGATGGCGTCTTTTTCCATTACCGGCAAATCACTTCACGGAGCGTAAGCCCTGCCATTACCCGGTAATGAACCTGATAAATCAGTCTCTCGCGGAGGAAATAACCAATCAGACAGCCGTTTCGCGATTCATAACCTTTGAATTGCCCCGGGTTTTGTGGAGACGTTTTTTATCTGATTTAAGCGGCTAATGCATGTGATTTCTGTTGTGCATAAAAGCGTGCCTCAGCTTCTGCTGGCGGGATGTTTC
>NZ_WOTB01000002.1 GCF_011516835.1 Acetobacter musti | reverse complement strand
CCTCAATCAGCGGTTCCCAGATCGCCCATGTCTCATCAGTGAAAGTGCCTGTTCCGTCTCCTTCTTCAATCCATACAATATAGGAAGTATTTTAAGATCTAACAGGCCCTAGTGTCGTCGAACATGCCGGCCGTGCCGTTCCGCGCGATTTCGGCGAGGATGCGGTCGCGTGTCTCGATATCCTTTTGCGTTCGGGGCAGAAAGAAAGCCCCGTTGCCATCGGTCGCTAGTGCCTGGTTCGCCTCGACAAAGGGCCGCGTGAGACGTTCATAGGCGGCAAACGCATCTTCCGGATTGTCATGGGTGGCCAGTTCGCCTGCCAGCACATACGCGCCCACAAGCGCCAGGCTGGTGCCCTGGCCTGACCGGAAAGACGGTGCGAACGCGGCATCGCCGACCAGCGCCACGCGCCCTTTCGACCAGCGCGGCATCCGGATCTGGCTGACGGAATCGAAATACAGATCGTCGGCCGTTGCCATCGCGTCGAGCAGGCGCTGAACCTCCCAGCCCATGCCGGCGAAGGCTTCCCGCGTGCGCAGGATGTGCTTCTCCGCGTCACGACTGGCGGAAACAGGCGCTTCGTCCGTCGCGAAAGCGAGGAAGCCGAAGACCTTCGGGCTGTCCTGGACCGCCCAGATGCCGGCGGTGCGTCCCGCTTCGGCATGAACGATCCCGCCGTGTGACAGGCCCCTGTCGTTTGGCATGGAAAAGAGACTGAAGCAGAAACCGAGGGAATGAGTGAACTGTTCCTCGGGGCCGAAGACCAGGTGACGAGTCCGCGAGTGCAGCCCGTCTGCGCCGATGACGATGTCGTATCGTTCCTGCCGGCCGCTGGCGAATCCGATATCGACGCCCGCGCCATCGTCATGGAGCGTGTCGATTGAATCGCTGAAACGGTAATCGACGCCGCTGTTTCGTGTCGCGTCATAAAGCAGAGTCGCCAGAGTGCCGCGTGGCAGTTCGACATCGCGGCCGGTCTCACTGCCGATCGCCTCGTAGATCGGGATGCTGCCGATGACCGCGCCTGCTCCGTCCACGAAGGTCATCGCGCGGGACGCGATATGGGCCGCGCGGACCGGGGGCAGCAGACCCATCCGTTCGACCACGTCGATGGCGGTGCCGCGAACGTCGATCGGGTATCCGCCGGTCCGGATGGTCGGCGCCCGCTCGACCACTGTGACGTCGAACCCGTGACGGTCGAGCCAGAAGGCGAGCGCCGGACCCGCGATGCTGGCGCCGGAGATGAAGACGGACCGGCGACGTGCTGGAAGCGCTGCTTTGCTCATGGTATTCATCCGGAGATAAGATTCATCGCGCATCTTACAGAGCGCAGGCCGGGAGGCAATAAGATTCGCCATGCATCTTAAAGTCGGGTTATGAGCGTTTCGGGACGAACGCGGCGGCGCGGGGCGGCGCTGGAAGAGGCGATTCTTGAGGCGGCCTGGGCCGAAATTACGGAGCGCGGCTATGAGGAGCTGACGCTGGAAAACGTTGCTCGCCGTGCGGGAACCAGCCGGCCTGTGCTGCACCGGCGCTGGCCTGGCCGCACGGCGCTCGCGACGGCGGCGCTCGCACGGCAGTTCGCGCGGGCGAATATCGTCATCCCGGATCTGGGCAGTCTGCGGGAAGAACTTTGTCTTCTTCTCCGCTGCATGTCGGATCGCGCCGGGTCGCGGGATCTGCAACTGTTCTTTGACATGCAGAAGGATCTTGTCGCCGAACGGTCGAGCTTCGCCGATATACGGGCGCGCATTGTGGACGGGAGCCAGTTTCATGCCGTCCTTGGACGGGCCATCGAACGGGGTGAGATCGATCCGGCCCGTCTCACGCCCCGGATCGCATCGCTTCCGCTCGATCTGGCCCGGCACGAGATGCTGATGACGTTCCGGCCTCTGCCGGAGGACGCCATCCGCGAGATCGTCGATGATATCTTCCTGCCGCTGGTATGCCGGAGAGAACCTTCTTCCGGAGCGTGACGATGTTTCATGTGCCGGTGGCTCTCGTTTTCAGGCACGGGGTCCGGTCCGGCGGATTTCTTCCGGCTGCCTGAGGACGTCGGGTGGCGTGGTTTCTGCGTGTCGGAAAACCCGGCGTCACGGGAGCAGGCGATCGTCGCAAGGGGGCGGAGTGGCGTCCCGATATTTTGCCCGGTAACGCGGGTTTTTCCGATGGCGGTTTCGTGGCCGGTATCCCCGGCGGATGTTCCCGCCCTGTGTTTTGGCGGAATGGAGGCTGCTTCAGATCATTTCGAGCGGGACGGCGCGGGTTGGCGGGGCGAAGGCGTGGTCGAGTCTGGCGAGGTCTTCGTCTGAAAGTCTGATTTCCTGAGCGGCGACGTTTTCGCGCAGATGTCTGACCGATGAAGCTTTCGGGATGGCGATGAGGTTCGGCTGGCGCAGGACCCAGGCGAGCGCGATCTGGGCGGGGGTTGCGCCTCCGAGCGAGGTTTTGTGACGTCTGGCGATAGCGGCGAGGGCTTCGTTGCGCAGCAGGCCGCCGCCCTGGCCGATCGGGGAGTAAGCCATTGTCACGACGTCGCGTTTCCGGTCCTCGCCGAGCAGGTCGAATTCGACGCCGCGATGTTCGAGGCTGTAGAGGATCTGGTTGACGAGGCACTGATCGCCGCCCGGTGTGCTGTCGAGTTCTTTCATGTCCTCGACATCGAAGTTCGAGACGCCCCAGTTTCTGATGAGTCCGTCTTCGCGCAGGTGTTCGAAGGCTTCGAAGGTTTCGGCCAGAGGGACGGAGCCGCACCAGTGGAGCAGGTAAAGATCGACGTAATCCGTCTTCAGCCGCGCGAGGGAGTTGCGGCAGGCCTGAAGGACGCCTTTGCGGGAGGCGTTGGATGGCAGAACCTTGGTGACGAGAAAGACTTTATCACGAATACCGCTGATCGCTTCGCCGACGACGTGTTCCGAGCGGCCGTTTCCATACATTTCGGCGGTGTCGATGACGCGAAGGCCGAGCTCGATTCCGGCGCGCAGGCTTTCGAGTTCCTCGCTGCGGCTGGCGGCGTTGTCGCCCATGTTCCAGGTGCCCATGCCGAGCGCCGGTACGGCGACGCCGTTTCTGAATTTTACTGTGCAGGACATAATACAGCCTCCTTTTCATGCACAGCGCACCGGGCCGGGATTCGTTCCCTTTAACGAGACGCATGGCAGCTGTTTCGCAGGGCCGGGGCGCGGTGCTGCCGTCCTGAACGACCCTGTTTCAGGGACACGGATCGCGGCGGCGGGGCTGTGTGCGGGGAAGCGGAGCGGGAGCGGGCTGTTTTCCCTTTGACGCGGGGAGGACGACATCCGGCTTGATTCAGGAAACAGCATTGTCCGGTCATGAATTTTCTTCATTCTCCGGCGAGATCGGGACTCAGCGGGCGCGGGTCCAGCCTTTTGCTTCCTGGCGCCAGTAGGCCAGGGTGTGTCCCTGGGCTTTGAGGGCGGTCCAGCGGAGGCGCGCGGAGGCGACGGCGGCTTCGTCGCGGCCGTCGAAGAGATCGAAAACGCGCTCGAACGGATCGGCCTGCGGGGGTTCGGTGGCGCCGAGCAGAAAGAGGAAGGTGGCGCTGTTGGGCACGTCTTCTCCGGCGGTGATCCAGATCGGCTGCCGCTCCGGGTATTTGCCGCCGGTGGCGGCGTGAGGAAGCCAGACAGGGTCTGACACTTTCCACAGGGCGTCATCGAGGGCGCGGGTATCGGCGGGTGTGGCGCAGCGGATGACGGCGCGCTTTCCGCTGTCGAGCGTGCGCCCGAGCAGGACCGGCAGGGCTTCGTGCGCGCCGGTGCGGGTCAGATGATAGAAGCCGATTTCCGCCATGTTTGCGACTTTTTCCGTGGTCTCAGCCTGTTCCGGTCGGGAAGCCCTGTCGGGCTGTTTCCTGGGGGGTGTTGTTTAGCCGGTTTCAGTCTGGCCAGCTCTGGTTTCGGCGTTTGTATACTTTGCAGATACAGACGGGAGGGCTTTTCAGGGCTTTGCCCCGGACCCCACAAAGGGACACAGTCCCTTTGATCCCGGTTTGTTACATTAAAATGGGTGAAGGGCAGAGCCCTGTTTTTCTGACTGTCCCGTTTTCCGGCAGCCTGTTTCCTGTCAGATCCTGGTTTCCGCCAGAGCTTTTCCCGTCAGCCTGCCTCGTACTGACGGACGAGGCGGTCGAGCAGGCGGACGCCGAAAGCGGTGGCGCCTTTCGGGCTGCCCGGTTTTGCTTTCGAGGCCCAGGTGACGCCGGCGATGTCGAGATGCGCCCAGGGGGTGTCTCCGACGAAGCGCTGGAGGAACTGCGCGGCGGTGATGGAGCCGGCCGGGCGGCCGCCGATGTTTTTCATGTCGGCGATATCTGATTTCAGGAGCTGGTCGTATTCCTCGGCCAGCGGCATGCGCCACAGTTTTTCGCCGCTGATCTGTCCGGCGGCGGTGAGGTTTGCGGCGAGCGTGTCGTCATTCGAGAACAGGCCGGCATATTCGTGACCAAGGCCGACGATGATGGCGCCGGTCAGGGTGGCGAGATCGACCATGAAACGGGGTCTGAAGGTTTCGCGGGCGTACCAGATGACGTCGGCGAGGACGAGGCGGCCTTCGGCGTCCGTGTTGAGGACCTCGATGGTCTGGCCGGAGGCGCTGCGGACGACGTCTCCGGGGCGCTGGGCGTTGCCGGAGACCATGTTCTCGACGAGACCGAGGAGACCGACGACATTCACCTTCGCCTTGCGGCGGGCGAGAGCGGAGAGCAGGCCGGTGACGACGCCGGCGCCGCCCATGTCCCATTTCATGTCTTCCATACCGGCGGCGGGTTTGATGGAGATGCCGCCGGAATCGAAGGTGACGCCTTTGCCGACGAAGGCGAGCGGGGCGGAGTCGTCCCCTGCCCCGTTCCAGCGCAGCACGACCATGCGGGGTTCGTTACTGCTGCCCTGGGCGACGCCGAGCAGGGCGCCGAAGCCGAGTTTTTCCATGGCCGGGCGGTCGAACACCTCGACGGTCAGGCCGAGGTCGCGAAGTTCTTCGGCGCGGTTCGCGAAGGCGACGGGGGTGAGGATGTTGGCGGGCTCGGTGACCAGATTGCGGGTCAGGGTGACGCCGCGGGCGACGGCTTCCCAGCTGGTCCAGGCGGTGCGGGCGGTTTCGGGATTGCTGCTCAGGATGGTGAGCGCGGCGAGTTTCGGGCCGTCCTCGCGGTCGGTCGTGCGGTAACGGTCGAACCGGTAGAGGCCGAGCGACGCGCCGAGGGCGATGAGCGGGACGAGGGCGGCGTCGATGCCGTCGGTGGAGATGGCGGCTTCGCTGTGCATGGCCATGGCGAGGGCGGCGACGCCGCCGGCCCGTTCGGCGAGTGCTTCGGTGAGATCGCCTTTATTGCCGAGGCCGACGAGGACGACGCGGTCGAGGCCTGCGCCGGGCGCCAGAATGGTGCAGCTTGTGCCGGACCGGAAGCTGAAGGAGGCGGCTTCCGCGGCGCGGGCGATGGCGCCGCCGGTGGCTTCGTTGACGGCACTGAAGAGTCCGGAGCGGTCCGAGTCGGCGAATTCAGGGAGCGCGAGTGCGCCGCCGGCGGGGAGCGCCAGGCCGGAGAAGCTGATCTCCGTCGCGGGATCTCTCTGACTGTCTTTCTGGAGGTCTTTCACAGGGGAGCGCCTTTGTTCTTATGCGTGATGGCGACGGTCGCGGCGCGGGAGCGCGGTCCCTGCCTCCGCCGGAATGACGGTGACAGGCGTAGCTGAGGGGCCGCGTGCATGGCAAGCGGGCTCGTGTGGCGGGCGGGATGATGGCGGGCGGGCTCGCGCCGGGATGGGGGCCAGACGGGTTGGGTGGCGGGTGCGTGCCAGGAGCGTGTGAGAACAGGGATGCGTGAAAAAAGACAGGCGTGTGTGAAAAGCGGTTCAGCAGGGCTGCAATATCAATTGCGCGTTCACTCATGTGGAGTAAGACATCATCATGATGTCCGATAAACCCCTCCCCTCCGATGCCGATCTTCTTGCACTTGCGCTTCGCCTGGCGCGGGAGGCCGGCACTGTCATCAACGCCATTCGCGAGAAAGGTTTTGTGACGAAGACGAAGTCCGACCGGTCTCCGGTGACGGAGGCGGATCAGGCGGCGGAGACGCACATTCTGGCGGGTCTGCGGGCTGCGACGCCGCATATTCCGGTGATCGCCGAAGAGGAAGTGGCCGCCGGCATTCATGTCGCGGCGGGGGATGTGTACTGGCTGGTCGATCCGCTGGACGGGACGCGGGAATTCGCGGCGGGGCGCGATGATTTCACCGTGAATATCGGGCTGGTCCGGGGAGACAGGGCGGTTCTGGGCGCGATGGCGCTGCCGGCTTACGGGCAGTTTTACGCGGGGGGCGTCGGGCTTGGCGCGAAGCGGTTCGACAGCGATGGCGAACATGACATTCATGTCCGGGAGGCGCCGGAGGAAGGGATTGCAGTTCTGGCGTCCCGGCATCATGGCGATGCGCCGGAGCTGAAGCGGTTTCTGGACGGGCGGGTCATCGCGTCGATCGGCAATATCGGCTCGGCGGTGAAGTTCGTGCGCGTGGCGGAGGGGGTGGCGGATTTCTATCCGCGGCTCGGGCCGACGATGGAATGGGACACGGCGGCGCCTCAGGCGATTGTCGAGGCGGCGGGCGGGAGCGTGACTCTGCTGGACGGGTCGCCGCTGCGTTACAGCAAGGCCGGCTGGAAAAATCCGTCCTTTGTCTGTACCGGCCTTCTGTCTCTCCCGGCATGATGGTGGCTGTATGACGGCTTCTGGCTGATGGTCGGGGTTTTATGACGACAGGGATTTTGCGGCTTCTTTCCGGAAGATTGCCGCAGGGGCGTCCGGACGGGGAAAACCGGCGGTTCCGGGCTGGCGCTGACGCCTGTGCGGATGGCCGTTCGGGGGGCCTGGGGAATACTGGCGAGCCGGCGCTTTTCTGTGTTATGCGGGCGGTCTTTCCAGCAGGATCAGAATGACCGAACGCCTTGATGCAGCCCCAGCCGGCCTGTCCCGTGCCGCCGAGATTCTTCGCTCGGGCGGTCTGGTGGCGTTCGGCACCGAGACGGTTTACGGGCTTGGCGGCGATGCGACCGATCCGCTGGCGGTGGCGCGGATTTTCGCCGCGAAGAACCGTCCGCGGTTCAATCCGCTGATCAGTCATTTTGCCGATGCGGACAGCGCTTTTGAGCATGTTGTGGCGGATGACCGGGCGCGGGCGCTGGCGGCGCGGTTCTGGCCGGGGCCACTGACGCTGGTTCTGCCGCGCCGGGCGGATGGGCGGATCTGCGATCTGGCGGCGGCGGGGCTGACCACGGCGGCGGTGCGGGTTCCGGCGCAGGAGGCGGCGCTGGCGCTGCTCCGGGCGACGGGGCGGCCGGTTGCGGCGCCTTCGGCGAACCGGTCCGGGGCGGTGAGTCCGTCGGATGCGGATCATGTGCTGGACGGTCTGGACGGGCGGATCGCGGCGGTTCTGGATACCGGTCCGTGCCGGATCGGGGTGGAGAGCACGGTGCTGGATCTGTCGGGTCCGGATGCGGTGCTGCTGCGTCCGGGCGGGGTGACAACGGAGGAGATCGCGGCGGTTATCGGGTCTGTCGTCCGTCACAGTGCGGAGGGTGAGCCGGATGCGCCGGCCGGGCCGGGTATGCTGACCTCGCATTATGCGCCGGGGCTGCCGGTGCGTCTGGATGCGACGACTGTGGCGGCGGATGAGGCGTTGCTGGCGTTTGGCCCTGCCCTGCCGGGTGCGGGGCTGGTGTGGAATCTCAGTGAGTCGGGGCGGACGGATGAGGCGGCGGCGCGTCTTTTTGCCGGGCTTCGGGTTCTGGATCGTGAGGGGACGGCGCTGGGGCTGCGGGGCATCGCGGTGCAGCCGGTGCCGGACGGGGGGCTGGGGACGGCCATCCGGGACCGGCTTTCGCGCGCGGCGGCGCCGCGTCCCGGCGCACGGCGGGGTTCGGAAGAGGCCGGTTCGGGTGGCTCCGGTTCAGATGACGGGTCAGATTTTTCGGGCGGGCGGCAGGGTTCGTCCCATCTTCGGCGGAATGTTGCATGAGCGAGACTTTTGATCCGAAAGAGCTGAAGGTTCTTTCAGACATCCTTGCTCTGGTGCTGGAAGATCAGCCCGGACAGTCGGCCACCGCGCTGGAGGCGATCCGGTCGCGGGCGCGGCGCAACAACATCACGGGCGGCGCGCTGAAGAATCTGTTTACCGCGATCGCGCCCAATCCGCCGAAGCGGGCGGCGTCCTCGACGCGGAGCCGGGCATCGAAAACGGCGTCCGGAGATGTGCAGCAGGAGCGGGCGCGGGTTCGCGAGCTGACGGAGAGTGTGACGCGGCTGGATATGGAGCTGCGGACGGCGCGGGCGAACAATGCGCAGTTAAAGGCTGAACTGTTTCTGACCCAGCAGGCGCGGGCGGAGACGCAGAGTCAGCTTGTGGCGGTTCAGTCGACCAGTCATACGCGGTTCGGGCTGGTGGGGCTGGCGGTGATTGTCGGCTGTATTGCGGGTGTTGCCGGGACGGAGCTGTTTCATTCGCTGCGGCCGGCGCCGGTGCATACGCCGAACGCGGTTTATCTGCACTAGCGGCTGCCCGTGAAATCTTCCCGTCAGTTATGAAGACGTTTCTGGCGGAGCTTTTTGGAAAGCTTCAGGAAACGACGCCTTTTTGGAAAAAGGCGGCACCCAAAAACTTCTGTTTTTATCAGGGGCCTGGTCTGAGGGGGTCTTTGAGGCCGTCCGGGATGGGAATTAACGGGAATTGATCGGCGCGTGAGGCGTGGAGGGTGGCGTTCGCGCTGTTTGCGTGACAAACGGCGGGGATCGGGTGTGTTTTGCTCCGCTGTCCATGCGGGGCAGCGTGTTCCGGTTTTTTTCATGTCTGAGACGGATGCCATGACCAGCCCCTCCCCTGCCGCCCTTCCGGATACTCTGATCAGCGCGCTTGAGAAGATTCTCGGGCCGGGCGGGCTGCTGACGCAGGCGTCGGACATGGCGGGGTTTCTGACCGACTGGCGCGGGATGTTTCATGGCAGGGCGTGTGCCGTGGCGCGTCCGGCGAGCACGGAGGCCTGTGCGGAGACGGTGCGGCTGTGTGCGGCGCATGGGATTCCGGTGGTGCCGCAGGGTGGCAACACGAGCATGGTTGGCGGGGCGACGCCGGATGCGAGCGGCCGGGAGCTGGTGATTCTGACGAGCCGGATGAACCGGGTGCGTGAGATCGACCGGATCGACAATACGATGAGCATCGACGCCGGCGTGACGCTGAAAGCGGCGCAGGATGCGGCTTTCGATGCGGGGCTGATGCTGCCGCTGTCGATTTCGTCGGAGGGTTCGGCGGAGATTGGCGGCGTGCTGGCGACGAATGCGGGCGGCAACAACACGGTGCGGTATGGCAATGCGCGGGAGCTGGTTCTCGGGCTTGAGGCGGTGCTGCCGGACGGGCGGGTGCTGAACCTGATGCGGCGGCTGCGCAAGGACAATACGGGCTACGCGTTGCGGCAGCTTTTCATTGGCTCCGAGGGCACGCTTGCGATCATTACGGGTGCGATTCTGCAGTTGCAGCCGAAGCCGAAATCCATTGAGACGGCGCTGTGTGCCGTGGCTGATCCGAAAGCGGCGCTGGCGCTGTTCGCGGCGTTCCGCAATGCCGAGCCGAGTGCGATTCAGGCGTTCGAGTTCATGTCCGGGCCGAGCATGAAGCTCGTCAACACGCTGATTCCCGATGCGCCGCTGCCGCTGGCTGAGCCGTCTCCGGCCTATGTGCTGGTGGAGCTGGCCAGTCCGCGTGGTGGCGACACGCTGCGGGGGCTGATGGAGGAGGTGCTGGGCAAGGCTCTGGAGGACGGTCTGGTCAGCGACGCGGTGCTGGCGGAGAGCGAGGCACAGCGGCTGGCGTTCTGGAAGCTGCGTGAAGAGCATTCGGAAGCGCAGAAACGGGCCGGAACATCGGTGAAGAACGATGTGTCGGTGCCGCTTTCGGCGATTCCGGAGTTTATCGACCGGGCGACGGCGGCGTGTGAGAAACTGGTTCCGGGCATTCGGGTGGCGCCGTTCGGGCATATCGGTGACGGCAACATTCACTTCAATCTGGTGCAGCCTGAAGGGGCTGACGGCGCGGCGTTTCTCGCGCGCGATCATGAGATCATGGATGCGGTGACGGCGATTGTCCGTGATCTTGGCGGATCGTTTTCGGCTGAGCACGGGGTCGGGCAGCTCAAGGCGTATATGATGCCGGAATGGCGCGGCGGGGCTGAGCTGGATGTCATGCGGCGGATCAAGGCTGCGATCGATCCGCAGGGGATCATGAATCCTGGCAAGATGCTGCCTGACGCGGGCTGAGGCGGGGGATTCGGGAAATTCGGGCGGGTTTCGGGACGGACCGTGGGCAGGACAGGGTGTTCCGGAACTGACCGGGCGGGAGTGAGGAGCGTTTCTGCCGGTTCTGTGCGGGCGTTCTGAAACATCTTCAAATGACTGGCAGGATTTTCTGTTTTCGGAAGTCCTGTTACGCCGGGTCGGCCCGGTGAGGGGGTTCAGAGGCGTCCTTGTCCTGAAAAGACTTTCCCGGTCATTGGTGTTCTGACCTGCGGGATTGCCGGGGGGCGTCAGGGAGACGGGCCTCCGATGGCGGGGTGCCTGTTTCAGAGCCTGCTCGTGAAACTTCAGGTAAATTATAAAGAAGTTCTTGGTGAAGCTTTTTGAAAAAGGCGGCACCCGAAAACTTTTATTTTTTATCAGGGGCTTATCGTGATGTCTTCTTTGAATCTGGCTCAGGCGAACAGACAGCATCATCGGTCTGTTATGAAATTATTGTGCATTTAAGGCTTTTGAAACAGCGATTTATGTCTGTTGCGGGTGGCGCATTCCGCTCATATCGTTACCTGCTCAGTATCATTACCGGCATGAAAGTCGGCATGAAAGAAAGAGTTATGGTGCGTCAGGGCTTTTCGTCATGAAAGGGTCCGTGTCCGGTGGCGGCGTGGTCCGCGCGGAGCGTTTTGCCATTCGGATCGGATATGGGGATTTCTGTTACCATGCCGGTCTGAAGGGTGCCGGGGCGACCGGCGCGGGGCGGGTGGCATGACCGGTCCTGATCCGCGGCCTGGGCATCTTTCACCGATGATGACGCTGGTTTTCGCCGTGGTCTGCGGCGTGACGGTGGCCAATATCTATTACGCGCAGTCGCTTGCCGGGCCGATCGCGCGGGATCTTCGGGTGCCGCCGCAATGGGCGGGCGCGATCGTTACGCTGACGCAGCTCGGATATGGAGCGGGTCTGTTTTTTCTTGTGTCTCTGGGGGACATTATTGAAAACCGGCGTCTGACCCTGATGCTGACGGCCGGGCTGGTGCTGAGTCTGGCCGGTGTGCTGACGAGCACGTCGCCAGGCGTTTTTCTGCTGTCCTCCTTTGCCGTTGGCGTGTGCTCCGTCGGGTCTCAGGTGCTGGTGCCGCTTGCGACCTGGCTGTCGCCGCCGGCGATGCGCGGGCGGGTGATCGGCAACATCATGGGCGGGCTGATTACGGGGATCATGCTGGCGCGTCCGCTTGCGAGCTTTCTGGCAGGGCATTTCGGCTGGCGGGCGGTGTTTGCGGTTTCTGACGGGCTGATGATCGCGACATTCGCGTTGCTGTGGCGGGTTCTGCCGGTGCGGCATCCGCATCCGCGAATGGGGTACGGGCCCCTGCTTGTCTCGACGTTGCGACTTCTGGTGGTGTCGCGCACCCTGCGACGGCGGATGACGTATCAGGGTGTGCTGTTCGGTGTGTTCAACATGTTCTGGACGGGTGTTCCGCTGATGCTGCACGACCGGTTCGGACTGAGTCAGCAGGCCATCGCGGCCTTTGCTCTGGCTGGCGCGGGCGGGGCGTTGTCGGCGCCTTTTGCGGGGCGGCTCGCGGATCGGGGGCACACGCGTCTGGTGACGGGGATGGCGATGTGCGTTGCGATGCTGTCCTGGGCGGTGTCGGGATGGGCGGCTTCCGCCGGGGCGATGGGTGTTCTGGTGATCGCCGCGATTACGCTGGACACGGCGGTGCAGGCGAATCAGGTCGTCAGTCAGCGGGTTGTCTACAGTCTCAGCGACGATGCGCGCGGGCGGCTGAACGCGGCCTATATGACTGTGATATTCATGGGGGGCGCGGCGGGATCGACTCTTGGCGCCTGGACGTATTTTCACGGCGGCTGGGGGCTGACGAGCCTGACCGGAGCCGGCCTGGTTCTTGTGAGTCTGCTTCTTTACATGACGGAGCTGCGATCGTCCGGCATGGAACAGCCGAAGCGGATCTGACGGGCTGCCAGTGGCGGGCTGCCAGTAGTGGGCCGACTGTGGCGGCCTGGCTGCGGCGGGGCGGGTTTTGGAAGAGGGCTGACGGGGTCGCGCCGGGAACGGAGCGTGGCCGGTTCGGGAGCGACGCCGCATGGACGCTTTCCCTGTGCCTCTGTTATACCGCCTGACCACACGGCCCCCGCCCGTGGCGCGGGCGCAGGCAGCAGAGATCGGTACAGGCATGACGGACAGCACGAGAACGAACAGTCTGCGAAACGGACCGGACGCATCGGGTCATTTCGGGGACGGGCTTGGCGGGCGGTTTGTCGCCGAGACGCTGATGCCGCTGATCCTGGAGCTGGAAGCGGCTTACGAAGCGGCGAAAGCGGACCCGGCGTTTCACAAAGAGCTGGCGTTTTATCTGAAGGATTATGTCGGGCGCCCTTCCCCGCTGTGGTTTGCGCGGCGTCTGACGGAGCATTGCGGTGGCGCGAAGCTCTACATGAAGCGCGAGGAGCTGAACCACACCGGCTCGCACAAGCTGAACAACGTGATGGGGCAGATCCTGCTGGCGCGCCGGATGGGGCGGAAGCGGATCGTGGCGGAGACCGGCGCGGGGCAGCATGGCGTGGCGACGGCGACGGTGTGTGCGCTGTTCGGGATGCAGTGCGTGATCTACATGGGCGCGACCGATGTGGTGCGGCAGCAGCCGAATGTGTTCCGGATGAAGCTGCTGGGCGCCGAGGTGATTCCGGTGACGGCGGGCGCGGGCACGCTGAAGGATGCGATGAACGAGGCGATGCGGGACTGGGTGGCGAATGTTCACGACACCTATTTTCTGGTCGGGACGGTGGCGGGGCCGCATCCCTATCCTGCGATGGTGCGCGATTTTCAGAGCGTGATCGGCGATGAGACGAAAGCGCAGATGCGGGAGAAGGAAGGGCGTCTGCCGGATGTGATTGTCGCGGCGATTGGCGGCGGTTCCAATGCGATGGGGATTTTCCATCCGTTTCTCGATGATCCTTCGGTTCGGCTGATTGGTGTCGAGGCGGCCGGGCATGGGCTGGACAGCGGCAAAACGGCGGCCTCGATCGAGCGCGGGTCGCGGGGTGTGCTGCATGGCAACCGGACCTATCTGCTGCAGGATGAGAACGGGCAGATCGACGAGGCGCATTCGATCAGCGCGGGGCTGGATTATCCGGGGGTCGGGCCGGAACATTCCTGGCTGCATGAGATCGGCCGGGCGGAGTATGTCGGTGCGACGGATGATGAGGCGCTGGAGGCGTTTCAGCTCTGCACGCGGACGGAGGGCATTATCCCCGCGCTGGAATCCGCTCATGCCATTGCGTACGCGACGAAGATCGCGCCGGCGCTGAGTCCGGAGACGCTGCTGGTCATCAATATTTCCGGTCGGGGTGACAAGGACATCAACACGGTTGCCGATCATCTGGGAGTGACGTTGTGAGCCGCATTGCACGCCGTTTTGCGGCACTGAAGGAAGCCGGGCGCGGGGCGCTGATTCCGTATCTTGAGGCCTGCGATCCGGATTTCGAGACCTCGCTTGAGCTGTTTCGGGCGATGCCGGAAGCGGGAGCGGATCTGATTGAGATCGGCATGCCGTTTTCGGACCCCTCGGCGGACGGGCCGGTCATTCAGCAGGCGGCGCGTCGCGGACTGAAGGCGGGGGCGACGCTGCCGCGTCTGTTTGAGATGGTGCGGGCGTTTCGCAAGAATGATTCCGATACGCCGGTGATTCTGATGGGGTATCTCAATCCCATCGAGGTCTACGGGATGCTGCGGTTTTGCGAGGATGCGTCGCGGGCCGGGATCGACGGGCTGATTATTGTCGATATGCCACCGGAGGAAGGCAGCGTGATGCGCGCCTGCGCGGCGGAGAACGGGCTGGACATTATCCGTCTGGTTGCGCCGACGACGGATGACGAGCGACTGAAGCTGGTGCTGAGCCATGCCTCCGGGTTTGTTTATTATGTGAGTATCACGGGGATTACCGGCACGCGTTCGGCGAGCGTCGCTGATCTTGAGGCGGCTCTGCCCCGGCTGCGGGCGGCGACGGAACTGCCGGTTGCGATTGGCTTTGGCATTCGCACACCGGAGCAGGCGGCTGAGGCGTCACGGATTGCGGACGGGGCTGTGGTGGCGTCGGCGCTGCTGGCGACGCTGGCCGGGACGCTGGATGCGGAGGGGCACGCGACGGCGGAGACGGTGCCGGCGGTGCTGGCGCAGTTGCGGGGGCTGGCGAAGGCGGTTCGGCAGGGGGGCTGAGACGGACCTGGTGCCGGGACCCTGTTTTGGCGTTTATGTGTTTTGCGAATGCAGGCGGGGGTAGCTTTTCGGGGCTTTGCCCCGAGCCCCACAAAGGGACGCAGTCCCTTTGATCCCGATTTGTTAAATTAAAGAAATGAAGGGCGGAGCCCTGCTTTGTCTCCTGCTGGCAAATACATAAATGCCTTTGTTTTCGATGAGACGGGAAGCAGAGAGTCTGCGTTTGTTTTAAGTATTGCCGGAACATCCTGAGATGCCTCCGTCATCGGCAGCCTTGGGAAGTCGATGAAGATCGGAGCACGGCTTACCGGATTACGGACGATCAGGCCGTCAGGTCCGTAAAGAAGGCGGGCAGTTGCTGGCCGGATTCGAGTGTCTGGTTGATCAGGTCACAGGCGCTCAGGGCTTCGGAGACCGTCACGTCCATATCGAGATAACGATAGGTTCCGAGACGGCCGAGAAACGAGACGCCGGCTGTGGCGCGGGCCATGGAGAGGTACTCACCGAGCATTTTCTTCTCGTCGACGAGCCGGATCGGATAGTACGGAATATCGTTCCGGCCTGAAAGACGGCTGAATTCTTTAAAACAGACGGTTCTGCCGGATGTTATGTTTTCCCATGGCGCGAAATGTCTGTGCTCGGAGATGCGTGTCCAGGGCGTTGTCTCGTCGCAGTAATTCATGACTGCCGTGCCCTGGTAATCGCCCTCCCCTTCGAATCGTTCGAAATCCAGCGTCCGGTATCCGAGTCTTCCGTTGCGGAACCCGAAGAAGCGGTCGAGCGGGCCAGTATAGAAGACGTGAGCGAAAGGTTCTTCGATATCCTCGAAACGGGCTCCCAGGCGGATTTCAAGACCGGGGACGGACAGGATATTCCGGATGACCGCCGTGTAGCCGGCCTCGGGGATGCCCTGCCAGGGGTGGGTGAAATAATTGTCGTCGTAGCTGAAGCGGACGGGGAGCCTTTTCAGGATCGAGGCCGGGAGTTCGGCGGGCTCGATGCCCCATTGCTTGCGGGTGTAGCCGTAAAAGAAAGCCCGGTAGAGATCGGGACCGATCATGGACAGGGCCTGTTCCTCGAAATTACGGGGTTCCGTAATCGTGCGGTCGGCTTTTCCGGCGATGAACCGGCGGGCTTCGGCGGGTCCCATGGTGGTGCCGAAGAACTGGTTGATCGTGAGAAGACTGATCGGGAGCGTGTAGATTTTTCCCTGTGAGACCGCTTTCACGCGATTGATGTAGGGATGGAATGTTCCGAAGCGTCTGACGTAATCCCAGGCGCGGCGATCGGCCGTGTGGAAAATATGTGGTCCGTAGCGGTGGACCATGACGCCGGTGGACGCATCGCGCTCAGTGTGACAGTTGCCGCCCGGATGGGCGCGTTCGTCGATCAGGAGGACCTGGCGACCTTTTTCAGCGAGATGGCGTGCGACGATGGCGCCGCTGAACCCTCCCCCGACAACGCAGTATCTCATAATGGCCCCGCACCGGATTGACGTGTTCCGGTCTGGTTACGGGGTCAGTGTGAATTTTTTGCTTATAGGGTTTGTGAGGGTGATGGCGGGGCTGGTCAGATCGCGACGTCGGATCTTGCTTTGGAACGTCTTCCGGGCGCGGAGGCGAATTTCGGGCGCCATTCGCTTGCGACCACGCCGGCGATGATGAAGGCGCCGCCGAGCAGGGCCAGCGAGGGCAGGCTGTCGCCGGCGAGGCGGCCGACGATGCCGCCCCAGACCGGTTCGCCGGCGTAGATGATCGTTGCCCGGGTCGGGGAGACGACTTTCTGTGCCCAGTTCATGGTGAGCTGGATGATGACGCTCGCGACGCCGAGACCGATGGCGCAGGCTGCCCAGACGGGGGTGCAGGATGGCACTGCCTCGCCGG
This sequence comes from Acetobacter musti, assembly GCF_011516835.1. Classification (GTDB taxonomy): domain Bacteria; phylum Pseudomonadota; class Alphaproteobacteria; order Acetobacterales; family Acetobacteraceae; genus Acetobacter; species Acetobacter musti. The sequence goes on along the minus strand of NZ_WOTB01000002.1, from coordinate 277,661 downwards.
TGAGCGGCATGAACAGCAGGGAGAACAGGCCGGCGCAGAGCAGCTGCACGACGGTGACGCGGCGACTGTCGACCTGGGTTGCGAAACGGCCGATCAGGATGATTTCGGCGGCCATTGCGACCGTGCCGAGCAGGGTTGCGATCTCGCCCCGGCCCGGGCCTATGTGATGGGCGCCGGGTCCGGCGAGCAGCATGAGTCCCATGAAGGCGAGGCCGATTCCGCCCCAGGTCATGACATGCGGGGCTTTGCGGAGCACGAACCACTGCATCAGCGGGACGATGGGCACGTAGAGCGCGGTCAGGAAGGCTGACTGGCTGCTGGTGATGGTCTGCAGCCCGTAGCTCTGGAGGCCGCAGCCGAGGCAGATCGACAGGCCGATCGCGGCGCCGGCGATCAGTTCGCGCCGGGTGACGTCGCGCATAGTCTTCAGGAACAGCGCGAGAGTGATGGCGCCGGCCGTGAGAAAACGGACGCCCACAAAGAACAGAGGTCCGCTATACTGCATCCCTGTCTGCGTGATGAGAAACGACGCTCCCCACAGCATGGTGATGCCCACCAGTGCCATTTCCTGGCGGGTCGGTCTGAAGCCGTACTGCTTGCGATCAGGGGATGTGTGCAACATAATGCGCGGTATATATGAGCACTATAATGCACAATCAACCCCAGGGAGAGGGTGTTCTCTCTCATCTTGGCTGGAATCTGCGGCGTCTTCGCAAAGATGCGGGCATGAGTCAGGACGCGCTCGCGAAAGCGTCGGGGCTGAGTCGCCGTACGATTGTCAGTCTCGAAGGGGGCGACACCAATATCAGCCTTGCCAGCCTGGACCGGCTGGCGGAGGCGCTGGGCACGAATTTCGTGCAGATGGTTTCCGATCCGCAGGCGGAACCGCGCCGGATCAGGGCGCTGGCCTGGCGAGGCAGGGTGGCAGGGAGCGAGGGCGTGCTGCTGGGCAGCGTAGCGGCCCGTCGTGAAGCGCAGCTCTGGTTATGGTCGCTGGGGCCGGGTGATTCCTATCATGCCGAGCCCGATCCGCCGGGATGGCAGGAGATGACTTATGTGACCGAAGGGACGCTTCGCATCGATCTGGGGCCGGAGACGCTGACGGTTGCCGCCGGGGATTTCGCGATTTACAGCAGCGCGCAGGCTTACAGCTACGTCAATATCGGCGAGGATCTGGTCCGGTTCGTGCGGACCACGGTGGAATGACCGGTCTGACTGCTGATATTAATTTTCCGCCATCAGGAACCGGTGCGACGCAGTCCGGTTATTACGCAAAAAAGGCTGCTGTCCTGCGGGACGGCAGCCTTTTTTGTACTGGTTTTCTCGTATCTTCTGTCTCGTATTTGCTGGCAGGCCGGGCATGATGCCCGGCCTGCCAGCATCATCGTCCTGATGCGGCGCCTACGCCGATCAGCACGAACACGAACAGAATGATGCAGATGGCGATGGCGATGAAGAACAGGATCTTCGCCATTCCCGCCGCCGCGCTGGAGATGCCGCCAAAGCCGAACAGACCTGCGATGATCGAGATCACCAGGAAAAATAAAGCGAGCTTGAGCATCGCATCCTCCCGTTAAGATGGCGAAATGCCGTCGCTTTTATAAACAGATTGCCGGGGCGCGGGTTGCACCGCGCGCCGGGTCCGGGCGGATTATTTCCTGTACCGGATCGACAGCGAAATACGCGACGGCTCTGTTCAGCGTCGGGCGAAGGCCGCGCCGGTGACAAATCCGGCCAGGGCGGCGACGCCGAGCGCGACGAGCGGAATGTCGGCTGTGATGTCCCGGACGATGTCGAGACCGTCGGCGACGCAGTCACTGCAGCGCACCCAGGACGAGGGGCCGGATGAGGCGGCGCTGTAACCGGACTCGTCCTGCAGCCGGCCTACGCCCTCCTCAAGGGTGTAAGCTTTTTTGTCGTCTGCGGTGTCTGCCATGACGGTCTCCTCTGGTGATGTCCGGTTCGGTTTCTGATGCTGAATTCTGGTTCTGATTTCCGGCGGCACTGTGTGTCGAATGCGGTGGCCGGGTCAACGCCTGGCCTGTGTGACGGGCGCTGCGTTGCTGGCGGATGGCTGGCAGGCCGCTCAGATTTCCGCCGACTGCCAGTAAGCGGCGCCGCCGGGATCGGGTTCGCCGGCGATGAGGGCGCGGAGTCGGTCGGCGAGAGCCCGCATGGCCGTTGAGGATGGATCGCGCGGGCGTGGTCCGACAGGAAGATCGCCGCGGACCGATGCCGGTTTGCCGGCCAGCACGACGATTCTGTCCGCGAGAAGAATCGCCTCGTCGATGTCATGCGTTACGAACAGCACGGTCTTGCGGGTTTTCTCCCGGATCGTCAGCAGTTCGGCTTGCAGACCGGCGCGGGTGATGGCGTCCAGCGCGCCGAACGGTTCGTCCATGAGCAGGAGGTCGGGATTGACGGTCAGGGCGCGGGCGACGCCGACGCGCTGTCGCTGGCCGCCTGAGAGCTGACGTGGCCAGCGGCTCGCTTCGGCTGAGAGTCCGACGAGACGGAGGCTTTCTTCGGCGCGGGCGTGGCGGTCATTGCGGCTCAGGCCGAGACCTTCCAGGCCGAGTTCGACATTCCGCCGCACGCTGCGCCACGGCATGAGCCGCGCGTCCTGAAACACGAGCGCGGTGCGGCGTGATCCGACCTGCTGCGCCGATGGTGAGGGCGCCAGCGTGACCTGACCTTCGGTGGGTGGGATCAGGCCCATGACGACGCGGAGAAGCGTCGATTTCCCGACGCCGGACGGGCCGAGGACGGCGACGAATTCGCCGGTTCGGATCGTCAGATCGACGTGACGGAAGATGAAGTGTTTTCCGTCATGGGAGAGGCCCGTGTTTTCGAGCCTGACCAGAGATGTCATAGGATTCAGCCCTGCCAGCGCAACAGACGGTCACGCAGGAAGCCGAAGAGAAAATCGGTCAGTGCGTAAAGTGCTGCCATGGTGATCATGTAAACCACGACGATATCGGTCGCGAGCAGGCTGGAAGCCTGCATCATCCGGGCGCCGATACCGGGGACGCCGAAGAGTTCCGCCGCTACGACGGACATCCAGCCCTGCCCGAGTCCGGCGCGGAATCCCGAGAGCAGACCGGGGCAGGATGCGGGAAGAATCACGTAGCGCATGCGGGCCAGAACGCCGCCATGACCGAAGGCGGCGGCGACTTCGTAAAGTTCCGGGTCGACAGATTTTACGGCGCCCCAGGCGGCGTAGAAATTGATCCAGAAGACCGAGATGGCGATCACGAAGGTGGCACCGGCATTGTTCAGGCCGAACCAGAGAATTGCGAAGGGGACCCAGGCGAGGCCGGGGATCGGGCGCAGAAGACGGACGATTCCACTGGTGAGCGCGTCGGCCAGCGGTGCGGCGCCGCAGACGAGTCCGAGCGCGGCGCCGAGAACCGAACCGATAGCGAGACCGGCGCAGTAATGACCGAGACTGTCGCGGACGGCCTGCTGCCAGTAGCCGCCGCTCAGTTCGCTCTGCCAGGCGGGCCAGAGTTCGGAGGGGGCGGGAAGCAGGCCGGGCGGTACGACGCGATACTGCACGCAGGCCTGCCAGACGGCGAGAAGAGCGACGAGCCCGGCGATGCTCAGGGCCGCGCGCGTCCCGGTTCCCGGGCGCAGGACGATCATGATATCGAAATTTCCGGCGGCTTATGGCGCGGCCTGATGCCAGGTCTGGAGATCGAACAGCGTAGCGACCGGAACCGCCTTGCGCAGGAGACCCTGCGACACCTCGAAATCCTGGAGAGTTCCGACGCTCGCAGTGATGCGGCCGGGATCGGCGACGAAATCGGCCGCCGAGGCCCGGAGAGCGCTTTCGATCAGTGCGGGCTTCATCAGTCCGCCGCCGAGAGCCGTGGCGACGTACGGCGCGGCTTCATCGGGATGGGCGGAGACGAGGGCCGTGGCTTTGACAAACAGGGCGGTCAGTTTTCCTTTCCACGCGGCGCGGTCGGGATCGTCCGGGCGCAGGACGGCGAAGACGGAGCCGGGCTGATCGGGCATCAGATCGTGGCCGGTGGCCAGAATACGCGCTTCGGGCACGCGGGCGCGGATGATCGTCAGGGCGGGTTCCCGCAGGATCGCGGCGTCGACCGCACCGGCGAGGAAAGCCTGCTGGGCGGCGTCGATGTCGATTCCGACGATGTCGATGGAGTCCGGCGCCACACCGGCTTCTTCTTTCAGCCAGTATCGCAGCACCGTGTCGGGCACCGAGCCCTGCGGCTGTGCAGCGATTTTCGGCTTCCGGCCGGTGGCTGTGGCGAAATGCGACAGGCGCTCCGTCAGGGCGTCCCGCGTCAGATTGCCGGGCTTTGCGGGGTCCAAGCCTGCGGCGAGAGGGCCACGGGCCACGACGGAAAGTTCTTCGATGGCACCGGTCGCGAGGACTTTCACGTCCACACCATGACCGCGGGCCTGAAGGAGAGGCAATACGCCGGCGACGTAGGCGTCGATGCGTCCCGCCACCAGGGCCTGGATAGCCTGAGGACCGGAGGTAAAGCGCACGAGCTCCAGGTCAAGCCCGGCGTCCTTTGCCCAGCCTTTGCCGTCGATGACGAACAGGGCGGACGATCCGAGAACCGGGATATAACCGACCCGCACCGGGGTTGCCGCGAGGGCGGCTCCTGTTCCGGTCAGGAAAGCAAGGCAGGCTGCGGCGATAACGCGCAGGACGGACGTGCGGAAAAATCTTTTCTTCATCAGCGACGAGTCCTGCGCTTATTACCACGAAACATGAACGTAATAATAAGCCGTTTAGTCGGGATACACAATATCGGCCGTCAGTTTGATAATTTTACATTCTGCAAACAGTGAGGTGTTTATGTATTCGCAAACGCCAGACAAAAAAAGCCGGCCATGAAGGCCGGCTTTTTCTCTTCCGCTGAGCTACACTCAGGCGGCGAGGTCGTCCTGGGTCTCGTGCACCGGACGCGGGCCGCTGTCCTGGCCCTTTGCGGACACGTCCCGGTCGATCAGCTCGATGACGGCCATGTCAGCGGCATCGCCATAGCGGACGCCGGCTTTCAGGACACGGGCGTAACCGCCGGTGCGTGTCTTGTAACGCTCGGCGACGACTGAGAACAGCTTGCTGACGACGGCATCGTCACGCAGCTGTGCATAAGCCTGACGACGGGCGTGCAGATCGCCGCGCTTGCCAAGCGAGATCAGCTTCTCGACGACCGGACGAAGTTCTTTCGCTTTCGGCAGGGTTGTCGTGATCTGCTCGTGCTTGATCAGGGCGACGGCCATGTTGCGGAACATCGCCGCGCGATGGGTGGAGGTTACGCCGAGCTTCCGACCGGCAACACCGTGACGCATTGTTAAGTCTCCTTGTTGCGGATCAGAAGGGCTCGTCGAGCCGCTTCGCCAGATCCTCGATATTCTCCGGCGGCCATGCCGGAACATTCATGCCAAGCGAAAGCCCCATGGTGGTCAGGACTTCCTTGATTTCGTTCAGCGACTTCCGGCCGAAATTCGGCGTGCGCAGCATTTCCTGCTCAGTCTTCTGAACGAGATCACCGATATAGATGATGTTGTCGTTCTTCAGGCAGTTCGCGGAACGCACCGAAAGCTCCAGCTCGTCCACTTTCCGCAGCAGATTGCGGTTGAACGGCAGATCGTCTTCCGGCTCGGCCGGAACGACCGGACGCGGCTCATCGAAGTTGATGAACAGCTGCAGCTGATCCTGAAGAATACGGGCAGCCAGAGCGACCGCGTCTTCGGGCGTGACGGAACCGTTGGTCTCGACCGTGAGCAGCAGGCGGTCGTAATCGGTGACCTGTCCGACGCGGGTCGGCTCGACCTTGTAGGACACACGCTTGACCGGCGAGTAGATCGCATCGATGGGGATGAGCCCGATCGGCGCGTCTTCCGGACGGTTGGCGGCGGCGGGGACGTAGCCCTTACCGATATTGACCGTGAATTCCATGCCGAGCTTCACGCCGTCATCAAGCGTGCAGATTACCAGGTCCGGGTTCATGATCTCGATGCCATGTCCGGTCTGGATCTGGCCTGCGCGGACCTCGCCCGGTCCGGTGGCCGTCAGCATCATACGCTTCGGGCCTTCGCCGTGCATGTTCAGCGCGAGCTGCTTGATGTTCAGCACGATGTCGGTGACGTCCTCGCGCACACCCGGCACGGAGGAGAATTCGTGCAGCACACCGTCGATCTGGATCGCGGTGATGGCTGCGCCCTGCAGGGAAGACAGCAGGATACGACGCAGCGCGTTACCGAGCGTCAAGCCAAAGCCGCGCTCAAGCGGCTCCGCGACCACCGTCGCGACATGCGACGGGACGGTTCCGGGCTCGACTTCCAGCTTTTCCGGCTTGATCAGGGATTGCCAGTTTTTCTGGAGCACCAAGGTGTCGGCCTTTCAAAAAGGGACGCCGTAAAAACGGCGGACAGCCCCGGTGCATGACCGGGGCAGGTTCATTTCACGTCTCATCAGCGATGCGGGCGGCTGACCATTCATTCGCCGCCGCCCGAACCGGGATCAGACGCGGCGACGCTTCCGGGGGCGGCAGCCGTTGTGCGGCACCGGGGTGAGGTCGCGGATTGAGGCGATCTGGAAACCGACGGCCTGCAGGGCGCGCAGAGCGCTCTCACGCCCCGACCCCGGACCGGAGACTTCGATGTCCAGCGTTTCCATACCATGCTCACGTGCCTTGCGGCCCGCATCCTCGGCAGCGACCTGCGCTGCGTAAGGGGTGGATTTACGTGAGCCCTTGAAACCCTGAGCACCGGCCGACGACCAGGCGATGGCGTTGCCCTGTGCATCAGAGATGGTGATCATGGTGTTGTTGAACGTGGACAGCACATGCGCCACGCCCGAAATAATGTTCTTGCGCTCTTTCTTCCGGATACGCGGAGTGGCGGCCTTGCCCATATCTGATAGCCCTGTTCTTTAACTGCTCCGACAGAATGATATCTGCCAGAACGCCCCGGCGGATACCGTCCGGGACGTGAAGAATTCCAATATTGCCCGCCAGGCGGGCAACAGCTCAGCGTGTGACTTTCTTCTTACCCGCGATCGCCACGGCCTTACCCTTGCGGGTGCGGGCATTCGTGTGCGTGCGCTGACCGTGAACCGGCAGGCCGCGACGGTGACGGAGACCGCGGTAGCAGCCGAGGTCCATCAGACGCTTGATGTTCATCGCGGTCTCACGGCGGAGGTCGCCCTCGACGCGATAACCATTATCGATGGTCTCGCGGAGTTTCGCGATCTCGTCGTCGCTGAGTTCGTTCACCCGCTTGGCGTCGGGAAGGTCGAGGGCTTTGCAGATCTGCTTCGCCTTCGTCTCACCGATTCCGTAGATATACTGAAGTCCGATTACGACCCGCTTGTTGGTCGGGATATTAACGCCGGCAATACGCGCCACGCTGCACACTCCTGGTATCCGCCCGGCTGCGCGCCCGAGCGTTCATATAAAGAATCTTTGCCTCTGCAGAGCCGCAGAAGCGGCCGCACGGTCCAGAGCGCGCGCAATAGACCGACCGGCCTCCGAGAGTCAATGAAAACTGATCACTTTTGCGTGATCTGTTCGACTTCCTGCATGATGGTATCGATCTGAGAGCTCACGTCCTCAATCGGTGCCATTCCGTCGATGAACGCCACTTTCACCTTTTTCTCGTAATAAGGCAGAAGCGGCATGGTTTCCTTGCGGTAGGACGCGAGGCGCGAGGCCACCGTTTCCCGGTTGTCGTCGGCGCGGCGCACGAAGTCATGCGAGCCGCACACGTCACAGGTGTCAGGCACCTTCGTGGGCTTCGACACATCATTATAACTTGCGCCGCATTTCGCGCAGGAGAAGCGTCCGGCGATTCGATCCGCCAGCGCGTCTTCATCGACCTGCAGGACGAGCACCACATCGATCTGGCTTTTCAGCCGCGCCAGAACTTCGTCGAGCGCCTCGGCCTGGCCGACCGTGCGCGGGAAGCCGTCGAGAATGAAGCCTTTCGCGCAGTCCGGCTGCTGAATACGCTTTTCAAGCATGCTGACGATCATGGAATCCGGCACGAGCCTGCCGGCGTCCATCAGCGTTTTCGCCTCCTGCCCGATTTCCGAGCCGGCTTTCACCTCGGCGCGAAGCATATCGCCCGTGGAGATCTGGGCGATGCCGTACCGGGCTTCGAGACGTTTGGACTGGGTGCCCTTTCCCGCGCCCGGCGGGCCCAGAAAGATGATGTTCATTTCCGAATGATCCTTCGATTCATTCCGCCGCGCCGGCTGCGCTGGATGAGACCCTGATACTGATGAGCGACGAGGTGTGACTGGATCTGCGTGACCGTATCGATCGTGACCGACACGATGATGATCAGACTCGTGCCGCCAAAATAGAACGGCACATTATACCGGCTGATCAGAATCTGCGGCAGCAGACAGACCACTACCAGATACAACGCACCGATCGTCGTCAGTCGCGTCAGAATCCGGTCAAAATACGCGGAGGTCGCAGCACCCGGCTTGATACCGGGAATAAAGCCGCTCTGCTTGCGCAGGTTGTCCGCGGTTTCATCCGGGTTGAAGGTTACCGCGGCGTAGAAATACGAGAAAAAGATGATCATCGCCGCATACATCAGCATGTAGAGCGGCTGCCCCTGGCCGAGCTGCTGTCCCAGGAAGGAGAGCCAGCCGGGCATTCCCTTCCCGGCCATGAAGCCGGAGATCGTGACGGGGATCAGCAGCACCGATGAGGCGAAGATCGGAGGGATGACGCCCGCCGTGTTCACTTTCAGCGGCATATGCGTCGACTCGCCGCCGAACATGCGGTTGCCCATCTGCCGTTTCGGATACTGGATGACCACGCGGCGCTGGGCCTGTTCCATGAACACGATAAAGGTGATCGTGATTGCGGCCAGCACGAGGAAGATCAGCACGAAGATCGGCGAGAGTGCGCCGGTGTAGCCGAGCTGGAACAGGGTTTCGAGCGCATGTGGCAGGTTGGCGACGATACCGGCGAAGATGATCAGGGAGATGCCGTTTCCGACACCACGGGACGTGATCTGCTCACCCAGCCACATCAGGAACATCGTGCCACCCACGAGGGTGAACACGCAGGAGACGAGGAAGAACATGCCGGGATTCACGACGGCCGAACCGGCGTCCGAACTCATCCGCTCCAGCCCGACGGCGATTCCGTAGGCCTGGAAGAAGGCGATTGCGACGGTCAGATAGCGCGTGTACTGATTCAGGCGCTTCCGTCCCTGCTCCCCTTCTTTCTTGAGCGCCTCAAGCGAGGGAAGTGCTGTCGACATCAGCTGAACGATGATCGATGCCGAAATGTAAGGCATGATGTTCAGGGCGAAAACGGTCATGCGTCCGAGCGCGCCGCCCGAGAACATGTCGAACATGCCGAGGATGCCGCCCTGGTGCTTTGCGAGCAGCTGCCCCATCACCGTCGCGTCGATGCCGGGCACGGGGATGTATGTTCCCAGCCGGTAGACGATCAGGGCGCCAAGCGTAAACCAGATCCGTTTTTTGAGCTCGGTCGCCTTGTTGAACGAGCTGAGATTGAAACTGGCTGCAAGCTGTTCAGCCGCCGAGGCCATACGCCTGTCCTTTCACGAAAAACAGCGCCGCCGCAAAGCGGGACGCTGTTATGGCAGACGCCGGGGTCTGCAAAGCCACAGGGGAAACCGGACCGGTGCTTACCACCCCGGTCCGCTCCCGGATGTCACGACGACGCAGCTTCGGCTGTCTGCTTCGGCGCGACCGTGGTCTTCACCGAGCCACCGGCCTTTTCAACAGCGGCGATCGCGGAGGCGGAGGCCCCGGCAACCTCGACATTGATCGCGCGGGAGATCTCGCCACGCGCCAGAAGGCGGATACCTGCCACCTTGCCCGTGCCGACGAGACCCGCCTTGCGAAGAGATTCCTCGTTCACCACAGCGGAGCCGTCGAGCTTGCCGTCGGCGATCGCCTTGTCGACGGCGCCGAGGTTAACCGGCGCGTAGACCTTGCGGAAGATGTTCTTGAAGCCACGCTTCGGCATACGCCGGTAGAGCGGCAGCTGACCACCTTCGAAGCCGTTCAGGGACACGCCTTCACGTGCCTTCTGACCCTTGACACCCTTACCGGATGTTTTGCCCTTGCCGGAGCCGATACCGCGGCCGAGGCGCTTCTTGCGATAACGGGAACCCTCGTTATCGCGCAGTTCGTTCAGGTTCATTTCAATCCTCCACCCTGATCAGGTGGGCTACTTTCCGCAGCATGCCACGCACGGACGGCGTGTCCTGCAGTTCACGCGTACGGCCGATCTTGTTGAGACCGAGACCGATCAGCGTAGCCTGCTGGCCCGGCTTGCGTCCGTTACCGGACGCAATCTGGGTGACGCGGACTGTTGTCTTTGCCTCAGACATCAGCACCCTCCGCTGCATGCTCGCGCTTGCCCAGAATGTCGGCAACCTTCTTACCACGGCGGCTGGCCACGGAACGGGGGCTTGCGCAACGCTCAAGAGCAGCAAACGTGGCTTTCACCATGTTATGCGGGTTACGGGTTCCGAGCGACTTGGCAACGACGTCGTTGATGCCAAGACTTTCGAACACCGCGCGCATCGGGCCGCCTGCGATGATACCCGTTCCGGCGTCAGCCGAACGCAGGACCACTTTACCGGCGCCGAAATGTCCGGCGACGTCGTGGTGAAGGGTGCGACCCTCCTTCATCGGGACGCGGATCATGCCGCGTTTAGCGCGCTCGGTTGCCTTGCGGATCGCTTCCGGCACTTCACGGGCCTTACCCGCTCCGTAGCCGACGCGGCCTTTCTGGTCACCGACCACGACCAGAGCAGCAAAAGCGAAACGACGTCCGCCCTTCACCACTTTCGCCACACGGTTGATCGTGACGAGTTTGTCGATCAGATCGTCGCCCTCGCGGTCGCGATCACGCTCACGGCCTCTGCCGCCTTCTCTCGGTTCACGTGCCATTACGTGACCTCCCTCAGAACGAGAGACCGCCCTCGCGGGCAGCCTCCGCCAGCGCACGGACGCGCCCATGATACAGATAAGCGCCGCGGTCGAAGACGACCTGCTTCACGCCGGCGGCGACCGCGCGTTCCGCGATCAGCTTTCCGACGGTGGATGCGGCGTCGCGATTCGTGCCCTTCGTGCCCTGAGACCGGAATCCCTGCTCGAGCGATGACGCGGCTGCCAGCGTACGGCCGCCGGCGTCGTCGATCACCTGAGCATAGATGTTCTTGCCTGAGCGGAACACCGACAGGCGCGGACGCCCGCCGGCCTTGCGGCGGAGCTGGAACCGGAGGCGCTTGCTCCGCCGGTCCCGCAATTCCTGTTGCGTGCTCATTACTTCTTCTTGCCTTCCTTACGACGAATGGTCTCGGTCTCGTAACGGACACCCTTACCTTTGTAAGGCTCAGGCTTACGGAAACTCCGGATATCCAGGGCGACCTGACCAACCCGCTGCTTGTCGATCCCCTCGACGACGACGGCGGTCGGACGCGGCGTGGTGATCTTGATTCCCTGTGGGATCGGATAGACCACGTCGTGCGAATAACCGAGGTTCATGACTAGGTTCGAGCCCTGAACCGCAGCACGGTAACCCGTTCCGGTGATTTCCAGCGTCTTCGAATAGCCTTCGGAGACACCCTTCACCATGGAGGCGACCAGAGCGCGGGTCGTGCCCCACATCATCCGGGCCTGAGCAACGGCACCGAGCGGCTTAACCGAGACCTTACCGTCATCGATTGTCGTCTCGACATGCGAGGACAGCGGCAGCTTCAGCTCTCCGAGCTTTCCTTTCGCCGTGAGGATACCGTCGACGATCGAAACCGTAACGCCGGACGGAACCTCAACGGGATATTTGCCTACGCGCGACATTTATCCCTCCTCAGAAGACGCGGCAGAGCACTTCGCCGCCAACATTGGCAGCGCGCGCTTCTGCGTCGGAAAGGACGCCACGGGGCGTGGACAGGATGGAGACACCCAGCCCGGCATAAACCCGCGGCAGTTCCTTGATCTTCGAATAGACACGACGGCCGGGACGGGAAACACGATGGATTTCCTTAATGACCGGATCGCCATCCGTGTATTTCAGCTCGATGCGGATCTGGGAGATACCCTTGCGGATCTCTTCCACCGCGAAGCCACGGATGTAGCCTTCCCGCTTTAGCGCCTCGAGCACGCTGGCACGCAGTTTGGATGCCGGAGCAACACAGGCGGCATGACGCGCGCGCTGAGCGTTCCGGATACGGGTGAGCATATCACCCAATGGATCAGAAAGTGACATCGCCCGCCCTTACCAGCTTGCCTTCACGACACCGGGGATATGGCCGTTGGAGGCCAGATCGCGGAGCGCGATACGACAGAGTCTGAACTTACGGTAGTTACCGCGCGAACGGCCGGTGAGCTCGCAGCGCAGGCGCACGCGAACGCGCGAACCATTACGCGGCAGCTCCGCCAGCTTCAGGGACGCGTCAAACCGATCTTCCATCGGCAGCGAGCGATCCATCACGATGTTTTTGAGCGCCATACGCTTCGCTTTGTCGCGCTGCGCCATCCGGGCGCGCTTAGCGTTGCGATTGACGGCGGAAATCTTGGCCATGCCTGATTTACCCTCCGGAACCTGCCGGACCATTCCAGCGGTTTTCCAAAACCTTCAGCTTCGCACCCGGTTCTGCACCAGGATCGTGAAGCATAACAATACCCTGCAGCGTCTTTGTCGCCGCAGGGAACGAACAGTAGCGGAACGATTACCCGACGAAGGGCAGATCGAACGCCTTCAGCAGCGCCTTCGCTTCGGCATCTGTCTTCGCGGTCGTCACGAAGATGATGTCCATACCACGAACCTGGTCGACCTTGTCATATTCGATCTCAGGGAAGATGATCTGTTCCTTGAGACCCATGGCAAAGTTGCCGCGTCCGTCGAAGCCCTTGTTCGCCGGCAGACCGCGGAAGTCGCGAATACGCGGCATCGCGATGGTCACCAGACGATCGAGGAACTCGAACATACGGGCCTTGCGCAACGTGACCTTACAACCGATCGGCAGACCTTCGCGGATCTTGAAGCCGGCGATGGCTTTTTTCGCGACCGTCTTAACCGGACGCTGACCGGCGATGAGCATCATGTCGTTCAGCGCGGCGTCCAGTTTCTTCTGGTCACCGGCGGCTTCACCCACACCCATGTTGAGAACGATCTTCTCAAGGCGGGGGATTTCCATGACATTCTTATAACCGAACTGCTCGCGGAGCTGTCCGGTGAGTTCCGTCCGGTAGCGCTGCTGGAGGCGAGGCAGAACACCTGCGTTTGTGTTATCCGACATTGTCTGCCCCTCAGCCTTCAATCACTTCGCCCGTGGCTTTCGCCACACGGACTTTGCGACCATCATCGAGCACGCGGAAACCGACCTTCGTCGGCTTGTCGCTCTTCGGATCGATGAGCGCGAGATTGGACAGATGGACCGGCGCTTCACGCGCGATGATCCCGCCTTCCTCGCCCATACGCGTCGGCTTTTTGTGCCGCTTCGCGATGGCCACGCCGCGAACGACCGCTTTGTTAGCAGTCGGATTCACGGAAAGAACCTCACCGCGCGTTCCCTTTGAGGAACCCGTGGTGACGACGACGGTGTCGCCTTTTTTGATGCGCGCGGCCATTACAGCACCTCCGGCGCCAGCGAGATGATCTTCATGAACTTGCGCGCACGCAGTTCGCGGACCACCGGGCCAAAGATACGGGTGCCGATCGGCTCCTGCTGCTTGTTGATCAGAACTGCAGCATTCCGGTCGAAACGGATCGCACTGCCGTCGGCACGACGCACCGAGTAAGAGGTGCGAACGATGACGGCCTGATGGACGTCACCTTTCTTCACCTTTCCACGGGGAATCGCTTCCTTAACGGAAACGACGATCACGTCGCCGACCGAGGCGGACTTCCGCTTGGAGCCGCCCAGCACCTTAATGCACTGCACCTGACGGGCGCCGGAATTGTCGGCGACCTCAAGGTTGGTCTCGGGATGGATCATTTACCTTATACCCCTGTTACGCAACAGCGCCGGACGGAGCTGCGGCCACGGCTTCACCGTTGCGCGCAATGACCGTCCAGGTCTTGCGTTTAGAGATCGGCGTGCATTCCTCAATGCGCACCGCGTCTCCAATCCTGCACTGATTCTGTTCATCATGCGCCGCATACTTCTTTGAGCGACGAATGAACTTCTTATAGAGCGGGTGCATAACACGACGATCGACAAGGACGGTGACCGTCTTGTCCATCTTGTCGCTCGTTACGCGTCCGCTCAGAATGCGCTTCGGCATTAACGGCTCCCTCAGGCTTTCGCGGCAGAGGCGCCGGCCCCTGCTGCATTCTTCTTCGCGGCTTCAGCCACGATCGTCTTGATGCGGGCGATATCGCGACGCACAACGCGAACCCGCGACACACCTTCATTCTGACCGGTCGCCTGCTGGAACCGAAGATTGAACTGCTCGCGCTTCAGATCGAGAAGAAGCGCCTGCAGCTCATCAACGGATTTCGCACGCAGATCAGCCGGCTTTGTTGCCTTGCTCATCTTACGCCTCTCCGATTCGGGTCACGAATTTCGTCTTGATCGGAAGCTTCGCGGCGCCGAGAGCCAGCGCTTCACGCGCGACTTCCGGCGGAACGCCTTCGATCTCGAACAGGATACGACCCGGTTTCACACGGGCCACCCAGTATTCCGGAGATCCCTTGCCGGAGCCCATACGCACTTCGGCGGGCTTTGTCGAGACCGGAAGATCCGGAAAGATACGAATCCACACGCGACCGGCACGTTTCATCGCACGTGTGATGGCGCGACGGGAGGCTTCGATCTGGCGCGCCGTGATGCGCTCCGGCTGGAGCGCCTTCAGGCCGAACGTACCGAAGTTCAGCTGAGTGGCGCTTTTTGCCAGACCGTGAATGCGGCCCTTATGAGCCTTGCGGAATTTAGTCCGCTTCGGAGAAAGCATTGTTCTCTATCCCTCAGCGCTGCGGCGCCTGCTCGGCAGCGCGGCGATCCTGAGCCAGCGGATCGTGCGCCAGGATCTCACCCTTGAAGATCCAGACTTTCACGCCGCACGTCCCGTAGGTCGTCTTCGCCGTTGCAGTTCCATAATCGATATCGGCGCGGAGCGTGTGCAGCGGCACACGGCCTTCACGATACCATTCGATACGGGCGATTTCAGCGCCGCCCAGACGGCCGGAGCAGTTGATCCGGATGCCCTGTGCGCCGAGACGCATCGCGGACTGAACCGCGCGCTTCATCGCACGGCGGAACGCCACGCGACGCTCGAGCTGCTGAGCGATGTTCTCGGCAACCAGGGTCGCGTCGATTTCCGGCTTGCGGATCTCGACGATGTTCAGCGACACCTCGACGCCGGCCATCTTCGTCAGCTCCTTGCGGAGCGCGTCGATGTCCTGGCCCTTCTTGCCGATCACCACGCCCGGACGCGCCGCGTAGATGGTGATGCGCGGCTTCTTGGCCGGGCGCTCGATCACAACGCGGGACACGCCTGCGCCGGACAGCTTGCGACGCAGGAACGCGCGCAGCTTCAGATCATCATGCAGCAGACGGGAATAATCCGCGCCGGCGTACCAGCGGCTGTCCCATGTGCGGTTGATGCCGAGCCGAAGCCCGATCGGGTTGACTTTATGTCCCATCGTCAGGCCGCCTTCTCTTCCGTCTTTGCCTCAGGCTCCGGTGTCCGCTCGGCGACGACGATCTTCAGGTGGCTGAAGAACTTCTCGACACGAGCGGAACGGCCGCGGCCACGTGCATGGAAACGCCGCATAACGATAGACTTGCCAACGTCAGCGGTCTTGACCACCAGCTGATCGACATCGAGCTGGTGATTGTTTTCCGCGTTTGCGATCGCGCTTTCCAGCGTCTTCTTAACCTGCTGGGCAATGCGACGCTTCGAGAACGTCAGCGTCGCCACGGCCTGTGACGCGGGTTTGTTGCGGATCAGACCAGCCACGAGAGCCAGCTTGCGCGGGCTGATGCGGATGTTCCGCGTGATCGCCTGCGCTTCGGTCTCAGCCAGTGTGCGGGGATGCTTCGGTTTGCTCATCTCAGCCCCGCTTCGACTTCTTGTCAGCGCCGTGCCCATGGAACGTGCGGGTTGGCGAGAACTCGCCGAACTTATGTCCGACCATGTTCTCGCTTACCTGCACGGGCAGGAACTTGTGACCATTATAAACACCGAAGGTCAGCCCGACGAACTGCGGCAGGATCGTGGAGCGACGTGACCAGATCTTGATCACCTCGTTACGACCCGAAGCGCGCGATGCGTCGGCTTTGTTCAGCAGATACCCGTCCACGAACGGGCCTTTCCAGACGGAACGTGCCATCTCTTTTGCCCCTTACTTGCCGGTCTTCCGGCGACGGATAATCAGACTGTCCGTACGCTTGTTGACCCTCGTCTTATAACCTTTGGTCGGCTTGCCCCATGGCGTGACCGGATGACGGCCACCGGAGGTACGACCTTCACCACCACCATGCGGGTGATCGACCGGGTTCATGACCACACCGCGGTTATGCGGGCGGCGACCCAGCCAGCGGGAACGACCCGCCTTACCCATATGCTGGTTCATGTTGTCCGGGTTCGAGACCGCGCCGACGGTGGCGAAGCATTCGCCGCGAACGATGCGAAGCTCACCCGACTGCAGCTTGACCTGCGCGTAACCGGAATCCTTGCCAACGAGCTGGGCATAGGTGCCTGCGGAGCGAGACAGCTTGCCGCCGGCTCCCTGCTTCAGCTCGATGTTATGGATGATCGTTCCCACCGGAATGGCGGAAAGCGGCATCGCATTGCCCGGCTTGATGTCGACGCGCGCGCCGGCGATGACCTGATCGCCTGCCTTCACGCGCTGCGGCGCCAGGATATAGGCCAGTTCACCGTCCTCGTACTTCACCAGAGCGATGAAGGCCGTGCGGTTCGGGTCATATTCCAGACGCTCGATCGTGCCGGTGACGTCGAGCTTGCGACGCTTGAAATCGACGTAACGGTAAGACTGCTTGTGTCCGCCGCCACGGAAGCGCGATGTCGTGCGTCCGTGGTTGTTGCGGCCACCGCTTTTGTTCTTACCCTCGGTCAGCTGCTTGACCGGCTTGCCCTTCCAGAGCTCCGACCGGTCCACCAGCACCGTGCCGCGAAGGCTCGGCGTGACGGGATTAAAGTGCTTCAGTGCCATGTGTCGGTACCCCGCGTCACGCCAGTTTCGCGGTCAGGTCGATGGACTGACCTTCCGCGAGCTGCACGAACGCTTTCTTGATGTCGGAGCGCTGGCCAGGACGGCCCTTGAAGCGCTTCGCCTTCCCTTTCTGCACGAGCGTGTTGACGCCAAGCACCTTGACGCCGAACAGAGTCTCGACAGCAACTTTGATCTCCGGCTTGGTGGCGGACAGCGCGACCTTGAAGACCATCTGGTTCTTCTCGGACAGGGCCGTCGCCTTTTCCGTGATCAGCGGCGCGCGAACGATGTCGAACATCGCCTCACGAGACAGCCGCTCCGCCTTTTTGCGGATCGCGAGCACGTTTGTCATGCCAGCCGCTCCTTCAGCTTCTCGACGCCTTCGCGGGTGATCGCGAGAACGTCGTGGTTCAGAATATCGTAAACATTCGCGCCGACTGTCGGCAGAACGTCGATCTTCGGCAGGTTGCGCGCCGCGCGGACGAAGCCTTCATCCACCGCGCCATCAACGATCAGCGCCGATTTCCAGCCGAGAGCCTTCAGCTTCGTGGCCAGCTCGGAGGTCTTCGTCACGCCGGAGGCGGTATCGAGAACGATCAGCTTGCCGTCCTTCGCCTTCTGCGAAAGGGCTGAGATCAGGCCGAGACGACGGACTTTCTTCGGCAGGTCGTACCCGTGATCGCGAACGACCGGGCCATGAACGGCGCCACCGGTGCGGAACTGCGGCGCGCGCAGCGAGCCCTGACGGGCCGAGCCTGTGCCCTTCTGCTTGTAGGGCTTCTTCGTCGTTCCGGAGACCTCGCCCATGCCCTTCACCTTGTGGGTGCCGGCACGGCGTTTTGCGAGCTGCCAGTGAACGACGCGGGCCATGATGTCGGCGCGCGGCGCGACCGCGAAAATCTCGTCCGGAAGCGTCTGGGTTCCCGCGCTGCCGTTATCGAGGGTCTTGATATCGAGTTCCATGATCCTCAGCCTTCCGCCGTCGCGAGCGCTGCCGGATACGGCGCCTCGGCATGACGGGCCTTTTTGATAGCGTCACGGACCATGACCAGTCCGTTTTTCGCGCCCGGGATGGAACCACGAATCATGATCAGGTTCTTGTCCGGATCGACCGCTGCCACTTCAAGGTTCAGCGTTGTCACCCGCTCGTCACCAAGATGGCCAGCCATCTTCTTGTTCTTGAAGGTCTTGCCGGGATCCTGACGGTTACCGGTCGAACCATGGGAACGGTGAGAGATCGAAACACCGTGCGATGCCTCGAGGCCAGCAAAGTTCCAGCGCTTCATCGCGCCCGCGAACCCTTTACCCTTGCTGGTGCCGGTCACGTCCACCTTCTGCCCCACAACGAAGTGAGAGGCGAGAATACGGGTTCCCGGCGCGAGCACGGCGTCGGCGGCGACGCGGAATTCGCGCACGACCTTCTTCGGCTCGACCTGGACCCGGGCGAAATGGCCGCGGTTCGGCTTTGTGACGTTCTTTACCTTGGCTTTGCCGAGGCCGAGCTGAACGGCGGTATAACCGTCACGTTCTTCCGTCTTCGACTCCACCACCTGCACGTCGTCGAGGTGCAGGACAGTGACGGGCACGTGTGTGCCGTCTTCCTTGAACAGCCGGGTCATACCCAGCTTTCTTGCGATCAATCCGGTGCGCATCGTCTGGACCTTAGAGTTTGATCTCGACATCCACGCCGGCGGCGAGGTCGAGTTTCATGAGGGCGTCCACGGTCTGCGGGGTCGGCTCGACAATGTCGAGCAGCCGGCGATGAGTCCGAATTTCGAACTGCTCGCGGCTTTTCTTATCCACGTGGGGTGAGCGGTTCACTGTGAACCGTTCGATATGCGTCGGCAGCGGGATAGGACCCCGAACCCGCGCACCCGTACGCTTCGCCGTGTTGACGATCTCCTTCGTGCTGTTGTCGAGCACGCGGTGATCGTACGCCTTCAGGCGAATGCGGATGTTCTGGTTGTCCATCGTTTTGTTCAGTCCAACTTTCTAACCCGGGTCAGCTTCTGTCCGGGATATTCCCACCACCAGGTAAGACCCCGGCCGGATCGCTCCGACCGGGGCCACTCAGTTCAGGGCCCGTCGGGGCTCCTGCCCCGTATTACTCGGTGATGGAAGCCACCACGCCGGCGCCAACGGTGCGGCCACCTTCGCGGATCGCGAAGCGGAGGCCTTCATCCATGGCGATCGGTGCGATCAGCTCGACATCCATGGCGACGTTATCGCCCGGCATGACCATTTCCGTGCCTTCCGGCAGGTGAACGACGCCGGTGACGTCGGTCGTGCGGAAATAGAACTGCGGACGGTAGTTCGTGAAGAACGGCGTGTGACGGCCACCCTCTTCCTTCGTGAGGATGTAGGCCTCGGCCTTGAACTTCTTGTGCGGGGTGATGGAGCCCGGCTTCGCCAGGACCTGACCACGCTCAACGTCTTCACGCTTCGTGCCACGCAGCAGAGCGCCGATGTTGTCGCCAGCCTCTCCGCGATCGAGCAGCTTGCGGAACATCTCAACGCCGGTCACGGTCGTCTTGACGGTCGGCTTCAGACCGACGATCTCGACTTCGTCACCTGTGTTGACAACGCCACGCTCGACGCGGCCCGTGACGACCGTTCCGCGACCGGAGATCGAGAACACGTCTTCGATCGGCATCAGGAACGGACGGTCAACCGGACGCTCAGGCTGCGGGATGTAGTCGTCGACCGCATCCATCAGATCTTTCACGCGGTTTTCGCCGATTTCCGGATCACCATCCTCGAGGGTCACGAGAGCCGAACCCTTGACGATGGGGATATCGTCGCCCGGGAACTGGTACGAGGACAGAAGCTCGCGCACTTCCATCTCGACGAGTTCGAGCAGCTCGGGATCGTCAACCTGATCGACCTTGTTCAGGAACACGACGAGCGCCGGCACACCGACCTGACGGGCGAGCAGGATGTGCTCACGGGTCTGCGGCATCGGGCCATCCGCAGCGGAAACCACGAGGATGGCGCCATCCATCTGGGCCGCACCGGTGATCATGTTCTTCACGTAGTCGGCGTGACCCGGGCAGTCGACGTGAGCGTAGTGGCGCTTCGCCGTCTCGTACTCGACGTGGGCCGTCGAGATGGTGATGCCACGGGCGCGCTCTTCCGGAGCCGCGTCGATCATGTCGTACGCCTTGAACTCGGCGCCGCCGGATTTCGCCAGCGTCTTCGTGATTGCGGCCGTCAGCGACGTCTTGCCATGGTCAACGTGACCGATGGTGCCGATGTTGCAGTGCGGCTTGTTCCGCTCAAATTTAGCCTTTGCCATCGTTTCTCTCCGTTATCCCGCGAAACGGGATGCGGTTGTTAGTCCTGTTGTGAACACCGGACGGAAAACCCTGTTCGCCGCCCGGACCGTTCGCCTCTGCCGCTTACCAGCGATAGTGGCTGAATGCCTTGTTGGCCTCAGCCATGCGATGCGTGTCTTCACGCTTCTTTACTGCCGAACCACGATTGTTCATCGCATCCATCAGCTCGTTCGACAGACGGTCCTGCATGGTGTTCTCACCGCGCTTGCGCGAGGCGTCGATCAGCCAGCGGATCGCCAGAGCCTGACGACGGTCGGCGCGGACCTCGACGGGCACCTGATAGGTGGCACCGCCGACGCGACGCGAACGGACCTCGACGGCCGGCTTCACGTTATCCAGCGCCGTGTGGAACATCATCACGGGGTCCGCAGATGCTCCGCCGCCGCGGCGCTGAAGGGACTCAAGCGCACCGTAGACGATGCCCTCGGCTGTGGATTTCTTACCATCATACATCAGCGCGTTCATGAAACGCGTAATGACGATGTCTCCAAATTTCGGATCCGGAAGGATCTCACGCTTTACAGCGCGGTGACGGCGACTCATGCCTCGATATTCCTCTTACTTCGGACGCTTGGCGCCATAGAGCGAACGACGCTGACGGCGCTTTGCGATACCCTGCGTATCGAGCACACCGCGCAGGATGTGGTAGCGGACACCGGGAAGATCCTTCACGCGGCCACCGCGGATCAGGACGACGCTATGTTCCTGGAGGTTATGCCCCTCACCCGGAATGTAGCTCACCACCTCGTAGCCGTTCGTCAGACGCACTTTGGCGACCTTTCGCAGCGCGGAGTTCGGCTTCTTCGGTGTGGTTGTATACACGCGAGTGCAAACGCCACGCTTCTGCGGGCAGCCCTGAAGAGCCGGCACCTTGTTGCGCTTGGCCGCGGGCTCGCGCCCTTTTGCGATCAGCTGGTTGATGGTCGGCATGCGCCTTTCCCGATCCTTACACAGTTCGGCCGGCGAACCCTCACTCCGGTTGCCGACTGTCATCCAAAACGAACCCCTCGGACGCCAAGCGCCCGGGAGCCTATCTTTACATCTGGCCTTGGCGTGTCTTCAGAGAGACACACGGCGCCACATGCTTTACCCTGCTGCTAACAGCAACCGCGTCCGAATAGCCGTCCGGCGTTGGGGGCAGCTGAGGGCGCGGAACCTACGGGGGGAAGATCGCGCAGTCAATAAAAGACGTGCGATTCGTCCCCGTTTTCCCCGCCGCGTATCTCAGACATGCATCCCGGTCGGGACACGCGGCTTCGTAACGCAACGAACTGGCGCGCTCTTAACCCGTAATGCATAGGAAGGCCAGAGGATTCGTCGGTGATTCGCAAGAAAACCCGGCAACAGGGCCTGATTCATGCCGGGCCGGGACGCGAGATCCGGATTCCGATCGGCCGGAAAAGAAAAAGCCGGACGCGAGGTCCGGCTTTTTCCGATCTTCCGCTGTCCGGAGCCGCTTATTCGGCGGCTTCGGTCTTTGGCGAGAGGCGCTGGCGATCCTGACGCGCGGCGACCGCACGCAGCTTGTTCATCACGCTGCCGGTTCCGGCCGGGATCAGGCGTCCGACGATCACGTTCTCCTTGAGACCGTTCAGCGAGTCGATCTTGCCGGCTGTGGCGGCTTCGGTCAGCACGCGTGTGGTCTCCTGGAAGGAGGCGGCCGAGATGAAGGACTGTGTCTGCAGCGAGGCCTTGGTGATGCCCTGAAGCACCGGCATGGCCACGGCAGGACGGTCCCCCGCATTGAGGCGCTTCGTGTTCTCTGTTTCGAACTCGATGCGGTCAATGGTCTCGCCGATCAGATAGGTCGTGTCGCCCGGCTCCAGAACCTCGACCTTCTGCAGCATCTGGCGAACGATCACCTCGATGTGCTTGTCGTTGATCTTCACGCCCTGCAGCCGGTACACATCCTGGATCTCGTTGACGAGATAGTCGGAGAGCGCCTCGACGCCCATGACCTTCAGAATGTCATGCGGAACGCGCGGACCGTCGACCAGCGGATCGCCCTTCTGGACGAAGTCGCCTTCCTGAACGGAAACGTGCTTGCCCTTCGGCACCAGATACTCAGTCTCTTCGCCGGTCTCGTCGTTCTTGACGATGATGCGGCGCTTCGACTTGTAATCCTTACCGAATTCGACGCGACCTTCGTTCTCGGCGATGATCGCGTGGTCTTTCGGACGACGGGCCTCGAACAGTTCGGCCACGCGCGGCAGACCACCCGTGATGTCACGGGTTTTCGAACCTTCACGCGGGATACGGGCGAGGACGTCACCGGCATGGACCGTTGCGCCGTTTTCGACCGACAGCAGCGAGTCAGGCGACAGGAAGTAACGGGCATCGTTGCCGTTATCCAGCTTGATGACCTCGCCTTTCTCATCCTTGAGCTGCAGACGCGGACGGAGATCGACGCCTTTGGACGCCTGCTTGTAATCCACGACCACTTTCGAGGTCAGGCCAGTGACTTCGTCCATCCGCTCGACGAGGGTGATGGAGTCGATCAGGTCGAGATATTCGACCGTTCCGGCTTTCTCGGTGATGATCGGCAGGGTGTACGGGTCCCACTCGGCCATCTTCTGGTTACGCTCGACGGCCTGTCCGTCATCGACCAGCAGACGTGAGCCGTAAGGCACGCGGTAGCGGGCGCGTTCGGTGCCGTTCTCGTCCGTCAGCACGATTTCGCAGTTACGCGACATGACGACAGGAACGTTCTGACTGTTCTGCACCACGTTGCGGTTGCGGATGGTCACCTTGCCGTCACGCGAGGCCTCCACCATCGACTGCTCCGCGCCACGCTGCGCGGCGCCGCCGATATGGAAGGTACGCATGGTCAGCTGCGTGCCGGGCTCACCGATGGACTGGGCGGCGATGACGCCGACCGCTTCGCCGATATTGACCGGGGTTCCGCGGGCGAGGTCACGGCCATAGCAGTGGCCGCAGACGCCGACGCGGCTGTCGCAGGTCAGCACGGAACGGATGAGCACCGTCTCGACGCCGGCCTTTTCCAGCTTCTCCGCGTCGGCCTCGTCGATCAGATGGTTGCGTCTGAACACAACCTCTCCGGTGGACGGGTTGACGACGTCGGCGGCCAGGGTCCGGCCGAGAACGCGCTCAGAGAGAGAGGAGACGACCTCGCCGCCATCCATGACGGCGCGAACCGTCAGGCCGCGCTCGGTTCCGCAATCGTCTTCGACGATGATGCAGTCCTGGGCCACGTCGACGAGACGACGGGTTAGGTAACCGGAGTTCGCGGTCTTCAGAGCGGTATCGGCCAGCCCCTTACGGGCGCCGTGGGTCGAGGTGAAGTAATCGAGAACCGACAGGCCTTCCTTGAAGTTGGCGATAATCGGCTGCTCGATGATCTCGCCCGACGGCTTGGCCATCAGACCGCGCATACCGGCGAGCTGCTTCATCTGAGCCGGCGACCCACGCGCACCGGAGTGGCTCATCATCCACACCGAGTTGATAGGCTTGCCGATCTCGGCGGTTGACAGTTCCCGGGTCATCGCGGCCTGGACTTCGTCCGTGCAGCGCGACCAGGCGTCGACCACTTTGTTATAGCGTTCGCCGGCGGTGATCAGGCCGTCCTGATACTGCTGCTCGAACTCCTTGACTTCGGCCGCTGTGTGATCGACCAGGGCTTTCTTCTCTTTCGGGATGATCATGTCATCCTTGCCGAAGGAGATGCCGGCCTTCGCCGCGTGACGGAAACCGAGGGTCATCATCCGATCGCAGAAAATGACCGCTTCTTTCTGACCGCAGTGACGATACACGGCGTCGATGACGTCCGAGACGTTCTTTTTCGTCAGCTGCCGGTTGATCAGCGAGAACGGAATTGCGGCGCTCTTCGGCAGGATCTGCGCGATGAGCACGCGGCCCGGTGTCGTGACGACGGTCTCGCGGACGGTTTTGCCTTCGGCGTCGACCATTTCGAGACGGGCGCGGATCTTGTCGTGCAGCTTCAGCGCGCCGGTGCTCAGGGCGTATTCGACGTCGTTGATCGAGCCGTAGGCCGGGGCGCCTTCTCTGATCAGCGCGCCGGTCTGCTCGTTATATTCGCTCTTATCCGGGGTCGCCGCGAATTCCGGCGTCTCCAGGCTGAGATAATACAGGCCGAGAACGATATCCTGCGACGGCACGATGATCGGCTTGCCGTTCGCCGGGCTGAGGATGTTATTGGTGGACATCATCAGCACGCGGGCTTCGAGCTGGGCTTCGAGCGACAGCGGCACGTGGACGGCCATCTGATCGCCGTCGAAGTCGGCGTTAAAGGCGGTGCAGACCAGCGGGTGAAGCTGGATGGCCTTGCCCTCGACGAGGATCGGCTCGAACGCCTGGATGCCCAGACGATGCAGCGTCGGCGCGCGGTTGAGCATGACCGGGTGTTCGCGGATCACCTCTTCGAGGATATCCCAGACTTCCGGACGCTCTTTTTCCACCATGCGCTTGGCGGCTTTGATGGTGGTGGCGTGGCCGTATTTCTCGAGCTTCGAGTAGATGAACGGCTTGAACAGCTCGAGCGCCATCTTCTTCGGCAGGCCGCACTGATGCAGCTTCAGCTCGGGACCGACGACGATGACCGAACGACCGGAATAGTCGACACGCTTGCCGAGCAGGTTCTGACGGAAGCGGCCCTGCTTGCCTTTCAGCATGTCGGACAGCGACTTCAGCGGACGCTTGTTGGCGCCGGTGATGGCGCGGCCGCGGCGGCCGTTGTCGAACAGGGCGTCGACGGCTTCCTGCAGCATGCGCTTTTCGTTGCGGACGATGATGTCCGGCGCGCGCAGCTCCATCAGCCGCTTCAGGCGGTTGTTACGGTTGATGACGCGACGGTACAGATCGTTCAGATCGGACGTGGCGAAGCGGCCGCCGTCGAGCGGAACGAGCGGGCGCAGTTCGGGCGGGATGACCGGCACGAGGTCGAGAATCATCCATTCCGGCTTGCAGCCGCTCTCGGCGAAAGCCTCGATCAGCTTCAGGCGCTTGACGAGCTTCTTGCGCTTGGCCTCGGAGGTCGTCTCCTTGAGGTCCTGGCGCAGCTTGACCTTCTCGGCGTCGCAGTCGATGCGCTCGAGAATCTTTTTGACGGCCTCAGCGCCGATGCCGACTTCAATGCCGTCCTCGGCATGTTCGTCCATGACATCGAGATACTGGTCTTCCGACAGCAGGCTGAACTGCTTGAACGGCGAGGTGCCGGGCTCAAGGACGACGTAGCTCTCGAAATACAGGACTTTTTCGAGATCTTTCAGCGTCATGTCGACCATCAGGCCGATGCGGCTCGGAAGCGACTTCAGGAACCAGATATGGGCGACCGGGCTGGCGAGCTGGATGTGGCCCATGCGCTCGCGGCGCACCTTCGCGAGAGTGACCTCGACGCCGCACTTCTCGCAGATGATGCCGCGGAACTTCATCCGCTTGTATTTGCCGCAGAGGCACTCGTAGTCCTTGATCGGCCCGAAGATACGCGCGCAGAACAGGCCGTCGCGCTCGGGCTTGAACGTACGATAGTTGATCGTCTCGGGCTTTTTGATCTCGCCGTACGACCATGACCGGATCTGCTCGCTGGACGCCAGCTGGATCCTGATCTGATCGAAGGTGGCAGCCTGGCCTGTCTGGCCAAGGATCTTCATGAGTTCATTCATGCGCCGAAAACCTCCAGAACGGAAATGGCGCGGTGTGCTGCCGCGCCGTGCGGGGCGTTATGTCCCGCACCCGAATTCATCGAAAATAAGCCGGCGCCGGGAAGACTGTTCTTCCCGGCGGAAACGAAAGCGTGTCTCGCCTCTTGCTCAGTCACCACTGTTTTCCAGATCGACGTTCAGGCCGAGCGACTTCAGTTCCTTGATAAGAACGTTGAAGCTCTCCGGGATGCCGGCCTCGAAATCGTCCTGCTCACGCACGATCGACTCATAGACCTTGGTGCGGCCCGACACGTCATCGGACTTCACTGTCAGCATTTCCTGCAGCGTGTAGGCGGCGCCGTAAGCCTCGAGCGCCCAGACCTCCATCTCACCGAAGCGCTGACCACCGAACTGCGCCTTACCACCCAGCGGCTGCTGCGTGACCAGCGAGTAAGGACCGATCGAGCGGGCGTGGATCTTGTCGTCCACGAGATGGTGCAGCTTCAGCATATAGATGTAGCCGACCGTCGTTTTGCGCTCGAACGGCTCGCCGGTGCGGCCGTCGATCAGCTGCGACTGTCCGGAGCGGTCGACCCCTGCCCTTTCGAGCATGTTCTCGATGTCCGGGATGGACGCGCCATCGAACACCGGGGTCGCGATGGGAACGCCCTTGCGCAGATTGTTCGCCAGCTCGACCAGCTGACCGTGCTCCATGTCGGCGATGTCGGCTTTGTAGACCTCCTCGCCATAGACGTCTTTCAGCTCGTCCAGCAGAGCCTGCTTCTTTTCGCCGTCGCGCTGGTACTGATCGACCATCGTGCCGATGCGTTTGCCGATATTGGCACACGCCCAGCCGAGATGGGTTTCGAGGATCTGACCGACATTCATACGCGATGGCACGCCGAGCGGGTTCAGCACGAGATCGACCGAGGTTCCGTCCTCCAGGAACGGCATGTCCTCGACCGGGACGACGCGGGAGACGACACCCTTGTTGCCGTGACGTCCGGCCATTTTGTCACCCGGCTGCAGCTTGCGCTTCACCGCGACGAACACCTTGACCATTTTCATCACGCCGGGCGGCAGTTCGTCGCCACGCTGCAGCTTCTCGACCTTGCTGTCGAAGCGGCCCTTGATCTTGCCGACCGCGACATCGAACTCGGCGCGCAGGGTCTCGAGTTCGGCCATCACGGCATCGGAAGCGACCGTGATGTTGCGCCATGCGCCGCGGGGGATCTCGGTGAGCACCTCCTCGGTGATCGGCGTGCCGGATTTGAGGCCCTTGAAGCCCGTTCCCGCCGTCTGGCCGAGCAGACGCTCGCGCAGACGATTGTAGAACGAACGTTCCTGGATGGCCTGCTCGTCATCACGGTCTTTCGCCAGACGTTCGATTTCGGCGCGCTCGATCGCCATGGCGCGCTCGTCCTTGTCGACGCCGCGACGGGAGAAGACGCGGACATCGACGATCGTGCCGGTGGTGCCGGGCGGCAGGCGCAGCGAGGTGTCGCGCACGTCGGAGGCTTTTTCACCGAAGATGGCGCGGAGGAGCTTTTCTTCCGGCGTCATCGGGCTTTCGCCCTTCGGCGTGACCTTGCCGACGAGGATATCGCCGGGGTTCACTTCGGCGCCGACATAAACGATGCCGGCCTCGTCGAGGCAGCGCAGGGCTTCTTCACCGACATTCGGGATGTCGCGGGTGATTTCTTCCTGACCCAGCTTCGTGTCGCGGGCCATGACCTCGAATTCCTCGATATGGATCGAGGTGAAGACGTCATCGCGGGCGATGCGCTCGGAGATGAGGATGGAATCCTCGAAGTTGTAACCGTTCCACGGCATGAACGCGACGAGCACGTTCCGGCCCAGAGCCAGTTCACCGAGCTCCGTCGACGGACCGTCGGCGATGATGTCTCCGGCCGCGACCTGGTCGCCAACACGAACCAGCGGGCGCTGGTTGATGCAGGTGGACTGGTTGGAGCGGGAGTATTTACGCAGACGATAGATGTCGACGCCCTGGGTCGCGCCCTTGTCGTCGGTCGTGCGCACCACGATGCGGGCGCCGTCGATCTGATCGACCACGCCGGGGCGGCGGGCG
Source organism: Acetobacter musti (assembly GCF_011516835.1). Taxonomy (GTDB): domain Bacteria; phylum Pseudomonadota; class Alphaproteobacteria; order Acetobacterales; family Acetobacteraceae; genus Acetobacter; species Acetobacter musti. Next base: position 249,448 of record NZ_WOTB01000002.1, on the reverse strand, counting down.
ACGATCGTTGCGCCGGAATCGTGGGCGACGGCGGCTTCCATGCCGGTGCCGACCAGCGGTGCGTCGGAACGTACCAGCGGCACGGCCTGACGCTGCATGTTCGAGCCCATCAGCGCGCGGTTGGCGTCATCGTTCTCAAGGAACGGAATCAGCGCCGCGGCGACGGAGACGAGCTGTTTCGGCGAGACGTCGCAGGCGGTAACGTCGGTCGGCGGGACGAGGCGGAAGTCGCCGTTCCGGCGGACGGAGACCAGCTCGCCGGTCAGACGGCCGTCCGGACTCTGCTTCGCGTCGGCCTGGGCGACGACGAGACGCTCTTCCTCCATGGCGGAGAGGTATTTCCAGCCATCCTGGAAGACGCCGTCCTTCACCAGACGGTACGGGGTCTCGATGAAGCCGTATTTGTTGACCTTCGCATAGGTCGCCAGCGAGTTGATCAGACCGATGTTCGGACCTTCCGGCGTCTCGATCGGGCAGATCCGGCCGTAATGCGTCGGATGGACGTCACGCACCTCGAAGCCGGCGCGCTCGCGGGTCAGACCGCCCGGGCCGAGGGCCGAAAGACGACGCTTATGCGTGACTTCCGAAAGCGGGTTGGTCTGATCCATGAACTGCGACAACTGCGACGAGCCGAAGAACTCGCGCACGGCGGCGGCTGCCGGCTTCGCGTTGATCAGGTCGTGCGGCATGACGGTGTCGATATCGACGGAACCCATGCGCTCGCGGATGGCGCGCTCCATGCGGAGCAGGCCGACGCGGTACTGGTTCTCCATCAGCTCGCCGACGGAGCGGACGCGACGGTTGCCGAGATTGTCGATGTCGTCGATCTGACCGCGGCCGTCCTTCAGGTCGCACATGACCTTGATGGTGCGGAGGATGTCTTCCTTGCGCAGGACGCGAACGGTGTCCGGGCAGTCGACGCCGAGGCGCATGTTCATTTTCACGCGGCCGACGGATGACAGGTCGTAGCGGTCGGGATCGAAGAACAGGCTGCGGAACATCGCTTCCGCCGTTTCGGCGGTCGGCGGCTCGCCGGGACGCATGACGCGGTAGATGTCGATCAGTGCCTCGTCACGCGAGCTGTTCTTATCGACCGTCAGCGTGTTGCGAATCCACGGGCCGTTGGCCGGATCGATGGCGAGGGTCGGCAGTTCCGTCAGGCCGGCTTCTTCCAGCGCTGTGAGGCGGGCTTCGGTCAGTTCCTCGCCGGCCTCGCCATAGATCTCACCGGTCTGCATATTGACGATGTCATGGGCGATGAAGCGGCCGAGCAGATCGGCCTCGCCGACCAGAACTTCCTTTGTGGTCTCGGCGATCTTGCGGACCGTGCGGGCGGTCAGCTTGGAGTCGGCGGGAGCGACGACCTCACCTGTCTGCGCATCCACGAGATCGGACAGAAGCTTCTGCCCCCGGAATGCGTCAGGGTCGAACGGACGCGCCCAGCCCTTCGGGGTCTTCGCGAAGGTGACGGTGCCGTAGAAGCAGCCGAGAATCTCGTCCGGGTCCATGCCACGGATTTCGAGGGAATCGACGTCACCGCCCTCTTCCGCCTTGGCGCGGCGGGCAGCTTCGGAATGGGCGCCTTCGAGCGCGTAGAGCAGCGTGGTGACCGGCAGCTTACGCTTGCGGTCGATGCGGACATAGATCAGGTCCTTGGCATCGAACTCGAAGTCGAGCCAGGAGCCGCGATACGGGATGACGCGCGCGGAGAAGAGATATTTGCCCGAAGAGTGGGTCTTGCCCTTGTCGTGATCGAAGAAGACGCCCGGCGAGCGGTGCATCTGGCTGACGATCACGCGCTCGGTGCCGTTGATGATGAAGGTGCCGTTATCCGTCATCAGGGGCATGTCGCCCATGTAGACGGGCTGCTCCTTGATGTCGCGGATCGAGCGCGAACCGGTATCCTCGTCCACATCCCACACGATGAGACGCAGGATCACCTTCAGCGGCGCCGCGTATGTAAGACCACGCTGGATGCATTCCTCGACGTCATATTTCGGCTCTTCGAATTCGTACTGGACGAACTCCAGCCGACCACGACCCGCGAAGTCGTTGATCGGGAACACAGAGCGGAAAACTTCCTGGAGCCCCGTCTGCGTGCGGGCGTCAGGCGAGACATTCGCCTGCAGGAAGGCCTCATAGGAGGCGCGCTGAACATCGATAAGGTTAGGCATCGGCGCAACTTCGGGGATCCGTCCGAAGCTCTTGCGGATCCGCTTGCGTCCCGTGAACGATTTCGTAATGGCGTTCATACTGTATTGCCCCGTCCCTGCCGTCGGACCACCAGGCCTCCCGTGTCCGGTTTCCCGGAAAAACAGAGGGCCAGACGGTCCGGCTGAAATATCGCAGCGGATGCCGCCGTTACCGGCTGCCCCGCGCACCATGCCTTAATCGCCCGAGATGACAGACCTGAAAAACGATCCGTCACAGACGAACAGGCGGAGACCAGAACAGCGTCCGCCCGAAAACCGACTTCAAAAAACACAGCGGAGCAGAAGACGCTCCGCCGCGGGAACAGTGTCGTTATTTGATTTCGACAGATGCACCATTGTCCTCGAGAGTCTTCTTGATCTTCTCGGCCTCGTCCTTGTTGACGCCTTCCTTGACGGTCTTCGGCGCACCCTCGACGAGATCCTTCGCCTCTTTCAGGCCCAGACCGGTGATGGTGCGGATTTCCTTAATCACGTTAATCTTCTTGTCGCCAGCCTTGGCGAGGATGACCGTGAATTCGGTCTGCTCTTCAGCAGGCGCGGCAGCGGCAGCAGCCGGACCGGCCGCAACAGCGACAGGAGCAGCGGCGGACACGCCCCACTTCTCTTCAAGAAGCTTTGACAGCTCAGCAGCCTCAAGGACTGTAAGAGCGGACAGCTCGTCAACAAGCTTGTTCAGATCGGCCATGATATGGTCTTCCTAATATAGATACTGGTTACCGATGCACAACCCGATTCCCCAGGTTATGCGAATTTTATTGCCCCCGCGATGGGGACACGCGTCAGGCTGCGTCCGCCTCGCCCGTTTTGGCATAGGCCCCGAAGACCCGGGCAAGCTGTCCTGCCGGCGCCTGAAGAACGCCTGCGATACGCGTGGCCGGCGTGGAGATAAGCCCCACCAGCTGCGCGCGCAGTGTTTCCAGCGACGGCAGTTCTGCGAGAGCCTTGACACCTTCGACACTGAGCGTCTGGGTGCCGAGGGCTCCGCCGAGCAGAACCAGCTTGTCATTGGTCTTGGCGAACTCGACGACTGCCTTTGCCACCGCCACGGGGTCCTGCGACCACGCAAGCGCGGTCGGACCCTTCAGCAGGGGGGCGATGCCGTCGAACCGGGTCCCGTCCAGGGCGAGAGTGGCCAGCCGGTTCTTCGCGACTTTGTATGTCGCTCCCGCAGCGCGCACCCGGCGTCGCAGATCCGTCACCTGAGCGACTGTCAGCCCGTCATTACGGGTGACAACGACCATGGACGTCTCGGCGAATACGGCGGCGAGGGACGCGACAAATTCGCGCTTCTCCGTACGGTTCACTTCCCGTCTCCGTTTTGACCCCTCCGCGGAATGCGGAGCGGCCGGGTTGTCCGAGAACCAGCAGCCGGATGGCTGCGGGTCCGGTTCGCCTGTCCTTGTTACGGAACACACGGAGACGCAGGCAATGACGCCTGCATAACCAGTATCCTCGTCTTCCGGTCGTTTCTGCTCCGGTCACCCGAAGCAGGGATTAAGGCATCAGCCACGCCCGGTCTTGGACAGGATCGGATGACCCGAACGGGCCATCCTGGAAACCGGGCGACCGAAGTCTCCCGGGATCATCTTTATGACGTCAGGCCGCGAAGCCCGACACGTCGACGCGCACGCCGGGACCCATCGTGGAGGACAGCGCAATCTTTTTCAGATACGTGCCTTTCGCTCCGGTCGGGCGGGCTTTCTGGACGGCGTCCACAAATGCGCGAATGTTCTCGGCGAGCTTGCCGGCGTCGAAGGATGCCTTGCCGATGCCGGCGTGAACGATACCGGCCTTCTCGGCGCGATACTCGACCTGGCCGGACTTGGCGGCCGTGACGGCGCCTTTGACGTCCATCGTGACGGTGCCGAGTTTCGGGTTCGGCATCAGGCCGCGCGGACCGAGCACCTTACCGAGACGGCCGACGAGGCCCATCATGTCCGGGGTCGCGATGCAGCGGTCGAAATTGATTTCGCCGGCCTGCACCTTCTCCATCAGGTCTTCCGCACCGACGATGTCGGCGCCGGCGGCCTGAGCTTCCTCGGCTTTCGGGCCGCGGGCGAACACGGCGACGCGCAGAGTCTTGCCCGTGCCGTTCGGCAGGGAGAGCAGACCACGGACCATCTGGTCGGCGTGACGCGGGTCGATGCCGAGATTCATGGAGATTTCGACGGTCTCGTCGAACTTCGCCTTCGCGTTGCTCTTGACCAGGCCGATTGCCTCATCGAGGCCGTAAGCCTTCGTGCTGTCGATTGCGGCGCGGGCCGCTGTCAGACGCTTGTTCTTTGCCATGATCTCAGCCCTCCACAACCTGCAGGCCCATCGAGCGGGCTGAACCGATCAGCATCCGGACCGCGCCGTCGATATCGTTGGCGTTCATATCCGGGGTCTTCGTTTCGGCGATCTCGCGAAGCTGCGACATCGTCACCTTGCCGACGGTTGCGGCCTTACCGACTGTCTGGCTGCCCTTGGAGATCTTAGCGGCCTTGAGCAGGAAGTAGGTGTTCGGCGGCGTCTTGGTGATGAAGCTGAAGGTGCGGTCGGCATAGGCGGTGATGACGACCGGAACCGGCATTCCCGGCTCCATGCCCTGCGTTTTGGCGTTGAACGCCTTGCAGAATTCCATGATGTTCAGGCCGCGCTGACCGAGAGCGGGACCGACCGGCGGCGAAGGGTTGGCCTTGCCGGCGGGAATCTGCAGCTTGATGTAGCCAACGATCTTTTTGGCCATATCCGGGACTCCTTAGTGTTATGCCCGGACCGCGGTTCGAGCGACGCCGTCACGCTTATCAGGCGCGTCAGCAATTCTCCCGCGTTCCGTAGGAGGGGGCGCCTTACGCTGCATCTCCGGAGGAGTCAAGCGCCCGGGTATGGATGTGACTCCGGAGGGTGACGGGACCGTGCCGGGTCCGGATGAGGGAGCCGTGTCCGGTCTGGTCGCGGGGAGCGCCTGTGACAGCCGGCCGTGTGTTATGATAGGCTGATCAGGTTATGGCGACACGGTCTTCCGGCACGCCCCGCCCTGCGGGGCCTCCTCCCGATCAGGCGGCTCTGCGTGAGGCCGCGCTGGCGCATCTGGCGCGTTTCGCGACCACGGAACGCGGTCTGACGCAGGTTCTTGAACGCCGGATCGGCCGCTGGGCGCGCAGGGCGGCGGAGGATGGCGTGTCATCCGACGAGATTGCCGGCGTGACCGCGCGGCTGATGCCGCTCTGCGCCGTGGTTGCGGGAAAAATGGCGGAGCTGGGTGCGGTCGACGATTCGTCGTTCGCGCGGGCGCGGGCCGCTCGCCTTACCCGTTCGGGCCAGTCCCGCCGGTCGGTTGAGGCGCGGCTTGCGGCGAAGGGCGTCGCCACATCCACCGTAGCGGAGGTGCTGGACGAGACGCTGGGCGAGGACGAGCGGGCGCGCGATTCGGAGCTGGCGGCGGCGCTGGTTTTTGCCCGCAAGCGACGGGTGGGGCCGTTTGGCGGCGGGACGTCTGGCAGTGACGTATCTGACGATGGAGCGGCCGGGCTGGCGGATGAGGCAGAGAGGCAGGCAGCACAGAAACAGGATGCCCGGATTCTGGCCGCTTTTGCGCGGGCCGGGTTTACCCGCGACGTTGCCATGCGGGCGCTGGCCATGGATCGCGACGAGGCCGGGGAGCGGATTATTGCGATGAAGGATGCCCTGTGAGGGATGTGCGCGGTGAGGGGTATACCTCGTGAAAGATGTTCCGCGGCGACGGTAACGGGGGATTTTTTTGTGACAGCGGGTATTGTCGCGTCCGGCGGGGCGGAATGATGTGGAGGAAAGGTGGTCCGGGATGAGGATGTGCCGATCCGTTTTCTCTGAGGTCCTACGCATTCTTCCTGTCCGTCTGACCGCCCTGCTCCTCCCGTTTCTGCTCGCGGCTTGTGCCGGCGGCGGGGGGACGGGCCGGAGCTGGCATGGCCGGCTGCAATGCGCGCCCTGGGCGCGGGAACATTCGGCGATTGCGCTCAGGGGTTCTGCTTCGTCCTGGTGGGCGGGGGCACGCGGACTGTATCCGCGCGCGTCGCAGCCGCAATCCGGTTCCGTGCTGGTGTTCCGCTCCTCGTCGCGACTGCCGGACGGGCATGTCTCGGTGGTGAGGGCGGTGCGCGGACCGCGGGCCATTCTTGTGGATCAGGCGAACTGGAATCCGGGACGCGTCGATCATGCGGTGCCGGTGGTTGATGTGTCGCCGGCGAATGACTGGACGCGGGTGCGGGTATGGTGGTCCGCGACGGGGAGCATGGGGCGCACGGTGTATCCGACCTGGGGCTTTATTCTCCCCGCGCGGCGTGAGGGCTGGATTTCCTGATCCGGATTTTATGGCCCGGAATTTCTGGCGCAGACTTTCTGGCGGGGCTTTCTGACGGGCCTTTTCTGTCGGGGGCGTTTCCCTGTTCCGTGTTCTGGCTGCGTCTGTGCCCGATGGCGTTGTGATGCGTTGAGGTGTAATAGCGCGTATGGGACGCTTGCATCGTGGCTTCGGGGCAGCCATGTCCTGTGAGAGTTAACCAAGTAACATCAGATGCGCGTCTGGCCGGAACCAGCGGGCACGATGGAGACAACCAGGAGTCGAAGCAATGGGTAGCCTGAGTATCTGGCACTGGCTGATCGTGCTGGCCGTCGTGGTGGTCGTTTTCGGTGGCGGCGGCAAGATCAGCGGACTGATGGGCGATTTCGCCAAGGGGATTAAGTCGTTCAAGAAGAATCTTGAGGATGACGAATCCATGGAGCAGAGCGTGAAGTCCGACGGACGCATTTCGCCGCCGCCTCAGCCGGGCACGACGTTCACGGCGGACAGCACGACGGCGGCGCGGCCTTCCGGCAGCACGCATTCATCCTGACCGGCGGAATATCGGGACGATGAGCGGCAGCACCGGGAGCGATGGCGCCGGGGGTGATATGACCGGGAGTGCCCTCGCGGTGACGGTGCCGGCGGATCTCGCGCAGATTTCGCCGGCGGATGAGCGGGCAGCTGATCCGGCCTGGGATGACGCGGTGGCGGCGATCATCCGTGCCGGATGGCGGATGGATCAGCGTGGCTGGGTGCCCGCGACGGCGGGTAATCTCAGCGTGCGGCTGGCGGACGGGCGCATTGCGGTTACGCGTTCGGGTGGTCACAAGGGTTTTCTGACTCCGGATGGCGTGATCGAGGTGACTGCGGACGGGCGTCCTGTGGTGCCGGGCCAGCGTCCGAGCGCGGAGACGTTTCTGCATTGTCAGATTTACGAACATTTTCCCGATGCCGGGGCTGTTCTGCATGGTCATTCGGTGGCCTCGACGGTGCTGTCGATGATTGCGACCGATTCCGCCATCCACCTTGAAGATTATGAAGTGCTGAAGGTGTTTGAAGGCCAGACGACGCATAAGACGCGCCTGGCCGTGCCAATCTTCGCCAACGATCAGAATATTCCGCGTCTGTCGCGCAGTGTTGCGCTTTATCTGGATGAGATGAAGGCCGGCTACGTCATTCGCGGACATGGCGTCTATGTCTGGGGGCCTGACATGGATACGGCTCTTGCCCGGCTTGAGGGGCTGGAATTTCTGCTGTCCTGCGAGGCTGAGCGGCGCAGGCTCGTCTCCACCACTGCTTCGAGGGATGTGACGTGAGCAGTCTTGTCGTTTTCGATGATACCCGTCCGGAGCGGCCTGAGTTCGGCACGGATGATCCGGAGGCGATCGCGGCACGGCTGAAGACGATCGGGGTCCGGTTCGAGCGCTGGGACGGGGCGGAAGCGCCGCCGCGCGAGGCGGACGAGGCTGCTGTTCTGGAACGTTACCGTCCGTGGCTGGACAGGCTGATGGGAGAAACGGGCGCCGGGTCGGCCGATGTGATCCGCATTGACGTGAACACGCCCAATCGTGAGGCGTTGCGCGCGAAATTTCTGTCGGAGCATGTTCACACGGAAGATGAGGTCCGGTTTTTCGTGCATGGCGCGGGGCATTTCGTGCTGCATGTCGACGAGCACGTCTATGATGTGGGCTGCACGCAGGGCGATCTGATTTCGGTTCCGGCGGGCACACCGCACTGGTTCGATGCCGGTGAGACGCCGGACGTCGTGGCGTTGCGGATCTTCACGAACCGGGACGGATGGATCGCGGATTATACGGGAGACGATATCGCGCTCCGCTTTCCGGCGCGCGCGGCATGATATCTCGCACCGTGAATCCTGTCGTGACGACGCCGCCGAAGGTGATTCTGCTGGATATCGAGGGGACGACGACCCCGGTTTCCTTTGTTCACAAGGTTCTGTTTCCTTACGCACGAGCGGCTTTGCCGGCGCTGACGGAGCGTCGGGCGGCCGATTCTGTGGTGAAGGAGGCTCTGGCTGAAACGCGACGGATGGCGCCCGGTGTTGCTCCGGTGGAGCAACTGATGGCGTGGATGGACGCGGATGCCAAGATGGCGCCGCTGAAGGCGTTGCAGGGGCTGGCCTGGGCGGAAGGGTATGCCGACGGCACGCTGCAGGCGACGCTGTTTCCGGATGTGCCCCCTGCCCTTCGGGCCTGGCATGGGCGGGGGCTGACTCTCGCTGTTTATTCCTCCGGATCGGCGGCGGCGCAGAAGCTGATCTACGGGCACACCACGGACGGCGATCTGACGCCGTTATTTTCGGCGTTTCTCGATCTGGAGATGGGTGGAAAAAAAGAGGCGGCCAGCTACCGGACGATTCTCGCGACGCAGGGCTGGAAGGCGGATGAGGTTCTGTTTGTCTCGGATGTCGTCGCTGAACTGGACGCGGCGTCGGAGGCCGGGCTGCTGACCTGTCAGATGGTGCGGGCGGAGGACGGAACCGTTGCCGGAACGGCGCATCCGGTCGCGCATGACATGACGGACGTGGCGGCGCTGTTCGCGCTGCCGGCCCCTGCCGCTGACCGCTCATGAGCGCTGAGCTTTACACGGACTGGCGCGCCATCCCGGCGCAGGCGCGGGGTGCGGTTGCGGCGCTGGGCAATTTCGACGGGGTTCATCTCGGCCATGCGCATCTGTTGCGGACGCTGCATCAGGCGCGTCCGGACGAGGCTCTTGCGGTTGTGACGTTCGAGCCGCATCCGCGTGAGCTGTTCCGGCCGCAGGACCCGCCGTTCCGGCTGACCCTGGCGGAGGAGCGGTTTGCGGCGCTGGCGGCGCTTGGTGTGCGGCATGTGTTTCAGATCCGCTTCGACGAGGCGTTTTCGCAGATGAGCGCCGAACAGTTCGTTCAGGGTGTGCTGCATGACGCGCTCGGTCTGCGGCATATTGCATGCGGGCATGATTTTGCATTCGGGCACCGGCGTGGCGGCGACACGAATTTTCTGGCGGAGCGGGCTGCGGAACTGGATATGGGGTTTACGCTCGTTCCGGCGCTGACGGATGCGAACGGGCCTTATTCGTCGAGCCGGATCAGGCGTCTGCTTCAGGATGGCTATCCGGAACGGGCGGCGCATGAACTTGGTCGTCTGTGGTCGATCCGGGGCATTGTGCAGCATGGCGACAAGCGGGGGCGGCTGCTTGGCTTTCCGACGGCGAATGTGCCGCTGGGGCGTCATCTGGAGCCGGCGCGCGGTGTTTATGCCGCGACCGTCCGGCTTGAGGGCGGGCGGGTCTTTCGTGGCGTGGCCAATATCGGGCGCCGGCCGACGATCAATGACGGGCAGGAGAGCCGGCTCGAGGTCAATCTCTTCGACTTTGACGGGGATCTGTATGGCCAGCCGCTGTCGGTGGCGCTGCATACCCTGTTGCGGGCGGAAAAGCGGTTTGACGGGCTGGACGCGCTCAGGACGCAGATTGCGCTGGATGCGGAGCAGGCGCGGGCGATTCTGGACGGGGTGGTCTGATAGCGGGAGCCTGATATCGAGGGCTGGATGGCAGCTTGCGGGGGTGTTCCGGACGGGGCCTGGCTTTTCCTTCCCGAGGGCGACCTGTGAAGGCCCGCTGCGCAGAAAATCTGCCGTTAGATCGTGATGTGCAGAGTGTCATCGTTAAGGCGCGCGGCGCATGACGCTCTTTTCGTCATTTTATTTAACCGACCGGGATCAAAGGGACTGCGTCCCTTTGTGGGGCGCGGGGCAAAGCCCCGAAACCCGGTCCGGATGGCCCATGTGCCTCCGTCCTGCGTCTTCTGAGACCTGATGCGGGAAGCCGCGATACTCAGCCCTGATCGGGGACGCCGCCGAATTCGCGTTTCCATTTTACCTGTTTCTTTTTCGGCGGCGTCTGCTCGCAGGAGATCATGTAGACGCCGCAGACGAAGGCCAGATCGGCCAGGGCGTTGAACCACAGGCCCAGGCTGAACGGGGGCGGCATGGAGGTGCTCTGCCAGATTGCGTAGAGCAGGAAGGCGAAGGAGATCGGGCGAAAGCCGAGGAACATCGTGCGCAGCGGGTTCATGAAACCGGGGCGCACGAGGATGCGCATGCGGTTCACGCCGAGATAGAACGCCACCCACATGCCCCAGATCAGGATGTCGTAGATGGCGTTGACCGGGTCTTCGCCCAGCAGGATGATCATGGCGGCGATGGATGTCGCCAGCAGGAGCAGCGAACCCAGCAGCAGGCTCATCCCGGCTTCGTAGGCCGGGATGCGCTCGGGCAGACGGTCCGCGACGGGCTGGAACACCCTGTCGAGCAGCCAGAGATCGAATCGTGTGATGATATCGGACAGTGTCATGATGTCATGTGGCGGCCGGGCACGCTTTCCCTGACGGGAAGGCGGCCGGTTCCGAAGGTTTTCAGGCCGTTCCTTCCGGTGTTTTCTTGTCCACCGCGTCCGGCAGGAAATGCGCGAGGGCGGGAAGCAGGGTGTCAGCCGGCAGGCCGGTGCGGGCCACGAGAGTCTGCACTTCGGAGTTACCGAGGATCTGTCGGATTTCGTCCGGGGAGACGGGAAGATTGTCCCCCTTGCCGATCCATGAGCGGACCTTGTCGCCGAGCCCGGCCTCATCGGCTTTCGCCACGATCTGCTGGATGTTTGACGGATCAAGCATAGTGTGAAGCTGCTCGTTCAGTTTCGCATGCAGATCAATGCCGAGCGTGTTGCCGATCTTATCGACCAGATTGCCTATTAGACTCATGACCGTTTCCTCTGGTCCGTTGCTGCCGCCACCCCGGATGTCTGATGCGGGATATCCGGAGAGGATCATGGCACATTTCCCGACGGTTTGCGACCGGAGCGTTTGCCTGAGCCGGGCGGCAGTTACCGGCGGGCAATCAGCTATGGGGATGAGCGGGCGGCGATGAGCGGGGCGCCGGAAAACCGGCGGGTGGATGGGCGGGACGGTGCTCAGGCCGGGCATGGGTCCGTGCAGCGGAGACGATGCATGGGGCAAAGCATGGGCTGGGGCTGGGGCACGGATCGGGACATGGGTCGGGGCATCGGCTGATTCCGGGGGTGTTTTCCGTCTGTGATCAGCAGGAACCAGCCAGGCGCAATGCGCCGGAGGATGGCTGTTATGCGGCAGGCCCCACGCGCATGCTGCTCAAAACTCCGCTATTCATGGAACCGCCTCTTCACCCCATGACTCTGGCAGACCGTGCCCGCGCTTCCCGGAATACCCCTCTTTCTGATCAAGCGCCTCTCGTTCCTGCGTCATCTGAGACCGATCGGACGACCGGGCGAATCGCGGAACGACGCGCTGCGATGGCTTTACGCGCCGACGCCGGCGGCCCTCGGATTTGCCGTCCGCACGACGGCGGCCGCTCTTCTGGCGCTGGTCATCGCCATGTGGATGGAGCTCGACGATCCGCAATGGGCGGCGATGACCGTCTGGATCGTGGCGCAGGGGTCACGCGGCGAGAGCATGTCCAAGTCGCGCTGGCGTCTGGTGGGCACGGTGCTGGGCGTGATTTCGTCGATCACGCTGGTCTCGGCGTTTCCGCAGAAGCCCTGGCTGTTCTTTCCGGCTCTCGGGCTGTGGCTCGGGCTGTGCTGCATGTGCGCGACGCTCGTCCACAATTTCCGCTCCTATGCGCTCGTGCTGGCGGGGTACACCTCCGCGATCATCGCGCTGGGCGCGGTCAACAATCCTGACAACGTGTTCATGATCGCGATGTCGCGCGCGACCTATATCGTGCTGGGCATCACCTGCGAGGCGCTTCTTGCCGGGCTGTTCGCGCATAATCTGGCGGAGACGGCACGGCTCAACATCCGGCACAAGCTCGCCACGGCGCTGTCGAGCGTATCGGAGGCGATTGCCTCCCTGCTTGAAGGCAAGCAGGCGGCGCTTGTCCGTTCCCGCGCCCTGTTCGGTCCGCTGCTGTCGATCAACGACCAGATCGAGTTCAGTGAGGTCGAGATGGGGCCGCACGGGCATGAGGGGGATCATGCGCGCGCCGCGCTGGCCGCCGTGTCTGTGCTGCTGTCGCGCGGGCTGGGCATGGCCGTTCGTCTGCAGTCGCTCGAACACGCGCAGCCTGCGTTCGAGAACACGGCGGGGATGACCCGTACCTTTCTGCTGACGGTGCCGACGCGGCTTGGAACCGATGAAGAGATTGTCGCGGTGCGCCATGATCTGTCGCATCTCCGCGCGGAGTGCCGGCAGCAGATCGTCAACGCCCTGACGGAAGAGATTTCGCTGGGTCTGCCCTCGACGGATGACCGCGTCACGGCGCTGCTGGATGAACGCATTCTGCACAACGCGCTTGACGAGCTGCTGGGTGAGCTGGACGGCGCTCTCACCGAGTTCGATGCGAGTCATCACGAGATCAAGGGCGACCATTTCCGTTTCCGGCTGCAGGCGCACCGGGACTGGCGCGAGGCGGGCTACAACGGAATCCGCGCCACGATCGCCATGACCTCGGCGGGGCTGGTGTGGGAGACGACCGCGTGGCCGGCCGGGCTCGGGTTCATCACCTTTGTGGGCGTTGTCTGCGGTCTGTTCGCGACCCGGGAAAATCCGGTTCTGGCGACGACGAACTTTCTCAAGGGCAGTCTCTGGGCCGCCTTTATCTCGTTCTTCGTGGTGTTTCTCGTGGTGCCGCAGCTGACGGTCTGGGAGGAACTTGTCGCGGCGCTGGCGGTGCCGATGATCGCCGGCGGTCTGGCGTCCCGCAATTCCGCGACGGCGCTTCATGCCGCGGCCTACACGCTGCTTCTGCCGAATTTCGTGCATACGTGGAATCAGGGGCGCTGGAACGAGGTCGAGTGGCTCAACTCGACGAGCGCCATCGTTATGGGCGTTGCGTTCGCCGTGACGATTTTCCGGCTGGTTCTGCCGTTCGACGCTTCTTCCGAGCGCTGGCGGATGCGGCGGACGATGCTTCAGGATCTCCGCACGCTGGCGTCGGCCGAGCCGATTCCGCTGACGCAGGACTGGACGGGGCGCAACATCGATCGTTTCGCGCGGGTCATCCGTCATGCCGGTCCGACGCCCTCGCCGACGATCGAGGGGTATCTGCAGGGCACGCTGGCCGCGATGACGATCGGGCTGAACATCATCCGCATCCGGACGCTGCTGAAGCGGAACCAGATTCCGCATCAGGCCCGTCAGGCGCTGGAGATTACGATGTCCAGGATGAGCCAGTTCACGGGTCAGTACGGGCGGGCGTCGAGCACGGCGCGCCGGGCGACGGCTCTGCTGCGCCGGATCGAGGCGCGTGAGGCCAATATTTCGACCCGGATCGAGCTGACGCGGGCGATTGCCTATCTGATCGTCATTTCACATGAGCTGGATGCGAATCACGAATTCCTCGATGCATCGCAGCGTTTCAAGGTTCGGGACTGAGCGGCAGAACCTTTCGGGTGGATTGTCTCCGGAGACTGTCCCGGAAGTTTTCCTGTGAAATCACTTTATGAAGAAGTTTCTGGGGAAGTCTTTTCGGAAAGCTTCTGAAGACGCCGCCTTTTTGAAAAAAGGCGGCACCCAAAAACTTTTATTTTTTAAGCGGCTGAGTAAGGCGAGCAGATGAGCGGGACGCGAAAAACATGACGTCATCAGCTTGTTATGAACGGTTTTGTTCCTCTGAAACTTCTGAAACAGTCTCTTAGCCGCCCTGGTTCTGCAGTTTCCGGATTTCCGCGACCGCCGCTTTGATCTGCATCGTCACGCCGATCTCTCCGAGTTCGGCTGTGGAAGGGCGCGGGTCGCCTCCGTAGACGCCGTCCGCCGGTCCGGGTTTCGGGGCGGTCCTGAGGGCCTCGGTGCGGACCATTGACGGATCGACGGCCAGCATCAGGGAGGTGTCGCTCAGTTCCGCGTGGGTGCCGACATCGGCGGCGAGGCCCCGCGCGCGCAGGGCCTGATCGTAGGCGCCGCTGATGACGGTGTAGTAATCGTCGATACAGGCGGCGCGGGCGCCTGTCCGTGCCCAGGAGCGGTTGATGTCTTCCGCGGTCCTGCACATTTCGGCGCGGTATCCGCCGTGATCGCCGATGAAGGCGACGAGACGGAAGCCCTGCACGCGGAAGCTCTCGGCGACGGAATGCAGCAGGCCGGAGAACACGGCCGGCGTGACCGAAATTGTGCCGGGGAAGCGCATATGGGAGGTGCGCGGGGACGTGCCGCCCTCCGGGACGTAGGCGATCACCGGGGCGACGAGGGTGTTGCCGAGGGTGCGGGCGATCTGGTCGGCGAGGGCCTGGGCGCGGACGTTATGTTTGCCGACCGCGATATAGGGGCCGCTCTGTTCGGTGCCGCCGACCGGCACGATGATGGTGTCGTATCCGGCGTGGATCGCGTTCTGAATTTCCGTCCAGGTGAGGCGCTGGAATTCGACCTGCGGCGCGGCGCGGGCGGCGACGGGCGTCGTGCTGGCCAGGACGAGCGCGAGGGTGGCGGCCCTGCTTTTCGGACCGGGAAAAGGAAACATCGGGGCGCCCTCCTGCGATACTGAACGGGTTGCGGTATCCCGCGTCACGTCGCATCGCAAGAGGGCATATCGGCGGAAGGGCCGCTTCCGGGACGGGTCAGGCGGCGCTGTCCACCAGGACGAGTTCGGCGTCCTGATCCGCCGTGACGGTGATGCGGTCCTCGTCATGGATGGCCACGCCGTCCCGCGCATCGGCTTTCACGCCGTTGACCCGGATGGCGCC
Organism: Acetobacter musti; assembly: GCF_011516835.1. Lineage (GTDB taxonomy): Bacteria > Pseudomonadota > Alphaproteobacteria > Acetobacterales > Acetobacteraceae > Acetobacter > Acetobacter musti. The sequence goes on along the minus strand of NZ_WOTB01000002.1, from coordinate 234,214 downwards.
CTGTGCGGAGACGAGATAGAGCCAGCGATCCTTCGATGTCTCGTATGTCACGCTTTCTCTGGCCTTGACGGTCGCGCCGAGGACGCGGGCGTCGGCGCCGATCCATAATGCGTCGCCGTCCCCTTCCCGGCCCGAGGCGAGCGGCACGAACTGACCCGCGCGGTCGCCTTTCGGGAAAGGCCGCGCTCCCCAGCGCGGGGCGTGACCGCGGGCGTCCGGCATGATCCAGATCTGGAACAGGGTCGTCGGGCCGGCTTCGCGGTTATATTCCGCGTGGGTGATTCCGGTGCCGGCGGACATGACCTGAACATCGCCGGCTTCCGTGCGGCCTTTGTTTCCCAGACTGTCCTCATGGGTGATCGCGCCGCTGCGCACATAGGTGATGATTTCCATGTCGCGATGCGGGTGGGGGGGGAAGCCTGTGCCGGCTGCAATGGCGTCATCGTTCCACACCCGGAGCGCGCCCCAGTGCACGCGGTCGGGATCGTGGTAATTCGCGAACGAGAAGTGGTGATGCGCGTCCAGCCAGCCGTGGCGGGCGGCGCCGATACCGGCGAAAGGTCTCACTTCGATCATGATGGTTCCTCCCTGCCTGCTTCCGGAATGCCTGTTCTGGCGGTCTGTTCGTGCGGCCCGTTCGGGGCCTGTTTTCCGGTGAGCGGCTCTGATGCAGAGATGCGCCGTCGGAGCGCCGGTTTAAATCGAAATGGTGGAAACGGTATGTTTCCGTGGAGCGCCCTTGTGTGGCTATGGCTGCGGCTGCATCTGCTGCTGGGGGCTCTGGCTGCGGGGTGAGGCCGGTGGGTGATTATCAGGGTTTCAGGCTGCGCCAGGCGGCGAGCGCCCGTTCCCGCGCCTCGCGGTGATCGACGATCGGGGCGGGACAGGTTTCGCCCGGAATGACGCCGGCGTGGCGGAGCGTGTCCTCGCCGGCCTCCCACGGGGCATGGATCGCGCTGTCCGGCAGGGGCGCCAGTTCCGGCACCCAGCGCCGGATGTAGCTGCCGTCGGGATCGAATTTTCGGGATTGCAGGATCGGGTTCATCACCCGGAAGAATGGGGCGGCGTCGACGCCGGTGCCGGCGTTCCACTGCCAGTTCGTGGCGTTGCTTGCCGGGTCGTGATCGACCAGCGTGTCCGCGAACCAGCGTTCTCCTTCGCGCCAGTCGATCAGGAGATGTTTCACGAGAAACGACGCCACCACCATGCGGACCCGGTTGTGCATCCAGCCGGTGTGCCAGAGCTGGCGCATTCCGGCGTCGACCAGCGGGTAACCGGTGCGGCCCTGCTGCCAGGCTTTCAGGGCTTTTGGATCGTTGCGCCAGGGCATGGCGTCGAAAGCGGGACGCAGGTTGCGGGTGGCGAGATCGTCGTGGGTGAACAGGAGCGACCAGGCAAATTCGCGCCAGCCCAGCTCGGCGAGAAATTTAGCGGTATCTGTCTGGCTGGCGGTTCCGGCTTTTTCAGCGGTGGCATGCCAGATCTGACCGGGGGTGATGTGGCCGAAGCGGAGAAAGGGCGACAGGCGTGAGCTGGTGTTCCGGGCCGGGAAATCCCGCGAGGCGGCATAGGTCGCCAGATTCTCCGTCAGGAATGTTCCGAGCAGATCGTGGGCCGTTTCTTCTCCCGGTTCCCATTCGTCCCGCAGGCCCTGTGCCCAGTCGGGTTTTGCGGGGCGGAGCGCGTAGTCATCGGGGGTGAGGCCTGCGTGGGCGCAGGCCGGAGGCAGGTCAGCGAAGGTCAGGGCGGGCGGCTCCGGCAGAGGTGGCCGGGGATCGCCGAGGTCGCGGGCGCTGCGCCAGAACGCCGTGAAGACCTGGAACGGCGTTCCGGACCGGGTGCGGACGGTCCATGGCTCGTGCAGGAGGGCGCCGGCATGGCTTCGGACGGTGATCCCGGCCTCTTTCAGCTCCGTTTTGATGGCCGCGTCCGTTTCCCGGCCGTTCGGGTCGTAGCGGCGGTTCCAGAAGACGGAGCGGGCACCGGTCTGCCGGACGATCCGGGGCAGGACCTCGCGGGAGGGACCGCGAAAGACGTGGAGCCTGCCGCCCCGCGATTGCAGCTGCGTGTCGAGCGCGCGGATTGCGCCGTCCAGCCACCAGCGGGCGGCGGCTCCGGGCAGGCTGGCGTCGTCGAGAATGACGAGGCACAGCAGGGGCGCGCCGCTTTGGGCGGCATCGGTGAGGGCGGCGTTATCAGCGAGGCGGAAATCTTCGCGGAACCAGACAAGTGCGGGAGGCTTTGCGGACATGATCCGTCATAACGCCGGAAGCGCCATGACTGAAGCCTGATCGGGCCTGTATCGAGGGCCGGTGTCAGGCAGGGGTATCGGGTTTTGCGTCAGGCTGTGCCGGCTGGCGACGAAGGAGCGTATCCGGCGTTATGGCGTGTATCCGGCGGGAAGCGGGCAGGGCATGGATCGCGGAGACAGGTTTCACTCTGTCACATACGCGCCATGATGTACGCATGTTCAGGCGGGATCGTGATAGCGGAGAATGGAGATGTTTATGAAGAAAATCCTCACCTTAACGCTCGCTGCCGGACTGGCTTTGTCGGTATCGGCGTGTATGGGACCGCCTCATCATCATGACTGTGACAGATATGACAGAGGTCAGCGCGGTGGTCCGATGGGTGGCGGTCAGTCCGGATTCGGAAATGGTGGCGGAAATGGCGGTATGGGGATGGGACGTGGCCCCGGTGGTGGTGGCGGATACTGATTAAGGCGCGGTTTTCCGCCATCTGGTCCCGGCTTCGTGCCGGGATTTTTCTTTCCGGATCAGCCAAAAGCAGTCCTGCCGGGGATGTCTCTCGCCAGCCACACATCAGACGATGCGTGAGAGTTCTGCTTGTTCTGAAATTTCGGAAGAAGATGGTGGACAGGGTTGGATTCGAACCAACGTAGGCGTACGCCAGCGGATTTACAGTCCGCCCCCTTTAGCCACTCGGGCACCTGTCCGACGGAAGGAGGAATTACGGGGCTCTGGCGGTCGTGTCAACACTGTCCTTTCCCCTTCCTGTCATAACTTTTCCGCCTCTTCAGCCTTCTGGCGCCGGATGGTGACGGTGGCCTGAAAGGACGGGCGTCCATAACGGATGTGATGACGCGGCATCGGTGCCGTCGTATAGCAGGCGCATGCGCACATCCCGTCCCCCGAAATCCCGTCACTCATCCCCAAATCATTCTTCTGGTCATTCCCCCGGCCATCCCCCGGGCCATTCCTCGTCGGGGCGGCCGCAGGACGGTCAGCGTCACCGGCACGGAGGCGGCGATCGTCCGGCTCCGGAGGGTGCGGCCTCCCGTGAGGCGCATCGTTCGCCACGACGGCACGGGCGGTCATCCGGGCGCGGGGCCGGGCCTTACTGGATAGCCGGGATCCATGCGTCACAGGCGGTTCTGGAGAATCCGCACCGGACGGTGCATCGGATTCTGCTTTCCGCCGAGGCGCAGGAGGATTTTGTAAAGCGGCTCTCCGTTCCGCTGCCGGCAGTGGCTGAGCGGGCGGAGCGGGCGCAGTTTACCGCCCTGCTTGGCGCGGACACCGTGCATCAGGGGGTTGCGGTGCTGGTGGAGCCGCTGGAAGCGACTGATCTGGAGGATGCGCTGGAGCGTCCCGGGCCGGTTCTGGTGCTCGATCAGGTGACGGACCCGCGTAATGTCGGCGCCATTCTGCGTTCGGCGGCGGCGTTCGGAGCGGCCTGTGTGGTGATGCAGGACCGGCATGCGCCGGAGGAGAGCGCGGCGCTGGCGAAGGCGGCTTCCGGGGCTCTGGAGATTGTTCCGATGGTGCGTGTGGTGAATCTGGCGCGATGCATCGACACGCTGAAGCAGCATGACATCTGGACGATCGGTCTGGACGCCGGGGGTGGCCGGCTGGATGGCGGTTCTCTGGGGGGACGACGGGCGGCGCTGGTGCTCGGCTCCGAGGGCGACGGTCTGCGGCGTCTGACGCGCGAGGGCTGCGACGAGATTGCGGGGCTGTTCATGCCGGGCACGATGGAGAGTCTGAACGTGTCGGTGGCGGCGGCGATCGGGCTGTACGAACTGGTGCGCGCCGGCTGACCGGCGCTGCCCTTCGGCCGGTTTACTGAGCGAAACCGGCCGAAGGGGACTTTATGAAGCGTGGAGGCAAAATTCTGGAAAGCCTTGCCTCAGAGACGGATCAGCGCGACCGCATAAATCACCAGGGCCATCGCCAGCGTGAAGCCGACCAGGCTGAGCACACGGCCGCGCTGGCGGCGGGTCAGTTCGGCCTGTTCGGATGCTGAGGGCCCGGCCGGGCGCTCCGCCGCATTTTCCGTTGCGATCATGACAGCCACCAGGTCAGTCCGTGGTCCGCGAGCAGACCGCAGAACAGCAGGAACAGATAAGCCAGGGAGAACCGGAATGAGAGGCGCGCGGCCTTGTCGCCGTTCAGGCTGACGCCGCTGGCATCCTGTTTTTCGAGCAGCACCCGCACGGCGCAGGCCACGAAACCAAGCCCGAGCACCAGGGCCGTGACGGTGTAGAGCGTTCCGCAGAGATGCAGAAAGGACGGCACGAGCGACACGGCCAGAAGCAGCAATGTATAGACGAAGATGTTCCAGCGCGTATGCCGGGCGCCGCGCACGACGGGCAGCATCGGGATGCCGGCGCGACCGTAATCCTTGCAGGCGTAAAGCGACAGCGACCAGAAATGTGGCGGGGTCCACAGGAAGACGATCGCGAACATCACGACCGGCAGCACGGCGAGAGAGCCCGTCGCGGCGGCCCAGCCGATCATTGGCGGGAAGGCTCCTGCCGCGCCGCCGATGACGATGTTCTGCGGCGTCGAGCGCTTCAGCCACATCGTGTAGATGACGGCGTAGAAGAAGATCGAGAAGGCCAGAATGCCGGCGGCCAGTGTGCTTGTGGCCAGCCACATCAGCGCGACGGACAGCGCCGAGAGACCGAGGCCGTAGGCCAGCGCCTCGTCGGGCGGGATGCGTCCGCCGGGAATCGGGCGTGTGGCGGTGCGCTGCATGACGATGTCGATGTCGCGGTCGTACCACATGTTGATCGCGCCGGCGGCGCCGGAAGCGAGACAGATGCAGAGGATGCTGACCGCGGCGATGACCGGGCTGACCGGGCCGGGAGCCACGATCAGGCCGGCGGCGCCGGTGAACACCACCAGCGAGATAACGCGGGGTTTGAGAAGCTGGACCCAGTCGCCGGCACGGGTGCCGACGCGGGCCGTTTCGAATCGCTGGCGGGGAGCCCGCTCTGCAGCCGTCGCGCCGCTCATCGTGCGTCCGCCGTATGGGACAGGGCAGCATTTGACAGGGCAGAATCTGACAAAGCAGCGCCCTGCCCTGCGGTGTCATGGCCATACTGTCTTGTGGCGCCGGCCAGCACAATCATGAACACGGCCAGAGAAGCGGCCATGGCGATGTCACCTGCAATCTGGACAGGACCGTGAATGACGGGGCCGCCTGCGGCCGAGAGCACCGCTCCCGCAAAGAGGAGTCCGAACTGCAGCCGTGCGGCGCCGGCCGGGTAGCGTCCTTCGGACACGGTTTCCAGCCAGTTATAAAACGCGCCGAACAGCACGAAGACCGCGCCGCTCAGCACGGCGGCATGTAGGCCGCGGCCGCTGCTCATCTGCACGCCCCAGCCGGCGGCGAGAAAGACAAAGAAGCCCGAAACCCACAGCACCGGCACGCCGATGCGGTTCCGCATCGGGATGGTCTGGCGCCACAGGGCGCGAATCCAGAGGCCGGCGAAAGCGAGCGACGCCACGGCGGCGAGGCACGTTCCGGCCAGTGTGATTGTGGACTGAGACTGGTGGGTCAGAATACCGCGCGCCCAGAGCACGGCGCCGCCATCGGCGGTTACGCCGGCGAGGGCCGCTGTTGCCAGCCGACTCCGGGCTGTGAGCGGCGCCGCGCTGTCGAAAATCCGGGCGGCGAGGCCGAAGGCCGACACCAGGACGACCAGCGTGACCGGCATGGAGAAGGCTGAGAGCATGGCGCCGGCATCGCCGGAGTGGGCGAAGAGCACCCGTGTCGCGGAGGCCGCCATCACGGGGGCCGCGAACAGAAGCCCGGTGGCGGCGAAGAACTGTGTCCAGGCAAAGAGCGAAAGGGGAGCAGAGCGGACTGTTCCGGTCTGTCCGCGCGGTGCGACGCGGCCTGGGCCGGCGCGGCTGTCGAGGATGGTCGCGACGGTCGTTGTCGCAAGCAGAACCGCGCCGATGCTCCAGAGCAGCAGCCCGGCCGCCGCTGCCGGACCGGTACTTCCGCCGGCGATGAAGGCCAGCAGCGAGGCCGTCATCATGCCGATGGACAGCGCGTCCAGGACCGGGAGACGGGCCAGACCGCCATTTCTCTGCGTCGGATCAGCGAGATCGCGCGACAGGAAAAGTCGTCCGAAGCCACCAAGGAACGCAGGCACGGCGACGAAAAGAAGCATGGCGACCGGGTGGAACCGGGTGGCTTCCGATGTCAGCGCGTCGGGGAGAAGGTGTGCTTCCTGCAGGATACCTGTCACGCCGGCGATACTGCCCACGGCCACGGCGAGAGTGAGAGACGCGACGGAAACGGCCGGGACAGGCGCTGTGACCGGGGCTGGCCCGGCGGCGCCTGCCGTGCTGTTCAGTTTGTCCGAAACTTGCGTCTTACCAGGCATCGTCGCATGCGTCTTTCGTTTGACGGATCACCGGACCGGTCGGTGGCAGGACGGACGGCCATGAAGGCGCGGCCCGTTCTGAACAGTATCCCTGACCGAAGCCTTACCGGAATTTCACGAAAGTCAAAAGTCTGATGGGCGCGCGAGGCGACAGCCCTGCATTGCTTATGACGCGCCCCGGACATCGTTATTCTTATCTCAGGGTTATTCTTATCTCAGGCGACTTCTTCCTGCGGTACCGGGCTGACCGTGCCTGAAGCTGCATCGGGCTCCCGTGTCAGGGTGACGAGGGTAAACAGACCCACAGGCGGCACCGGCTCCACACAGGCGCGGGCCATGTCGGCGGGAGGCAGCAGGGCTTCCATGGCGAAATCCGGATGCCATCCCAGCGAGTGCGAGGCGCGCGCCATGCCGCGCTCGATTGCGCCGCGCACGCCGTTCGGTGCAAGAAAATGGTTGACGAACAGGATATGGCCGCCCGGTTTCACCACGCGCTTGAGTTCGGCCAGCAGGCGGCGCGGGTGCGGGACGACCGAAGCGACGAACATCGCCACCGCGATATCGAAGGAGGCGTCGGCGAAGCGGGTTTCTTCCGCGTCCATTTCGAGCAGGGCGTCGACATTGGTGAGCCTGTCACGGCGCACGCGTTCCCGGGCGCGCTCGAGCATGTCGGAGGACAGGTCGATTCCGGTGATGCGTTTGCTCGCCGTGTAATGCGGCAGGGCCAGCCCGGTTCCGACACCGACCTCCAGCACCCGGCTTCCCGGGAGGCGGTTAACGGCTGAAACCGCCCGTCTGCGTCCGAAAGCGGATATTCCGCCGAACACGGTGTCGTAGACACCGGCCCAGCGCCGGTAGGCTGCCTTTACGGCATCGGCATCAAGGGCGACACGCGGACCGTGCGACTCCTGAGAGGGGGACACGTCTTCCGCGGACTCATCGCGGACACCTTGCAAGACTTCGCTCATGCGTCCTATCTGCCCGGCGTAACCAGGTTCCACAAGGGGTTGAAAACTCAAGACACAGTCCGGAAGTCACCAAAACGGTTTTCCGCGCCACGCCGGGACCGGACATTGCCATACAGCATGCCGGGGACAAAGTCCTCATCCTGTTTTTCCTGATCCGTTCCGTCTTTTTTCATGGCTGGTGTTCCCCTACACTGAAAGCGCATGCAAAAATTCATGGCGCCAGGGAGCATTTAACCTCGTGAACTTACTCCCGACATGCAGGCCCCTGACAGGCGGCCCGGCGCATTCTGATGCGGGCAGGGGCGTTTTCCGGACGGGGCGTTCAGCCTGGTCCGGAAGTATGGCGAACGGGCATGACGGTAACGGATATGCCGGAGCGACGGACGGAGCCGGTTCCGGGCCGGCGGGAGCGATGGCGTGATTCTGTTTCTTGTTTTTTTCAGTATTGTCTCCTGGGCCAGTATTTTTGTTTTTTACTGGCGCTGGCAGATCCGCGACTGGATCGACTGCCGGTTCGATATTTTCGAGAGATTGCAGCAGCGGCGGGAGCGGGCGGAGCAGAAAAGGAAGGCCCGGCAGGACGGGTCCTGATTCAGGGTGCAGGACAGAGCCCGGCTTTGTCTCCTGTTTGCGAAACACATAAACGCTTTTTTTTGAACGCTTCTGTCCGCATTTTCCTTCACGGCCTACCCTTACGATGCGTGCTTCCGGTTGTTTTATGACGGGCCGGTGGCTCCGCCGGGGACGAAGCGGAGCCAGATGATATGCGGCGGGCGGCCTTTCAGTCCTGCCCGGCGGCGTGCAGGCGGGCTTCGATGCAGTCCCACAATATTCCGGCCGGGTTTGTCCCGTCGAAGCGGGCGAGTTCCTGAAGCCCGGTCGGGGATGTGACATTGATCTCGGTCAGCCAGTCTCCGATGACATCGATTCCCACAAAAATCAGGCCGCGCTCTTTCAGCATGGGTCCGATCGCTTCGCAGATTTCGCGGTCGCGCGGTGTCAGATCGACTTTTTTCGCCACGCCGCCGACATGCATGTTCGACCGGGCCTCTCCTTCAGCCGGCACACGATTGATCGCGCCGATGGGCGTGCCGTCCGCGAGGATGATGCGCTTGTCGCCTGCCCGGACGGCCGGTTCGTAACGCTGGATCATCAGCGGTTCGCGGGACCGGGCGAAGTGCATTTCGAGCAGGGCGTTCAGGTTCTGATCGTCCTCACGAATGCGGAACACGCCGCTGCCGCCGTTTCCGAACAGCGGTTTGACGATGATGTCTTTCCATTTCTTCCGGAAGGCGCGGATTTCATGCACGTCCCAGGTGACGAGGGTTGGCGGCATCAGCTCCGGGTAATGCGTGACGAGCAGTTTTTCGGGCGAGTCCCGCACGAAGCGCGGATCGTTGACCACGAGGGCTTTGCCCGGTCCGACACCGTGGACGTGTTCGAGCATGTGTGTCGCGGTGATGTAGGCCATGTCGAAGGGCGGGTCCTGACGCATCAGGATCACGTCCATCTCGCTGAGATTGCGACGGACGGGTTCGCCGAAGGTGGCGTGATTGCCCTTTTCGCGCCGGACGGTGACGGGGCGGACCAGGGCTGTGAGCCGGTTCGTATAACCCTTCCCTTCTTCCTGCCCGCCTTCGCTGAGGGCAAGCGTCTCCACGCCGTACACAAACAGACGGCTTCCGCGCGCCTGGGCCTCCAGCATCATCGCAAAGGAGGAATCTCCGTTGATGTCGATCCCTTCGAGAGGATCCATCTGAACTGCGACATCCAGCCCGGTGGTCATGATCTGCTCCATTTCTCGCTGATTCGTCTTAAAGCAAATCACGCCCGGGAGGAAAGGCGGTCTGTCGTGCTGTCCGTGCGCCGGCGCGGCGTCCGTCCGGAACCGGACTGTCTCGCAGGAACTGGCGGATCTCCGGGGTCTCCGGAATTATGACGCCGCAGGATAGGATATGCTCAGAATCTCGATCTGTTCCGGGCCGCGTGGCGTGCGGAGCGTAATCTCATCGCCCGCGCCATGACCGAGCAAAGCGCGGGCGACGGGGGCCAGCAGCGTGATTTCACCGCGTGTGGACACTGCCTCGTCGGCCCCGACGATGGTGACGGTGATTTCTCTGTCGCTCTCATCGGCGTAGACAACCGTGGCGCCGAAAAACACCTTGTCCCGGCGTGCCTGGGCGGCCGGATTGACTTCAATGGCGTTTTCGACCCGCTTTGTCAGGAAACGGATGCGCCGGTCGATCTCCCGAAGGCGTTTTTTGCCGTAAATATAATCGCCATTTTCGGAGCGGTCGCCATTCCCCGCTGCCCAGGACACGACCTCGACGACGGCCGGCCGGTCCTCGCGGAGCAGTCTGGACAGTTCCTGCCGCATGAGATGCAGTCCGGCCGGGGTGATGTAACGAGCCAGATCTCCGTTTGCGCCGTCCGCAGCCACTCTTTCTCCAGTCCTGTCGCCAGAGTTCTGATGTCAGAGTTCTGTCACCGGTCCTCAGCCGATGGCAAGCTCGCTGATCGCGGTATCGACCTCTTCGAAGCTGGGCATCAGGGGCACCGGAATATCTTTACGGCCGATCTCGACGCTGACCTGCGGCGCGTTGCCCTGAAGAAAGGCGACGAGCACGACCCGAATCAGATCATAATAGGCTGCGTCCTCTTCGACCACACTCTGTATGCGCGCAGCGAACGGACCGACCATGCCATAGGCGAGAAGAACGCCCAGAAAGGTTCCCGACAGCGCGCCTGCGATCATTTCTCCGAGCACTTCGGGGGGTTTGCTGATGGACCCCATAGTTTTGATGACACCGAGGACGGCGGCGACGATTCCGAGAGCCGGGAGCGCATCGGCGAGAGACTGCATGCCGTGTGCGACATGGGTGTCTTCCTTGAGGTTTTTGGCGAGTTCGCGGGTCATGACCTCATCGAACTGGAACGGATCGTCCATGTTCATGCTGATCATGCGCAGATAGTCGCAGATCAGATTCCGTACGCGGCTGTTGTCCCTGATTTTCGGATAATTCGCGAAAGCGGTACTCTCCGTCGGCGTTTCGATATGGGGTTCGAGCGCCATCACGCCGTGACTCTGCGCGAGCCTCGTGAAGAAAAACAGGAGGCCGAGCAGGTCGAGATAATCCTGACGTCCGAAAGCCGGCCCTTTCAGCGCCGCTTTGAAGGCGCCGGGAACGTGTTTCAGATCGCTCATGGAATTCGCCATGAGGAAGGTACCGATACCGGCGCCGAGGATCGTAATCAACTCGAAGGGCATGGAGACGACGAGCGGCACGATTGCGCCACCGGAAGCCACGAACGAGCCAAAAACGCAGAGCAGCAGGAAAACCAGCCCGCCGATTACCAACATTCAGTTTGTCCTCATCCCGGAGTGATGCGGTGTTGTGCCGCGGTAGTTCATGGTCATGACGGGTCGGTGGCGTGATCCGGAGAGCCTGACTTGGATGTATCTGGCGCGGGAGTGGCGTCCGGCAGGGTGATGTCGTGCTCACGGTGCAGCATCAGCACGACACGGCGATTTGCCGCGGCGCCCGGATCATCGGGCAGTGCGAGGTCCCGGTCAGCGCGGCCGGACACCTCGACCAGCCGGCTTTCCGGAAATCCGTCCTGGGTGAGGACACTCCGCGCGGAATCGGCGCGTGCTCCGGACAATGTCCAGTTGGACTGGCGGTTGTTTCTGAAGATCGCGCCGTCGGTGTAACCGTAGATCGACAGTTTCTGCGGCATGGCCGTCAGGTAAGGCGCGATGATGTTCAGGAGATGCATGGCGCGGGCGTTCAGGCGGGCCGAGCCGGAGTCGAACATCGGCTTCTGCTCGGTTTCGGAGAGTTGGATGCGCAGGCCCTGCGGCACGACGTCAATGGAAAGCTGCTGCGCCGCCTGGGCACCGGCGGGATCATTCGCCAGGGCTGCTTTCAGCTGCCGTGCGTCACGTTCCAGATCTTCCTGTTCCTGTTTCGCCGCGTCGGCGCCATCGCCCAGAGAGGTGCTGGCACCGTTTTTCGTGCCGCCTATGGGAACGATTCTGGCGAAATCCGGAGGGGCCAGCGCCACCATGCCGATGCTTCTGTCCGGGAAGGAGGGGTCCGGGGCGCGGATGGTACCACTCCGACGATGGTCGGTCCCTGATCCTGCGGTATTGCTTCCGGTCACGGCACCGACATCCGGACCGAAGCCGCCGGAGGGGGCCGGCACTCCGCCTTTTCCGGGCGCGATGCCACGGGGCGGCATGGCGGACTGCTCCTTTGACGGTGAACTGGCGCCCGACTTCGAATCGCTGCTGCTCGCGTTCTTTCCGTCCTGGACCTCTCCTGTGCTGGCGGATGGCGAAGTGCCCGGATCGGAGAGGGCCTGAGCCGAGGCCGATCCCTCCGAGGACATTGGATTGAAGAAATTTGCGATGCCGCGACGGCGCTGTTCCGTGGTGGCGTTGATCAGCCACATCACAAGAAAGAACGCCATCATGGCGGTCACGAAATCCGCATAGGCGATCTTCCATGCGCCGCCGTGATGGCCGCCACCGCCGCCACCGCCACGCCGAATGACGACGATCCTTGCCTTATTGTCCCCTTTTCTGGGCATCCGCCTCTCCGACCTGTGAGGCCATGCTGGCCGGAGCGGCTTAAAACAGACTTAACGAAAGCTCAGCGAATGGCAGGAAGTTGCCGCATATCCTGCAGAAGCGGACACCGGACGGTATAAAGGACGTAACGTTCCGCCTCGCGGCCATGCCGTGTGCGCGGAATCTCTGTTACCGGGGACACCAGACTCGGCCAGAGACTGCCGGCGGGAAAATCGCGGCGGGCGTTGCGGATCAGAATCCCCTGCCCGGCCGTGCAGCGGAAACCGGGCAGATCAAACAGCTGCCAGCGTGGCTCCGCTCCGAGGACCGGGATGCCCTTCAGCCGGAATGCGAGTTCGGAGGCCAGCCCGTAATCATCCGAGGCGATGAATGCTGCATTCTGAGTCCGCGCCCGCACCGCCCGCGCAAAGGCCGGCCAGCCACCGCCCTGGCGGAGCGTGATGTCGAGGTGACGGCTGAGCGGCAGCACGCCGGTTATGGCCTGGAAGAGGACCAGGGCGCCGAGCGTGAAGCCGAGAATCGCGGCGGGCCGCCACCAGCGCGGGCGTGAGAGTGCTGTGAGCACGACCAGCGGCGGGTAGATCAGGACCGGCCAGTTCGCCTGCACACGGTCTCCCAGCGCGTGCTGGAAAAAGACGAGAAGCGGGATGCCGGTCACGGTGAGCAGGAGCCGGTCGGTCGCCTCGTGGCTGCGGAGGGCCTTCCGGAACGCGATGACACAGAGGAGGAAGATGCCGGGTGTCAGCAGGCCGATCTGGCCTCCGGTCAGTTCGCCCAGGAACTGTGCTGCGCGCGCGGGTTTCCAGTCGCCGGCGCGGCCGCCCTGGCGGATGAAGCTTGCCCAGCCATGCGTGTCATTCCACCAGAGTACCGGTGTGGTCAGTATTCCTGAAAGAAGCAGAGCCGCCCACGGCCAGGGAGTTTTCAGCCATGCGCGGCCTGGCCGGGTGAGCAGACACCAGACACCGATGCCGGCTGCTGGCAGAAGCATTGTGTATTTGCTGTCGAAACCGAGTCCGGCGGCCATTCCGAGCAGCAGCCACCAGCGCCCGTTTCCTGTCGCGGCAAGGCGTCCGAGCGCCGCGAGAAAGAGGGCCATGAAGAACAGCAGCGGCGTATCAGGGGTCATCATGACCGCGCCCAGGCCGAGGGCGAGCGTGGCGTTGAGCAGCAGGCCGGCGATGACAGGGGGCGTCACGTCATCGGTCGCGCATCTGTCTGCGGTGGACCGGGCTGTCATGAAGTCACGGGTTGCGGCGGCGATGAGGAGTGTTCCGGCCGCGGCGGCGAGGGGGCCGGTGACCCGTATTCCGAAGCCGGTATTGCCGAACAGGATCGTACCGGCGCGTATCCAGAGGGCGACCATCGGCGGATGATCGAGATAGCTGGCCTGGAGGTGGCGGGACCAGGTCCAGTAATAGGCCTCGTCCGGGGTCACCGGCAGATACGCGGCGGCAAGGAGGCGAAGGAGCGTCACGCCGGCAAGGGCGGACACGGCGAGACACACTGAAGGAGCGGGATACGCTGAGCGGCTTCCGGTCATGAGGCCTGGTGTGGACGGTGGCGCCGGCTTTTCACCTCGGGCGCCAGATCAGTGTCGATGAGACGGCGTAATTCCACACCACGCCGATGACGGCTCCGGCGGCGCTTGCCTGCCCCCATCCCTGTCCGTCGGCCCGGAAAAGCTGTGCGATGCCGATATTGGCCCACGCTCCGACGGAGGAGACGAGGAGGAAGACGATCAGCCCGCCATAGAGCCGGGACCCGCGCAGACGGCGGTCGCGGTAGGTGAGCGTGTTATCGAGCCAGAAATTCACCAGGATCGCGATCAGGGTGCCGGTTGCCTGGGCTGTTTCGAATTCCGCGCCTGCGAGGCGCATGACGTTCATCACCGCGAGGTTCACGGCTACACCGACTGCGCCGACGGCGGCGAAGGCAAGGAAGCGGATGGGCAGCCAGCCCCGGAACAGCTTGTCGAGCATGAGCGCGGCGAACTGAAGCAGGACCAGCACGTCGAGCTTGCTTTCGCCGGCGACGCGGGGGCGGAATGTGCAGGGAATTTCCTCCACGCGCACCGGTCCGGGTGCGGAGAGGATCAGGTCCATCAGAATCTTGAAGCCCTGTCCGGAGAGCCGTGGCGCCGTGCGGGCGAAAAAATCCCGGCGCAGGGCGAAGAAGCCGCTCATCGGGTCGCCGACACGCACTGGCAGCATCATCTGGGCGAGCCGGATACCGCCATCCGAGAGGGCGTGGCGCCAGGCGTTGGCGAGGCCGCTGTTATCGCCACCCTCGACATGGCGGCTGCCGATGGCGATATCGCACCCTCCCCCGGCTACCGCGTCGATCAGGGCACCGAGCTGCGTTTCGTCATGCTGCAGATCGCCGTCCATGACCGCGATGTAACGAGCCGACGAAGAGAGGGCTCCCTCGATCACGGCGGAGGAAAGGCCGCGACGTCCGATCCGGCTGATGCCCCTGACCCGCCAGTTGATTTCGGCGAGCGCGCGGACCTGGTCGATGGTGCCGTCGGGAGAGTTATCGTCGACGAAGACGACTTCCCAGCTCCGGCCGGCGAGGGCTTTCGTCAGGGCGTCGACGAGGGGACGGACATTGGCGGCTTCCCTGTAACAGGGGACGACGACGGTGATTTCCGGGCTGCCCGTGCGCGTTTCCGTCTGGCTGCCGGGGGGCGAGGACGTGCCGGTGTCCGGTACGATGTCCTCTTTGCCGCACTGGTCGTCGGGAGCGGCCGGGATCGGGACCGGGGCGGCGATTACTGAACCCCGGGATTCTGTTATGGGCATAATGATATCTTATCGTTCTCGGCGTGCGGATCTGAAGACGGTGGCCGCGAGAGGCTGGTGCGGATCGTCTGCAGCGTCTGGACGCGCGCGACATGGGGCGCCTCGGTCAGGCGGCGGGTGAGCTGGTTTTCATGGGCGGTGTCGCGTGCGGCCAGTCGGACCAGGAAATCGCCGCCGCCGCGGATCATGTGGCATTCCAGCGCTTCCGGCCAGGCGGCGACCATGGTTTCGAATCCTGTGAGGACGGTTTCCTTCTGGCTGTCGAGGCCGATCAGCGCGAACAGCATGATGGACCAGCCCAGCGCGTGCAGATCCGTTTCGGCCTGGTAGCCGGTGATGATGCCGGTTTCTTCGAGCCGGCGGACACGCCGCAGGCAGGGCGGCGCGGAGATCCCGACGCGGCGGGCGAGTTCGACATTGGTCATGCGCCCGTCTGCCTGCAGTTCGGAAATGATTCGCCGATCGGTTATATCGAGTTCCGCTGCGGCCACCCCGCCTCTCCCTGCCCGGTCCGGCACCGATATAGGACGAAGCGGGATGGCTGTGCAAAGCCTGCTCCGGTGGTCATGATCCGGGCCGGCAAAGGCGCGGGAAACGGCGTGCGGGTTGCTCCTCTCTGGCCGTGACGCCATATCGGACCATTATCGGCGGTCCGATTCGGGCGTTACGACTTCGGGCGTTATGGCGCGCCGGCCGCATTCACGAATGGAGTCAGGGTGCCGTAATGGATTCTGGGAATAAGACGTTGACGACAGACCTTCTGATCATTGGCGCCGGACCGGCCGGGTATACGGCGGCGATTTATGCGGCCCGCGCAAATCTCAGCCCTGTTCTCGTCGCCGGGATGCAGCCTGGCGGTCAGCTGATGATCACCACCGATGTCGAGAACTATCCGGGCTTTGCTCAGGCTATCCAGGGGCCCTGGCTCATGGAGCAGATGGCGGCGCAGGCGGAGCATGTCGGCACCACGATTCTGCATGATCTGGTGACGGAGGTGGATTTCCGCCATGGCGCGCGGTTCCGGGTGACTCTGGATGGCGGCGATATTTATCACGCCCGGTCCGTCATCATTGCGACCGGCGCGCAGGCGCGGTGGCTAGGTCTGCCGAACGAGAAGCGGCTGCAGGGCGCGGGGGTCTCGGCCTGCGCGACCTGTGACGGTTTCTTCTTCCGGGGAAAGAAGGTTGCTGTTGTGGGTGGCGGCAACACGGCGGTGGAAGAGGCTCTCTATCTGACGCATCACGCGGCGCATGTGACGCTGATTCATCGTCGTGACTCCCTGCGGGCCGAGAAAATTCTGCAGGACCGGCTTCTCGCAAACCCGAAGGTCTCGGTGATCTGGAATTCAGTGGTGGCGGACATTCACAGCGCGGGCGTGCCTCCGACCGTGACCGGGGTTGAGCTGTGCAACACGCTGAACGAGACGATGAGCACGCTCGCGGTTGACGGGGTGTTTATTGCCATCGGTCATTCGCCGAATACCGGTCTGTTTCATGACCAGCTGATGCTGGATGCCGAGGGCTATGTGATGACGGAGGCCGGAACGACGCGGACCTCGGTTCCGGGGGTTTTTGCGGCCGGTGACGTGCAGGACAAAATATACCGGCAGGCGGTGACGGCGGCCGGAACGGGCTGCATGGCGGCGCTGGACGCGGAGCGCTGGCTTGGCGGAATTGTTACCGGCTGATGTCAGAATACTTGACCTGTCTCAACAATTCCTGCACCACACGCATGGGACGCCATACCGGATGGCGTGGCTCGCATGACCAGGGAGATTGGGATGGACTGGGACAAACTCAGGATATTCCACGCGGTTGCGGAAGCTGGTTCCTTCACCCATGCCGGTGATGTTCTGAACCTCAGCCAGTCAGCTGTATCGCGTCAGATTTCTGCGCTTGAAGATGTGCTTCAGGTGCCATTGTTTCACCGGCACGCCCGCGGTCTGATCCTGACCGAGCAGGGCGAGACCCTGAATCAGACCGTTCGTGAAGTTTTCTCGAAACTTGAAATGACGCAGACCCTGCTCACCGAGAGCAAGGAAAAGGCTGCCGGCCGTCTGCGTGTCACCACCACGACCGGGTTTGGCAGTTGCTGGCTGATGCCGCGTCTGCACCGGTTCATGGAACAGAATTCCGAGATCGCGATTACGCTTATCCTTGAGGATAACGATCTTGATCTCGGTATGCGCGAGGCGGATGTGGCTGTGCGGATGCACGCGCCGCGCCAGCCGGATCTGATTCAGCGTCATCTCGCGGATTTCCCGCTGCCGGTCTATGCGTCGCGGCGTTATATCGAGCAGTATGGCCAGCCGGCCACGCTGGACGATCTTTCCGCTCATAAGCTGGTGGCGTTTGGCGGCTATCATCCGCCGGTTCCGCACATCAACTGGCTTCTTGAGGCTGGGATGCCGGAAGGCAGCCGGCGTGGCGCACGGCTTGAGGTCAACAGCATGGTTGCGATGGCGGACGCCATTTCCGCCGGGCTGGGGATTGGGTCGGTTCCGGGTTACGCGGTGTCTGAGTATCCCGATCTGGTAAAGGTGCTGCCAGCGATTGAGCCGCCTCTTGTGGAAGCGTTCTTTGTCTATCCGGAAGAGCTACGCAGTTCCAAGCGTGTTGCGGTTTTCCGTGATTTCCTGACCAGCGAGCTTGGCCTGCGGGGCTGATTTTTCTTTCCGCTCTGATAACAGTTCCGAATGAATGCCTGTTATGTCCGTGACCGGATATAGCAGGCATTTTTCATTTTACTCTGGGAAAAGCACCGCCGGGTTCCGTATCCGGTGCGTGGCTTTTCGGGGCTTTGCCCCGAACCCCACATAGGGACGCGATCCCTTTGATCCCGGTTTGTTAAAATAAATGGGTGCAGGGCAGAGCCCTGCTGTGTCTCCTGTTTGCACAATCCATAACCGCCCGAATAAAACCGGGCGATCACTGGTCAGCTTCGGTTATACGTATCTTCGATGCGGACGATATCGTCTTCCCCAAGATAGGACCCGGTCTGCACTTCGATGAGAGTCAGAGGAATTTTGCCGGGGTTTTCCATCCGGTGGACGCATCCCAGCGGCAGATAGATACTTTCGTTTTCACGCACCAGCACCTTATCGTCGTCGCGGGTCACGAGAGCGACGCCCCCCACGACAACCCAGTGTTCCGCCCGGTGAAAATGCTTCTGCAGGGAAAGTTTTTCGCCTGGCTGGACGACGATCCGCTTCACCTGGAATCTGTCGTTCTGAATGAGGCTCTCGTAAAAGCCCCAGGGGCGGTAACAGCGGTTATGGGTCGCGGCCTCGGGTCGTTTTTCCTTCTTCAGGCGTTCGACGATCTTTTTGACGTCCTGCGCCCGGTCGCGATGCGTGACGAATACGGCATCGTCCGTTGCCACCACAACGAGATCCTCGACACCGGCGACGGCCGTCAGATATTTTTCCGAGCGCACGTAGCAGTTTTTCGTGTCTTCGATCAGGACATCCCCGATGGCGACATTACCGTCTGCGTCCTTGGGGCTGATGTCCCACAGGGCGTCCCAGCTGCCGACATCGGACCAGCCGAGATCGGCAGGAACCACGGCGACATTGCTGCTGCGCTCGGCTACGGCGTAGTCGATTGAAATATCGGGCACCTGGCGGAATTCTTCCGCACCGAGGCGCTCGAAGAACAGATCGCCGCGCCGGGCGGCATAGGCTTCGCGCACGCCGGCCATTACGTCCGGGGCATGCTCTTCCATCTCGCGAATCAGCGTATCGGCGCGGAACATGAACATGCCGGAGTTCCAGAGATAATCACCGGCTTTCAGGAATTCTTCCGCCTGTGCGGCGTCCGGTTTCTCACGGAAGGCTTTGACGCGGAACGCGCCTTCGACATCGGGCAGGGCCGCTCCGACCTCGATATAGCCGTACCCCGTTTCAGGCCGGGTTGGCTTCATTCCGAAGGTCACGACCATGCCGCGTTCGGCCCCGCCGACGGCGCTCTGTAACGCGGCGGACAGGGCATCGGGTTTCAGCATCGCCGCGTCGGCCGCCATCAGCCACAGAATTGCGCCAGGGTCCGTCTCGGCGACGAGCAGAGCCGCTGCCGCGATGGCGGGTGCGGAATTGCGGCCGACGGGCTCCAGCAGAATGCGCGGAGAAGCGACGCCCGCTTCGCGAAGCTGTTCCGCAATCAGGAACCGGTGTTCTTCATTGCAGACAATGACGGGAGCGGCCGTGGAGAATCTGCGCGCCCGGAGCGCCGTTTCCTGCAGCAGGGAGTTGTCGCTCAGTAATGGCCAGAGCTGTTTCGGATAGCTGGCGCGGGACATGGGCCATAACCGCGTTCCTGAACCACCCGAAAGGATGACCGGCACAATTGTGGCAGTTGTTCTTTCCGCCGGAGTGCGGGCTTTCTCCGCGTGATCCTGAGCAGTCATCGTATCCATATCGGTCCCTGTTCCACGCGGGGCCGTCAGCGTGACGGAACAACCCGCTGCCCAATGACGGTCTGTAAAATGCCGCCTTCCCGAATTCGCCCGCGATTCCGCTGAGGCTGAATCCCGTCAGGCAATTCAGTCTAGCAGAAAGTCAGGCCTTCGCGAGGGACCAGGTCAGGGGAAATGACACAAAACCAGGCAGAAAATATCAGCCGCGACGACGTGTATGTTTCCCCGGCATGCAGTAATGGCGCGCATCGGTGTAATAGACAGCGCGTCCGACGGGTGCGAGCAGCCTGCCCCGCCGCCCGATGGCGCGGAGTTTACGGCCGTGCGTGACGATGACCGGACCGGCGGACAGGCAGCCATGCAGCATGTAATGATGATGCGCTGGTGTTTTGCTGTGGTGTACCGTACGGGACAAACCGGTCTGGCTCTGAAGACAGAGACACGCTGCTGCGACGGCGAAAATGGCGGCTGGCCGGAACGGAGATGCGTTACAGCCTGCGTGCTCACGCAAAAAACGCAGGAGGCGGCTTTGTTCCGGACCACCGCTAATCAGGACTGTGTGTTGAATTGCCCGGGACGCCTTCCTGCAAATGGTCAGACCATTCAGAAACCGGTGTCATTTTAGACGGGCGGGCGACCTGCTTCAACAAAAACCGGTGTTTAGCGGGCGGAGGTGTTATTCGTCCTTTGGTTCGGCATGATTGACGCGCTCGCGCAGTTCCTTACCAGCCTTGAAAAACGGGACGACTTTTTCGTCCACGGCGACGGTTTCGCCGGTCCGGGGATTACGGCCGGCGCGGGCGTTCCGTTTCTTGACCGTAAATGCGCCGAAGCCGCGCAGTTCGATACGGTCACCGCGGGCCAGCGCCTGGGTGAGTTCTTCAAAAATAGTATGAACAATGAGTTCCACATCTTTGACAAGAAGATGTGGATTGGCGGCCGCAATTTCAGCCACAAGTTCGGATCTGGTCATTGCGCTCCCTCACCTGGAACTAAGGTTTCCAGATCGAAACAGCGCCGTCAAGACGTTCGGAATCCTGTGGCAGAAATTCGGCGGGATCAAGGCCGGTCAATGACATCACGGCGCCGCCGAACAGCCCGATCAGGCGACGGCGCAGGGAGAATCGCCGTGTGGCCTCCCCGATCGTCACGACGTCCGGCTCGCCACTCAGGCCGCAGGTTTTCGCCAGCCAGTTACGGGCGTCGTCACGGGTTCCCAGAGCGTCGATCAGACCGAGCGCGACGGCCTGCTGTCCTGTGTATGGACGCCCGTCGGCCAGGGACCGGACCTTGTCTTCGGGCATATGACGTCCGGTGACGACCATTGCGACGAACTGATCGAACAGATTGCCGACCACGCCCTGGAGCATGGCGCGCCCTTCCGGTGAGAGCGGTTTTACGACCGAAGGCTGTCCCTTGAGCGGTCCGGAGACGAGTTCATCGACGTTCACGCCGATCTTGCCGAGAAGACCCGAGACATCCGGGCTTTCCATGATGACGCCGATGGAGCCGGTCAGCGTGCTGCGTTCCGCGAAAATTCGTTTTGACGGAAGGGCGATCATGTACCCGGCGGACGCGCCAACGCCGCCCATGGTGGTGACGACGGGTTTGACTTTCGCAAAATGCTCGATGGCGTCGTGCAGTTCCTCGCCACCCGTGACCGAGCCGCCCGGGCTATCGACGTCGAGGATCAGCCCTTTGACGGCCGGGTTCTTCTCTGCTTTTGAAAGTGCCTTTGTCCATCGGGAGACATCGGCGCCGATAACACCGCTGATCCTGAGCCGGGCCAGATGAGGACCGGTTACGGCGGCTGGTTTCCAGCCTGTTGTTCTGTGGCCGAGCGCGCCTGCCGTCATGACCGCGACGACGAAGACCGCTGTGGCTCCGGCCCGCCAGCGGCGCAGCCTGCGCTTCAGTTCCGCCTCGGTGACGACGGCATCAACGCCAGAACTCATAGATGAATTACCTGTCTCTGCATCCGGCGAATGCACTCTGCTCTGTCTGACCCGAACGGAGATAGCGCGTCAGACAGAAATGTACGCATCGTTATTCTGCCGGGCTTCCGGCAGTCCGGTCAGGAGAACCTGACCGGATGTTTCCGCTTACGCCTGAGCTTTACGGCCACGACGACGGCCACCGGTGCTTTCCTCTTCGCCGGCAGGCGCCGCGGTCGCGCTGATCTTGCGGCCAAGGCCGATCTCACGCGCCAGTGTGGAGCGGCGTTCGGCGTAGTTCGGAGCGACCATCGGATAGTCGGAGGGCAGACCCCAGCGCTCACGATACTGCTCAGGCGTCATGCCATAGGCGCTCTGAAGATGACGCTTGAGCATCTTCAGTTTTTTTCCGTCTTCCAGACAGACAATATAGTCCGGGAATACAGAGCGCTTGATGGGAACGGCGGGCTGCAGCTTTTCCGGCTCCGGCGCGGCCTGACCGGCAGATTCCAGAGCAGCGTAGACATCGCGGATCAGCGCCGGAAGACCATCGGCCGCGAAAGAATTATTCGCCACGTGTGCAGAAACGATTTCCGCAGTCAGCTCAAGAAGCGGCGAAACGGGCTTGCTCTCACTCATGATAAACTCCGTTACATTTTAACGAGACAACGCAATCAATTGGCCACTTAAACTTTCCGGGCGTCGAGAATGCTGTGCGAGGACAAATAATCACTCGGTGCTTTTTGCGCAATACCTAGCGATGCTGTTTTCTGATAAAACTTCTTCAAAGATTTGAGAATTCATAACATCGCGCTCAAAAAAAGAGCTGTTTATCGTTAACAAATAAGATGCCGCGCCTGAAATTATAGCGATAAAAATATAGAAATCCATGAAAAATCGTGAATTTACGAACCTTTCCGGACTGTCATATTCAGACGTTCAAAGAACAGATTCGTGCCTGAAAATGAAACCGCTTCTCCTGGAAACAATGCTGAACAGCTCCGGGTAAAACAGGCGTTTTCTTTTCGTCCGCTTCACCGGCCTCCGGAAAAGCAGGAACTATTTCCGGAGATCCGCCGTGGTCTGCGCCAGGCAAAATTGTGTGTTTATTTAAGGTCGCAGACGGATCTTCCTGTTCTGTGGGTTCGATATTTTCATGCTCTGATCCGCAGGGCGGAAACACAGGAAGAGAAATAATCACCATTATATTAACGCGTGGTCAGGTGCTCCGCGTGACTGCCCGCGGCTGCGCTGTATTGCGGAACCGTTACATCCGATTAAATTTATTTCAGAAAGTTGCCCGATTTATCAGAAGAGCCGGAAAGCGTCCGGTGCTGTTCCTGCCTGCGGGGTCGGGAACCGGCGCGGGCAGGAGACATGCTTCAGGAAAGACTGACTATGCCGGTCAGGCTTTTCTGAATTTCTTCCACAGAAAACCCGCGATCCCGGCGAACACGACGAGACCGGCGATTTTCTTCAGGCTGCAGCAGCCTTTTTTCGGGGCGCAGCCACCTTCCGTGTTGCAGCAATCCTTGCTCATAACATCCGTCCTTATATTTTTCGGCACACCCTGACGCGGAGAACAGTCTCCGTCCGGGGTGGTCATCAATAGAAACATGGAACGGATCGCAAGACAAACCGGCGGCCGGGTTTGTCATCCTGATTATCCGCCAGTCTGTCTGTTCAGTAACCGGCCGGTATTATTCTGGTGCCTGTATACTTTCAGAATACAGGCACGGTGGTTTTTCAGGGCTTTGCTCCGAACCCCGCACAGGGCGCAGTCTCTGTGATCCCGGTTTGGTAAAATAAGGAATGCAGGCGACATCATGCGCAGCACGCTCTCGCGTGACGGCCCCTTCCGATGCAGGGGAAAGAGTTCTGCTCTGTCCCCTGTCTGCGGAATATATAAACGCCGTTATTATTTCAGGGATAAGTTACGCCTTACGGAAATGTACCGGACCGCGCATTGCCGGGTGGCGACAATACTGTCAGGTTCCGGCCTCGTTTACGGGTTGCCGTCGCATGCCGGTTTTTCTTGCCAGCCACCGTGCGAGGCGTGCCATCCGCTGGCTGGCCGCTTCCATGAACAGATAGACGACCGGGGTCGAATACAGGGTCAGGAGCTGACTCATCGCCAGACCGCCGACGACGGCGATGCCGAGAGGCCGGCGCAGTTCGGCGCCGTAACCGTTACCGATGACCAGAGGCACCGCGCCGAGGGCGGCTGCGAGCGTGGTCATCAGGATCGGGCGGAACCGCTTGAGGCACGCTTCGCGGATGGCTTCCTCCGGTGTCATTCCGCTCTCGCGTTCGGCGTGAAGAGCGAAGTCGATCATCAGAATGGCGTTTTTCTTGACGATCCCGACCAGAAGAATAACGCCGATCATTGCGATCAGTGAAAAGGACTGTCCGGAGATCCATAAGGCCAGCACCGCGCCGACGGCGGCCGAGGGCAGTGTGGAGAGAATGGTCAGCGGGTGGATATAGCTTTCGTACAGAATTCCGAGCGTCACATACATCGTGGCCAGAGCGGCAAGAAATACAAGCAGTTCGTTTATCAGCGCCTTGTTGAAATCGGCTGCCTTGCCGGAGAACCCGCCATGGAGAGTTCCCGGCACATGGATGGAGAACATGACGCGCCTGATTTCGGCCTCGGCGTCATTCAGGCCTTTGCCTGGCGGCAGGTTGAAGGAGATTGATCCGGAGACGAACCCGTTCTGATGACCTACGCTGAGCGGGGTTGGCTGATGGTCCAGATCCGCGACGGCGGGAAGCGGCACCATCGTTTCCGCGGACGAGGACACGGCGGACCCGTTCGACGCTCCGGCTCCGCCGGCCAGTCTGTTGGCGATCTGGTTACGGAAAGACTGCTGGCTCAGCGCCGCCGCCGTTGATTCCGTGGTCTCCGGCAGGGTGACGCGGATCGAATTCGAGATCGTGCCGCCGCCCGCCGAGCCGCCTGCTGTCGAAATCCACATCGAGTTCAGGACTTCGGGATTCTGCCGGTAGCGTTTCGCGGCTTCCATTACGACATAATAGGTGGTCTGTGACGTGGAGATACTGGAGGCGACGCGCTCGCCATAGGCATCGTTGAGGGCATTTCCGATCAGCTGCGGCGTGATCAGATACCGCGCTTCCGTGTCGCGCCGGATATCCACCTGCACGGCGTTGCCGCTGTTATGGACATTGGTGCTGACATCGCTCAGGACCGTGCTGTGTCGCAGGGCTTCTTCGAGACGTGGCACCCAGGTGTAGAGATCTTCCGCGTTATCGCTCTCGAAGACGTAGTTATAGTTTCCTTTATGCTGACGGCCGCCGCCACCGTTGACGTCACCTGAATTGGAAAAATGCGCGTCGAGACCGGCGATATTCGCGACGCGCTTCTGAACGCGCGCTGCGATGATTTCGGGTGTTTCGGACCTCGTCGCCTTATCCGTCAGCACGCCGAAAGCCTCGGCCTCGTTAGCGGCGTCATCGCCTGTGAACGCCACGACGGATGTGACCTGCCGGTCTTCCATCATTGCGTCGACGACTTTCTTTGTCTTGGCCGAAACTCCGTCGAACGAACTTGTCTGATCCGCGCTGATGAATCCTGACAGCAGCGCGATATCCTCGGCGGGAAGAATGGTCTTGGGCATGAAGAAGATGACGGCGACCGTCACCACGACACTGAGCGGCAGGGTGGCCAGCACCAGCCAGCGATGGCGCAATGTGTGGTCGAGCGAACGCATGTAAAAGCGCAGCATGGCGTTCAGCCCGCTTTCAATCGCGTCGAATCCTCTGTGTGCGAGACGGGTGAGACCGCTTCCCTCGTTGACCGGACCGCCGTGATGCACCTCGAGCAGATACGCGCACATCATCGGGGTCAGCGACATCGACAGCAGGAACGAGATCGTTACGGCTGTGGAGAGCGTCATCGCGAATTCGAAGAAGATCTTTCCTGCTGTGCCTGACAGCAGGAGCAGCGGCAGGAACACGGCGATCAGCGAAATGGTGATCGACAGGATGGTGAACGAGATTTCGCGTGATCCGTGAATGGCCGCTTCCATGCGGCTCATTCCGTCTTCCATGTGGCGGGCGACGTTCTCGACGACGACGATCGCGTCATCGACCACGAAACCGGTCGCGATGGTCAGCGCCATCAGCGAGAGTGTATCGAGCGAGAAGCCGAGCAGATACATGACGCCGAGGGAGCCGGCGAGTGAGACCGGGACGGTGATGGCGGGGATCAGCGTCGAGCGGAGAGATCTGAGGAAGGCCAGCACGACCAGCACGACGAGCACCAGAGAGATGACCAGCGTGAGCTGGGTGTCGGCCAGAGCGGCGCGGATGCTGAGCGACATGTCGGCGACGAGGGAGAGCTTTACATCGCCTGGCAGGACGTTTTGCAGACGCGGCTGATGCGCCTTGATTTCGTCCGTGACATTGATGACGTTCGCGCCCGGCTGCGGCCGGATGATCGCCAGGACCGCCTGTTTTCCGTTATACCAGGCGGCCTGGCGTTCGTTCTGCGGACCGTCCCTGACCTCCGCGACATCGATCAGACGCACGGGGCGGCTGTTGCGATATCCTACGATCAGGCCGCGATATTGCTCGGCGGTCCGGGCCTGATCGTTGGTTTCGAGCTGCATCCTCTGGCCGCCGCTGTCGATGAAGCCTTTGGGTGTGTTGGCGTTCGCGGAGGCGAGAGCCGAGCGGATATCCTCGTAGCCGATGCCGTATTTATAGAGCGCGAAGGGATTGATCTCGACGCGCACGGCGGGTTTCGCGGTCCCTTCGGGCTGAACCCAGCCGACGCCGCGTATTCCCGCGAGCTGAGGCAGCAGGCGGGTTTCGGCGAAGTCACGCAGGCTGACCAGCGGGCGGGTGTCGGATGTCAGCGCGGCGACGATGACGGGATTGTCGCTGGGATTGGCCTTGTAATATTGCGGGTTGTCGATCAGCGTGGTCGGCATGTCCTGCCGCGCGGCCTGCAGCGCCGCCTGGACGTCGCGGGCGGCGCCGTTGATGTCACGGTCATCGTCGAAGAACAGCAGGATGAAGGCCGATTTATCCGTGGAATCGGATGTCATCTGCGTCAGCCCGGCAATTGTTCCGAGATGCCGTTCCAGGGGGGTCGTGACCGAGCTGGCGACCTGCTGGGGCGAACTGCCCTGCTGATTGGCGATCACATAGATGACCGGCACCGAGATATTCGGGAGATCCGCCACCGGCATCAGCGGGTAGGACAAAATCCCCGCGAACACGAATGCGACGGCGAGCAGAATTGTTCCTACCGGCCTGAGAATGAACAGGCGACAAAGATTCACCCGTATTTCTCCCCGGTCATGCACTCATAACAGCCTGTCACTGAAGCGCCGTCTCTGTCCCTGGCTCTGGTGTGGCGGAACGGGCTGTCACCCGTTTCGGTCTCGGATTGTCCTAACATGGAAGCGCACGCGGTCACACAGGGGAAAGCGAAAGTACTGTTCATTGTTCCGCCGTATTTCGTGGCAGGATAGGGTGGTGTCGGGCCGGAAGCCGGTCTGATTCTTCAGAATAACGAGATACACGCATGACAGAATCCCTCAGCAAGACCCCGTCGGCGCAGCGGCGCTCCGGGCTGCGCGCTTTTCGTGTTCCGGCGCTGGTTGCGGCCGTTTCGGTCACGGCGCTGACCGCTCTTCCAGGCGATGCCGCGGCGCAGCGTCCGGGTTTCATTCCGCGAGGCGGTTACCTCTATTCCGGCCCCGGTGTAAACTATCCGCTTGTCGGCACGATGCCGCCGGGGATGCAGGTGGTGACCTGGGGTTGCCTCAGCGGCTGGGGCTGGTGCGATGTCTCTGCCGGTCCTCTGCGCGGCTGGGCACCCGGACCGGCGCTTCAGTTCGCCTATAACGGCATGATGGGATCGCCGGTGCAGTATGGCGCGATGCTTGGCCTCCCGCTGATTCCGTTTACTTTCGACTCATACTGGGGCCGGTATTACCGGCGCGAGCCTTGGTTCTCCAGCCGTGACAGATGGGGCGGCGGACCGGTACGGGGCGGTGATCGTGGCGGACCGGGGGAACGCGGCGGACGGGGACCCGGAGGCGGGCCTGGCCGGTAAGTATACTGGTAAATATGTATGGCCGTCGTTCTTGTCCGGGGTGATGAGGACGACGGTGGAATCCGGGGCGTCCGGGGCCTGAAAGACTGTTGCAGAAGTCTGCCTGTGAAGCCTCCTGTAAATTATCGGGACGTTTCTTTCTGAAGCTTTTTCAGAAGGCGTTTATATACTTTGTGAATACAGACGAGATGGCTTTTCAGGGCTTTGCCCCGAACCCCACAAAGGGACGGGGTCCCTTTGAGCCCGGTTTGTTAATTAAAAGGGATGAAGGGATCCCGACGCCTTTCAGAAAGCTTCGGAAGACGCCGTCTTTAAAAAAGGCGGCACCAGAAAACTTTTATTATTTTCTTTCAAATGCTTATCGTGAAATACCCTCTCAGAGTTTCGCAGCGTTACTTCGCCGGAAAGAGAACGGTTCGCGGCAGGGAAAACAGACCGGATGCGAACATGATGCGCTGGGGTTACGCGTCTGGTCACGCCGTGACGTATTGTCCTCAGCAGGCGCTGGGTGGAACGGCCTGTGAGAGCGGCCTGCTTTTACGTGTGATACTGGCCGATGCCGGTCAGAATGGGGGCTCCTCGCGGCGGCCTGTTCTGTGACTCCGGTTCTAACGGGCCGGAGCCACCTCCGGGTAGCTGGCGGGGATCGTGAAAAGCGCATCGTCCTGGGGGGTCCGCGTGACCGAGATGGCCTGGACCATCACCCTGCCCTGCTGTGTGACGCGCACCATGATGCCGTCATCTGTATAGCAGGCGTCGCTCTGGCGTCCGTCCTGGTCCGTTGTGCGCCAGTTCACGCAATACTGGCCGGCGACGAAATCTGTTCCGAGGCGCTGGAACGATCCTTCCGGCACCTGCCCCGGCAGGGTCAGCGCGGAGCCGGGCGCGGGCATCTGACTGCGCCGGTGTCTGAGCGTGTCCACGACTGTCAGCGTGTGGTCGCGCCAGGACGTCACCATATAGACAGTCGAATTTTCAGGATCGATACGCTGACGCAGAGAACTGACCTGCCAGTGCATTTCCTGATGTACCGGAGGGCCGCCATCCGGCGAGGCCATTTCGTAGCGCACGTCGACATCCGTGGAGGGCGTGACATGCGGGCCTGTGGCGGTGGCTGCCGGAGGCGTCTCCTCTGTCGCTGCCGTGGCACGGGAGATACCGGTCGCACATCCCAGCGAGGCCAGCAGAACCGTGCCCGCCAGACGCAGTTGTCGCGGACACAGTTTTGCCGGACGGAGTTTTCCGTAACTCATTTCGCAGGCGGTCTCAGGGAGTGGACGGCGTTGCGGCGGGAGCAGGTGCCGTCGCGCCTTCCGGTCCCAGGACCGGTCCTGCCGGTGCGTGGCCCTGGCTGACGCGATGATGCTGAACTTCCTGATATCCGGCGGGCGGATCGAATTCCGAGGACGGAATGGTCTCATAGCTGACGGAAAGTGCTGTCAGGCGGCCTTTGAGCCCGTCCGAATCGACGCCGTCCTCGCTGAGAATCAGTCCGTTATCGGTCACGCAGGCACTGGCCCGGCCTTTATCCGAGGTGACGGTCCAGCGCGTACAGTCGATCCCGGCGACCGTTTCGTGGCCGTTTTTCGTATACTGCATCGATACATCGAGCAGGAACGGATTACGGACGCCGCTGCGATCGGCGAGTTGAGTGAAGACGCGCTGTTTATGCAGGACGATGGTGACGCTCTGGGCTGTCCGGTTCAGAATGGTGGATGCTGCGCCATCGGGCGAGTCAATCCGCATCCGCGCACCTTCGGCAGCGAACCAGACTTTCACCTGTTCACTCTGCGGCGCTCCGTCCGGCTGCACGCTGTAGGTGACGACCGCGTCCCGTGTGGGCATCAGGGGGGGATGATCGCCTTCGGCGTATGCGGCCGGCGCGGCGGCTGTGATGACCACGCATGAAAGCAGACCGAAGGCATTTCGTCTGATGGCGGCGGGCGCCCCGGACAGCATGTTTCTGAACATCGGCGAGGCTCCCATCCCGGCTGCATTCCCTTTAATCGCTTTATCGTTAGAGCAGTTCCCGATGAGATGAAATGACCGGCGGGATAAAAACGACTGCGAAAACAAGGATCTGACGGCGGCCGGGCTTCCGGCGGGCGCGTCAGGCTTCGGGTGTCCGGCTCTCTTCGCGCATGCGGCGAATTTCGGTGGTGATCTCGTCACGGGAAAACGGTCCCCACTGCGCCGTCATTCTGATTGTGCGCGTCAGGGCGGCTTTGTATTCGGATGCCGATATCTCGATTCCGCCGAATCCTGCCAGATGGGACGTGCCGAACTGTGTGTCGAGCAGATGATAATGACCCAGACGCAGCCGGGCGACGAGATGCACGAGAGCCACCTTGGAGGCGTCCGTCTGCCGGCTGAACATGCTCTCTCCGAAGAAGGCGCTGCCCAGGGCGACGCCGTACAGGCCGCCGACCAGTCTGCCGTCGCGGCGCGTTTCCACGCTGTGGGCGAAACCGTCCTCGTGCAGGGCGCAGAAGAGGGAGATGATGTCTTCGGTGATCCAGGTTGTCTCACGGCCCGGCGCGGGGGCGGCGCAGGCACGCATCGTCTCTTCGAATGCGGTGTCCACCGTGATTTCGAACGTGTTGCCGAGCGCCGTACGGGCGAGACGCCGGTGCAGACGGAAACCGTAAAGCGGGATGACGCCGCGCGGGTCGGGATCGTACCAGTCGAGACGGCCCGGATGATCGCTGCTGCCCATCGGGAACAGCCCGACGGAATAAGCCCGCAGCATCACATCCGGTGTCAGCACCATATCGGCAGCCATCGGGTCCCCGTCATGAGTATGTTTTAATGTAACGTCGTGTTGTGCATTTTGCGACACCAGATTGCACGGTGTCCGCTTTTCCTGGAATCTGCTTCCTTCACGATGTCCGTTTTTGCAGATCGCCGTCCGGTCCGGGTCTTTCGTCACTTTCGCAACGACTGGCCTTCGGGATCGTTTGCGACGCTGATTGTCTGCTGCCTATGATGGCGGCAGGTTTTCCGATGTATTTGCCAGACCGGAGCTGTTCATGTCCGTAAATCGTCCCCGTATCGTTCGCAGCGTACGCCTGCCTCAGCCTGTTGAAGATCGGATCGCCAGCGCGTTCGACGCGCCGCCGGTGCCGGAGACGCCGCTTTCCACTGATGAGGTTTTCCGGCTGGCGGCGGAACGGAAGGCGGAAGGACTTCTGGTGACGCATCATGCGGCGATCAGGGGCGCGGATGTGGCGCGGATACCGGACAGCGTGCGCATCGTGGCCACTGTGAGCGTCGGCCTCGATCATCTGGATGTGAAGGCCATTCTGGATCGTGGCATTGCCGTGACCAACACGCCGGATGTGCTGACCGACTGCAATGCGGATCTGGCGATGATGCTGATCATCGCGGCAGCCCGCCGGGTGAAAGCCTATACTGAGATCATGCGGAATGGCTGGGGCCATACGCTCGCCATGGATGAGCTGCTCGGGGTCCGGGTGAGTGGCAAGACGCTGGGCATTATCGGGATGGGCCGGATCGGTCAGGCCGTGGCGAAGCGGGCGAAGGGCTTCGACATGAAGGTGCTGTATCATAACCGCCGTCGCCTTGATCCGCAGGATGAACACGGCGCCACCTGGTTCGCGGACCTTCGGGACATGCTCCCGCACTGCCAGATTCTGTCGCTGCATCTTCCCGGCAATCCGGAATCGGCCTCGCTGATCAATGCGGAGACGCTTGCGCTGCTTCCGAAGGGGGCGGTTTTCGTGAATGCCGCGCGGGGCGTTCTCGTCGATGAGGACGCGCTGATCGCGGCGCTGGACAGCGGCCATCTCTTCGGTGCGGGGCTCGATGTATGCCGCAATGAACCGAACCCGGACCCGCGCCTGCTGGCTGAGCCGAATGTGTTCATGACGCCGCATGTCGGCAGCGCCACGATCGAGACGCGCACCGCCATGGGGATGCTTGCGCTCGACAATGTCCTGGCCAGAGTTGAGAACAGGCCGCTGCTTACGCCTGTCACGGCGTGAGGGCTGCACAGGCCGCATAATCGCGTTACCGAAAGGAGTTTGTCCGGATGCACATGCTTGCGACATCGCTCACCGGCATTGCCGTGGCGGCGGTCATCGGTCTGGCGGCGCCGCATTATGCGCCGGCGGCATCTGTGGTGATGGTGATCTACACGATACTCGGGCTGTTTTCCGCATGGATCGCGGTGCGCGAGGCCTGATAGCAGCGAACCGGGTGACGGATGGCCGGGCAGCCGTATAAGCCGGTCATTCGGCGGGGCCGCAACTGAACACAGAGCCGGGCAATGTCGCGGCTGCGTCATTCTGTATCACATTGTCGTGCGTCACATCGTCGTATCGGGACGCGACCGGACATTTCGCTCCGGCGGACTGTGCTCTGATGTCAGTCGGGTCGTGCCCGGGCGACGGCCTCGTCCCGCAGCGCGACGGCTGTGTCGCGGACGACCGGGCCATGCTGGCGCTCAAGGCGGCGGATGGTGAAATGAGCCCGGGCAAGCGCCTGGTAATGAGCGAGGAAGGCGGCATTCAGCGATGCGCCGCACAGCGCTCCCGCGACCGGCATGAGTTGCAGTGAAAGCTTGTGTCCGAGTGCGAGTCCGTAATGGGAGGCGACTTCGGAGATCAGCATGACGACCGGGCGGCCGCGCAGCACGGTGCGGGCCGAGAAGTAACCGAGTTCGCTCTCGCGCCCTTCGCCGATATTCGGGAATGCTTTCAGCGCGAAGACTTCAAGACAGGCCCGCCGCGCATCGGGAGTTGAGAGATCCTCGCCTTCCTCGCGTGCGATACGGGCGATTTCGCGCATGATCGTCAGCGTGGTGAAACCGACATCGGGAGCGAGTCCGATGACGCCGGCGAAGCCGCCGACGGCTCCGGAGACCGCAACGGCGGCCTGCAATGCGCGGTCGCGGATTTTTCCCGGAACAATGTTGTCTTCCCCGGTTTCTGCCGGGCGCGGGGTGTCGGATGGCCCTGTGAGTCCCAGGACGGCCACGTCGAAAGCGCGTGTGATCGCGGTTTCGGCGATTCCACGCAGTTTGTCCTGAACGGCCGGTGTCATGCCGAGGCCGCGCATTCCGAGACGGGTTGCGTGGCCGACGGCGCCGCCCATCAGATCCGCCAGCCGGACCAGTACTCCGCGCCCTGCCTCGACCTGGTTCAGAGCGCGTTCGAGCTCCATGATCTGCCCGTCTGTCAGAGCCAGCGGAGCGAGCTGGCTTCCCGTAACTGGTGTCATTGTGCTTGTCGTCCTGTGTCACACTGGCGCTTATCCGGCGCTTATGATGAATAGCGCGCCAGACCATGACAGGTTCGCGGAAACACTCATTGACCGCAAGCGTTGCGCGTTCGACTCTGTTATGGAACGCTGAGGAGGGTCGCCATGTTCCACGCATCATCTGTTACGGCGCTCCCGGTTGCGGCGCGTTGCTCCACCAGCTTCCGGCGGGCGTTCCGGGAACCGGGTTCTTTTGTCTCCCTGATGAGTACAGCGGGTCGATCCATGAAAAAATCACTACCCGGCATTGCAGTCATTGCCGCACTGAGCGTCGGCACGACTGCCGGCGGTATGGCGTTTCCGGCTGCCGCGCGGGCGGCGGAGCCGGCTCTCCGGCCGACCGACACGTCCCTGTCGCAGAGTTCGGATCTTTCCGGAACACAGAAATCCGGACATACGCGCCGTTCCGGTCGATACGGTCGCAGCACAGCCGCTGCGGCACCGGCGGCACAGACGGATGCGCCCAAATCACTGGAGTCACAGGAAACGGCGCCGCCTCCGCCGCCGGGCTACGAGCCGGTGGAAGATTTCGATGTTACGCTTGCGGCGCATTCCGATGCCGTTCTGGCGGTCAGGCCCACGAGCAGCCGCACGATGGTCGATGCGCAGCAGATGCCGAGATCGGCCAGTTCAACGGCCCGGCAGTTCGATATTTTCGGTGTGCCTGTGCGGGTCGATACACCGGTTACGCCGCCGTATAACGGTTCGTTCACCTACGATACTTATGGTGGGCAGCCGGGAAAGGGACGTGACGCGACGGGTGCATGGGGTGCGGCGGGAGAGCCGTAAACCTTTAAGCCCGGTGCTCTGATTTCCTGCCCTGCAACAGATTTGAATCGACTTCCATTCATCCTGCGGTTTCGGCGTGCAGGACCAGTGCATGAAATAAACGGGCAATCAGAGCGGCATGTCAGAAATACAGAATCCGGGACCGGACACGGGACAGACGACCGGAGAGATTTCCTCCATCTCCGGCACAGACATTTCTGACACAGATATTTCCGGCGCGGGGTCCGGGGAAAACAGTTCTGGCGGAGCCGGAACGACGGAACCGCAGGCGGACGAGGCAAAGGCTGAAAAGGGTCCGTTTGTTCCGCCGGCACCGGTCCCGACCCAGTCCGGCCCTGCCGGTATCCGGTTTGATTTCAACCTTGGGTGCCGCGTGCAGCTGCCGGAAGGGGCCTGGACGATCAGGCTGCGCGATCTCGATACCGGCAATATTCTGTTCGAGACGAAAGCCGGCAAGGCGACGGTCAACAGTGCCAAGCGGTTTTATGTCCGCTTTGGCATTGAAGTGTACGACGCGGCCGGAAAGGTCTTTTCTCACGAGCTCGACTGCCGGGACCGGGACGTGCTGATCCAGGTTCCTGTCGGCACTCTGGGCGATACGATGGGCTGGTTTCCCTATGTCGCGCGCTTTGCTGACGTGCATGGCTGCCGGCTGACCTGCGCGATGTCGAAGCTGATCAGCCCGCTTTTCGAGAGCGCCTATCCGCATATCCGGTTCATGTCACCGGAAGAGGTCGAAAAAGAAGAGGTGCTGAAGACATTTTACGCCACCTATACGCTCGGCCTGTTTTTCGATGATGCCGCCGCGGTGTGGCAGCCGAGCGATTTCCGGCTGGTCGGTCTGCACCGGACGGCGGGATATATTCTCGGCGTCGATCCGACCGAGGAGCGTCCTGAGATGGCGGCGGACGACGATCCGTCCCGGCCGATTGAAGAGCCGTATGTGTGCATTGCGACGCAGAGCAGTTCCCAGTGCAAATACTGGAACAATCCGGACGGGTGGCGTCAGATCATCCGGTTTCTCAGGGACAGCGGCTACCGGGTTATCTGCATCGATCAGAAACCGGTTCATGGCGCGGGGATCGTATGGAATCAGATCCCGCATGGCGCCGAGGACCAGACGGGAGACCGGCCGCTTGCGGAGCGCGTCCGCTGGCTGCGTCACGCGGAGTTTTTCATCGGGCTTTCCAGTGGCCTGTCATGGCTGGCCTGGGCGGCGGGCTGCAGGGTTGTCATGATCTCGGGCTTCACGCATCCGACAAATGAATTCCATACGCCATGGCGGGTCGTGAACTGGCATTCCTGCAATTCCTGCTGGAACGATCCGGCCCATCGCTTCGATCACAAGGATTTTCTGTGGTGTCCGCGCCATGCGGGCACGCCGCGTCAGTTTGAATGTACCCGGCTCATCACGGTTGAGAATGTCATGCGGGTCATCCGTACGATTCCGGGTTTTCCTGTGAAGGAGCCTGTTCAGACATCCTCCGGGATCGTGGCTGATGAGGTTCCGAAATCCGGAAAGCGGGTCAGGGCGCCGGCGCGCCAGCCCGCATGAGGATGGCTGGCCGGGGTCCGGGATTCCGGAGCCCGGCCGGTTTTTCGCCGGGCCGGGCTGTTGTCTGAAACTTCCGGCGCGGGATACTCTGACGCGGAGATTTCTGGTCCGGAGATCTGTGACCCGGAGATTTCTGGCCGGGAAATCTCCGGATCAGCCGCGTCTGGCTCAGAAACCCGGAACTCAGAACGGAATTTCGTCGTCGAGGTCGCTGCCGCCCGGTGCGTCCCAGCCGCCGGGTGATGCGGGCGCTCCGCCGCGGGGTGCGCCAATCTGGCGCGGCGCTGAAGATCCGCCGCCATAGCCACCGCCGGACGGCGTGCCTCCGCCATATGATCCACCGCCGCTGTATCCGCCGCCCTCGCCGCCTTCCGATCCGCCACGGCCGTCGAGAAGCACCAGTTCGCCACGGAACCGGTCGAGCACGACTTCTGTTGTGTATCGCTCCTGACCGGACTGATCCGTCCATTTACGGGTCTGCAGCGTGCCTTCGAGGTAGACTTTCCGGCCTTTTTTCACGAAGCGCTCGACCACGTCCGCCAGCCGTTCGTTGAACACGACGACGCGATGCCATTCGGTGCGCTCGCGGCGCTCGCCCGATGCGCGGTCATTCCATGTGTCGCTGGTCGCGACGGAGAAGGAGGCGATTTTCTGTCCGTTCTGACTCGAACGGATTTCAGGGTCCTTGCCTAAATTTCCGACCAGAATGACTTTATTGACACTGCCTGCCATTGATGGCCCCCATTCCGATTCCAGTAATATTTACCCGTCCGGCTCTAAACGGTTCGCTCGACCAGGTCACGGCGAAACACCTTGGGCACGGATATTTCTGGCAGAAAATCTTTTCCTGATCCTGGTTGCGCGGTCGGGAGCGGGACAGATCGGTGCGTTGTTCACCGGAGACCGGGGCACTGTTCCGGCCCGGAGGGCGCCCTGCCGACTGGAAATTCCTCATCGCGCGTTGCGTGTCCCGTATGGCGCTGCCATATCCGGTCTGATGATTGAGGCGATACCCGGTCAGGCAATGCGCTCTGGTGGCGATATTGCGGTCCGGCTGCTCTCGCCACTGACGCAGGAACCAGGACCAGAAGCGGACTTTTATCGTCCGCCGGTGCGGACCGCATCCCCAGGAGAGCCAGACAGCCATGCCGCGGCGCCATGATACCCGTCACCTTATTTCTCAGGACCAGCTCGAAGGCGCGGCCCGGGCGTATTACGATTACTGCGATGCTTCCTGGGACGATCTCGACCCCAAGGCGCAGACGCATTACCGCACCCGGATGCAGCTCGCGCTGAATGCGTTCGTGGGCCATCTCTGGCGTCCGATCACATCCGTGCCACGGGACGGGAGTGCGGTTCTGCTGTTTCACCGCATGACGGGACGGGGCGATTATGTCTGGCTGGACAAATGGGATGTTCAGGACCGGCAGTGGCGGACCGCGCCACGCGCCACGCCGACGCACTGGATGCCTGTTCCGCCTCCCCCGCCCGGCTGATGATGTAGCGGTTTAAGATCCCGGGTATTGTAACAAACCGGGATCAAAGGGACCGTGTCCCTTTGTGGGGCTCGGGGCAAAGCCCCGAAACCGGCTCCGCCCACGGACTCAAACCCATGATGCTCTTAACAAACCGGAGATCTGAGGGACTGCAGCCGATCCCCGAAACGTCGCGCCGGACGGATCGGGAAACTATACGGGCTTTTGAAACTCAGAGACTGTTGCAAAAGCCTGATTGTGAAATTTCCTGTTATTTGTGGAGTATTGTTCAGGAAGATTCAGAAGACGCCGCCTTTTTGAAAAAAGGCGGCACCCAAAAACTTTTATTTTTCAAAGGTTTGTTGTGGGGTGCTTTTTGAATCCGGCTGAACTGCGCAGATGATTGGGATACAAAAAACGTAGCATTATCAGTTTTTTATGAAATTTTTCAGGCATTTAAGGCTTCAGAGAACCACTGACAGAATGGTCTGTCAGGTCTCTTCGGCTGGCGCCATCGACCGGATAAGGTCCAGCACGCGTTTGCGGACTCCGGTGTCCGGAATCCGGTAATAGGCCCGCACGAGATCGAGAGTCTCGCGCCGGTTCAGGACGCCGGCATCCAGAGAGGCCGATGACGGCGGGGCGGTCATGGGCGGACCGCCGAAGCTTTGCTGGGCCTCCGCGAATCCCGTTACGACGGCTGGCGACACCGGCGGGATCGCGGCGGGGTCGAGCGGCATGTCGTCGTAAAAGAAGCCGATCGGGACATCGAGCACCTTCGCGATGTCGAACAGGCGCGAGGCGCTGACGCGATTGGCGCCACGCTCGTATTTCTGAATCTGCTGGAACGTCAGGCCGATCGCCTCACCCAGTTTCTCCTGCGACATCCCGAGCATCGTGCGGCGCAGACGGATGCGGGCACCGACATGGGAGTCGAGATCACTGATGCGCGTCGCGCTCTCTTCCCCGGCCATATGATACTCCTGTCGCCCCTGTCAGACCGCCAGACAGGTAATCATTGGTTAACATACAACCAGAAGCTGAGTTTGTTAACCGAATATCGACTTTATGAGAATTGTCTGCGTCGGGTCAGGGCGACAACGATGGAAATCAGGCAAAGTCCTGCCGGAATCGCCTGTCCGAAGCGGGCGAACAGAGTCGGCGGCAAGGGGCGGGGCATTATCCGCACCAGCGTCCCTTCGGTGCCCCAGCCCAGCCGGCCCATATCATGTCCGCGTGCGTCATAGACGATTGTCACGCCGGTATTGGCCGCGCGCGCGACAGGAAGTCCTTCCTCGACGGCGCGCAGGCGGACGGCGGCGAGATGCTGGCGCGGGCCGGCGCTGTTGCCGTACCAGGCATCGTTGGTCACGTTGACCAGCCAGTCCGGACGGTCTTTCCGGTCCACGACATGTCCGGAAAAAATCACTTCATAACAGACCAGCGGGCCTGCGGTGGACAGACCGGGCAGATGCCAGCTTACCGGTCCCGGACCGGGTGTCATTCCGCCGCCCGGCACGACCTGAAGCGGGAGGAATGGCGGCTGATACTCGCCGAAGGGTACCAGCCGGGCCTTGTCGTAGCGGCCGAGAAAACGGCCCGCGCCGTCGATGGCCACAACGGAGTTCCGCCAGTGTCCGTCCGGTCCGGTGCCGAGGCTGCCGATCATGCCTTCGCTGGCTCCGGCGGCGGTCCGCGCGATCACGGTCCGGCTCAGTCCGTCTTCCTCCAGGATGCCGGGATAGGCCGTCTCGGGCCAGACATAGACCACGGGGGGCGCGGCGCCTGGTGCTTTTGCCGCCAGGGCGAGGCCGGTCGCGACGCCCTGCTGTGTCAGGCGCAGATAGCGGTCGAACACGTCCTGAATGTCGCTACGGCTGATCTTGTCCTTCTCGGCCACGTTTCCCTGGACCAGCACGACCACGGGCTGATCGCGGGTTGTGATTTCGTTACGGACCACTTCGTGGAAACGGATGGCGCCGGCGGTGATCCAGACGAGCAGCACCATACCGCAAAGCATGGCGAAGCGGCGGCCCAGAGGCAGGAGGACCGCGAGGAGCACAGTGAGCAGGGTGAGGCCATCGACGCCGATCCAGGCGGCGGGCTGGATCAGGATATCGCCCGGCAGACCGTGGAAAGCCCAGTCGCTGCCGAGCGGGTTCCACGTGAATCCACTGAACAGGAAGAGACGCGCCATGTCGCAGAGCGTCCAGAGGCCGGCGAACAGGGTGCCGCGTCGCCAGCCGGCCGGCGCCAGACGGCACAATGCGGCGGGGACAGCGGCGAAAGGGGCCAGAATCAGCGCGCAGCCCAGCGAAGGGAACGGGACGAACCACCAGAAGTCACTGGCCCGGATGAGGACCGCGTTGATCAGCCAGTACAGCCCGACGGCGTGCAGGCTGAGCCCGAAGGCGAAACCGGCGAGTGCTGCCTGTTTCATTGTGCGGGCCTGGCTGACGGACCGCATGAGGAGGAAGAACGCGACAGGCAGAACGGGGATGAGATGCAGCGGCGGGAAGCCGCATGCCGCCAGCGCGCCTGCGGCGAGAGGCCATCCGGCCGGTTTCAGCGCATCTGCGACGCGCCGCCACCAGACAGGACGGGGTCTCTCCTCGCGGGCAGCGTCATCGCCGGCGTCTTCCCGCCGGAGCACCGGAATGGTGGTCTCACTCATAGTCGGAAAAGATGGCGGCGCGCTCAGTCGAGGGCGTCGCGCAGACGGCGCTCGTAGTGGCGATAATATTTATCGGCCAGCAGTTCGCTTTTGACGAGAACGGCCACGTCGGTCGTGTTGAAACCGTAATCGACGACGGCGCCGTCCCCGACATAGCCGCCGAGCCGGAGATAGCCTTTGATCAGCGGCGGCAGGCGCGTCAGCACGCGGCGGCGGTCGAGGGTGAGCGGATCACAGCGCAGCATATCCACGCGCCGTTCCGGCAGCGCCCTGACGCGCAGGGCCGGCGGCGCGAGGTGGTTGTGGTAGAGATAGGTCAGTTCCTCGGCGACATCGTCCGGATTTGTTCCGGGCAGGCTTGCGCAGCCGAACAGCACGTCGATCTGGTAGAGGAAAATATAGGAGGCGATTCCGCGCCAGAGCAGTTGCATCGCGGCGCGGCCGCGATAGCGCGAATCCACACAGGAACGCCCGACCTCAAGCAGTTTTCCGGGGAATTCCTTCAGAGGCGAGAGATCGAATTCGCTTTCGCTGTAGAACCGGCCAAGCGTTTCGGCGGCCGAGCCCTGCATAAGCCGGTATGTGCCGACGACTCCTTCCGGGCCGGAGGAAATGGCGTGGTCGATGACCAGCAGATGGTCGGCGTAGTCATCGAATTCATCGACATCGCGTTTCAGACGCTGCGCCTGTTCGTCGGGATGGGCGCCCATCTCTTCGAAAAACACACGATAACGCAGCGCCTGCGCCGCCTCGATTTCCTCGGGCGTCGAGGCGATCCGGACGCCGAGATTGCCACCGCGCAGTTCCGGGAAGCCGTCACGCTGCAGCTCAAGCGTGGAAAGCGTTGCCCCTCGCGGTTTTTCGGCGCTCATTTTGCGCTTCCTCTGGACCGTTTCGCCTTTTTAGGCGCGGAAGCGGGAGGCGTTTCCTTCAGCTTGCGGCCGAAAAGCTCCAGGCGCATCGATACGAGCTCGAATCCCAGGCGTTCTGCGATCCGGCGCATGAGCGCCTCGTGCTCTTCGTCCTCGAATTCCGTCACCCTGCCGCTGTCGACGTCGATCAGGTGATAATGCCGTCCGTGTTCGCTGGCTTCGTAGCGGGCGCGGCCGCCGCCGAAATCCCGGCGTTCAAGGATTCCCTTTTCCTCGAGGAGACGGACCGTGCGGTACACCGTCGCCACCGAGATGCGCGGATCGAGCTCCGACGCCCGGCGATAGAGTTCTTCCACATCGGGGTGGTCTTCCGCATCCGACAGCACGCGGGCGATGACGCGCCGCTGTCCTGTCATTTTGAGACCGCGCTCCACACAAAGACGACCGATCCGGGATTCCGATGTGTCCGCCGCGTTCGCGGGGCGGGCAGAGCGGATCAGGGAGGCATTCTGAGGCGGAGTCACGGCATGCGTCCTGCTGCCTGTGTATTCACGAACATGCGCTTCCGCGTAGCTGATTGGGCCAGATGTTGTCCACTTGGCCGCCATTCAGCGACGCCGATCGACAACGGCGCGGCTGCCTGACAGGCAAAGCGTCGCCATTCTGCCCCATTCACGGCATAAAGGAAATATCAGTGCGCATTGTGGCTTCTGTTTCATGCATCGTCTGAGGCTGTGCGGCTGTGCGAAGGGTGACTGAGAGATCGGTTTGATGACCATGACATATGCAGCTTCGAAATGTGCGGTTTCGGCGGCGGACGGTGTGCCGGCACCCGCCAGGCGGCTCGACATTACCGGCGAAACCTGCCCGATGACGTTTGTGCGGACCCGCCTCGCGCTCGACGGGCTTTCGTCGGGCGATATGCTGCAGGTGACGCTGCGCGGCGCCGAGCCGCTGCGCAATGTCCGTCGTTCAGCGGAGGCTCTGGGCCATACGCTTCTGTCTCAGGATGAAATGGCGGACGGCACGGCGATCCTTCTGATTCGCAAGGCGTGACGGCGGCCGGATCTGTTCTGCGTTTTGCAGAGGGGCGCGGATACTGGTGTCGGGGTCCGGGAATGCTCTCCGTTTTGTGACGTCTGCCGGTCTCCGTTCGGGCGGTGATGCGCCTGCCCTCCGGTTCCTCCCGTTGTCCGGAGCGCGTGGCCGGTCAGGAGGCGCGCCTTCTGCTGGCGGAACGTGCCTGCGGGAAATTGCAATGCTGCGATCCGGAACCTCAACCGCGCGATGACTTGTGCGTAATGACCTCATATGGCGTGATGCTGAGCCTGTGACTGCCCCGGCGTCCTGTTCCAGAGGAGAGCTTGCCTTGCCGTCCCCTTTCCCGTCATCCGGGGCCTCCCCGCTTCTCCGGAGCCTGCGTCGCGCTGCGCTCACTGTTTTTCCCGGGCTCACTGTTTTTCCCAGGACGACTCTGAGCGGAGTTTCCGGAGCGGGAACGTCTCTGGCCGGAAGCGCCCTGGCTCTCGCTGTTTTTTTCGGAACGTCCGGGGCTGTGGTTCCGTATGCGCGGGCGGCGGATACGCTTCCCCCCATCGTCTCGCCTCCGGTCAGTTCCGTCCTGCCTGGCAAGATCGTTTACGCACAGCTGACGACGCCGGATCTTGCGCAGGCGAAGACGTTCTATGGCTCGCTGCTTGGCTGGACCTTCCGGGATGTCCGTGTCTCGCGCGGGCATTACGCTCAGGCGATGGCGGGCGGGCATAATGTCGCGGGGTTTGTGGAACAGCCGCTGCCGTCCGGAGATCGTCCGCGACATGAGCCGGTCTGGCTGCCCTTCATCTCGACTGCCGACACCGATGCTCTTGCCCGGGCGGCGCAGGGCTGGGGCGGGAAAATCCTGTTCAGTCCCAAAGATATTCCGGGGCTTGGCCGGGAGGCGATCATTGCCGATCCGCAGGGCGGCATCTTTGTCGCGATCCGTTCCGCCAGCGGCGATCCGGCTGATACGGATACACCCACCGTTCAGGGGGAATGGATCTGGAGCGCGCTGCTGACCGGCATTCCGGCGAATGCGGCCGGTTTCTATCAGAAGCTGTTCAGCTATCAGGTCGAAGGGGGCCAGGACGAGTCCGGTGAGAGCCGTTACGTTCTGGAATCGCAGAATTATGATCGTGCGACCGTCAATCCGCTGCCGCCCCGGCTTCCCGCATCCGCTCCGGCGCGATGGATGAACTTTGTCCAGGTCGACAGCGTCGGCGCCGCGGCGGAGAAGGTTTCGCAGCTTGGCGGGCGTGTGCTTGTCGAGCCGCACCTGGACCGGAACGACAGTATGATCGCCATTGTCGCCGATCCGGCCGGAGCGGTGTTCGGGATCATGGAATGGCATGTGCCAGCCGTTGCCGGAGAAGCACGATGAGCGTCTTTCATCCCCGAAAACTGCTTCTTGCCGCGGCCCTCGGCGTGACATGCCTTCTTTCAGGCTGCGCCTACGATGATGGCTACGGCTATGGTGGCTATGGCGGGTATTATGGCTATGACGGCGGCTGGAACGGCGGCTGGGGTGGCTGGGGACCCGGTTATGGCGTTGGTCCGTGGCGCGGCGGTCCCCGTGGTGGTGGTGGCTTCCGCGGTGGAGGTGGTGGCTTCCGTGGCGGCGGACCGGGTGGCCGGGGTGGTCCCGGTGGTATGGGCGGTCACGGCGGCGGGCCTGGCGGTGGTGGTCATGGCGGCCCCGGTGGCGGCGGGGGTCCTGGTGGCGGCCATGGCGGTGGGCCGGGTGGCGGTGGTGGCCACGGCGGCGGTGGCGGAGGTCATGGCGGCGGCGGCGGTCGTGGTGGCCACTGACGTGGCCTGGCGGCGGCTCGTTCCGGCGGCCTGAGGGATCCGTTCGCCGGGCTTATCTGCTGTATTGACCGGCAGAAGCCTGGCGACGGGATATCGGTCTGATGCGACGGGGGTGTTCAGCCGGCGACGAAGCCGTTCCGCTTCGCCGTCATACGGTTTCCGTGGCTTTCGCGGGGATTACGGGTGCGCGCTCCGTCTCGTCTTCCAGCAGCTTTTCGATCCGGCGACGTACGCGAATGGCGGCGGCGTCCGTCGTGAAGTTTGGTTCATTCCGTGCATCCACACCGTCGAGATGGGTTTCTATTGCTTCCAGAAGCCTGATGTCCTCATCGACGACGCGGGCGTTCCGCTCCGCCAGTTCTCTGGTGTAGTGCTGGTTTTCAAGCCCGAAATCCCGGGTGCCGCCGAGAAAATAATGGGTTGTGGTGTCGGTCTCCGGCGTAATGCCATGCAGAAAGTTCATCCGCCCCACCACCGCCAGGCTCCGGCCCTGATCGTCGCAGGAAACGCTTTCGGTTCCCACGGTATTGACCAGCCCGACGCCGAACAGCTCGACGCGGAAATCCACGCGCATGAAAGGACCGATGCCGGGAAACAGCGTCTGCATGACCTCGTCCGACGGGCGCAGCGGCGATGAATGACGGAAGGCCAGGTAACCGGGACGGTCGGTGATATCGACGGTCCGGGGCGGTCCTTCCGCCGCCGAGCGGGTGCCCAGGGAGGCGTGGTGGGTGAAGCTGATATGCGAATGATCGAACACGTTCTCAAGCACGATCTGCGACCGTGCCCGGACGTGGCGCAGTCCGCAGCCGAACAGTTCCCTGCCCTCACCTGACAGCCCGAGGGAAGCCGTATCAGGCAGCCGGCTGAGATCGGCACCGGCTGCGTCTCCGC
Organism: Acetobacter musti; assembly: GCF_011516835.1. GTDB lineage: Bacteria > Pseudomonadota > Alphaproteobacteria > Acetobacterales > Acetobacteraceae > Acetobacter > Acetobacter musti. The sequence continues at coordinate 190,384 of NZ_WOTB01000002.1, read as the reverse complement.
CCCAGATCCAGATCAGAGGTCCCTGTTCGACGACGGCAAAGGACGTGAGATCCATTCCGCGCGGAACATGCGACTGAAACGGCAGCCGGGAACAATGCCCTGTCGTATCAAAGGCGGCGCCGTGATACGGGCAGATGATTTCGTCGTCGACGATCCGGGCGGTGGTCAGCGGCATCCGCCGGTGCGGGCACAGTCCGGATACGGCGACCGCGCGCCCGGCCGCGCTGCGATACAGGATCATGTCCTGGCCGAGGATTTTCCGCATCAGCGGCGCGGGGCCGAGTTCCCGGCTCCAGGCGGCGATGTACCATTGCTGTCGGGGATAAGGCCTGTCGCTCGCGGAAAATGGATATGGCGCCACGGTCCCGGCACTCCTCCTGCTGAACAGGCACAGTCATCGGATGTCCGGGTAAAGAAGGACTGAACCGGGCGGGCGGGAGAGAGGAGTTTCCTGCCGGAACCGGTCTTTTTTACAATTTGCAATGTCCCGATACTGTCGGAGCGCCGATGTGACACGGAACAGAGGGGAATATTCCGGAAGTGACCGGGCGGACTCACTTCCGGGAAGCGGTCATTCCGGACGGTTACAGGCGGGCCGCCAGGCGGGTGCCCTGATCAATGGCGCGCTTTGCATCGAGTTCCGCTGCCACGTCGGCGCCGCCGATCAGATGCACCATGCATCCGGCGTCGGTCAGAGGTTTCCAGAGATCCCGCAGCGGTTCCTGTCCCGCGCAGAGCACGACCGTATCCGCCGGGATCACGCGAGGCTGCCCGTCCTGGGTCACATGGAGGCCGGCCTCATCGATCCGGTGATATGTGACGCCGGACAGGGCGGCTACGCCGCGCGCCTTCAGCTCCGCCCGGTGAATCCATCCTGTCGTTCTGCCGAGCCCCTCGCCCGGTTTGCCCGGTTTCCGCTGGAGCAGCGTGATATGGCGTCCGGACGGTTCGACCCGGGCTTCACCGAGGCCGCCGGGGGCGCGATAATCCGGGTCGATGCCCCATTCTGCGTTGAACAGGGCCGGATTCAGGGTCGCGCTTTCTCCTGTCCGGGAGAGATATTCCGAGACATCGAAGCCGATCCCGCCCGCCCCGATCACCGCGACGCGGTCTCCGACCGGGCGTTCATCGCGGACGACATCGACATAGGTCAGCACCTTTTCCAGGCCGATGCCGTCGATATCGGGAATACGCGGAGTTACTCCGGTTGCGAGAACGATCTCGTCGAATGCCTCGCGCAGCAGCATTTTCGCATCGGTGCGGGTTCCGGATCTGAGGGTGACGCCGGTCAGTCCGATCTGCCGGTGGAAATACCGCAGCGTGCTGTGGAATTCTTCCTTGCCGGGGATCTTCTTCGCGATATTGAACTGGCCGCCGATATCCGGGCCGGCTTCATAGAGGGTGACGTCATGACCGCGTGCCGCCGCCGTGACGGCGCAGCTCAGCCCGGCGGGACCGGCGCCGACCACCGCGATCCGCCTGCGCCGCGTGGCCGGAGCGATCACCAGTTCCGTCTCGTGACAGGCGCGCGGATTGACGAGGCACGACGCGATCTTTCCGGCGAAGACATGGTCGAGGCAGGCCTGATTGCAGGCGATGCAGGTATTGATCTCGTCGGCGCGGTTGTCCTGCGTCTTCCGTACGAAGAGCGGGTCGGCGAGGAGGGGGCGGGCCATCGAGACGAGATCGCAATAGCCTTCGGCGAGAAGGCTCTCGGCCACGTCCGGCGCGTTGATGCGATTGGTCGCCACGACCGGGAGCGTGACGTGCTGCCGGAGCCGTTTCGTCACCCAGGCGAATGCCGCGCGCGGCACGCTGGTGGCGATTGTGGGGATACGCGCCTCATGCCAGCCGATTCCGGTATTGATGATGCTGGCCCCGGCCGCTTCGACGGCCTGCCCCAGGCGCACGACCTCATCAAATGTCGAGCCGCCGGGCACCAGATCGAGCATGGAAAGGCGATAGATCAGGATGAAGTCCGGACCGGTCGCTTCGCGCACGCGCCGGACGATTTCGACCGGAAAGCGCATTCTGTTGTCATAGAAGCCGCCCCATTCATCGGTGCGGTTACTGGTGCGGGACACGATGAACTCGTTGATCAGATACCCTTCCGAGCCCATGATTTCGACGCCGTCATATCCCGCGAGGCGGGCGAGCGTCGCGCAGCGGACGAAGGCTTCGACTGTCTGTTCCGTCTCTTCAGTGCTCAGCGCGTGCGGCATGAAGGGGCTGATCGGCGCCTGGATTGCGCCGGGAGCGACCAGGCCGGGGTGAGCAGCGTAGCGGCCGAAATGCAGGATCTGCAATGCGATCTTTCCGCCGCTGGCATGGACGGCATCGGTCACGACGCGATGGCGCAGCGCCTGCGCTTCCGTGGTCAGGGCCGCGCTGTGCGGGTCGGGCCGTCCGGCATCGTCGGGGGCGATACCGCCGGTGACGATCAGCCCGACGCCGCCTGCGGCGCGCTCGGCGTAAAACGCGGCGAGGCGTCCGAAGCCGTCCGGCGCGTCTTCCAGGCCGACATGCATCGATCCCATGATGATGCGGTTTTTAAGCGAGGTGAAACCGAGACTGAGAGGAGAAAGCAGGGCCGGATAGCGCGTCATGGCGCTCGTCCTTTATGCAGCGGTGACGTTGATTACTGATGTCGGGAGATGTTTTGCCGACACTTACGGGGCGGCTTTTCGGGGTTTTGTTACGCGTTTTGCAAGGATGCCGGTCCTTTGAGTCTGGTCTGTTAATCTGGAAACCGGTGCAGAGTTCTGCGGTCCCTTTCGGAAACGTGGCAGAACCCTGTTCTGTTTCCGAAAGATATAACTGTCAGGATGGTGCCGCGTCAGCCGTCACGCCATGTGCCGGTTGTGTATTCCGGGTGATGTGTAATGCCGGGTGTGGATCGCGGCGTTCTGCCGGACCGGTTTATCCGGGTTTCCGGGACGGATGCTGTTCTTTTCCGGCGATGGCCCTGTCCAGACAGACCGGACACAGACACCCGGTTTCCGTGCCTTCTTCCGGTACGGGCAGTACGGCGTCGCGCTTCATGCACCAGCACGCTTCGGAGCCGAGACATGGCATTGGCGCGTTACAGGAGGAGCAGCGTGTCTCCTCCTGCGCGGGGTTCATGCGCTGACGTGAAACGAGGAACAGGGACGGACATCCATCGTCGTCATTCCTGCGGCGCGGGCGGCTTTCAGTCCTTCGTCGCTGTCCTCGAACACCACGCACCGACCGGCGCTGACGTCCAGCTTCCTGGCCGCGAGCAGATAGATATCGGGCGCCGGCTTGGGGTGTTCCACATCCTCGATCGTCACGACGGCGGAAAACACATCGGAGAGACCGATTGCCGCGAGCGAGGCTTCGACCACCTCGCGCGATCCGCTGGAAGCCACGGCGAGCGGCAGACGGCCCGCCCATTCCCGGACGATGGTGATCACGGGAACGTTGCAGCGGACATCCGTGAGGGTTTCGCGGACACGCCGGCGGGTTTCGGCGATAACGGCCTTCCGGTCGACCGTCACGCCGAAGGATTTTTCGACCGCGCTCAGCAGCATCTGTTCCGAATAGCCGCCGCGTCCCCGGAACCAGTCCGCGTCAGCATCGATGCCGGCGACTTCCTGCAATGCCGCCTGCCATGCTTTCAGATAAAGCGGCAGCGTATCGACCAGCGTGCCGTCGCAGTCGAAAATCAGGGCTTCGGTGCCGGCCGGGATATCGATCATGGGAAGGCCGAGCGCTGATAACTGTTCCCGTCCACCATGTGCTGCAGAACGTCGAATTCCCTGCCACGGAAGGTCTCCGTGCGGACTTTCGAGCCGTCCGGTGTCTCCACGAACACGGTCTTGTTCCAGTCCGCGGCACTGATGCCTGTCCAGAGCGTCAGCACGATCGGATCGGGTTTGCCATCCTTTTCCGCCGTGAGCTCCATGCGGGCGTCACCGCTTGAAGGAGGCGTCGTGCTCAGCGGACCCCAGCCGCTCTGATGATTCTGCAGCCAGTCATTGAGGGTCGCGATTTCCTGCTGTGTCAGCGTCCGTTCGTGGCGCATCGGGCCGACGGCGATCTTTCCGCCTGTCACGTGAGGGAACGAGACGGCGACAAAGTTGGGCAGCGCGAACATCCAGATGACGAACGCCGTACCAAGGGTGAATGTCAGGAAGGCGAGAATGAACGCCGTTTCCTTTCTCATAGTCGTCAGATCCTTCAGCCTCGCACGGCGGCGATCACGCGGGCGACCTCCGCGTCGGTCAGTTCGGGGTGAATCGGGAGCGCCAGAATACGCTGTGACAGCGATTCCGAAACAGGCAGGGCCACGCCGTCATGATGGCTGCGATAGGCGGGCTGTTTATGCAGGGGCAGCGGGTAATAGATCGCTGACGGCACACCGGCGTCCTTCAGGCGGGCCTGGGTCGTGGCGCGCTCGTCAGAATCCTTCAGCAGGATCGAGTAGATCGCCCAGGCGCTCTGGCAGTCCTCTACATCCGCCGGGGCCACCACGATGTCTTCCAGCCCGGCCGTGTAGGCCTGTGCGATGTCATCGCGGCGGATCAGTTCTTCCTCGAAACCTTCCAGCTTTGCGAGCAGGACGGCCGCCTGCAGCGTGTCGAGACGGCCGTTGATGCCGGTGCGCAGGACTTCGTAACGGGTTTTGCCCTCACCGTGGCTGCGCAGCGAGCGGTAGAGCTCGGCCTTGTCGGCGTCATCGGTGAGAATCGCACCGCCGTCGCCATAGCCGCCCAGCGGTTTGGAAGGGAAAAAGGACAGGGTCGTCGCGGCGGCCTCGTGGCCGAGCTTGTGGCCCTGATAGGAGGCGCCGAAGGCCTGGGCGCAGTCATCCATCAGGAACAGTTCGTATTCCGCCGCGATCTGACGCAGCACTTCCCAGGGCGCGGGCAGGCCGAACAGGTCCACGCCCACGATGGCGCGCGGCTTCAGCTTTCCGTCCTTGCGAACCTTTTCGATCCGTTCCCGCAGGTTCACCGGATCGATCTGGTATGTTTCGGGGTCGACATCGACGAAGACCGGCGTCGCACCGAGAAGCAGCGGCACTTCCGCCGTGGCCGTGTAGGTGAAGGCCGGCAGGAAGACCGCATCGCCGGGGCCGATATTTTCCGCCATCATGACGATCTGGATGGCGTCCGTGCCGGAGGAGACGCCCACGCAGTGCGCCGCGCCGCCATAGGTTGCGAGTTTCTCTTCCAGCTCCGTGACTTCGGGACCGAGGACGAAGCGGCAATGCTGCATCACCGTGTCGACCCGCTGTTTCAGCTTCACGCCGAGCCGGCGCTGCTGGGCCGGGAGATCGAGGAAAGCGATGGGAGGTGCGCCGGACGTTATGGTCATGAAACAAGATTCTCCCTGTCCTGCGCCGCGTCGGCCACGGCGCTTCGTGCCTCCCCGGTCGCATTGTGATCGAATTCCGGCACGAGTGCCGTCAGCGCCGCAATAGCGCCGGCCGCATCCCCGGCATGCGCCAGAACGGCGATGCGGTCCACCGCCGCGCCGACTTCGGCCTGATCCACGACGCGCGGCGTTGCGATCAGCAGGCCGGGCGCGTCCGTGGGCACCGGCGCCTCGCGGCCGTGGAACAGTTCCTCGAACAGCTTCTCACCGGGGCGCAGTCCCGTAAACCGGATCGCGACATCTTCATCCGGACGCAGCCCGGCGAGACGGATCATCTGGCGGGCCAGATCGACGATCTTTACCGGCTTGCCCATGTCCAGCACGAAGATGCCGCCATCCCGCAACAACGCGTCGGTTCCGGCCGAGCGGCCGGCTTCCCGTTCCTGCGCGGCGCCGGAGGCGACGTCGTGCGCGAAACCGTTCGCGTCCGCGCCGCGCACGCTGGCCTGCAGGACCAGCCCCACCGCTTCCGGCACGGTCATGAAATAGCGCCGCATATCGGGATGGGTGACGGTCAGCGGGCCGCCGCGCTCAAGCTGGCGCCGGAACAGCGGCACGACGGAGCCGGTCGAACCGAGCACGTTGCCGAACCGCACCGTGACACAGCGCATGGCGTCGGCGCGGCCTGAGGCCCGGGCGGCGATATCCAGGGCCTGGCAGTACATCTCCGCCGCGCGTTTGCTCGCGCCCATCAGGCTCGACGGATTGACGGCCTTGTCGGTGGAGATCACGACCATTGCCCGTGCGGCATGCAGACGCGCCGCGTCGGCCACGATGCGCGTGCCGACGATGTTGGTCAGAAGGCCTTCGCAGGGATTCTGCTCGACGATCGGCACATGTTTGAGTGCGGCGGCATGGAACACGAGGGCGGGACGGTACTGCGCGAAGACGGCGTCGATGCGTTCCGCGTCACGGATATCGGCCACGACCACGCTGCGCGGTATATCCGGTGTCAGTTCACCGAGTTCGACATCGATCTGCCACAGGGCGAATTCACCGTGATCGAGCAGGACCAGATGTTTCGGGGCGAAGCCGGCGATCTGCCGCGCCAGTTCCGAGCCGATCGTGCCGCCGGCGCCGGTCACGAGCACCACCTGGTCGCGGATCAGGCGTTCCATGCCGGCTTTGTCCAGCGGCACCTGGGGGCGGTTCAGCAGATCCTCGATCGCCACGGGGCGCAGTTCGACGCGCGCCGCCGGAGTCAGCGTGGTCAGGACCGGGGCGCGCATCACCGCGATGCCATGGGCTTCGGCGGCGGACAGCACCCGTGCGAGACCCTCGCCGCGAAAATTCGGATCGGTGATCACGAGGCTTTCCGGCAGGGCATTCCGTCGCGCCATGCCGTCCAGCAGCGCCGCGATGTCGGTGACGTGGCCCAGGATCGGCACGTTGTGAATCCGGCGGCCGGCCTGGTGTGTTCCCTGTCCGATCAGGCCGGTGACCCGTACGCCGGACGCCGGATTGCGGTCGATGGCCCGCAGGAAAATATCCGCGACCTGATCGGCGCCCACCAGCACGACCCTGCGCTGTGTCAGGCCGCGCCGTCTGAGGCCGCTGGTCAGGCGATAGGCGGTGCGCAGGCCGCCGAGCATGACAATGAGTGTCGCCGCGTAAATGATCGGGAAGGTCGGGCTTGGCAGAGGAAAGCCGGTTATCAGCAGGCCGGCAGTGAAAAGCGCGGCGCTGGCGACGGAAGCGCCGGCGATGCCGAGCAGGTCGGAGATGCCTGAGAACCGCCAGTATTGCTGCGGCATCCGGAACGGCACACCGCTGACGATCAGCGTGATCGCGCCGCCGGCGAGAAACCAGAGCGGATGGAGCAGTCCGTCGCGCGGGGCGGCGAGCCAGCGTGCCAGCGGCGCCGCAAGGGCCGCGACGCTGCCGTCGAGCAGGACGTTGACCAGAATGCGGTTGAGGGGCCGCAGCCGGGAGCTTCCCGGTGCGACGTCCGGGCGTTGCGGGACCATCACGCTGGTCCTATAGCCCAGCTATGCGCCGGCCAGAAGAAGCCATTACCGGTTTCTTCATCCCGTTCGGGACGAGCCGTCTTTCATTCTCCGGATGTCCGGCTTTCCGCCGGGCGCCCGCTTACCGCTGCGGCCAGCCTGCCCGTTATGTTTCACCTGTATCTTCCTCTGCTTGTTCTGTTCGCCGCGTATGGAACGTCCTCCCTGCTCATCCGGCGGATGATCGCTGTCGCGGTCATCGATATCCCCGGGCATCGCAGTGCGCATGCCAGTCCGACGCCAAAGGGCGGCGGTGTGGGCGTCGTCGTCGCGTTCCTGCTGTTTCTTGTGCCGCTGCGCGGGCTTTGCGGCCTGCCGCCTCTGACGATGGAGGTCGGCGGTCTGTGGAGCGCGGTGACGCTTCTGGCGATCGTCTCCTGGCTCGACGATGTGTATCAGTGGTCGCCGCTGATCAAACTCGCGGCCCAGATTCTCGCGGCCGTTATCGTAACCCTGACCGCGCTGCCTGTGGATGGTTTCACGGGTATCACCGCTCTGTGTGTCGCGGCGGTTCTGTCTGTGGGCTGGCTCGTTTTTGTCGCCAATACCGTCAATTTCATGGACGGGCTGAACGGGCTTGTCTCCGGGGTGCTCTGCCTGTCCTTTCTTGCTCTCGCACTGCCTTTCTGGCCGGGTGACAGTCAGGATCTGCGCGTGGCGTCCGCCCTGACCGCTTTCGGGCTGCTGGCGTTCCTGCCTTTCAATTTCCCGAATGCCCGGATTTTCCTCGGCGATGTCGGCAGTCAGAGCGGCGGTCTGCTCATCGGCGCCGCGGCGCTTTCGCTTGCGACTCATGGCCCGATGGCGCTTCCGCCCGATCTGCGTGCCGCGCTGCTTGTGCCGTGTCTGACCGGCGGCCTGCTCTACGATGTGACGATCACTCTGATCCGGCGCGCGCTTGCCGGCGAAAAAATTCTCGAGGCGCATCGTGGTCATCTCTACCAGGTCGCTTACCGTTCCGGCGTGCCGAAGACAGCCGTTTCCCTGGTTCACTGGGGATTCGTCATCTGGGGCGGCTGTGCGTTTGCGATGACGGCCATGCCCGGCTTTCGCCCGTCCGAAGGGATCGGAGGCGTGGCGATTACTCTCGCTCTGGTGGCGCTGCCTCAGTTGCTGTGGACCGCTTTCGTTCTCTGGCGGGTGAAGCGGCATCCTGTCGGTCGCTGGTGACCGCGTGCGGACGGATGGCGTACAGACAGGCGGGCCGGAAGCATCGCTGCCTCCGGCCCTCTGGCGCTGTCAGATGGAAGACAGTTATTTCGGCGTGAATGTCAGACCCTGACCGCCGGCGGAAAGACGGGCGCCTTTCGCGGTGCTTTCGATTTTGATCCGGACGCCGTTCTTGTTTTCCAGCACGGCGCCGCCGAGACCGTTGCCAAGGGTGGCTTCACCATTCGCCGCGGCGAAGGTGCCGGCGAAATCGGAGGCCCTGTGCAGGTTGTAGACCGTGCCTTTGCTTGTGACTTCCGAAAAGCCGACGGCGGCGATCTGCGCACCGCTCACCGAGAAGTGGTATGTCTTGTGATTGAAGACCAGCGACGCGTCACCCCAGGTGTAGCCGACACCCAGATCGGCTGACTTTGCCGTCATCACCAGGGTTCCCGAAGGCGTCCCCATCGTCGCCTCCGCCGCCATGACAGGCGCGGCGAATGCGGCCATTGAGAACGCGGCAGCCGCCGCGAAAGGTACGAAACGCATAGTAGAATTCCTTGTCTCTCACAAAGCGCAGAAAGACCATGATTCTGAGAAACCATGCCTCTGAAACATGACTCTGGCGGAGGTCTTTCTGCACCGTCGGTATCTGAAACGCCCTGCTCTGTGTCACAGTTCCCATGCATTCCCGGAAAGGCGCATTGCATGGCGCACGCATATTCTGCCGGAAAAGATGAGAAGAGATGACCTGTTCCGGCGGATCTGCCCTGTGAGAGGCCCGCTTTAACGGCTTCACCCTGACAGGACCGGGTTTTGGCAGGGATGGACTTTTACCGGCCGGGAGAGCGTATCCTGGACATCACGTTCGCTGCATTGCGGCTGCGGCCTGCCGGTCCGGCCGGGACCATCGTTCCGCTGACGTTCGGGAGCGCTGGCGTTCGCAGAGATGTGGCGCTGCGGCTTCGGCCTTATCTGTAACGGATGTACAAAACGACAACGCCCGCCTGGATTTCCGGGCGGGCGTCTGTTTCTGTGACGCGACTTTACAGAGCCGGCATCAGTTCAGTTGGCGGAATATCAGTTACCTGAATTCTGGCCGTTTTCACCGTTCTGTTCACCATGCGAACGATGATGTCCGCCATGCTCGCCACGGCTGTTATCTTCACCGCCGCGCTCGCCACGGGACCCGTTGTCGCCCTGATCCTGACCGCCCCGTTCGCCGTTGCCACGCTCGCCGCCCTGCTGACCGCGCTCACCGTGACGGTGATGGCGTCCGGAAGACGAATCAGAAGATGAGCCGGACGTGTCATCAGCATGTGCGATGACAGGAGCGGAGACGGAAAGCGCCGCGAGCATAAGAAAAACTTTTTTCATAATCAGAACTCCACAAACTAAACTCAGTAAAAAACTAAACCCGGACAATCGATGACTGCAATTGAGCATGGGAACATGGAAGCCATGCTGTAATTTAACGTTACAGAACGTCTCGGTGAATCTCGATCCACTTCATTACAATATCAAAAAGAAACAATTCACTCACGTGCTTATGTATTTTATTGCTGTTCTGTATATTTCTGAAAATCTTATCCCGCTTTTATGCCGTCATGACGGGAATGTGGTTTAAAATACCGGAACTCTAAAGCGCCAGACTTCCCTGCGCCGCCGAAGACGTTTCTTTTTCCTCACGCTCCAGCCAGGCGCAGATAACGGCCACGACGTAGCTCTGCTGCTTTCCGGTCATCGTCACGCCTTTCGGAAAACCGTGCCATTTATCGAGGCAGAAACGACAGCAGGTGCCGGTTGCATGCTGAGCCACGAAAACCGGGTGCCCGCGCCAGGGGGTCTGTCGTCCGTCCCGTTCGGGATTTGCCGGAGCGAGACGGGTTTCGACGAAATCCGCGGCGTGGGCGGCGATTGTCGGCAGGCCGCGTGTTTCGAGGTAAGCGCGATCCTTCGCGTTCAGATGAAATTTCGAACGGAACGAGGATCGTGTCAGTCTGCTCCAGAGGGTCGCGGGAATCCCGGCCGTGCCGGATATCGGCGCGTCGCATATCGGCGTGTCACTTTCTGACCTGTCATTTTCTGGCCTGTCACTCATTCCGGCCTGTCTCCTGTCAGCGCGAATGAAAGCAGTCTGATCACCACGAAATTATAGCGCGTGGCCCGGTCCCGTCATGGCCGCCGGTCAGATGTCGGATGTGCGCGTCGCGCCTGCCTTGCCGGCGTCAGGTCTATTCGGCCGGTGTCGCCTCTGTGCCGATAAAGGTAATATCCGCCCTGCAACGTCAGAGCGGCGGCGTATCCGGCGGCATATCCCCACCAGATGCCTTCCAGCCCGAGGCGATGCTCCAGCCGGAACGCCACCGGCACTTCGACGCCGATAATGGCGGCAATTGCGAGAACCGTCGGGATAAGCACGACTTTGTCCGCACGGAGCGCGCCGCTGAAAACCATACCGAGACCAAAAGGCAGCAGACTCCACAGCACGATATACAGCAGATGCGTCGCCGTGGCTCTTACAGCCGGGTCGGTCAGGAACACGCGCAGGACGACCGGGCCGGCCAGATACGCGCAGGCGATCGTGCTGCCTGTAATCAGGAGATTCAGAAACAGACCGGTTCGCACCACGTCACGGACTCTGCCCTTCTGTCCGGCACCGATGAGGTGGGATGCGAAAATCGTTGTCGTGATACCGATGGATAGTGAGGGAAACTGAATCCACGACAGGATCTGGTTTACGGCGCCGTAAGCAGCGAGAGCGCTGGCGCCATGCTGGTTGACCAGTGACAGCAGCGCCATTTCCGCCAGCGCCATCGCGATCATCTGTCCTGCTGTCGGCAGACCGATCGCGAGCACAGAGCGCCACAATGAAAAATCCAGTCTGAAGTGACGCGGGTGAGACGGGGCAAGGGCATGATTTTTCCTGCGCCAGAACCAGACAAGCCAGAGCGGTGCTGCGACACAGGCGAGGTCGGAGCCGAAAGCCGCGGCGCCGACGCCGATATGCGGCAGTCCGAGCCGCCAGGATTCGAGCAGCAGAGGTGTTACCGAAAGAGAGATGCCGGCCGCGACGGCGAGGGTGCGCAGCGGCGACACCGCGTCTCCCACCGCCCGCGAAATCATTGTGACGTACCAGAGCACGAACAGCGCCGGCATCCCTGCCATCAGAATACGCGTGTAAGTAATGGCATTCCCCATGAGTGCGTCCGGGACTTTCAGGACGCGCAGCAGAACCGGAGTCGACAGAACGGCGAGCATGCTGACGAAGGTTCCGAGACAGGCTGTCAGAATCAGTGCATTTGCCGCGACGGCGCGCATCCTGTCTCTGTCCCGCGCTCCCCAGGCCTGTCCGATCAGAACGCTCGCGCCGCTTCCGATGCCGATCACCACAGGAAACATCAGCAGGATCAGCGGAAAGACCGAAGACACGACTGCCACGGCCTGAACGCCGAGAATCTGTCCGACCCAGATGGTATTGATCGTGCCTGACGCGGCCTGCAGGATATTGGTGAGGATCATCGGTCCCAGCATGGTCAGGAATCGTCGCCGGAGACCGGGTTCGGCCGAAATGGTCATCGGGAAACGGTTTCCGGATTCGTGCTTTGCCGGGACAGGGCGCGGGCGATGAAGATGCGGACACAGTCCTGAACGTCTCCGGGCCATGCCGCGATGATCTGTTCGAGCCGTGGCATATCGGAGGCGTAGAGCGCGCGGACGGCATCCTCATAATGCGTTGCGTCACCGGCAAGTGTCGTCATGACGCGAAACGCAGCGTCCATGGCGAGACGGCGACCGGTCCGGTCTGTATCCTCTTTGCGGGCCGCGTCGGTCAGTCTCCGCAATGTCTGCGATGCGCCGCCGGGCTGAGCCGTCAGCCACTCCCAGTGCCGGGGGAGCAGAGTGACCTCACGCGCGACGACACCCAGTTTCGGGCGGCCGCGGCGTGGTCTGTCGTCGCCGGCTGATCCGGTGTTTTCATGGCCGGGGAGATCGGTAACAGGAAGATCGGTGACCTGGCCGGTATAATCGTCAATGACGATGACGGAGCCGTCCGGATACGCGCGAACGGCCTTGCGAATGACATCCACACTGCCTTTCGCGATCAGGACCGAACCTGAAAATACGTAATAACCCCGATTCATCTGGATAATCTGGCGTCTTTTCGGTACCGGGTCAATTATACCCGGGTGAAATTTGAGAGCTACGATCTGAACAGTCGGAAGACTGCCGGAGTTCCGATTCGTTGCCTGTCACATCTGCCGGTTTTCGAACGGTTCATATTCTGCCCGGTCGTGTGATGTATTACCGGATTCTGTGAGGCCGGCGCGAAGCGACGGGACCGTATCCGGACAGTTATGGAAATCGGAATCTGTTCTGAAATTCGTTACGATTTTCAGAACAAAGGAAGCGTTGGTCTGTTTTGCAGATGAAGACAGGGCAGGACTCTGTTCTGCGGTCCGGAGAGGGTCGTCACGCGAAGACATGCTGGGCAACGCTCTCCGCCACTTCGTTTATTTTAACAAAACAGGGATCAGAGGGGACGTGTGCCTTTGCGGGTCCGGGGCAAAGTCCCGAAACATCCGCGCCACTCGTATTTGAGAAATATAGACAGACACCAAAGAAAAAAGGGGCCGCACCGGAACGATGCGACCCCTTTTCCGAACGCTGACTGACGGTCAGGTTCAGGCGGCGCGGCGACCTGCGCGAGTCTCTTTCTCAGCCTTCTTCGGTGCGCTGGCTTCGCCCATGATGGAACGAATCTCGCGGAGATAGGCTGCACCTTTCAGCGTACGCTGAACGAGCACCGAGCGGCGATCCAGCGGATCGACCTTACGACGTGCGAGGTCCAGTTCGCCGAGACGATCCAGCGCACGGGTAATCGCGGGTTTCGACACGTTCAGCTCGGCGGCGAGACCGCGGACTGTGTGGCCTTCTTCCTGCAGATAGCAGGTCAGGAAAACAGCGAGCTGGCGGGAAGACAGATCGGGACCGTCACGACGGACGAGCGAAACGACCGTGTCGCGCAGGACGGTCACCAGTTCGTCCGCAACTGTGCCGGACTGGGTTTTTGCGGAAGCAGCTTTTCCGGCTGCCGTTCTGATCGATGTTGTTCTGGCCTGTGCCATGGGTTCAGTATCCTTTGTTCCGAGCACGGAACCGGGAGTCCCGTGAAGAGCCGGTCAGCAAGCCGGCGTTGATCGTTGGGAGGTCATATAGACCGTCTCTGAGCGATTTAAACCCGCAGCAAATGAATAGTTGCCTTCCAACATCGTTATTCTCACGAATTTAATAAATCAGTCAGACGGAGAGCCTGGGGCAGGGATGCAAAAATCGCTCTTAAGCCGGGGATTTCCCCGCCTTCCGGCCGTCCGGGGCGTGTCTGATCGTTCCAGGCATAGCTGTCGATATGAGCCCAGCGCACCCCAGAGCTGACGAACCGGTCAAGAAACAAAGCCGCTGTTATTGCGCCTGCAAATGGTCTGGATGAGATATTATTAACATCCGCGACAGAACTCCGCATCCATTCACGGTATCCGTCCCACAGCGGCAGGCGCCATAAAGGATCGGAAACGGCGGTTCCGGCGCTGATCATTGCTGCGGCGACATCATCATCATTGCACATCAGGGCCGGAATGTCCGGCCCCAGGGCCACGCGGGCGGCGCCCGTCAGGGTCGCGACATCCAGCAGCAGGGACGGTTTCGCCTCGCTTGCCTCGGTCAGCAGATCGGCCATTACCAGCCTCCCCTCCGCATCCGTGTTGCCGATCTCCACTGTCAGGCCATTTCGCGCCGTTACGACATCGAGCGGACGCATGGCGTGGCCTGATACGGAATTTTCAACGCAGCCCAGTCTCATTTCCAGTCTGACGGGCAGATCCCGCGCCATGATCAGGCGCGCGAGGGCGAGCACGGTCGCCGCTCCGCCCATATCCTTTTTCATGCGTAACATGCCCGATGCGGGCTTGAGATCGTATCCGCCGGAATCGAAACAGACCCCTTTTCCCACGAGGGAGAGCAGCGGGGCGTCCTTTGTGGCTTTCGATCCGGCCCAGCTGACCAGCACAACGCGTGGTTTGCGGTCCGATCCGTTTCCGACATGAGCCAGTAACGGATAGGCTTTTTCGAGAGCCGCTCCCTTGATCACTTTCGTCTTCGCACCGAACGGCTCCACGGCCGCGACGGCGTGATCCGTCAGTTCGGAGGGACCGAGCAGGTTCGCCGGCAGGTTGATCAGATCGCGGCCGAGCCAGATCGAACGCGCTGTCTCCACGGCCAGCGGATCGGGGGACTCGTCGTAAAGAGTCGCTGATGCCGCTCCCTCCTTACCGAGGGTGAAACGATAGGCGCCGAGCGCGAAACCAAGTGTCGCCTGTCCGGCGTTTACATCGGGTGGCAGGGCGAACCGCCATGTTCCTTCCGGCAGCGCCCGCGCCAGGGCGCCGAAGACGAACGGGTCGGCCGTTCCGGCCGGTGGCAAGCCGAGCAGGGCTGCGATGCCGCCATCCGCGGCCGGCACGATCGCGTGTTCCCCCGGTTTCGCCATGAAGCCCGTTTTTACCGCGAAACGGGCGCCCGCCGCGCCGACCAGACCCGAGAGCGCTTTCTCGCCGGCGGTCCGCACGCCGTGAATCACACTGACAGCGCCTTTCCGTCGTCCCGTCGCGATGCATTTCAGCCCTTTCACGGCCATCGTCCTCTTCTCCGCTGCTGCCTCTGTCTGTCTCAGATGCAAGGCTGCGCCTGAACAGTTCGCAAGGCAACGGTCCCGTAACCATTCCGCACCAGAAGCTGACTTGCATTTAGCGGCAGGCCATCCGACCATACGGTCATGACAGGGTCTCATGCCCGCGCGAACCCGTTCCGCCTGCAGGCGGGGACAGGGAGTGCTCACGCCCCGGCCAGCCGGGATGCGGACGATCATCTCCACGCGGTGCTGGGGCCGACGAATACCGGCAAGACGCATTACGCCATTGAGCGCATGCTCGCGCATCCGTCCGGAATCATCGGTTTCCCGCTCCGGCTGCTCGCGCGCGAAAATTACGAGCGCATGGTGGCTCAGAAAGGCGCCGCCCGCGTCGGACTGATTACCGGCGAAGAGAAGATTGTCCCGCCTGACGCCCGGTGGTTTTCCTGCACTGTCGAGGCGATGCCGGCTGACCGGGATGTGGCTTTTCTCGCCGTTGATGAGATCCAGCTCTGCGCCGATCCGGAGCGCGGGCATATTTTCACGTCCCGCCTGCTGCATGCCAGAGGGCGGGAGGAGACGCTGTTTCTCGGCGCCGAGACCATGGCGCCTCTGCTGCGACGTCTGCTTCCCGGCATCACCATCGATACGCGCCCCCGCCTCTCCGCGCTGACCGCGACGGGCGCCATCCGGCTGGAAAAGCTCCCGCCGCGATCCGCCATCGTGGCCTTTTCCGCTGCTGAGCTCTATGCCATCGCCGAGCTGATCCGGACCCGGCGGGGTGGCTGCGCTGTGGTGATGGGGCAGATGTCGCCGCGAACGCGCAATGCTCAGGTGGCGCTTTATCAGGACCGGGAGGTCGATTATCTCGTCGCCACCGACGCCATTGGCATGGGTCTGAACATGGACATTGCCCATGTCGCATTCGCCGGGCTCTCAAAATTCGATGGGATGCGGCGCCGTTCCCTCACCGCGGCTGAGATTGCCCAGATTGCCGGACGCGCCGGACGTGGCGCGCGTGACGGGACGTTTGGCACGACGGGCCGCTGTCCGCCGATTCCGGAGCAGATCATCGAAGCGGTCGAGACGCATCAGTTCGACCCTGTCGAACGTCTCATCTGGCGCAATGACGCTCTGGATTTCACCTCTCCCCGCGCCCTGCTGGCCAGTCTTTCGGTGCCCCCTCCCCTGCGTGGTCTTCAGGCGAGCGACCCCGCCAGCGACGCGCTGACCCTGGGGGCGCTGATCGATGAGCCGCAGGTCAGGATGTTCGCCATCGGCCGTGCCCGCACCCGTCAGCTCTGGGATGTCTGTCAGATTCCGGACTTCCGCAAGATCGGAGAGCGAAGTCATGCACAGCTCTGTGCGCGCGTTTTCACACTTCTGGTCGAACAGCGTCGCCTGCCGGCACAGTGGCTGGAGGAACAGCTCCGTCATCTCGACCGGGCGGACGGCGATGTGGATACGCTGATGCAGCGTCTCGCCGGCATCCGCATCTGGTCCTATATCGCCAATCGCGAAAACTGGGTCAGCAACGCGCCGCTCTGGCAGGAACGGACGCGCGCCGTCGAGGACAAGGTTTCCGACGCGCTGCATGAACGCCTGACCGCCCGTTTTGTCGACCGGAGATCGGCTCATCTCATCAGGCTGCTGGAAAACGAGGACAGTACCCCTCTCCTGTCCGCGGTGCAGCATAATGGCGAAGTGATTGTCGAAGGCCATCCTGTCGGGCGGATGCAGGGTTTTACGCTCCATATGGATACGACTCTGCCGCAGTCCGATCGTGTCACCCTGGCCCGCGCGGCCCGCCGCGCCATGCGGACGGAAATCCCGTTTCGCGTCGCGGCGTGCTGTGATGCACCCGACACCGCGTTCCGGTTCGATTACGGAACCGGCGAGGTGTACTGGCAGGAGGCGATGATCGCACGGCTCCGGCCGGGTCGCGACATTCTGCGTCCGGCGATCGAGACACGCGGCGACGAACTGCTCGACACGAAGCAGCGGGAGCGTGTCAGAGCACGTCTGACTTCCGCGTTCCGGCATCTGGTCGAACGTGAACTGGCGCCGCTTTTTCGCGCCGAAGCCGGGGCGGCGGTCGACCGCGCGGCCCGGGGGCCTGTGCACCAGCTCATGGAGGGGGCGGGGCAGACTCCACAGGGCGCCACTTCTCCGAGCCGCCTTCTCGCACGGCTCGGTGTGCGGATCGCCCTTGGGCAACTCTTTCTTCCGGCCTTGCTGAAGCCCCGGCCAGCCAGAATGCGGGCGCTTCTGCTTGCTGTTGCAGAGGATATCCGTCCGCCGGATCTTCCCCCGCCGGGAGCTGTTTCCGTCCCGGCTGAGCAGTACCCGTCATCACTGCTTTCCCGGCTTGGCTGGATGCCGTGCGGGCCGGTCCGTCTGAGGATTGATATGGCGGAGCGGCTTTGTGCGGAGCTGACGGCGCGTGGCATGCAGTCCGATACGGCCCTGCGTGCCGATTTCGCTCCATGGCTCGGGGTTCCGCGAAAGGAGCTTCCAGCGATTCTGAAAGCTCTCGGCTTCCGGCTTACATCGCCGACGCCTCTGCCAGCCGGTGTTTACGGGCCTTCTCCTGTATGGATGCTTGCGCGTGTGAGGCCGGCGAAGCCGCGCCATAATCGGGGGGCGTCCCGACGGGCGAGACACAGCCCGGATAATGCGTTCGCGGCACTCGCGACTCTTTTCCCTGGTGGTCCTGCTTAATCAGCCTGTGCGGATCGTTGTTTCCGACATGAAGAACAGGCAATCCGGCGCGCATTCCCTTGCATTGCGACGTCTTTCGGCGCCAGCATCGGTGGCGCGTGAAGCACGACGGATACGTTTATCAGAACTTCCGCCGTGATGACTTGCTTCATTAAGAAAACGCCCGCATATCTGCGCGCCTGCACACGCGCACAGGGTCGGTCGATCCGCGCATTTTCAATATCGACGCCCTGTCGAACATCTGATGATCGGAGATGCCGATGACCTACGTGGTCACTGAAAACTGCATTCGCTGCAAGTTCATGGATTGCGTGGAAGTCTGCCCGGTGGACTGCTTCTACGCTGGCGAGAATTTCCTCGTCATTAATCCTGATGAGTGCATCGACTGTGGTGTCTGTGAGCCGGAATGCCCTGCCGAGGCAATCTTTCCGGACAGCGATGACCGTGCCACTGCGTGGGCGGAAATCAACGCGAAATATTCGACGTCCTGGCCGAACATTACCCGCAAGGGAACGCCGCCGGCTGATGCGGAAGAGTGGAAAGACAAGCCGGGCAAGAAAGAGCTGCTTTCCAGCGAACCGCAGAAAGACTGATCCGGCTGCCTCATAGCGCTGGCGTAATCTGAAAAGCCCCTGTTCCTGCCTCCTGGTGGCGGGAACAGGGGCTTTTCTTTGGCGGTTTTTACAAACAAAAGACAGAGCAGGGCGTTCCTGCACCCGTAAGGGCTCTGGCCGCCTTCACCCTTTTAATTTCATAGACCGGGATCAAAGGGACTGCGTCCCTTTGTAGGGTTCGGGGCAAAGCCCCGAGAAGCCATCCCGCCTGTGTATTTACAAAATACATCAACGCCTTGCTTTTGCACAAAGAAGACCGGGTATCCGGACGGATAGCTGTCTGCGGCAGATCCGGGTGACGATCTTTCCGGCCAGAACAGAAAAACCCCGCTCTGGCTTTCGCCGGAGCGGGGTTTTTCTGTGTCAGACGGACCGCCGGAGCGGTCCTGCGGACTGTCAGATCAACGCGACATCATGTGCGCGGCCGTGTTGTCCATGATGAACAGCGTGCCAACAATGAAGATCGCAACGAACATGAGGGTGAAGAGGAACACATTGTTGTTCCACTTCGCCTCTGCCGTCGTGTTCATGTGCAGGAAGAAAATCAGATGGACGACCACCTGAATTGCCGCCAGCACGGAGATTGCCATAAGTGTCGCGGAGGGGGACAGGCTGTGCCCCATGACGACCATGAATGACGCGATCGTCAGGACTACGGCAAGGCCGAACCCGATAGCATAGGCACCTGCCCCGCCATGTCCGGACTCAGAATGGGCTGAATGGTCAGTACTCATCAGATCATGCTCGCCAGATAGACATAGGTGAACACGCAGATCCACACGATGTCGAGGAAGTGCCAGAACAGGCTCAGCATTGTGAGCTTGTTCATCATGCGCTCGGAGATCGCCGTTGTGCCGGCGAGCTGAACGATCAGCGTGACGATCCAGATCAGACCGCAGCTGACATGCAGACCGTGTGTCGACACCAGCGTGAAGAAGGCCGAGAGGAAGGCACTGCGGTCAGGTCCCGCGCCCTCGGCGATCATGTGGGCGAATTCCTTCACTTCAAGGAAGACGAACCCGAGACCGAGAAGGAAGGTTACGGCCAGCCACATCATAACCGATTTGATCTCGCCCTTATGGGCGGCGATCATACCGAAACCGTAGGTGATGCTCGAGATCAGGAGGAGCGCTGTTTCCAGCGCGAGCCCCGAAATCTCAAAAAGTTCCTTACCGGTCGGTCCTCCGTCAAACTGATTGTGGAGGACCGCGAAGACGGCGAACAGCGATCCGAAGATGATGCAGTCCGTCATCAGATACACCCAGAACCCGAACACCGTGGGTAATTCGTGGTGTCCGTGATCTGCGTGCGCGTCAGCAGTTGTTGTATCGTGCGCCATTACTCAGCCGCCTGTGCCATAAGTTTGCGGGAGTGCTCGTTCTCGATGCGCGCAACTTCCTCGGCGGGGATGTAGTAATCGACGTCGTGGTTCGCACTGCGTGCGATCACGGTTGCGAAAACTCCCACCAGTCCGATCGCGGCCAGCCACCAGATGTACCAGATCATGGCAAATCCGAAGACGAAGCTGAACGCACCGACAAAGAAGCCGGCAGCCGTATTCTTCGGCATGTGGATCGGCTCGTAAGGGCCGCCCGCATGGCGCGTGTCGATACCATTCTCTTTGTCATGCATGAACGCATCGAGTTCATGAATGTGCGGGATGATCGCGAAGTTGTACGGCGGCGGCGGTGACGAGGTCGACCATTCGAGCGAACGGGCGTTCCACGGATCACCTGTCACATCGATGTTCTCAGGCAGATTACGGTCACGGATCGAGACGTAGATCTGGGTAACCTGACACACGATACCGAACAGGATCAGAACCGCACCGAATTCGGCCACCAGGAGCCACGGATACCAGTTCGGATTGTCATAGTGGTTCAGACGACGGGTCATACCGTCGAAGCCGAGCACGTAGAGCGGCATGAAGGCGAAGTAGAAGCCGACAAACCAGAACCAGAAAGCGCGCTTACCCCATGCTTCGTTGAATTTGAAGCCCAGAGCTTTCGGAGCCCAGAAGTTCAGGCCGCAGACATAACCGAAATAAACACCGCCGATGATGACGTTGTGGAAGTGAGCGATCAGGAAGAGAGAGTTGTGGAGAACAAAGTCAGCCGCAGGGATCGCCATCATCACGCCAGTCATACCGCCGATCGAGAAGGTGATCATGAAGCCGATGGCCCAGTACATCGTGGCGTGGAACTCGACCCGCCCTTTGTACATGGTGAACATCCAGTTGAAGAGTTTCACACCCGTCGGGATCGAGATGATCATCGTCATGATACCGAAGAAGGCATTGACGTCGGCACCCGCACCCATCGTGAAGAAGTGGTGCACCCAGACAAGGAATGACAGCACCATGATCGCGCAGGTTGCGTAGACCATCGTGGCGTAACCGAAGAGCGGCTTTTCAGAGAAGGTCGGAACGACTTCAGAGAACACGCCGAACGCCGGAATGATGAGGATGTAGACTTCCGGATGTCCCCAGGCCCAGATCAGGTCGAGGTAGAGCATCTGGTTGCCGCCACCATCATTGGTGAAGAAGTGCATCCCAAAATAACGGTCGAGACCAAGAAGCGCGACGGCGACGGTCAGAACCGGGAAGGCCACCATGATGAGCACGCAGGCGCAGAGAGCGGTCCAGCAGAACACCGGCAGTTTCATCCAGGTCATGCCAGGAGCGCGCATCTTAACGATGGTGACGAAGAAGTTCACACCTGTCAGCAACGTTCCGACACCGGAAATCTGAACTGCCATGATGTAGTAATCGACACCGACGCCAGGGCTGAACTGAGCTTCGGACAGAGGCGGATAGGCCAGCCAGCCGCACTGCGAGAACTCACCGATGAACAGGGAGACGTTGATCAGCGCGAACGCGACCGTGGTCATCCAGAAGCTCAGGTTGTTCAGGAACGGGAAGGCAACGTCACGCGCACCGATCTGAAGCGGCACGATGAGGTTGAACAGCGCCGTCATGATCACCATCGCCATGAAGAAGATCATGATCGTTCCGTGAGCGGAGAAGATCTGATCGTAATGGTGAGGTGGCAGATAACCGGGGTTGCCTGCGTAGGCCAGCGCAAGCTGGGTACGCATCATGATCGCGTCGGCGAAGCCGCGCACGAGAGCAAGCAGACCGACGACGACGTACATGATCGCCAGACGCTTATGATCGACAGACGTGAACCACTCTTTCCAGAGATAGCCCCATTTGCCGTAATAGGTGATCAGGCCGAGGACCGTGATACCAACAATCGCTACCCCGAGGAATGTACCGACAAGGATCGGCACATCCACAGGAATATCTGCGAATGATAATCTCCCTAGCATTAGATCCTACTCCTTCATGTTCATGTCGGACATTGCAGCCTGAACAGACTTTTTCTGGCCCGTTGCTGTGTCCATGACCATGCCATTGTTGTACTTCGCGACAATGGTGTCGAAGAGGTTGCCTTCAACGTGCGAGAAGTATTTCACGGGGTCGGCCTCGCTCGGAGCAGCAAGCCTGGCGTAGTTCTGACCATCAAGCTGATCAGAAGAGGCACGGACCTTCTCAACCCACGCATCGTACTGATCACGGGGCATTGCAAGCGTGCGGAACTTCATGTCCGAGAAACCGCGACCACTGTAATTTGCTGATTCACCGGCATAATCACCAGCCTGGCTGGCCATCAGGTGAAGCTGCGTCTGCATGCCGGCCATGGCGTAGATCATCGAGCCAAGACGCGGAATGAAGAATGAGTTCATGACGGAATCAGACGTGATCACGAAATGAACAGGCTGATTGACCGGAATGGCGAGCTGATTGACCGTCGCAATGCCTTCATCCGGGTAGATGAACAGCCATTTCCAGTCCAGCGCCACCACTTCGACATTCAGCGGCTTTGTCTGAGCTTCCTCATCGAGCGGACGATACGGATCCAGAGAATGGCAGGTCTGATAAGTGATGACAGCTAGGAACGCGATGATAATCGTGGGAATACCCCAGATCGCCACCTCGATCTTATTTGAGTGACTCCATTTCGGAAGATATTCGGCTTCCGTGTTGGAGGCCCGGTATTTCCAGGCAAAGGCACACACCAGGATGATTGTCGGAACAACCACAATGAGCATGGCGATCGTTGATTCAACGATCAGATGTTTGAGTTGGTCTCCCACCGGCCCTTTCGGGTCCAGGGTGTCAAGTTCACACCCTGCCAGTGGAAGCACCGAAGCAAGACCAGCCAGTCTGGCCGCCCCCTTCAGGTACTTATTTCTCATCGTACGTCCCTCGGTTCTGACATACTCAAAAGCCTCGCTAAAACAGGCCCCGCTCTCACAATACGCTCGGTCCCGCCATCCGGGCTGCCGTTCAGGCAAAATCCATCAGGCGTGACAAACGCACTGCATTACGGCGATTCAATAATCCCACAAGCTTGTTATCACAATCCGCGAAACAAAGCTTGATCACCCGATCTCTTCTTATCCGCCCGCCGCGAAGTCCGGGACAAGTGTTCACGGATTATTTCTTATTATTTCAAACTGACGGCGCGCCATGCGTTCGCACACGTAATCGTGGGGTTTTTATGACCTTTGGAAGATCACGCGGAGGTTATATTGCGCCATCCCGATATTGAATAAGTCTTATTTTCTGGCATTGCCATGCGTTGCACGCGATGGCGGCACGCGTAATTCTGACGCGGTGATATGCCGTTCTTCGCCTCCGGTCATAAAAAAAGCCCGGCCCCGTTTCCGGGACCGGGCTCAGAGTCGGAAGAAACCGACTCCTGTCCTTACGACTATCCAGAAGACTTATCTGTTGTCGTTGCGGGCTCCCATGAACTGCAGGAGAAACTGGAAGAGGTTAATGAAATTGAGATACAGACTCAGCGCGTCATAGACGGAGCGCTTCGCGGCCTGATCCGGACCTTCATAATAGGCGAACTGCGGATACGTTGCGCGGATGCGCTGCGTATCGAACGCTGTCAGTCCCGTGAACAGCAGCACCCCGACGACACTGTAAACAAAATACAGAGCCGGGCTGTGCAGGAATATGTTGACCAGTCCGGCGACGACGAGCCCGATCAGCCCCATCGTCAGGAATGACTGGAAGCGCATGAGGTTCGCGCCGGTCGTGTAGGCCCACAGAGACGTTCCGCCGAAGGTGATGGCTGTCACCAGAAATACACGCGCCACTGAAACTCCTGTGTAGAGCATCAGGATGCTTGCCAGGCTGGCTCCCATTACGCCGCAGAACAGCCAGAACAGTCCCTGCACGGCCGAACGCGACAGTCTGTTCACGCCGAATGACATAACCATGACGAACCCGAGCGGCGCGACCATTGCGATCCAGCCGAGGCCGGTCGGCGCCACGCCACGTTCGGTCATCTGAAAGAACAGTGCGCTGACGGAGGTGTTGGCGATGACGTAGGCGACCAGTGCTGTCAGCAGAAGGCCGGACGCCATCCAGTTATAGACACGGAGCATGTACGTCCGAAGACCTGCATCCAGATCGGCGGACTGAACGCCGGCGGCAGAAGGCGACGAACGGAAGTCGCTGAATGACATGATTCTTCCTCTTGTTTTCCGGCAGAACCGGCATGCTCACCTATATGCGCATGGCAGACAAGCATTTCAAGTCATCCCTCTCTAACCCGTTTTCACCTCCGCACATAGTTAAAGGTGAGTCATCAGGCCGCTGTCCCGACTCCCGCGAGGCGTCGGAAAGGGATTCCCCGCCTGTGGTCGCTGGTCGCGGGAGATCACCTTTCTGTGAGCACGAGCCGGAATGATGCCTGGGAGCCGTCCCATATTCAGCTGTGGCAGCAGTCATTGCCGCTCTCTCAGAAACTGTACGCCATGACCGGTGAATATCCCGTCGACTGTCTGGAGGTATTCGCGTCCGCACGCAGCCGAAGGCGAAACACACGCCGGAAACATGCTCACCGGACACCTTAATTATTACGGCCTGACATCACCTTCTTACTGTCTGCTGCCGGCCCGGAAACGGTGACGACCAGCGGGACCGGAAGAAAAGCCCCCCCGGCTGACGCATAGGCCTCTTCCACATGACACGATTGACATGATCAGTTCATGTGGGCTGACTGACGCACAACGGTAATTCCGCATTGATTTGCCGATTGAAGCTGCAATCAGTGATTTGTCGAGGACGTAAGACATGATCCGCCCCGCATCCGCCAAGAGGACTTCCCTGCTTGGCATTCTCGCGGCAGGAACTTTCCTTGCTGCAGCCCTGGGCCAGCCTTCCGGCCCGGCTCGCGCCGCGGACCCCCAGGGGTCTACCGGTGAAGCGATCATCCACGCGGACGATCATCCCGAAAACTGGCTCACTTATGGCCGCACCTATTCAGAGCAGCGTTACAGCCCGCTCGATCAGATCAACCGCGAGAATGTCGGTAATCTGAAACTCGCCTGGTATTACGATCTGGACACCAACCGTGGTCAGGAAGGCACGCCTCTGATCGTTGATGGCGTCATGTATGCCTCCACCAACTGGTCGAAGATCAAGGCGCTGAAGGCCGATACCGGAGAGCTGCTCTGGGCGTTCGATCCCAAAGTTCCCGGCAATATCGCCGACAAGGGCTGCTGTGACACGGTTAACCGCGGCATCGCGTACTGGAACGGCAAGATCTATATCGGCACCTTTGACGGCCGTCTGATTGCGCTCGACGCCAAGACCGGCAGGCAGGTGTGGAGCGTTAACACGATCCCGAAAGATGCCGCACTTGGTCACCAGCGTTCCTATACGGTGGATGGCGCTCCGCGTATCGCCAAGGGTCGCGTGCTGATTGGTAACGGCGGCTCCGAATTCGGCGCCCGTGGCTTCATTTCGGCCTTTGACGCAGAGACCGGCAAGCTCGACTGGCGCTTCTACACGGTGCCGAACAACAAGAACGAGCCGGATCACGCTGCATCCGACAACGTTCTGATGAACAAGGCCTACAAGACCTGGGGCTCGAATGGCGCCTGGGTTCAGCAGGGTGGCGGCGGCACCGTCTGGGATTCACTGGTTTACGATCCGGTGACGGATCTCGTCTACATCGCGGTCGGTAACGGTTCCCCCTGGAACTACAAATACCGTTCAGAAGGCAAAGGGGACGATCTGTTCCTGGGCAGCATTGTCGCTGTAAAGCCGGAGACGGGCGAGTATGTCTGGCATTTCCAGGCAACGCCGATGGACGAGTGGGATTACACGTCTGTTCAGCAGATCATGACGCTTGACCTGCCGATCAACGGTGAAACCCGTCACGTCATTGTTCATGCACCGAAAAATGGCTTCTTCTACGTCCTCGACGCGAAGACCGGTCAGTTCATTCAGGGCACGAACTACACCTTCGAGAACTGGGCTTATGGCCTGGACCCGAAGACCGGACGTCCGATCATCAACCCGGAAGCGCTCTACACGCTGAACGGTAAGGAATGGTATGCCATCCCGGGTCCGCTGGGCGCGCATAACTTCATGTCCATGGCGTACAGCCCGAAGACCGGACTGGTTTACATCCCCGTGCACCAGATTCCGTTCATGTATAAAAACCAGGCTGGCGGCTTCAAGGCGCATCCTGATTCGTGGAATGTCGGTCTCGACATGGTCAAGACCGGCCTGCCTGATACACCTGAGGCCCGGACTGCTTACCTGAAGGATCTGAAGGGCTGGATCGCGGCCTGGGATCCGGTGAAGATGAAGACGGTCTGGAAGATCGACCATAAAGGCCCATGGAATGGCGGTATCCTCGCCACAGGCGGTGATCTGCTGTTCCAGGGACTGGCGACGGGCGAATTCCATGCCTATGACGCCACCAACGGTAACGACCTGTTCCGTTTCAACGCTCAGAGCGGAATCATTGCGCCGCCGGTGACCTACTCGGTCAATGGCAAGCAGTTTGTTGCGGTCGAAGTGGGCTGGGGTGGCATCTATCCGTTCTCCGCCGGTGGCATGTCACGTGCATCCGGCTGGACGGTCAATCACTCCTACATCGCGGCTTTCTCGCTCGACGGAAAAGCGAAGCTTCCGCCGATGAATGATCTTGGCTTCCTGCCGGTCAAACCGCCTGCGCAGTATGACAAGAACGTCGTCGACAAGGGCTACTTCGAATATGAGACCTACTGTCAGGTCTGCCACGGCGACGGCGCAGAAGGTGGCGGTGTTCTTCCTGACCTTCGCTGGTCCGGTTCCATCCGTCATCCGGATGCGTTCTACAATGTCGTAGGCCGCGGCGCCCTGACGGCATATGGCATGGACCGCTTCGACACCTCCATGAAGCCTGATGAAATTGAATCCATCCGGCAGTTCATCATCAAGCGCGCCAACGAAACCTATGAGCGCGAGGTTGAGGCCCGGAAGAACGCCAGCGGAATTCCGGAGAATCCGACACTCGGCATTACTCAGTGAGCGGCTTGTCCCAGGTGATGACCTCATTTGAACAAAAGCGACGTGGTGGTGAAACAATGATCAAGGGACTTAAGGCTGCGATCGGCGCAGCCGTAGTCGGACTTCTCGCGGGGACGTCGCTTGGCGCGGCCCCGGGTCTGGCTCAGGATGCAGACGGTGATCTGGTTGCCAAAGGCGCGTATATCGCGCGCCTTGGTGACTGCGTGGCCTGCCATACGGCACTGCACGGGAAGGTTTATGCCGGCGGACTTGAGATCAAGACGCCGATCGGCAAGATCTACTCGACCAACATTACGCCGGACCCCACGCATGGTATCGGCGGCTATACGCTGAAAGAGTTCGACGACGCGGTTCGTCGCGGCGTGCGCAAGGACGGATCACCTCTGTATCCGGCCATGCCTTATCCGTCTTTCGCCCGGATGACGGATGACGATATCAAGGCGCTGTATGCGTATTTCATGCATGGCGTGAAGCCTCAGGTGCAGGCGAACAGGCCGACTGACATCAGCTGGCCGCTGTCCATGCGCTGGCCGCTCGGTTTCTGGGCGAAGATGTTCGCTCCGGCTCCGAAGGGCTTTACTCCGGCTCCCGGAACCGATCCGGTTGTCGCCCGTGGCGAATACATCGTGACGGGACCGGGTCACTGCGGTGCGTGTCATACGCCGCGTGGTCTGACGATGCAAGAAAAGGCCTACGACGCGGCTGGCGGAGCGGACTTCCTTGCCGGCGGTGCGCCGATCGACAACTGGATCGCGCCGAGCCTGCGTAATGATCCGGTTCTCGGTATCGGTCGCTGGTCGGAAGAGGATCTCTTCCAGTTCCTGAAATCGGGACGTATCGACCATTCCGCCGTGTTTGGTGGTATGGCTGACGTTGTCGCATGGAGCACCCAGTACTTCACAGATGACGATCTTCGCGCCATGGCGAAATATCTGAAGAGCCTGCCGCCGGTTCCGGCCGCGAAGGGCGATTACACGTATGACGACACAGCGACGAAGATGCTTGATTCCGGGAATACCGCCGGGAAGGCCGGTGCAGACATTTATCTGCAGCAGTGCGCTATCTGTCACCGTAACGATGGCGGCGGTGTGGCCCGTATGTTCCCACCGGTCGCCGGCAACCCGATTGTTGTTTCTGATGATCCGACCTCGGTTGCTCATATCGTGGCCGCAGGCGGTATCCTGCCTCTTACGAACTGGGCGCCTTCCACGGTCGCCATGCCGGGCTATCAGCATATCCTGAACGATCAGCAGATCGCGGATGTGGTGAACTTCATCCGGTCGTCCTGGGGCAACAAGGCTTCCTCGAACGTGTCGGCAAGCGATATCGAGAAACTCCGCACGAGCGGCACGCCCATCACCAGTGCTCAGGCCTGGCTGTCCGGGTCGAGCACGACTTCGAACTGGGGCTTCTCCATTCCGCAGCCTTACGGCTCTGGCTGGACATTCGCGCCTGCCACGCATACGGGCGTCGACGCGGCTCAGTAAGTCTTCTTCAGCGTGGTTCCATTCTCCTTCGGGAGGATGGAACACAAAAAAGCCACGGGCTATTTCCCGTGGCTTTTTTTATGGCGTTTGTGTATTTGCGGACCCGATGCACCGCAGGCTTTCGGGGCTTTGCCCCGAACCCTACAAAGGGACGCAGTCCCTTTGATCCCGGTCTGTTAAACTTAAAAGAGCGAAGAAGTCCGCGATCCTTTCCGGATGCGGAGCAAAGCCCTGCTCGGAACCCTGTTTGCAGGCCATATAAACAAAAGCCCGGAACCATGATGGCTCCGGGCTTTTTTATTACGTCTGGTCTGGCGGGCCGAGATCAGGCGGGGTTGTAGTCCTCGTTTTCGTCACGCCGGATCATGGTCCCTGATCCGGCCTCCGTGAACAGCTCCAGAAGGCAGGCATGAGGCACGCGCCCGTCAACGATGACAGCGGCTTTCGCGCCTTTGCGGACCGCCTCCAGGCATGTTTCGACCTTGGGGATCATCCCGCCTGAGATCATCCCCGATTCAATGCCCTTTCGCGCCTGCGCGGCTGTCAGTTCCGGGATCAGCTTTCCGTCCGCATCCAGAACGCCGGGAACATCTGTCAGCATCAGCAGGCGGGTGGCGTGGACAGCGCCGGCTACCGCGCCGGCGATTGTGTCGGCATTGACGTTATACGTCTCGCCTGCATAACCGGCTGCGATCGGTGCGATAACCGGGATCAGTCCTGAGCCTGACAGCGCATAAAGCACCTGGGGATCGACTCTGTCGGGTTCTCCGACGAAACCGAGATCCAGCGTCTGTTCGATGCCGCTGGCAGGATCTTTCACCTTGCGGACCAGCTTGCGTGCCTTGATCAGGCCACCATCCTTGCCCGAGATTCCCACTGCCAGCGCGCCGGCCCGGTTGATCAGGCCCGCGACCTGCTTGTTTACGGAGCCGCACAGCACCATTTCGATGATGTCGATGGCGGATTCATCCGTCACCCGCAGGCCGTCCACGAAATGTGAGCGCACCTGGAGCCGTTCCAGCATGCTGTTGATCTGCGGCCCGCCACCGTGAACGACGATCGGGTTAATTCCGATCAGTTTCAGCAGCCCGATATCGCTGCCAAAGCCTTTCGCCAGCTCCGCATTGCCCATTGCGTGGCCGCCATACTTCACGACGATCGTATCGCCGGCATAACGGCGCAGATAAGGCAGCGCCCCTGCAAGGGTCGCGGCCTGCTGCATAGCGTCACCCACCGGAGAAAGGCCCTTATCCGTCATATCACCTCGTCCTGTTCAGGATACTTTCCGGTCCTGATCCGGTCGTTACGCATGTAGCACTGAAGCACGGTTATGGCTGCGCAAATCCGGCCAGTTCCGCCCGCAGTTCCGGAATACCACGTCCGGTCTCACTGCTCGTTGCGATCACGACAGGATGCGCGGCCGGATGTCTGGCGACCTCTTCAAGCACGCCGCGATACCGCGCCTCCTCGGCCCGCGGCTTCACGCTGTCGCATTTGGTCAGCACAACCTGGAAATTGATCGCTGCCCGGTCGAACAGGTCCATAACCTCCCGATCCGAGGCTTTGGTTTCGATCCGTGAGTCGAGCAGGAGAATGACCCGGCGCAGGCTGGGGCGGCCGCGGAGATAGGAGAACATCATCTCCTGCCAGTCTTCTTTCACTGCCTTCGCTGCCTTGGCGAAGCCGTAGCCTGGCATATCGACGAGGATCAGCCGGCCCGCGAGGTTGAAGAAGTTGAGCTGCTTGGTCCGCCCCGGCTCCGAGGAAGCCCGCGCCAGGCTTTTTCGGCCTGTTATGGCGTTGATGAGACTTGATTTTCCGACATTTGACCGTCCCGCAAACGCGACTTCCGGTTCTCCGGGGGGCGGCAGCTGATCCAGCTGCTGTGCACCGTGAAAGAAGTCACACGGGCCGGCGAAAAGCAGACGGCCGGCCTCGATCTGCTCGGGAGACAGGGTCAGAGAGTTTTCAAACGCCTTCGGTCCCGTGTCGCTTCCGGCCATCTGACTCAGCCCTTCCGCCGGACCGGCGGCAGGATGGTCGTCTTCGGTTTCTTTTTTCCGTTCTCATGCACACGCTTGATCACGAATTGCTGGCCGATTGTCAGCAGGTTGTTCCAGCAATAGTAGATCACCAGCCCGACCGGCTGCCGCGCCATGAACAGCGTGAAGATGACAGGCATCATCATGAAGACCTGCTTCTGCACCGGATCGGTCGCGGCAGGATTGCTCCGCTGCATCAGCCAGATGGTCACTCCGTAGACGATCGGCCACGCACCGAGCCACAGCATGGTCGAGAGGTGGGTCGGATCGAAGGGAATCAGACCGAAGAGATTGAAGATATTGGTCGGGTCCGGCGCGGACAGATCATGAATCCAGCCGACGAACGGAGCGTGGCGCATCTCGATCGTGACGTAGAGATCCTTGTACAGACACCAGAACACAGGAGCCTGAATCAGCAGCGGGAGGCACCCGCTCGCCGGGCTCACACCTTCTTCGCGGTACAGCGCCATGACTTTCTGGTTCATCTCAACCGGATTGTCTTTATAGCGCTCGCGGATCGCCTGAATTTTCGGGGCCACTTCACGCATCGCCGCTGCCGCGCGGAAGCCTTTTGAGGCCAGCGGGAAAAACAGCGTCTTGACAATCAGCGTGAATGCCAGAAGGGCGAGGGCAAAACTGCCGAGATGCTGATAGAGCCAGTCGAGCACGAAGAAGACCGGACGGGTGAGGAACGCGAACCAGCCGAAATCCACGGCTTTCCAGAAATCCGGGATATTCAGTTCGTGCTCATAACGTTCCAGCAGACGGACTTCCTTCGCTCCGGCAAAGACATGTCCCGCCGTCTCGCCCGTACCGTTCGGAGCCACGACAAGCGGCTGCTGCCGGGTGAAGCCGACCTGGTAGGCTCCGTCAGGCGTATCAAACCCGTATGTGCCGGTGACGTCCGCTGCCTGATCCGGGATGACCGCGGCCAGCCAGTATTTATCGGTAATACCGGCCCAGCCGCCCTTGTCGGATTTCGTCCACGACACGTAATTCGGTGCCGTCGAGCCTTCACGAAGAGATTTATAGGATTCCTCGGCCAGCCGGCCGCCGATCACGGAGATCGGTCCTTCATGCACCAGCATGCCGCCGGTCTCGACAGGGGTGTAGCCACGGACCACACGCGAATACGGCACCAGCGACACCGTCTCGCCCGTCGCGTTGTGAACCCGCTGCGTGACCGCGAACATATAGTCACGGTCGACGGACAGTACGAGTTCGAAAGTCAGCCCGGCGCCATTGTCCCAGCTCAGCGTTACCGGGGCATTCGAGTCCAGCTTCGGGGCGTTTGTCTTCCAGAGAGAATGGGCGTCCGGCAGACGGGTTGTCTGTCCGGGCGCGCCGTACCAGCCGAACTCAATATAATTCGGTTCCTTGCCGCCCCGCTCTTCCAGCACACGCACCAGCGGGCTGTCGGGCTTCACTGTCTCATGATACTCGCGAAGAACGAGATCATCGAGACGCGCGCCCCGGAGATTGACCGACCCGCTGACGTCCACTGCCTCAATCGGCAGACGGGCCGGTGCGGTGCTGTCATCGTTCTCCGCCGCGGAAGCAGAAGGAGGCGTCAGCGCCTGCTGTGGCGGCGTCACCGACGAGACGGTCTGCTGCGCACCGGGCTTTCCCTGGATTGCGGCCGGTGTCTTGCTCTGAGGCATGAAGTAGTCGAAACCCAGCAGGACCAGCGCCGACAGGATGGTCGCTAATATAACGCGTTTGATATCCATACCGACCGGCTGGCCTCTCTCACCTGGAGTAACGCCGCGACGACTGCGCGCGGCTCATCTTCAATCGGGGTCTCTCATAGCGAAGTTACGCCCGATTTCCAGCCGTTCCTTCATCGGAGACATGACTTTTCCCGGTTTCCGCGTGAGGCGGAACCGGATCATAGCCGCCTGCCGACCATGGGTTGCAGCGCAGAATCCGCTTCATCGTGAGCCATCCGCCCCGCAGGCTGCCGTGCTGACTCACCGCTTCGATGCCGTAGCAGCTGCAGGTCGGATGGAACCGGCAGTTCGGACCTGTCATGGGACTCAGAGCGATCCGCCAGAAATGCATGATACCGATCAGCAGACCCGATGCGATCCGGCCGGCTGGTCCCGGAGCCGATCCCGTTTCCGGGCAATTGCCGCTCATGATACGGCTCCCGTTTTCCGCAAAGCCCGACGAAGATCCTCGACGAGATCGGTGAAACCACGCCGGCCGGTCCCGTCTCGTCCGATCAGCACAAGATCGAGGCCGCTGAGGAGGGTATCCTGTTCGACCACACGCAGTGCTTCGCGAAGCCGGCGCCTGGCCCGGTTTCGCGTGACGGAATTTCCGACTTTTTTTGTAACGGTAAATCCGACCCGCGCGGCGTCTCCATCGTCACGACGGAGGGCCTGGAGCACAAGACCGGGCATAGGCGCCTTACGGGCGCCTGCGGCGACAGTCAGAAACTGTGACCGCTTTTTCAGACGGGCCGAGCGTGGGAACATGGGTGCTCCTGTCTCCTGCCCTTCTTTCAGACTGGACTGCCCGGACAGACGACTCCGGACAGGGGATTCAGGCGGACAGACGCTTGCGGCCCTTGGAGCGGCGGTTTGCGATCACTTTACGGCCACCAACGGTCGCCATGCGCGCACGGAAACCGTGACGATGCTTACGGACCAGCTTGGAGGGTTGATACGTGCGCTTCACGGCGGCACTCCTCGGTTACAACTCAGATTAATATGGCAGCAGAGACCAGACACCTTCCGGCGCCTTGCTCAGATCGCGGGCTTATAGTCATCTGTCCCAGACACGTCAACGCCGCAGTCCGTTTTCACCTGTGCGGACATCTCAATTTCGACAGGAGCACGGATCTTGCACCGCTTTCTTCCACCTGTTGCCGTCTTTCTCGTTTTTCTTGTCTGCGCCCTGATCAGCCGCCTGATCCCGCTTCCGGCGTGGATCGCCACAGGCACTGATCTTGCGGGGGCCGCGATTTCCGCCCTGGTCACGGCTCTTGCGCTGCGCCGGCCGGAGATTTTACCGCACGCTGCCGCATCTGAGGCTGCGAAACCTGCAACGGAGTCGGCCACCGCTGAGATTTCCCCGAAACTTCGCCATGATCTGCGCGGGATCATCTCTCCGGCGGTGCTTTGTGCAGATCAGTTATCCATGCATCAGGACGAACTGGTCCGGAACCGGGCGGAACAGATTCTTGAGGCGCTTGACCGCGCCACGGACAGACTGAAGGCGACGAACGGCTGATCCGGGCACGGAAGACCCGGATCGCGGAGCCGATACTTTCAGGCCCCGATTCGGGTGGTCTCAGCGGCGCTCGATCAGTTCGGTTTTGTAACCGTCCGGGTCCTCGACGAACGCGATCACCGTCGTGCCGAATTTCACCGGGCCTGCCTCGCGCGTCACTTTGCCGCCGGCCGCCCGCACCTTCTCCACGGTCGCGGCCACGTCGGGTACGCCCACGGCCAGATGTCCGAAACCGGTGCCGATATCGTAACCGGAATCCTCGCCCCAGTTATAGGTCAGTTCAAGTTCGGCCTGTCCTTCGGCATTACTGGCAAAGCCCATGAAAACCAGCGTGTATTTTCCCTCCGGAACTTCCCGGCGCCGCAGTTCGTGCATTCCCAGAAGCCGGTAAAACGCGATGCTCGCGTCGAGATTCTTCGTTCGCAGCATCGTATGCAGAAAAGCGGGCATCAATGATCTCCCTGTCCGTTAATTAGCGCTGTGCGGTTACAATACGGAGCAGTCTGTCCCGTGGTTCCGTTACTGTCTGTATTTCAGCCGGGTTCAGCGGCCTCGATCCCGCACAGAAATATTCCCGCCCGGTCCGCCGCCTCTATGCAGGACGGCATGTCCGTGAAGAGCGTGCCGCCTGCCTCGAAGGCGATTCCGGCCAGTTCCGCGCTTACCACATTTCCGATCGTGCGCGGACCGATGGTCGGCATGTCCGCGCGACGCTCCTGTCCCGGTTTGCACAGCTTTACGAGGACGCCTCCCGGTCCCGGCTGACGACAGGCTCCGGCACGCGCCAGCATCGCGTCGGTGCCTTCCATTGCCTCGACAGCGAGCACAACGCCATTCTGCACGACACAGCCCTGACCGATATCCAGCCGTCCCAGAGTCCGCACGACCGTGAGGCCGCGCACGATGTCGCTTTTCGCCATCTCGTCGGGCACGACACGTCCAAGCGGTCCGACGCCTCCGACTGCATGGGACAGAAACTCGTGAGCGCCGCGGACGCTGAACCCTTCCTCGCCAAGAACCCGGACCAGGGCACCAAGCAGACCGTCATCGCCTGCGAACAGCGCGCGTCCAAGCCGGGCCAGAATTCGCGCGCCTTCCGCGTCCGGCCTCAGATCGCGCAGAGAAGGACGGCGGACGGGACCGATGAGGACGATATCGCGACAGCCATGCGCCCGCAGTTCCGAAAGAATTTTTCCTGCTGCTGCAAGCCTTACCCAGGCGTGCGGCCAGGGCTCCACCACGGCGGGCTCGGCAAAATCCTGAAATGCCACGATGAAAACATCGCGCCCCTGCCCGGCGACGGCCTGTGCGACCTGCCCCGGCAGAGGGCCGCCACCTGCAAGAATCCCGACGCAGCCGTGACCGTCAGAGGTCGGTCCGCTCATGCGCCGGTCCACCCCCGCGCGGCAGCCATCTCAGCCTGCCTCTGTCTCGCTCGCGGAGAAATCACCCGAAGCGACCCTGACGAGACCGCGACGACTCGGTGCTTCGATAAAGGCGAGAATTTCGGCGATCTTCGGGTCGTCACCG
Source organism: Acetobacter musti (assembly GCF_011516835.1). Classification (GTDB taxonomy): domain Bacteria; phylum Pseudomonadota; class Alphaproteobacteria; order Acetobacterales; family Acetobacteraceae; genus Acetobacter; species Acetobacter musti. The sequence continues at coordinate 155,121 of NZ_WOTB01000002.1, read as the reverse complement.
AATTCCCTGCGCACAAGGTCGATCCGCTGCGCGAAGACGCCGCCCTCACCATTGCGCGGATAGAGCGTCCGGAACGCCTGACGCATCCGGTGCATCTCCCCTGAGGAGACGCCGTTCCGGCGCAGCCAGATCCAGTGCAGCCCGACAAGTCGCGCCCGGTTTCCGAGCACGCTGCCGTACGGAATGACGTCCGCTTCCACGCCTGCGACGCCGCCGACGAGCGCCGCCCGTCCAATGCGGACGAACTGATGGATCGCTGCAGCGCCCATGACCCGCGCATCGTCGGCGATAAAGACGTGGCCACCCATAACGACGTTGTTCACGATGATCACGCGGTCACCGAGCGTGCAGTCATGCGCGACATGTGCGTTCGCCATAATCAGGCAATTCGCTCCGACCTTTGTCAGGCCGGTTCCGGTCGCCGTTCCCCGGTGAATCGTGACATGCTCGCGCACCACTGTCCGCGCGCCGATTTCACATCGGGTCGGCTCACCCCGATATTTGAGGTCCTGGGGTGCCAGTCCGACTGTTGTGAAGGGGAAATACCGTGATCCTTCACCGAGCGTGGTGTGCCCGTCCACGATCACGCTGGCGATCATCTCCACGCCGTCGCCGACCACTACATCCGGCCCGATGCTGCACCACGGGCCGATCTTCACACCGGCTCCGAGCCTGGCTCCCGGGGAGACAATCGCCGTCGGATGCACATCGGCAGAAGCCGGTTGCCGATCCCGGGTAACACCGCGCCCTGCCGCCTTTATCGCCTCACCCAGAACAGCCTCCATTACCGCCTCAAACCCAGTTCACCATCTGCCTTGCAGCAATTCATGACGCTCCGCAACCGGGATATCCTGTCCTGCCCGTGACGGTGTGCCCGGTCACCATGCGGCGTCATCGCGCTGGCCCCATGGCGCAAATACCCAACCGCAGCAGATATCAGTCCATGATCATCGCGCTGAATGTGGCCTCCGCGACCGATACATCGTCGATACGGGCCACACCGCGGAACTTCCAGACATTCGCGCGCTGGCGTTCCTTCACGACGTGAATTCGGAGCTGATCACCAGGCCCGACCGGCCGGCGGAATTTCGCGTTTTCGATCGTCATGAAATAGACCAGCTTGCCCTCGAAAGCCGCGCCGAGCGTCAGCACCACGAGCGTTGCCGCTGTCTGGGCCATCGCTTCGATGATCAGCACGCCGGGCATGACCGGACGGGCGGGGAAATGACCCTGAAAAAATGGCTCATTGACGGAGACATTCTTGACCCCGACCGCAGACTCGCCGAGTTCGACATCGACCATGCGGTCGATCAGCAGAAACGGATAGCGATGAGGGATCGCCTCCATGATCCGCATGATGTCTACGGCATCGATATGTGTCCGTTCAGCTACCGGACTCTGCGTGTCACGTTCCTGATCCACTGTTCTCAAACCATCCCAGCTGCGCGCGGCGCGCGACGCTCCATTATTTCTCTTCCGCGCCGGCTTCCCCGGCATTTCCGCTTTCCGGCTTCTTCGACAGCCGGCGAAGCGTGGCGACATTACGGAAGAATTCGCGGAATGGCATGGCCGGGCTGCCGATCACGTCAGCTCCTGCCTCCACGTCCGACATCACGCCGCACTGCGCGCCAATACGCGCTTTCGTACCGATCTTAATATGCCCGATCAGTCCCGCCTGGGCGGCGACCGTCACATAGTCTCCCAGTTCCGTTGACCCCGAGATACCTGCCTGGGACACGACGATACAACATTTCCCGAGCCGGGTGTTGTGGCCAATCTGGACGAGATTGTCGAGACGTGATCCGGCGCCGATCACTGTGTCCTGCACCGAACCGCGATCAATCGTCGAATTGGCGCCAATCTCGACATCGTGTTCGAGGACCACGTGCCCGAGCTGGGGCACGCTTTCGAACCCGGCTGGCCCGACTGCGAAACCGAAGCCGTCCTGGCCGATTTTCGCTCCGGGAAACAGGATCACCCGATCTCCCAGCGTCGCATGAGAAACAACGACCTGCGCGCCGATCCGGCAGTCCTGGCCGATCCTTACCCCGTCGCCGATCACGGCGTGAGAGCCGATGATCGTGCCGGCTCCGATTTCCACACCGTCGCCAATGACCGCGAACGGTCCGATTTCACAGGACGGATCGATTACACTGTCCGCGCCGATCACTGCCATCGTATGGATTCCCGGTCGTGCGTTGCGTGCGGGATGGAACATCCGGGCGACGCGCGACCAGGCGAGATAGGGCGTTGGTGAAACGATCGCTGCGGACCCGGGGGGTACCCGCTTCGCAAAGGCGGGCGCGACAATCACCAGACCGGCTTTTGTCGCGTCCAGCAGGGCGGCGTAGCGCCGGTTATCGAGGAAGCTCACCTCGGACGGAGCCGCGGATTGCAGCGGGCCGATACCGGAATAGGTTCTCCCATCCGCGTGTCCTTCACGCGCCGGGACAAATTCTCCGCCTGCGGCTTCCGCCAGCTGCTCGCCGGAAAACGGTCCATGGCGGGTAAAGAACCGCGTATCCGCTACGGTGTCCGCCCGCCCGGCCTGAGCGGCCGGCCCCTGTCCGCGTGCCATAACCTGCCTGCCCCGTCAGTGAGCGGGAGCCGAGGCAACCGGGCTGGCCGATGCGTCACCCGGAGAGGCTGTTGTCGGCATCTTTCCTGATTTCGCCAGCACTTCAGGGTCCTCATTCGCCGCTGGAATGTAGACTTTGGGCAGAATCACGTTCAGCTGCTTTGCCACCTCGTTGGTGATGTCCTGGCCGTCCACATGCAGCGCGACCTGCTCACTGTGCAGAACCAGGTTCATGCCATGGCTGGACGCCACGTGCTGAATCACCTGCACCAGTTCGCGTTCGATCTGTCCGAGCGCCACCTGCGCCGCTTCCTGGATGATGCGGTTCCGGTCACGGAACTGACGCTGTGCCGTCATGACTTTCGACTGCAGGCTGCGCTCCTGGGACTGGATCTGCTCCGCGGTCATGCTCTTTGCGGAGGCCTGGAGTTTCTGCTGCTCGTCACGCCAGCCGGCCTGGGCGCGCTGTGCGTCACGCGCTAGGGCATCACGGCGACCACCGAGTTCACGCTCGACCTGCTGTCCGGCGAGGGACTGCCGCATGACGTCGGCAACGCTGATGATCCCCATGACGACAGCCGGAGGCGGGGCTGCTTTCGGCAGTTCGGGGGCGGGCGGAATCGCTGGCTGGGGCAGGACCGGCGGCGGACGGGACGAGTTCTCGCCGTTGTCGTCACCGCCATCGGACATCTGCTCCGGCGCGGGCGCGGGGCGGGCGGTATGGGGAGCCGCGTGTACGGGGGGCTGCGCCGTCTTCGGAACGAACCATCCGGCCCCTCCGCCTGAGGTCTGAGCGCAGGCGACGGAAGACGCGAGACCACTTCCCGCGAACAGGAGGGAGGCGGTCAGCACCGCGCTCCGGGAAAAGCGAAACATTATCACCTCAGAATTGCTGGCCGAAGCCAAACCGCAGAAGCTGCGTCCGGTCATTGCGGCTGCGAATGATCGGAATACCACAGTCGATATTCAGCAGTCCAAACGGACTCTGCCATGAGAAACCGGCACCGGCGCTGACACGCGGGGTCAGCGTATCGCCTGAAATGGCCGTGTATTTGTAACCGTCTGTCGCCGGGTTCGTATAAAGATGCTTCACACGCACGCCGGCGAGACTGCCCGTATCGACGAAGCCACGTCCCCGGATACCCATTCCTGAGGCAAACGGCATCGGGAAGTTGACCGTCGCGGAGCCGGTATAGATGAACCGGCCTCCGAGCAGATCTTCCTGCGAGTGGATTGCCTGACCGGGGAAGTAATCCGCCGATGTCTGCCCGACACTTCGCGGACCCGCGCCACCGTCGAGGAAGCCGCGCAGGTTGGAACCGCCGAGATAGAAGTTATCGATGACGTCGTGACGCCCGCCGCCCCAGTCCGCCAGATAGCCGGTGCCGGCCTTGAACTCGACGGTCCAGTCATGGTTGCCCATCAGATCGTCGAGCGGCAGATAATAGGCGGCGTCGAACTTGCCGCGCACATATTTCTCGTCGCCGCCGATGCCGGCGAAATCGCCGCCAGCCCGGATCACGTAGCCTTTATGCGGCATCATGCGACGGTCGCGGGTGTCGTACATCAGTGTCGTGCCGAGCTGCGACAGCGTGGACGAACCGGCCTGATCGAGAATGTACCAGGAAGTCTCACTCCACGATCCGCCGATGTGCCGGTGTGTCAGAGTGTAGTTCCAGGACTGCGACAGGTGATTGGTGTAGGAGTAACCCATCCGCAGTGTGATGCCGTAACGGCCTTCGGAGTAGTTCTGATACGTCTGATACCGGTTTTCGATGTAGAAGAGATCCACACCGGCGACCAGGTTTCTGTTCAGGAAGAACGGGTCCGTCACCGACAGATCGGCCTGACGCTCATAATAGGCCATCGTGCCGGACAGGCCGGCGTCGATGCCGGTTCCAAGCAGGTTGTGCTGCTTCAGACCCATATTACCGATGATACCGACGTCCGTCGAATAACCGCCACCCAGTGAAAATTCACCCGTGGGTTTTTCGACGACATTGGCCGAGACGTTGACCTTATCCGGCGCCGATCCCTGACTCTGGTCGACAGAGACGGTCTTGAAATAACCCAGATCCTGCAGCGCCTGCTTGGCGTATTTCTTGTACATAGGTGTGTACGGGTCGCCTTCCGTCATCGGAAGCTGACGACGGATCACGCCGTCCTGCGTGATCGTATTTCCGTTGATATCCAGCCGCTCGACATACATACGCGGCCCCTCGCTGACATCGAACAGGAGGTTGACGATCCGCTTTTCCGGATTACGCGCGATGGAGGGGCGGACAACCGCGAAGGGATGCCCCTCTCCCTGCAGCGTTTCCTCCATATCGGTCGCATTGTGCTGGATGGCGTTACCGTCGTACCACTGGTTCGGGAACAGCTCGATATATTTACGCAGGGACGCCGCCGTGACATGGCGGAGGCTGGAGCGGATATCGAGTTTGCCGATGCGGTAGCGTGGCCCTTCCTTGAGCGTGAAGGTCACGTAGAAGGATTTGCGGTCCGGTGACATCTCGCCCGTTGCGTTGATCATCTCGAAGTCAACGAAACCATTGGCCAGATAGAAACGGCGCAGGAGTTCGGCGTCATAGCGCAGACGCTCGGGGTTGTATTCGTCCGACGAGGAGAAGAACCGGTACCATGCCGTCTCTTTTGACGAGATCACGCTGGCCAGACGGGATTCGCTGAAGAACCTGTTTCCGACGAACGAAATCTTCTTGATCAGCGTCTGCGGCCCTTCGGTAATCTGGAAGACCACATCGACGCGGTTATGCGCCAGCCGGACGATCTGCGGCGTTACATCCGCACCATACCGGGCTTTCTGCGCGTAGACCTCAAGGATTTTCTGCCTGTCCGCCATCGTTGTCTCGGAGGAGAAAACCGCACGCGGACGCAGGGAGATGACCTTGCGCAGATCTTCGTCCTTCGCCGCATGATTGCCTTCGAAGACGATGCGGTTGACGATCGGGTTCTCCACGACCTTCACCTGGAGAATATCGCCGGACCGGTGAAGCGTGACATCCTTGAAGAGCCCCGTGGCGTACAGGGTCTTCAGAGAGCGGTCGAGATCGTCCTGATTGAACGGATCGCCGGTGCGCACCACCATGTACGACAGAACGGTGCTGGTTTCGATACGGTCATTGCCATGGACCTCGATCGTGCTGATCCGCTGTCCTTTTGGTCCCCAGTCCTCGGCGGCGACCTGTCGCGCGATTCCGGCGGAATTATGCCGCTTCGGATCGAACTGGGCTGACACCTTGCTGGCAAGCAGAACCGGCAGCATGCAGACCGATGCAAGCAGAGCCGTACGTTTACTCTTCAACCCCAGCACCCTTTCCGACCGGGAGCATTGCTCCCAAAACCATTATGCATTTTTCCGTCCCGGATTCGCTTCAGCCCGGAACGACACGCCGCCTTATCCGGACGAACCGCATCTGCGCGACAGGCGCAGAGCGGCCACATCCACAACGCCATGCAGACAGCAGCACCCGGACCCTTCGGGAACTATCCGAAATCGACATACCCCCGCAAGGAGTCACCGTCCCTTTTTTCCCTGACAGGTAACGAATTTTTCGTCCCTACCCCGCCAGAGAGGCGACCCATCTGAACAGTCCGAAACTCGACAGGTCGTTGAAGGTGGAGAACAGAAAGAGGCCGGCGATCAGGGCAAATCCGGCCTGGAAGCCCACTTCCTGGATTTTCTTCGGCACGGGGCGGCCGCGGATCGCTTCCGCCAGATAGAAAACCAGCCGTCCGCCATCGAGAATCGGTACCGGAAACAGGTTGATCAGTCCGAGATTGACCGAGAGCAGCGCCATGAAGGAAAGCAGGCTGACAAAGCCGTACTGCGCCACCTGTCCCGAAAGCTGCGCGATCCGGAGCGGGCCGCCGAGATCCCGTGCTGTATGACGGCCACTGATGATCTGCCACAGACCGTCCAGCGTCTGCACTGTCGTGGACCATGTCGCATTTGCGCCGTCCACAACCGCCACCGGCAGCGAAACCGGCTGACCGGCTTCGGTCACGAAGGTCACACCGAGCTGACCCGATGGCTTCGCGGCTCCGGAATCCGGCGCTGTGCCGATCGTCACAGGCAGCGTGACATCCTGCCCGTTCCGTTTCACATGCAGCACAGTCGCGAGATTCGGGTCACCCGCGATCGCCTGTTGCACCGACGTGGCGCTGGGGGTCGCCTGCGTGCCGACCGCCGTGATTGTGTCACCGGGCTTCAGCCCCGCCGTCGCGGCGGCGCTGCCCGCCATGACCGCACCGATCTCGTTCTTCACCTGTGGCTGTCCACAGGTTGCGAAAAGAATGGTGAACAGCACGAAAGCCAGCAGGAAATTGAATACAGGGCCGGCAAGAATGATGATGGCCCGTGAGAGAACCGGCTTGTCATGGAATGTCCGGCCAGGCTCCCAGGCGGCCTGCTGCTCGGGTGTCGCCTCGTCTGGTCCCTCGAAGCCGTGCGGCTTGACGAATCCGCCCAGCGGAATCGGCCCTACGCGCCATTCCGTGCCGGCCCGGTCCTGCCATTTCAGCAGCGGCGGTCCGAAGCCGATAGAGAATGTCTCGACCTTCACGCCGCGCCAGCGTGCCGCGAGATAATGTCCCAGTTCATGGATAAAGACGAGGACACCCAGCACAACGACGAAGGCGAGGAGTGTCCGGATCAGGTCATGCATAACTCATACTCCTTCGTGCCGGCCGCGCATTGCCGGCGGAACGCTCATCGGCCACGTGTCCGGTATGGCCAGCGCCGCCCCGGCCGGTCGCTCCCGCAAACAGCGATATTGTGCATCGCACCTCAGGCTGCCTGCTTCGCGATATAGCCCTGCGCCGCGATGCGGGCCTCATTGTCCCAGTGCAGAACGGCTTCGAGCGTGTCGATCGGAGGGGCGCCGAGCCGGTCCATGACGGCCTCGACCAGACGGGGAATATCCAGAAATCCGATCTGACCGCCGAGAAAAGCCTCGACGGCGATTTCGTTTGCCGCCGAGAGCACCGTCGATGCCGCCCCGCCTTCACGCAGCGCCTGACGGGCCAGACGCAAAGCCGGGAAACGCACCGGGTCCGGCGCCTCGAACACCAGTGTTCCGAATGTTGCGAGGTCGAGCTGCGGCGATGTCGTTGCCATTCGCTGGGGCCATGCCAGGCAATGCGCGATCGGAATCCGCATATCGGCCGATCCCATCTGCGCGATCAGGCTGCCATCGGTATACTGCACCATTCCGTGCACAACCGACTGCGGATGGACCAGCACGTCGATCCGGTCTTCCGGCAGACCGAAAATCCGCGCCGCCTCAATCACTTCGAGGCCTTTGTTGAACATCGAAGCCGAATCGATGCTGATCTTGGCCCCCATGGACCAGGTCGGGTGCTTCAGGGCCTGAGCCGGGGTGGCCGCTTCCATCTCCGCGGTCGTTGCCGTGCGGAACGGGCCACCGGAGGCCGTCAGGATAATTTTCCCGACCTGATTTTCCTGCCGGTCCGCCATCGCCTGAAACACGGCGTTATGTTCTGAGTCGACCGGCAGCAATGTGGCGCCCGCTTCTTTCACGGCCCGCAGCATCACATCGCCCGCGCAGACCAGCGCTTCCTTGTTGGCCAGCGCGATCGCCCGCCCGTTCCGGACCGCCGCCAGAGTCGGCTCCAGACCGGCTGCTCCGGTAATCGCCGCCATGGTCCAGTCTGCCGGCACGCCGGCTGCCTCGATCACGGCGCTGCGCCCGGCGCTCACAGCTATGCCTGTTCCGGCGAGCAGGGCCTTCAGCTCCGGCAGGGCCTGCTCATCGGCGATCACGGCCATTTCGGCCCGCAGCGCCTTCGCCTGTTCGGCGAGGAGCGCGACATTCCGTCCGCCCACCAGCGCTTTGACCGAGACGCCCTCACCTGCCTGATGCAGAAGATCGACCGTCGAACACCCGATGCTGCCCGTGCAGCCAAGAACAGTAACCGTTTTCATCGCAGTTCCATCTTAACCGGATTCGTTCTCAGGAACGAGCCCTCATCCCGCCGCCAGAAACCGACGACACCCTATTGTCCCGTAAGCCGCAGGACAGCGGCCCACATATCCTCTGGTCCAACAGACCAGAATCCCTGTCCGGGACGTGCTGCGAGGGACAGTGCCGCCGCCACGGGCGCTACCGCCAGCAGCGCATCGAACCGGTCCAGCAGGCCACCATGCCCGGGGAGCAGTCTGCCGGAATCCTTCACTCCCAGAGCCCGCTTCATCGCGCTTTCCGCGAGGTCACCCGCCTGCGCGACGATGCCGAGCACGACGGCCCAGACCGCGCTGCGCAGCATAACATCGTCATCTGCCGGGCCGGACAGAGCGGCGACGACAATCCCTGCCATCAGCGCTCCGGCCAGACCACCCATTGCGCCGGACCGTGTTTTTCCTGGAGAAATCCGGGGAGCCAGCTTTGGACCGCCCACGAGCCGGCCTGTGATATAGGCCGTGGAGTCACTGAATACGACCACGCCGATGGCGAACAGCACCGACCAGGCGCCAGGTGGCGTGCATAGCCTCAGCCAGAGCAGCGCCGTTCCGGCCGCGGCAATGACCGCGCTTCCCGCCCAGAGAGGAGGGCCGAAAATGAACGCGCTCATGACGAAAGCGGGAACCGCATTCCAGTGCCCGTATAAGGCGGCTATCCCGGCGCATCCCATCCACGCGATGTAGAGCACACCGCGCCAGCTCCGCACGGAGGTTCCGAACAGCGTTGCCAGCTCGGAGGCCATTCCGCACATGGCGACAATAATCAGTGCGCCGTAAAAGAGGCCGCCTGCCTGGATGGCCGCTCCCGCAATGATGATGAGGACGGCTGCGGAAATCAGACGGGGCCGGAGGTCGCTCCAGGTTGCATTCCCGCGGCGCGGTGTCTCCGGGACCGGCAAAGAACTCACGCCGGACGAGCACCGAAACGACGCTCCCGGCGACCGTAAATATTGAGTACGCGCGTGAAGCACGCCTCGTCGAAATCCGGCCACAGCGTATCGAGGAAGACCAGTTCGGCATAAGCGCTCTGCCAGAGCAGAAAGTTGGAGAGACGATGTTCGCCGCTTGTCCGCACGATGACATCCGGGTCCGGCACGCCCGCGGTCAGCAGATACCCGGACACCATATCCTCATCGATTGCCGCCGGGTCCAGCGCGCCACACTTAGCCGCCCGCGCCAGCGCCCGCGCCGCCTGAACGATATCGCTTCTGCCGCCGTAGGAAAGCGCCAGCAGCAGGGTCAGTCCGGTGTTCCCGGCGGTCAGTTCTTCCGCGCGCGTCATTTCCGAACAGAGTTCGGGTCCGAAACGTCCGACTTCCCCGACAAACCGGATTTTTACCTGCTCCCGATGAAGCTCAGCCACCTTATGCCGGAGGTAGAATTTCAGGAGACCGGTAAGGTCCGCGACCTCGCTCGGCTCCCGGCGCCAGTTCTCCGACGAGAATGCATAAAGCGTGAGATAATCCACCCCGTTTGCCCGTGCCGCCCGCAGGCAGCGCGTGACGGCTTCGGCTCCGGCCTTGTGCCCGGCAGCGCGCGGTAAGCCGCGTGACGCCGCCCAGCGACCGTTTCCGTCCATGATGATCGCAACGTGGGAGGGAACCGAACCACCCGAAGATGCTCCGGTCGGGAGCGCGCCCGCCGGGGCGACTCCCACAAGAGGTGGCATGATGCGTCTCAGACCTGCTTAATTTCGCGTTCCTTGTCCGCGAGAATTTCTTCGACTTTTTTCACGTACTGGTCAGTCAGTTTCTGGATCGCATCCGACCAGGACTTGACTTCGTCCTGACCGATTTCATTCTTTTTCTCGAGTGTTTTCGTCTGGTCCATGCCGTCGCGACGCACACCGCGAACGGCGATTTTCGCGCCTTCGGCATATCGCCCGGCGGCTTTGGCCAGTTCGTTACGACGCTCTTCTGTCAGCTGCGGAATCGGCACGCGGATCGTCTGCCCCTCGCCGGCGGGGTTTAGCCCCAGACCTGAATCACGGATCGCCTTTTCGACAACCCCTGCCAGCGAACGGTCCCAGACCTGAACCGTGAGCATCCGGGCTTCGGGCGCGGCGATCGTCGCTACCTGCGACAGCGGCACTTCACCGCCATAGGCTTCGACCCGGACCGGCTCCAGCAGGGCCGCATTTGCCCGCCCCGACCGGAGCCCGGCCAGATCGCGCCGCAGGCTTTCAAGCGCACCTTCCATGCGGCGCGTCAGATCCTCTGTAAGCGTGCTCAGTTCAGCCACGGCGGCTCTCCCAACAAAACCGGGGTCGTTCTCTGTCCCCGGGCAAAAACAAAATCCGTCAGCGCACGTCCATGCGCTGTATCAATTCGCTTCCTCGATCCGGGTGAATTTGCCTTCACCACGAACCGCCTGCTCAAAGGCACCGGCCTCGTGAATATTGAACACCACGATGGGCAGCCGGTTCTCGCGCGCAAGACTGATGGCGGCTGCGTCCATGACGTTCAGATCACGGGACAGCACGTCCATATAGGTCAGCGTTTCATAACGCGTCGCCGTTGCGTCCTTGCGCGGATCGGCGCTGTACACGCCGTCGACCTGGGTGCCCTTCAGCAGCAGGTCGCAATCCATTTCCGCCGCCCGCAGGGCAGCGGCCGTATCGGTCGTAAAGAACGGATTTCCCGTGCCTGCGGCGAAAATCACCACACGCCCTTTCTCCATGTGACGGACGGCCCGCCTGCGGATATAGGGCTCGGCGATCGAAGACATATGGATCGCCGACATGACCCGCGTTGCAACCCCTTCGCGCTCCAGGGCGTTCTGGACCATGAGCGCGTTGATCACGGTTGCCAGCATGCCGGCGTAATCACCCTGCGCGCGATCCATGCCACGGGCTGCCGCGGTCAGACCGCGAAAGATGTTGCCGCCACCGACCACAAGGCAGACCTCGATACCGCTGCGGGAAACGGTTGCGACATCGGCGGCGATCCGGTCGACGGTGTGGGCGTCGACACCGAACTGGCCGGAGCCCATCAGTGCTTCGCCGGAGATTTTGAGAAGCGCACGGCGCGGAGCGACAAAACTGTCGTTGATGGTATTCATTGGACCTCAATGCGCGGACAACCGGGACGTGCCCGCGATACAAACCCGTTCAGATCCTGCACGCGGGGTCCATGCACGTCATATCGCCCGCCGCCCTGTGCCACAAGGCTCGATGGCGGCCTTTTCGTGCTGCTCGCTGAAGCATGACCGGAGCCGGGCCATCCTGCCCGGATTTTTCAGACACTGTCATCCAGACCGATGGCGCGCAGCCGTGCCCGTTCCTCGTCCCATCCCGACCGTTCCTTCACATTCAGGAAAAGATGGCAGGGCCGTTCGAGCAGATTCGCAAGCTGCAGCCGGGCACGCTGTCCGATTTCGCGGATGCGGCGCCCGCGCTCTCCGATCAGGATCGCCTTGTGACTCGCCCTTGCGACATAGATCGTCACGTCGATCCGGACCGATCCGTCCGGTCGGTCCGCGAAGCTTTCCGTCTCGACCGTCGCGCCGTAGGGCACTTCCTCATGCGTCTGCAGAAAGATCTGCTCGCGGACCAGTTCCGCCGCCAGCAGGCGATCCGGCAGATCCGTCAGATCATCTTCGGGGTAGAGGTAAGGTCCGGGCGGCAGGCTTTCCGCCAGCCGGTCCAGCAGATCGTCCACACCGCTTCCCGACCGGGCGCTGATCATAAAGACATGCTCAACCTGGATCAGGTCTGAGATCTGCGCTGTCAGTGGCAGCAGCGCCTGTGGTGTGACCAGATCGGTCTTGTTCAGAACCAGCCAGACCCGCCTTCTGGCCGCGGCCAGCCGTTCGATAATCGCCCGCGCACTGTCATCAAGGCCTGCTTTTGAATCGATCAGCAGGAGTGTGACATCCGCGTCTTCCGATCCGGCCCAGGCGGCCGCGACCATGGCCCGGTCCAGTTTACGCCGTGGCTGGAAAATACCCGGCGTGTCGACCAGAAGAATCTGTGTCTCGCCGCGCATCAGAATACCGAGCACGCGGAAGCGCGTGGTCTGCGCCTTCGGACTGACGATCGACAGCTTCGCACCCGCCATGCGGTTCAGCAGGGTTGATTTCCCTGCGTTCGGTGCCCCGACCAGCGCCGCAAAACCGCATCGTGTTTCCTGCTTCATTTCATCCCCGATCCGGACACTGTTCCAGGTCCCGCTCCAAACTGCGCCAGCAGACTGGCGGCCGCAGCACTTTCGGCCGCCCGCTTATTTCCCGCCTCACCCTCGCCGGAGGCACCGGCCGCGTGCACCGCGATGACAAATCGCGGAGCATGTGACGGGCCGTCAGCGCTGACAATCTCATAAACCGGAAGCGAAAGCCCGCGCGCCAGCACCCATTCCTGAAGCGCCGTCTTCGGGTCCTTCGGCGGCTGTGCCTGCGCCGTTATCGCGCCGGACCAGTAACGCCGCACAAGCCCCCTCGCCGCCTCCAGTCCGCCATCAAGATAAAGCGCTCCGAGAATCGCCTCCAGCGCGTCCGCCAGCACGTTTGCTGTCTCGCGAATCCCGATCCGTTCCTCATGCAGCGCGACATCGAGCGCCTCCGGCAGATCCAGCGCGTGCGCGACCTCGGCCAGCGCCGTGCGCGAGACGAGATGCGCATGCCGCGAACCCAGCGCCCCTTCCTGCTCGCCCGGATACCGTTCCAGCAGCCATTCCGCCATCAGCAGGCCAAGGACACGATCGCCGATGAACTCCAGCCGTTCGTTCGACCCGGCTCCCTTCACCACACGCCGCCCGCTCCGCCCGACCGAGCGCTGGTGGGCGGCAGACCGGTGGGTCAGCGCTTTCCGAAGCAGCGCGGCATCTGCAAAGCGGTACCCGATCCGGTCCTGAAGCCGGTCCAGCACATTCCCGTCCACCACGCTGCTCCTTTCCTTCCGTCATGAGACGAGGGACGCGCACCACAGATTTATGTTCCGTGGCGGGTCCCGCATCTGTCAGTGACGCCTTCAGATCAGTGAATCATCGTGAAGAGTCGCGACCACCGGACTTCCATCGGCCATTCCCAGAATTGCCAGACCGGATAAGCGGCATCCACGGAAAAGAACACCATGCCGGCATGACCCACGAGGTTCTCCACCGGAACGAAGCCGAGATCCTCTTTGCCGTCTCCCATAAAACGACTGTCCGCGCTGTCGTCGCGATTATCGCCCATCGCGAAAAAATATCCCGGCGGCACGACATAATCCGGCGTATCGTTCTGCATTCCCTCGTTGGTGAGCCGCAGAACATCGTGGCTCACCGGACCTGCTCCCGCGCTGCCCGGCAGCGTCTCATGACACAGTTCACCTTCCATCCGGGTCCGGCGTTCGTCCACTGCCGCATATTCGCCGCGAGGCGCGCAGGGCACCGCCGTTCCGTTGAGATAAAGCTGGCCGGCTCTTACCTGCACATGATCGCCCGGAAGCCCGATAATGCGCTTCACGTAATCAATCGATGTGTCTTTCGTGAAGCGGAACACCGCCACATCCCCCCGATGCGGCATGCGATCGGGAATCCGGCCTTCGAAGAGATTCAGTGAAAAGGGAAATGAGTAGCGGGAATATCCGTAGCTGTATTTCGAGACCCAGAGGTAATCCCCGACCTGAAGTGTCGGAATCATCGAGCCGGACGGAATGTTGAACGGTTCCCACAGAAATGTGCGCACTCCCACGACGACCAGGATCACGCCGGCAAGAGTGCGGATCGTCTCAATCAGGCTCTCTTTGCCCGACTGTTTCCTGTCCTGCGGTGTCGACGCCATCTCGTCCGTCTGCTCCATTCCGACCATCTCTCGCTGCTGAGGCAGAAGGCTCCGCGAAATCCCGGTTTCGCCGCCAGCGCACTCCCGCCCCGGCCTGCCCGGAACGCCGGCGGATCAAGCCGACCGCTCCGCCCTGTGTCAAGCTCGGAAACCCTGCGCCATATCACTGCATAAGCACAGGAGTGATCATCCTCCGTCACGAAACGGGCGGGGATTACGGCTCTTTCGGTTCAGACTTTCATCGGAACAGAATGGTCTGGCGGGTCCGGAATGGCGGAGCGGGATACAGGCGGGCGTTACAGCGCGACGTCGGATTATGATTTTCAGCCCGAACGATCCGCTGTGTCTGCGGGAAGCGCTTCGATCATCACCTGAGCCAGCGCATATGGCGCGTCGTCGGTCATGGTCAGATGCATCCGTACGACCGTTCCTGCCGGCGTCAGCTCTGCGAGTCGTGCCGCCGAGCCACCCGTGAGCGTGAGAACCGGCTGTCCGGACGGGAGATTCCCGACCCCGATCGTGCTGTGAAATACGCCCGCGGCAAATCCGGTGCCCAGCGCCTTTGCGCAGGCTTCTTTCGCTGCCCAGCGCTTCGCATAGGTGCCGATGCGCGCCTCGCCGCTGCGTCGTTCCGCCCGCGCCCGCTCGGCATCCGTGAACACGCGCTGCAGGAACCGGTCTCCGAAGCGTTCGATCGCCCGTCCGATCCGCCGCGTGTCCGTCAGGTCCATACCGACACCGATGATCATGCAGAATATCCCGTCAGATCCGGCTCTTTGTCATAACCACACATCATGACCGTGCGCGCTCGACCTGGGAAATGCCCTCACAGGAGCGCAATCCGCCGATCACACCTGACAGATGCCGCAGATCGCGCACCTCGACATCGACGAGGATTTCCATGAAATCAAGCTGACGGTTGATGATCTTCAGATTCACGATCGCTCCGTCCTGCCGCGACACGGCATTCGTCACGGTGGCCAGCGTTCCGGGATCGTTCGCAGCGATCACCGTCACCCGGCCAACGAAAGGCTCGCCGCCCGGACCGGCTTTGCCGATTGCGCTGTAATCCCAGTCCACGTCGAGGAAGCGTTCCGGCGTCGCGGCGAAGGCCTCCAGTGTCTGACAGTTCGCCGTGTGCACCGTAACGCCCTTTCCGTTGGCGACGACGCCCACGATCCGGTCGCCTGGCAGCGGATGGCAGCAACCGGCGAAATGTACCGCAATTCCGGCGCCAAGCCCGACCAGCGGCGTGCTGCTGCTGCCGGCTTTCGGACGTGTCGCCGGAGGCCGCGCCGCAAAACCCGGAATCATCCGGGGGCCGCGCGGCGCACGTCTCAGTTCGGGATAGGCGGCGTGAACAACATCCCGCGGGCCGATATTGCCGGTCGCGACCGCGACATACAGATCCTCGACGGATGCCTGCTTCAGATCTTTAAGAAGACTCTCCAGAACCTTCTCGGACCCGTCGACGCCCTCCTGACGGAATGCTTTCGCCAGCGCAGCCTTGCCGGAATCCAGCGAAGCCTGTCTCTGCTGCGCCGCCACATAACGCCGGATCCGCGCCCGCGCTTTGCCCGTGACGACGAACCGCTCCCATGACGGCGACGGCGTTCCGCCGCGTGCCGTCATGATCTCGACCTGGTCGCCGTTCTGGAGTTCGTACCGTAATGGCACCAGCCGCCCGTTGACCTTCGCGCCGACACAGGCATCGCCGACCTGGCTGTGAACCGCGTAGGCGAAATCCACCGGCGTCGCGCCGCGTGGCAGCGGGATCAGCTGGCCTTTCGGCGTGAAGCAGAAGACCTGATCCTGGTAGAGTTCCAGTTTGGTGTTTTCGAGAAATTCGTCCGGCGCAGCGGAATCTTCAAGGATTTCAAGAAGATCCTGCACCCAGCGCGGCCGTTTCATTGTCCGCGCTGCATTCTCTCCGCTGGCCTGCGGGAGCTGCTTGTACGCCCAGTGTGCCGCCACGCCGTTCTCGGCGATGTCGTGCATTTCTTCGGTACGGATCTGAACTTCGATTTTCTGGTTACGCGGATGGCGCAGCGTCACACCGGTGTGCAGGCTCTGATAGCCGTTGGCTTTCGGTGTCGAGATATAATCCTTGAACCGGCCGGCGATCATCGGAAATGCCGCGTGGATCGCACCCAGCGCGGCGTAACATTCCTCACGGGTATCCACGATGATCCGGAACGCCATGATATCCGAGAGCTGCTCGAACGCCACGTTCCGGCGCTGCATCTTCTCCCAGATCGAATAGGGGGACTTCTCACGTCCCGAAACCTCGACATGGACGATCCCGGCCTCATGGCATAACCGCGCCAGTTCAGCCTTGACTTCGTCGATGACGTCCGCGCCCTGTCCCCGCAGATAGTTCAGACGCGCCCGGATTGTCGTGTCCGCTTCCGGTTCAAGCTGCGCGAAGGCAAGATTCTGCAGCTCGGTCTTGACCCGATCCATACCGATGCGCCCGGCCAGAGGCGCATAGATATCCATCGTCTCCCGCGCGATCCGGCGTCTGCGATCTTCCCGCTGCACGAAATGCAGCGTTCGCATATTGTGCAGGCGATCCGCGAGTTTGACGATCAGCACGCGGATGTCGCGCGACATCGCCAGAACCAGCTTCCGGAAATTCTCCGCCTGCTTCGTCCGGTCCGACTGCAGCTCCAGTCGGGTCAGCTTGGTGACGCCGTCCACCAGTTCCGCAACTGTCGGCCCGAATTCCTGTCGCAGCGTCTCCGCCGTGACACCGGTATCCTCGATTGTGTCATGAAGCAGGGCCGTGGCGATTGACGGAACGTCCAGGTGGAATCCGGCGAGAATCATCGCCACGGCCAGCGGGTGGGTGATGTAGGGATCACCGGCGTCCCGCAACTGACCTTCATGGGCATTCCGCGCAACGTCGAAGGCGCGCCTGATCAGCGTTACATCGGCATCCGGATTGTACTGGAGAACACGGTGAATCAGCTTATCGGGAGAGATGACCGGAGCAGGCCCCGGCACGGAAGAATGCTTCGCGCGGGATGTCACCAGGTCAGCCTGAACCGGGAGCTCACTGTCCGGCCCGCCGCTCATGCCTGCCTCGGGGACAGGACAAAAAGGATCGGCTGGTCGGTCAGTGGCAGTCTCACGGATTCTGTCAGCTCTCCGGACAGCGGTATAAACAGAGTCTGGCCCTGCTTCCGCGCAGGACCAGCAGCCGGCAGATCAGCGCTTGCGACCGCTCATCTCAGCTTCGAACGCGGCCTTCATCTCTTCGGGAGAGAGGTCTGTGACCTCTTCCTCAGCCGAACTCTCCTGCAGACCGAAGATGTTCTGCTCGGTCGGGATAAGGTCGAGAACTTCTTCATCGGCCGGTTCCGGCTCCGGTGCGCGGGCCAGCGAGCGCACCAGATCATGACGAAGCGACTCCAGAGGCACGGTCTGCTCGGCAATCTCGCGAAGCGCCACAACTGGGTTCTTGTCGTTGTCGCGGTCGATCGTCATTTCTTCACCGCGCGACAGGTTACGCGCCCGCTGTGCGGCGAGCAGAACCAGTTCGAATCGGTTGGATACCTTGTCGACGCAATCCTCGACTGTGACGCGCGCCATAGGGCATGCCTCCGGAAATTTTGTTAAAGATAATTCTTTAGCATCGCAGGCGGTTCAGGGGAAGAGAGAGTTTCCCTCCTCTGACCGGACGCTGCGTGGCGGCGGCGGTGAGGGCCGCCCGCCTGCACTGACCTGTCAGTCAGCGTATGGCTTTTGCGATCATGGCGTGAGGCGACGAATGATCTGTGGACCCAGCGCTCCGATCAGCGCGTCGACCGGCTGCTTCAGAACCGGATGGACCCAGTCCGCGCACACGTCACGCAGCGGCAGCAGAACGAACGCCCGCTCATGCGCCCGCGGATGCGGCAGCAGGGGGGCGCCTTCCGTTTGCACCAGACCGTCGGCGTCGATCAGGTCGAGATCGAGAGTCCGGGCCGCGTTCGGCACGCTGCGAACGCGGCCGAAGCGTGTTTCGATGTCATGCAATGCTGACAGAAGCGCCTCCGGACCGAGTTGGCTCTTGCCGAGCACGACCCCATTTATGTAGGGAGGCTGACCGGAAGGAGGAATCGCCTCGCTTTCGTACCACGGAGAGATCGCCTCAACGGCCAGGCCGGGCACACCCCGCAGCGCATCCACCGCCGCCTCACAGGTCGCGGCGGGAGATGCCTCCTCTCCCGATACAGGATCAGCACAGACGAGATTGGCACCAACAGCGATCAGAACAGACACCACTTTCCCTTCCATACTCATTCCTGAGACGAGCGCCCTCTCTACCCTGCAATTCAGAGATCACAATAACCGAACCTTAACTCGTCCCCAGATAAGCTCCGCGATATTCAAGGAAGAACGACATATATGATTATTCACAACACAGAACGGACCTGTCTTTTTATTGATGGATCAAGTCTTTATTCGGCGTCTCGGGGCCTGAACTTCGATGTTGACTACCGCAAGATGCTCGATTTTTTTTCGAAGCGCTGCCATCTCCTGCGGGCTTATTATTACGCTGCCATTCTCGATACCGAAGAATATTCTCCGATCAAGCCGCTGACGGACTGGCTGTCCTATAACGGATACTTTCTTGTTACAAAAACCGCCCGGGAATACACCGATCAGAACGGTCGCCGGCGTGTGAAAGGCAATATGGACATCGAGATCGCGGTGGACATGATGGAGGCCGCGCCGCGCATCGATCATGCCATCCTGTTCACCGGCGATTCCGATTTCCGGCGGGTTGTCGAAGCCGTACAGAGGCAGGGCGTCCGCGTCTCTGTCGTCTCGTCGATGCGCTCCTCTCCCCCTCTGATCGGTGATGACCTCCGCCGGCAGGCCGATCAGTTCGTGGAACTGGCGGATATTGCCGAAGAATTCACCCGCCGTCAGGCCGAGCCCCGTCCCCGTCCAGCCGCACCGGTCCGTCACCCGGCGGATCAGTTCAGCGAACCTGATGAAACTTTTACCTGATTATGCTGACCGGCGGCTGCTCTAACGAATCTCATTTGCGTCACGTTCCGGAGCCCATGAAGAAGAACGTCATCTGCCTGTTCCGGAAACCGGGCCAGTGAGTACTGGCTACGCGCCTATCATCGAGGCGGCCCACGCCCGTGAACCTGCAGCGGACTGTGCACTCTGTCCGCGTCTCGTCGCTCATCGGGAAGCTGACTGCACGCCGGACTCCGCCGGACGAGATGGTCCTGTCCCGTCTGTCGGGTCGCGCAATGCGCCATTGCTGATCGTCAGTCTCGCACCGGGCCGGCAGGCTGCCCGGGACGCCTTCCGGCCATTCGCCGACGAACATGCAGCGTCACTGCTCTATGAAGCCCTGCATACAGCCGGTCTCGCCGAAACCCCGGCTCCTCCGGCGGTACATGATTTTCCGGAACAGACTCTCTACCGCATTGTCTGCACCACGCGATGCAGGTCGCCTGAGAATCTGCCCCAGCCATCAGAAATTGTCGCCTGCAATCAGTTTCTGAAATCCGAACTTCAGACAATGCCGAATCTGCGCGTTGTTCTGGCTCTCGGGGTACTGGCGCATAACGCCACCGTTGCTGCCTGCGGCATTCCTTTCTCTCGGACCGGATTTCATCCCGGTGAGATTACCAGCCTGCCCGACGGACTGCGCATTGCTGACAGCCACCATCTGTCACGGCACAACATCGAAAGCGGCATCGTCACCAGGAAAACATTTCGGCATCTGGTCAGCAAAATCAGCGAAGAAATCCGATAAAGCGGACAGCTGACGAACTTTTCTCAGGCCTGTCTGTGCTTTCCACCGAACCGCGCCGCAAGCAGCCCAAGTGTCAGAGCCGCGTAAAGCACCGGTTCCGTCCGGATGCCGTCGAAAAACAGTAAATAATGAACCGCGACAAGACATGCCGCGATATAAATACCTCTGTGCAGCACACGCCATTTTCGTCCGAGCACCCGCATGGAGGCTCGCGATGATGTCGCCGCGAGGGCCATGAGAATAAGAAATGCCATAATTCCGAAAGGAAGAAAATATTTCGTCAGAACGGCATGAAGGACGACGTTCATCGCGAGCTTTTTGTCGATCACGATAAAAACGAACACATGGAAAAACGCGTAGGTAAAAGCCAGAAGTCCGAGGACGCGACGCCATCTTACCAGATTGATCCGGCCGTAACGACGCAGGGGGGTGATGGCGAGTGTCATCAGCAGGAAGCGAAAAGCCCATAGCCCGAGATCCGCTTCCACCTGTTTAACCGGATTATCACCCGGCGTGCCGTTCGGCAGCATCCATAACTCTGATGCCAGCGGCACCAGCAGAAAGCAGTAGAGCAAAAACTCACGTGCCAGCGGTGAGGCTGCCCGGACGGGACGCGGACGCAGCGGCGGCGGGCGTTCCGGCATATTCATGCTTCTTTCCGCGATGTGAGACACCTGTTTTTCAGATTCTGCGTTATGCAGATAGTCATCACACACTCCCCTGACGTTCCGCATGACGGAAAGGCAGTGTCCCTCTGTCGCAAAGCCGCCTCACCGGTTTCTCAGAACAAAATCTCATTTCCATGCGTTAGACTACAATACAGCAGGTGACCGTGTATTCCATTTCAGGGATTACGTTCCGACAGCTTTCATGAGTCCGTCCCCTGGACATGCGGAAGGGGCGGGCCGTAACGGAGAACAGATATGTCCCAGCTTCTACCGGAAAACGCCCCGAATATCGGTTTTATCGGCTATGGCGCCATGGCCAGCCGGATGGGTGCTCACCTGCAGAAAGCCGGTTTTACGGTGACGGCCTACACGCCGTCCGGGAAAAGCTCGAATCCCTCCGTCAGAATGTTTCCCTCTCCGCGTGAGCTTGCGGGACATGCCGATACAGTCATTGTCTGTGTTCCGGATGACGAAGCTCTCGCAGCCTCCATGTATGGGGAAAACGGGACTCTGGCAGGCCTGAAATCCGGCGCGATGCTCATCAACACTTCATCCGTTTCGCCTGAAGCGACTGCGCAGCTGGCTGAAGCAGGACATAAGGCCGGCATCACTGTGCTGGACGCTCCTGTGTCAGGAAGCACTCCGGAGGCCGATTCCGGCAATCTGGTTGTTCTCGTCGGTGGTTCCGCGCCGGACGTTGCAAAAGCGCAGCCGATTTTCGATGCAATAGGCAAGGTGACCGTTCATGCCGGGCCGTCGGGCAGCGGGACCAGGCTGAAGCTGGTGATCAATGGCATTATGGGAGCTGGTCTGAGCGCCCTGGCAGAAGCGGTTGGTTACGGTCTCGCTGCGGGTCTCGACCGTACCATGCTGTTCGACGCGCTCGATCAGGTCGCCGTTATTTCCCCGCACCACAAACGCAAGCTGAAAGCTGCGAAAGAGGGCAATTTTGCGCCGCAATTTCCGGGGCGTCTGATGCAGAAAGACATGCGTCTTCTGCTGGATGCAGCTGCCCGTGAGGCCGTGCCGGTGCCGACGCTGGCTGCGACGACACAGATGCTTTCTCTCGGACGTCGCAGGCATCCGGATGAGGATTATTCGGCCCTGATCGGGGTCATGGAGAAAATCGTCGCGAACGACGCGTAACCACAAAATTTCCGTGTGAGAGTTGGGGTGATGGAGCTGTCAGCCATTATGACGGAACTGCTTTTCGACTGCTGACGGGGCTTTGCCCCGCACCCCACAAAGTGACGCAGTCCCTTTGATCCCGGTTTGTTAAGAGACTGCTTCAAAGCCTCAACGGGACAAAAACTTTCATAACGAACGGATGATGTTATGTTTTTGAGTCCTGATCATCTGTTTGCCTCAGCCATGCTCAAAGAGCACTTCACGATGAATTTTTACAAAAAATAATAAAAGTTTTTGGGTGCCGCCTTTTTTCAAAAAGGCGGCTTCTTTGAAGCTTTTTGAAAAAAGCTTCACCAAAAATTTCTTTATGATTTACGGGAGGTTTCACGATCAGGTCCGACGCCCCATATCTGATTTTGTAATCCTATTTTAAATTCAGGCGGCTTCCGTTTCCTGCATTCGGAAGCGTGCGGTCGTTTCGTCGCACAGATAGCGCGTCACCATCGGGTATGGATTACGAGCCAGATCGTCTACCGCGCCGATGATCTTTGCGGCTTTTTCGTCACTCAGCAGCACGCTCAGACTGAGCCGTACCCAGCCCGGTTTGAGAATTTCCTCTCCCGCCAGAATCGCATCCCGCAACAGGGCCGAGTCCTCCTCGCTAATTCCGAGCAGACGATGCGCGTAGGGGCCTGCGCATGCACAGCCACCCCGCGCCTGAATCCCGTAACAGTCGGACAACATCCGCGTGAAAAGCTGCTGATGAATCCAGCCTCCTTTCACAGGGTCCTGGACCCGGAACGAAAATACCGGCAAAGCGCGCCTGGCGTCGGGATTTCCGAGAATGCTGATATTTGGATTTTCCGACCAGCGTTCCAGGGCCTGCAACCGCAATGCCTCATGACGACGGTCCATCAGTTCCTGTCCGATTGCGTCCTTTATCAGAAAGACCAGCGCCGAACGGATATCTCCGGTCACATTCGGGGTTCCGGCCTCCTCCCGCGACACCAGATCGCCACTGTATTCATGATCCCAGGGCGACACGAACCGCACTGTCCCGCCGCCCGGAAAGACCGGGCGGGACAGGCTGACCGCGTCTTTCCGTACGATCAGCACGCCGGAAGCTCCCGGACCGCCGATAAATTTATGTGGCGAGATCACCACGGCATCTTTCTGGAAGGGCGTTCCGGCCCGCATGTCGATCGGCAGGTAGGGTCCGCCTCCGGCATAATCCCACACAACGGCGGCCTCGTATCGTCGCAGCAAAGCGCTGACGGGATCAGGCTCCGTCACAATTCCGGTGACATTTGATGCCGCCGAGAAAGCGCCGGTTTTCATCCGGTCAGGGCCGGCGTCCAGCAATGCCTGTTCCAGAGCCGCCAGATCCGGACCACCCTCGGGCGCCTCCGGTATCTCCACGACTTCCGCTCCACTTTCGCGCCATGGCAGAATATTCGAATGATGCTCATAAGGCCCGATAAACACGACCGGTCGTGCGCAAAGGCCGGCCGCAGCGCGCCGTGCTGTCTCATCGACGCCGAGAAGACCGACGAGCCGGTTCAGTCCTGCCGTCGCGCCTGATCCGGCGAAAATCGTCGCATACGCGTCGGTCGCGCCACAGAGTTGCGAGATAATCCGCCGCCCGGCCTCCCGTGTCCGCCCTGAATACCGCCCGCAGAAGGAGGCCTCGGTATGGGTGTTGGCATAGTACGGCAGCACATGCGCCTGCACGAAATCCTCGACCTGCCGCACAGCCCGCCCGGAGGCCACGTAATCCGCGTAGATGAGGGCCTTCGGTCCGAAAGGTCCCGGCACCGGCGCTCCTTCACCAATGACCCCGGCTGCGAGCCGCATCATCCGGTCGTCGCCCTGCAGAGATGCCGCGAATTCCGCGAAAGATGCCTGATCTGAACCCATATCCTGCTGTCCCTGATGCTGACGAGGAGACGATCATCCTCCTGTGAACAGCGAAAAACTTCCTCTGTTTTTTCCTTCGTTTGTCAGTTTTTGTGTCATATGATCGCTTCTTATGAAGGTTATCGATCATATTGATCGCGCAATACTCCGGACCCTGCAGCGCGATGCTTCTCTCTCGCAGCGCGCTCTGGCGGAAGCCGTGGGCCTGTCGCAGAACGCCTGCTGGAAACGCCTCAGCGCGCTGAAGAAAAATGGCCTTCTCGGCCAGCACACGCTTCGTCTTGATCCGGCGGCTCTCGGGCTTGGTTTTACTGCCTTCGTCATGGTCCGTACCCGTCATCACGATCACGACTGGCTCACCCGCTTCCGCAAGCTCGTCCTTGCGATTCCGAATATCACCGACTTCCACCGCATTGCCGGAGAGTATGATTATCTTCTGAAAGTGATTGCTCATGACATGAAAGATTTTGATTCTGTGTATCGTCGTCTGATTGAAAAAATCGATCTCGATACGGTGACGTCCCACATCGTCATGGAAGCTATTGCCGATAATCGCGAACTGCCGCTCTGAGCGGACCGATTGTCCGCCGTATCCCGTGCCGGCGGGACCGCTGCGGGTATCGCGGGCACGTTCCCGCAGATAATCACAGGGCGGCGGAACCGGCATTACAGGATCACTTCAAAATCTTCCGGCTGCCGCCTATGGTCCGTAAGGAAGCGGGCAGAAGGCGCGCCGGAGCGGCAACTGCATAACAGACGGACAGCACCATGTATTCTGAGGCGCGCGAGGTCAGCAGAGACACATTGCCGGTCATTCCGGTCGGCGGTCTCTGCTCGTCGAATCCGTCGGAACGACAGGCTGTCGGGGATGCGTTACGCGCTGCCTGCTCGGAAACGGGCTTTTTCTACTGCGTCGATCATGGGGTACCCCAGGGCCTGATCGAGGCCGTTCTTGCTGAAAGCCGCGCCTTCTTTTCGCTTCCCGCCGACGCGAAAGCCGCGCTGGACAAGGCCCGCTCACCCTGCAATCGCGGCTATGAACCGCTGCGCAATCAGACCCTGGAAGCCGGAGCGCCGCCCGACCTCAAGGAGGGATTTTATATCGGAGCGGAACAACGGGAAGAAGACGCCGTGCATTTCAATCAGGGTCCCAACCAGTGGCCCCGGGACATGACCGGTTTTCGCCCTGCCATGATGGCGTATTTCTCCGCGCTCACGATCGTCGCCGAACGGCTGATGCGCGGTATCGCCCTGTCTCTCGGTCTGGAAGAGTCGTTCTTCGATCTTTTCTGTCGTGATCCTCAGGCTACGCTGCGTCTTCTGCATTATCCGCCTCAGCCTCCGGATCCGCAGCCGGGTGAAAAAGGCTGCGGGGCACATACCGATTTCGGTGGCCTCACATTGCTGCTACAGGACGAAAACGGTGGCCTGCAGGTACGTGGCCCGGATGACGCCTGGATTCATGCAACGCCTGTTCCTGGCAGTTTCGTTGTCAATCTCGGCGACATGATCGCCCGCTGGACCAATGACCGTTACCGGTCGACTCTGCACCGTGTCGTGAACATCTCCGGAAAAGATCGCTATTCCGTGCCGTTTTTCCATAGCGGGAATCCGGACTATGTCATTTCCTGCCTTCCCGGCTGTCTTGCTCCCGGTGAGAGCCCCCGCTATCCCGTTGTTACTGTACAGGAACATCTGCGCGAAATGTACCAGCGGACCTACGGCCGATGAGTTCACCTGATCCCCTCCTCCTGATTCACGATGCGTGGCAGGGCGCATGGGTCTGGGACGCTTTTCTGGACGCTCTGTCACGACGCGACGGAGGCAGGCGGGAAGCGATCGCCGTCGATCTTCCCGGCAATGGTGCTGACGGCACACCGCCGGGGTCCGCCTCCCTGACGGCCTATCTTGACCACCTCGACAGGGTTATCGCCGATCTCGGCCGTCCGTTCAGCATTGTTGCTCATTCCGGTGGCGGCGTGGTTGCTTCGGCGCTGGCCGAACGGCACCCTGATCTTGTGAGACGCCTCGTTTATGTGGCGGGCATGATGCTTCCATCGGAGACGGGATTCACCGAAATCGTGGGACACCTTCTTCCCGCCGATCCTGCGGCCGCCGGAATCACCCCGTGGCTGGACTGGCCGGCGAAGGGCGAGATTTCCGTGGTGCCACCCGAGGTTGCGGTCGCTTTTTTCCTGCAGGATTATCCGGCCGCCCTCGCCGTTCCGGCTTCGCGCCGGTTTACACCTCAGGGCGAGCAGGGCCGCGCCCTTACCGCACGGCTGACTCCGGAGAGATTCGGTCGTATCCCGCGTCTCTATGTCCAGGCGACGCAGGACCGGTCCGTGACATTGCCGCTTCAGAAGCTCATGTGCGAGTTGCTTCCAGGTGCTGTCATCCGGTCCGTCGACACGGGCCATGCCCCGCATATCGTCGCTCCGGAAGTTCTGCTCGACGCGATTCTGCCTTTCCTCGACGCGGGCTGATGGCGGAGCACCGCCGGCGCACCGGCCACGGCGTGGCGCGTCGGAACCTGCTGCGTCTTGCGGCTGCTGGCCTGCTGCCTTCGGCACTGTCCGTGCCGGAGGCCGGAGCCGCTGAGACCGGCTCCTCTTCTTCCACGACAGACGGGGCACTGGCGAAACTGGCCGCTCCCTGGACAACGCCGCCACTGTTGCCGGCCATCCGGGAAGAGGATGCTCTTCTGGCCATTGCCCATGTCAGTCCGGTCAGCGACGGCGGATGGAGTACGGTCCACAACGAAGCTATCCAGGCTGTGCGTACGGCGTTTCCCCGTCTCCGCGTGGTCTGGGTAGAAAATGTTCCTTTCTCCGCCGACGCGACACGCATTTTCCGCCAGTTCGTGGCTGAGGGCGCGAATATGATTCTTGCCGGCGCGGATTACGGGGATTTCCTGATGGATGTCGCCCGCCATGCGCCCGAGGTCGCCTTCGTGCAATGCGACAGCACCCTGCTGGCCCGCAATGTCAGCTGGTATTATCTCGCGCACTGGTATGTCTCTTATGTGATCGGCGTCGCGGCTGGGCTGCTGACCCGGAGCGGTCAGATCGGGTTTATTGCGTCCTTTCCTCTGCCGGCCGTCTATGCCAGCGCCAACGCGCTGCTGCTCGGCGCCCGATCCGTCAGGCCAGACGCCACTGTGCGTGTCGTTTCCATCAATGCCTGGTTCGACCCGCAGGGCGCGCTCGGTGCCGCCACGGCTCTGGCGGATACGGGCTGTGACGTGCTCGCGGGAATCATGGACGAGCCAGGTTATCTCCGGCTTGCTCAGGCCCGCGGTATCTGGGCCATCATGTCAAACAACGACGAGCGTACTGCCGGTCCGGACGCCTATCTGACTTCCGTCGTCTTCGATTTTCGTCAGTATTATGTCAGTCAGGTGCGGGCGCGGCTCGCAGGACGCTGGACCCCGCTGCCGGCGTTCCTTCCGCCCGGCGCCGGAGTCGATCGTGATGCGTGGGGCGCCCGCGTGCCTGACAATGTCCGTCGCCAGGCCGATGCCGTCCGCTCCCGCATTCTGACGGGATGGTCACCCTTCATCGGCCCGATCCGGGACGCGCATGGTCAGGTACGCGTCGCTTCCGGCCAGCGCATGGACGACCTTACTTTGTATCACTGGAACTGGCCTGTCGAAGGTGTGCTCGGGCTGGACTGACGACACCGGCGCAGTGATCGTCTTATGCCCGTCCGTTCATCAGTCCGGCCGCCGCAACGGCCAGCCGGTCACCGATTCCACGCACCGCCCCCGCCATCATGGGACCGCGCCGCAGATCGCGCGCGGCCAGGACGCCGGGTAACATCGCCAGCCGCGCGCTTCGCGATCGTACGGCTCCCGGAACCGGCAGGAGCGACTGTCCTTCCTGCCTCAGCCGTGCGGTCACACGCTCCGGGCGGTCCCCTTCAGACAGAGCGGACGGTTCCGCATCCGGGTCCAGACCGACAGCGGTCAGCATCTCCTGCGGCAGTGGCATCCGCCCGCTCCGGAGCACTTCCGGCAGATGACGCAGGAGACCGCCGGCGGCAAATGCCGCTCCGGCCTGCGCCACGGCGTCCAGGGCCGGCCCATCGTCCTCGCCGAGCATCTGTGCCACCATTCGCTGCATCATGCCCGGGCCGTCCAGCATCATCTGCCGCCACGCTGCCCAGTCCGGCACGCGGCACAGTTCCGTCTCCCGTGCATCGACCACCGACAGCAGCGATTCCGCCGCGACTCGTCCATCCCGGAGCAGGGCCGCCACCGCCGTCGCAACATCGTGACGCGCCTGCGTCGCGCGGTCCGGAGCGGTGATGATATCCCGCCACCACTGCAGCCGGATCAGACCGGCCATCGGCCCTGTCACCGGGGCCGAGACGGGCAGCACGGTGGCGCGCGATAACTCGTAATTGAAGGCGATCAGCACGAAGGCGGCGGCCCGCACCTCCGGTGGCAGAAACATCGCGCATAAATGACGATCCGGATCACGCTGTCGCGCGATCTCCGCGCAGGTGGCCCGCGCGACCGCGGATGCATCCCCTTCCGTGCTCACGGCGTTGACCTCTTTATGAAGCACTTGTCCTCCTCGTCACCGTCTCTTCCCTTGACGGTCCACGAGGCGGCACATAGCTCTTGCGGGCGGCGTTTATCCGCCCTCTTATCGTGACCGCCAACAAAGGAGCACGTCATGGCTTTCGAACTGCCAGCCCTCCCCTTCTCCTACAACGCACTTGCGAACAAGAACATGTGCCAGGAGACCCTTGAGCTTCATCACGACAAGCACCATCAGGCCTACGTGACGGCTCTTAATGGTTTCGTCGAGGCGAAGCCTGAACTGCAGGGCAAGTCGCTCGACGAGATCATTCTCGCGGTCAAAGGCGATGCCGCGCAGGCCCCTGTCTTCAACAATGCGGGCCAGCACTGGAACCACATCCTGTTCTGGAACAATCTGTCGCCGACCGGTGGCACGATCCCGACCTCGCTTGAGACGAAGATCAAAGAAGATTTCGGCAGCGTCGAGAAATTCAAGGAAGAGTTCAAAAAAGCCGCGACCACGCAGTTTGGTTCAGGCTGGGCGTGGCTCGTTCTTGCGCCGACGGGGAAGCTCGCCGTCACTAAGACCGCCAACGGCTCCAACCCGCTGGCCGAAGGTCAGGGCAAGGCGCTGCTGGGTCTCGATGTGTGGGAGCACTCCTACTACCTCGATTTCCGCAATCGTCGCCCGGACTACATCACCAACTATCTCGACAAGCTCGCCAACTACGAGTTCGCCGAAGCGCAGCTGAAAGCCGCCTGATTCAGGCTTTCCGGCGAAAAGGCCCGGTTCCTCATCAGGGGACCGGGCCTTTTTGCGTTTGTATCCTTTGCAGACGCATTCGGAGACGGTTTTTCGGGACTCTGTCCCGGGCCCCACAAGGGGACGCGGTCCCTGTGGTCCCGGTTTGTTGCCGTGAAGCCGGGAGGCTGAACTGTCCGTGCAGTTCAGGGCCGATTCATCATGTATTTCAGGTGTTACGGGTTTCAGGCATCGCGACCAGAAACAGCGTGAACGCCAGAAGGCCGCTTCCGGCGAGCATCAGGAATGCCGCGTTGAATCCGTAATGCGTCGCCACCAGTCCGCTGCCGAAATTCGAGAGCAGCGCTCCGATTGTTCCGACCGCCAGGCCGGTGCCGATCAGCAGGTTACGCCGGCCACCGGCTGACGCCAGATCGGATAATACCGCGTAAAACAGGACCAGAATAACGCCGGAAGACAGCCCGTCGAGAACCTCAGCCACGCACATCGCCGGCCAGCGGGCACTCCACATGATCAGAAGGTCACGGACCGGCTGTAATGCCAGTGCGAGAAGGAGCGGCAGACGGCGCGGCCAGTGTTTTGCCGCTCTCCCCACGATCCAGGCCACAGGGACCATGGTCGCCTGCGCCACGATGATGCAGAGCGCCGTCATCGACGACGGACTTCCGAAATGAAATACCGCGTGCCGCTCGATCATCAGCGGGACTGTCGCGCCATTCGCAATATTGAACAGGAGATAACAGGACAGGAAAACCAGCAGTCGGGGGTCTGTGAGCGGATGCCTGACCGGCACGCTCTCCGTAGTGCCGTGTCCGGATGCTCCGGACATCACTTCCGGCGCGTCCGCGCCCCGCGTCATCAGTCCGACGAGCAGCAGACTGATCCCGGCCAGTCCGCTGATGGCCCATAGCGGTGCGGTCGGTCCCACCGCACTGCCTGCGGCGCTCATCACACAGGCGACGATCGCATTTCCTGAATGATTGAAGGCTTCGTTGCGCCCCATCCGCGCCATGTAGCCGTCATCGCCAGCCGTCTTCCGGCTGATGGCGGCCAGCAGCGGTGAGAACAGCGCCCCGGCGCCTCCGGCGAGAAAATGTACGCAGACAATCTGCCAGAAGCCGGGAAACGCGGCTGCTGTCGCGATCGACACTGCCGTGACGGCGCAACAGGCCGCCAGCAATGCCCGTCGGGAGGATAACCGGTCCAGAGCCCAGCCGCCTGCGAGCCGGGCTGTTACCGCTCCGACGCCTCCGGACGCAATCGTCATGCCGATATCGGAAGCCGTCCATCCATATGCTGCGAGCAGAGCTGTCAGGAATGCGCCGAGATTATCCTGCACGTCAGCAAGCAGAAAACTGAGACCATCCAGTGCGACCGTGTCGCGAAACTCCGGTCCTGCGGTATCCGGGGCCGGTCTGCCGTCGGTTTTGCTTCCGGCCGGGCGGGTTTTTAGAGTCGTCACTGTCATGATCGCAGTGTCAGGCGATTATCCCCCTTCTCCGGATATTCGCAGGATCTTTCAGCTTCGGCGTGAGCCTCTCTGGTGCCTGTCTCAGATTTCATGATCTCGCTTTCGTGCGCTCCGATGCGGAGCAATGCCGCCTTTCCGGATTCCTGGATGCAGAGGACGACCGGAAAAGCGTACGGTCAGACCCGGAACAGGAAGCAACAGAGAATGCTCCGATATGCTCACGGCACATCCGGAATGGAGCGCGTGGGTTTCCCGTCTTCAGGTCACATCACGCGATGTTCCGCGTCATAAAACTGAACGTCCTGGCTCTGCGTCGGTTCATCCGTCCCCTCTTCAGGCCAGAACCAGAATACAGACACGCCATGCCTCTGCTCCGGAAACGCCTGTCAGGAACGGGACACAGTGAGAGAGTTTTTCTGTCGCCGTGCAAAGGAGCATGGTTTTCCGGAACCGTTGAATTGTGAAAAACGGAGCAAAGGAAAATGTTCTCTCTGTTCATAGAAGCTGTAACTGTTAAAACGCCGGGCGGCCGGTTTATTTCATTGTCAGAGATATCTTCCGGGACAGAATGGATCGGCTATCGTCTGCTCTCTGAAGGAAGTTTCTTTTTTCTCTTTCATCATCTCTGCCAGAGATGATGACCATGACGAGTCAGAAAACAGATGTCCGGAACAGGAATTAAGAAAAAATATTTTTCAGGAAACAGACTTTTCATTCTTAGAAAATTAAAAATATTCATTCGAATTTGTTTTGAAATCCTTCCTCTGAAGTCTCCTTTAAATTATCAGGAAGTTTTTGGTGAAGCTTTTTTCAAAAAGCTTCAGAAGACGCCGCTTTTTTGGAAAAGGCGGCACCAGGAACATTTTTATTGTTTTTTATCAATGATTTATCGCTAAGCTCTTTTTGATCCTGACTGACGGACAGGTGACCGGGACTCAAAAAATCATAACATCATCAGTTTGCTATGAGCTTTTTGTCTCTTTGAGGCTTTTGAAACAGCTTCTTACAGAGGCGGATATTCCAAATATTTTTCCTACCCCGTCCGGCTTTCCACGCAACCGGAATAGTCAGTCCCGTGCTGCCCAGCCTGCGATCAGGTTGACCACGGCCTGCGACGACATCTGCCGGGCCGAGCCCAGATCTTTCGACCCGTCAGTATTCAGCGCTTTACCTTCCGGTGTCACGATCAGCACTGTCGGGACCGACGTCACCGTCACGCCGTATTTCTGAGCAATATCCATGTTGGTTTTGAAGCGCATGACATTCACATTCACGACCTCGAAATTCTGCTTCAGCCAGGCATCCATGACCGGCAAGGCGAAGATTCCGGCGAGAATCCTGCAGTCCGGGCACCAGTTGCCACCGAAGTCGAGCAGAACAGACTTGTGTTCGGTCTTCGCCTTCTCAAACGCCGCGGCGACAGCCACCGGAGCCGCTTCGGGCGGTCCATAGGGGGCTGCAACGGGTGTGACCGTGGCGTCTCCGACCTGCGGCGTCTCCGTAATGGCGCGGGCGGAGGCTTCATGCGGACCGGACATCGACAGAACACCCAGAAGAGGCAAGGCAAACAATGCAGCAGCGCGACGGCGCATGACAGTCTCCTTCATATCGCAGTTTCGAATGTGTGTCGTGGAACCGGGCAGCACAACTCCCGGATACGAAAATCCGGGAAGTGGCAGGTTTCAGGATGGCGACCAGAAAAACGTCACTTCATGCTTGTTATGAAACAGGTGTGCCAGCCTTCCGCCCGGGATGGCCGCGAAGGCGTCCATGATGTCAAAATCCGTCGCGCCCTGAAATTTCACGCTCATCACGATCCGGCCGGCGCGCTCCGCTTCGATCCATCGCTTTGCCAGTGTCAGCAGCCGCGCCGGATAGGCGATCACGTCGGAAAACAGCCAGTCCACCCGTGCTTCGTGACGTGGCTCCAGCCCGAACGCGCTCTCCTGCCGGAATGTTACACCCGGCATCGCCGCGACCGACGGCGCCAGCGGAGCCCGGTCTGCCGCTGTCACCCGGGCGCCGAGTTTTGCAATGGCCCAGGTCCATCCGCCCGGTGTCGCTCCCAGATCAAGGCATGTTTCTCCGGGGACCGGCCAGTGTCCGAGCCGGGTGCATGCTTCCCAGAGTTTCAGATAGGCGCGGGATGGTGGTCCTTCCCGGTCCTCGACAAATCGAGGCTCTCCGGCCGGAAACGGACTGGTCTTCGTCTGCGAAAACAGCAGCCGGTCGGGGGCCGGCAGAGTCCAGGCGCCCAGCGGGCTTGATGGTGCGGCCTGCGGGAAGACCAGTGGCGCGGCCTTCACCGGTGGCAGGCGCTCCTCAATCAGCGCTGCCCGACGGAAATGGCCTGTCGGCACGAGAGACCAGTTCCGCTGCCGGCTCTTCAGCAGCTTCGCCGCCTCGCCGATCGACGCGATGCTGTGCATTTCGGGCGCCGTCCAGATATCCAGTGCCCGGACGCTCGCCACCGGAGGCCCGCTGCACAGCGCCAGACGCCCCAGCCATTCGTCCGGCGGTGATCCGAGCCGGTCCAGTTCAGCCTGCAACACAGCCTCGAACCCTGGCGGGGCCACATATACACTGCCGATCACCGTTTCACTCATGGCACAGAAACGAAAATCCGAGCAGACACCAGGATGCGATCAGGATCGATCCTCCGGTCGGAGCGACTGATCCCAGGTGATGCCCCAAAAACGCCGTGATGTACAGCGCGCCGCAAAACAGCAGTATCCCTGCTATGAAGCCGCATCCGGCCAGGGCAGCAAGCCGCGATGGCCGGGACAGCCCCAGACCGAGCGCCAGAAGCGCCAGCGCATGCCACATCTGCATCTGTACCGCGCTCTGCAGGATCCTCCGCCCTTCGGGCAGTCCGAACCGGTCGTCCGGCAGATGCGCCGCGACTGCTCCCATTGCCACTGCGACGGCGCCGGCGAATGCCCCGGCACTTCGCCACCACCGCGTTATTCCGCCCGTCATCACGTCCAGCTCCGGATCCGATTATCAGTCACCGCCTCCTTCACAGGCTCATCGATACATCGCGCAATCCGCCGCCTGTGCCGGTGATGCGGACGTCCCGATGAGCCCCGCGATTGTGCAGGCAATAATCGTCGTGTTAACCGCATCACAGGGAACCGGCAAACAAGCGCTCCGCTTCCGCCAGACAGCGTTCCGTCAGAACATTCCAGAACCGGAGTGAGATTCATGAATGTTACCAGCAAGATCACCACGCTCGCGGCGCTTTCCGTGCTTGCCGCCTGTTCCAGCATCACCGGCCCGGGAGCGCCGCCGGCTCCTCCCCCGCCATCCGCTCTGAACGCCACGGACAGCAGCTTCGTTCAGAAGGCGTCCGAAATGAATCTCATGGAGATCGCTCTCGGCAGTGCGGCGGCGACAAATGCGTCCGCCAGCGGAGTCAAATCCTTCGCGGCAACACTCGTTACCGACCATACGGCCCAGCAGAACCGCCTGTCCGCTATCGCAACGGGCCACGGGGTGACCCTCGCGACCGATCCGTCCGCGGATGATAAAAAGACAGTCACCACGATTTCGGCCCTGAAAGGCAGCGCTTTCGATCAGGCGTTTCTCAGCCAGGTCGTCACCGATCATAAAGCGGCTCTGCCTGTCATGACCGCGGAACACACCGCATCGACGGATATCGATCTGAAGTCTTATGCGGAAGACAACAGCGCGAACATACAGAAGCATCTCAGCGCTGCCGAAGCCCTCACCGGTTCCGGTCATAGCGGCAAAAGTCATCGCCACACGCGCAGACGCTGAAAGGTATGGTCATCAGGGCACAGGCCCTGATGACCTTTCCGGGCTGGTCAGTCCGGTTCGGTCAGGCTGGCGAAAACCGTCAGGGCAGCGTTTTATTAACACTCCCAAAAGCCACACCAATATACATGCCGCGAATTCCGGTGGTGTGGTCATCTTTAAAGTGATGATCTTCCGCCTGTGCAGGTAATCACCGCCATGTTACCGCTTCAGCGGGAACCGGTACATAGGCGCAGGGCTTCTGCCGATCGTTCCCTTCGGAACAGTCCGGAACCGGAGTAAGGTCATGAAAACAGTCAATAAGATTGCCACACTCGCGGCGCTGGCCACACTGGCCGCCTGTGCCACCCCGACGCCTCCCGCACCGCCACCGCCACCGCCACCGGCGGCATTTGCGGCCTCTGACGCCACATTCGTGCAGAAAGCATCCGAAATTAATCTCGTCGAGATCGCTCTCGGCAAGACCGCCGCGACAAATGCGAAAAGCGCGGATGTGAAGTCCTATGCGAGCACGCTGGTTACCGATCACACGACGGCTCAGAGCCGCCTGTCCGACATTGCGACCAGTCATGGCGTAACGCTGCCGACCGAGCCGGATGCCGATGATCAGAAGGCCATCACCACGATGGCAGCGCTGAAGGGCGGCCGGTTCGACCATGCCTATATCAGCAAGATGATCGAGGGCCATAAGGCTGCCCTGGGTGTCATGACCGATGAATCGTCCGCGACGACTGATTCTGATCTCAAATCCTATGCGGATGATACAGCCACATCCGTACAGAAGCACCTCAGCGCCGCCGAGGCTCTGCAGAAGCCCGGGCATCATGGCCATATGCATGGACATCACCACTGACATCATCCGAGTCAGGCCGGCTTATCCTGTGAGGACGTCTGATCGCAAAGTATCAGTGAATAAAACTACATTTCGATGTTCTTAATATAGTCTGATGCCTTCCCCGACCGGTCGGATCTCCTTTCTGACCGGCCGGGTATTTCTGGCACAGGACGCGCCCGTCAGGGACAAAGACGATCAGATACTTCGCGGACAGAAGCGTCGCCGGGACCTGGCCCTCTGATCCGGTGGTTATCAGCAAATAAAACAAACATCAGAATACATGCGAAATGGTTGACCGCATTGCGGCATGTGGATTATCGGCGGCCTGCGAAACAGGGTCTGGCGAATGTCATAGCCATGAAGCCGGGTCATCAGGCTGGCTCCGCCATCCGAAATCAGAAAACGGAGACTGCCGGAATGGTTGTCAGAATAGATCGCGTTGTGACGCGTGGTGGCGACAGAGGACAAACCTCGCTCGGTGATGGCAGCCGGGTCAGCAAATCCTCCCGTCATATTGAAGCCATCGGTATGCTTGATGAGGCGAACGCCGTGGTCGGTCTGCTGCGTGCGCATGTCGCCGTCAGCGATATGGATCTGGCCGGGCGTCTCGCCGGTATTCAGAATCTTATCTTCGATATAGGCAGTGATCTTTGCCAGCCGGAAGGCAGCAGGCATGCCAAACGTCTCGATGACAGTCTGACGAATGTTATCGAGAAAGAAGTCGAACGTCTGCGTGCCGCACAGCTTCCGCTGACCAGCTTTGTTCTTCCCGGTGGCAGTATCGCCGCGGGCTGGGCACATCTTGCCCGCACAACTATTCGCAGAACGGAACGCAGCGTTGTGGCGCTCGCAGAAGAGACGTCCATCAATCCTGCTCTGACGCCAATACTTAACAGATTGTCAGATTATTTCTTCGTACTGAGCCGTCATCTCAATGAAGACGGACGGCTGGATATCGTCTGGGAGCCGGGAAAGCCGCTTTTCTCCTGAAATGAGTTAAGAAATCTCCAGACAGAATAAAGATATTTCTTCTTCCATAAATACTGCATCATGTCTGTCATCTATTTTCACGACCGTTCTTGAACTGTGGTAACCTCCGTGCTATTTATCCTGACATCATCCGAATGACAGCGTGATCTCCCGACAGGGTCCGGGGCCTTTTCCGGAAATCCGGGGTGCAGGATTGGCGATTCTGCCACCTGAAATGTTGACTCCGTCGGACTCACACTTCATCCGGCTGCTTTCATTCCAGAAAGACCGGATGATAATAAATAAATATTTATGAAAGAAATGTAGTGAATACCGGATTTCTGAAAACCCGACATCCTCTCTCAACAGATACCCAGGAAGATCTCCTGGAGCCAGGCGCCGAAGAGGCCGCTCTTCGCGCACTGAACCGTATGGGTTCCCACAAGGCAGGTAAGCCCGCCAGCCGCCCGGTGCAGTCCGGACGTTCCTCCGACGATTCCTCACGTCTCACACTGCGCAGCCCGCAGGATACAAATCAGGTTCGCAAGCGCCGCTTTGTTCGCGACGGAGATATCCCTGTCGAGCATCATTCCCTGTCGCGCTCCCAGGCACGCGCTGCGCCGGCGGTGAGCACGGAAGCCACAGCGCCGCAGAATAACAGAGCACTGGAAGCCGAAAGACGCGCCCGGGCCGATGCGGAACGCCAGATTCACGATCTCGAAGTGGCGCAGCGCTCGCTGGAGACACGTCTGGGCCACGCCGAAATGCTCCTCACCGAACTGAAGCAGACGCTTGCAACCCGTGATATGGAACTTGCCGACCGCAATCATGAACTGGCCGCAGAACGTGCTGCCGGCAGGGCGGCGCAGCAGGATATAAAATCGCTTCGCCAGCAGCTTAAAACCACAAGCCCGAAAGAAGACCGTGCCGAGGCCAGTGCGAACGATGAGCCTCAGCCCGTTAAATGGTGGAAAGACTGACTCTCTTCCATCGGGAATCTGAAGCGCTGTCGCCGCGACATGCCGGTGCATCGCGGGCCGTTGTGGCGGTCTCCTGCGCCTGCACTATTGCTGCCCTGTTCGTGCCGGATCTCATTGCTGGTTTTCTCAGTCTGCTGAGAAGCACGCTGGAGGCTCTGTTCCTGCCATTCCGCCTGCTCTTTGATCTCGCCGTCTGGATGACGACCGGTCAGTCGATCAGCTCGGCGGTGGAGAGCGTAGGCAATGCCTCCGGGCGGGCAGGACACGGGCAGGCCGTGCTTCACTGCTATATTCCGGCAGCTCTGGTGGCCATGGGATTTCTGTTGTCGCTGACGGATCCCGGCAGACATTCAGCGTCGCGTCTCTGGAGCAGTCTCGCTCTTCTCTGCGCAGCCTCCGTGCTCATTGGCATCCCGACGGCCGCGCTGCTCGTTCCGGCTCTTCTTGCCCTGATTTTCACGCTTTCCGCGGCATATTCCAGAAGTCAGCGGGGTACCGCCTGAAACTGAAATTGCCGCTTACGGGATTTCGCGCAGCCGGGGAGACCAGCATTCCCCGTGAGCGAACCGCGATCGAATCCACACTGATCATCAGCCTGCTGATCCGTTGGTCGTTTCGGGACGTATGCAAACGTACTGGTGGGATTCCACCGTCCGGACAGTGTGCCAGCGTTGCCACTCAGAACCGGAAGATTATCAAACTGTCTGGCTGCGTAAGGCATGGTCGGGACCGCGTTCAGTCCGCTGACGTCTTCTCCTGAAGATTTCCCTTTGTCGCATCTGCGATCGGGCCGGGCGGTTCATCCGGTCAGGCCCGTCGTCAGATGGCCGGCTTGCGGTTCAGCCTGACTATCTATGCCGGCGGCTGTCCGGTCAGAATCCGGCTGATATCCTCATCCGAAACGTCGCTGCCGAAATAGGTCCGGTAAAACGCCTTCATTTCGCCTTTCAGATCGTAATGTCCGAAAAGATCAGGATGCAGCTGCATCCCGGCCCAGCGTAGCTGCAGCAAAAACTCGGAACCATATCGGTCCCATGGAAATGCGCCGGCAGGATTTGCGAGTACACGCCCCTGACGCACGGCGCGCAGGCCACTCCATCCCGCGGGTGCGGTCTC
This sequence comes from Acetobacter musti, assembly GCF_011516835.1. Taxonomy (GTDB): domain Bacteria; phylum Pseudomonadota; class Alphaproteobacteria; order Acetobacterales; family Acetobacteraceae; genus Acetobacter; species Acetobacter musti. The sequence goes on along the minus strand of NZ_WOTB01000002.1, from coordinate 116,863 downwards.
CGGACGAGGAAGGGGCAGACCGCCCTGAACGATGATCACGTCCGGGTCCCAGGCCTGAATCTGCTCCATTGTAACGGGTTTTTTGCCGCCACTCACACTCGCCGCCGCGTTTCGGCCGCCGGCATAACGAATCCACTGATCGATGATCGTGTCCGCGCCGTCGATCATCAGAGGTGAAAGGCTCATGACGTGCAGGACACGCGGCTTCTGATCTTCCTTTAATGATGAAAGCGTTTTCCGGAAACAATCCAGTTCCGCCTCAAGTTCGGACCTGTATTCAGCCGCGCGCTCCCGCGCAACCGGGTCATTGAGAACGTCCGCTGTCAGCGCAACAGATTTCAGAAGTCCCTGGACATCCTGGAATGTCATATCGAGGACGGAAAGCCCTGCCGCACGCAGCGGGCCGGCCTGGGTCAGCCCGGCGGAGACAAACACGAGATCGACGCCGTCAGCCAGCAGCGCCTCGGGGCTGGCCGATCCGGGCATGACGAACCGCGCTTTTGAGAGCGCCGGGTTCAGCCGGAAGAGCCAGGGCTGGCCGGAAGGCCGGTCGGCAGTCACCACGATCCGGTTCGCCGCGCCGAGCATTGCGAGAACTTCATTATGGGCAAACCAGAGATCGGCAATCCGCTCAGGGTGCGCCGGAACCGTTGCCTCAGCGCCGGTCATGTCCCGCACAACCCGCTTCTCCTCCGCCCGCGCCGCAACCGTTCCGGCCACGCAGATACTCAGGCAGGATAAGAAAAACAGACGACGCCCGGAAAGCATCTGACGACCGAACCAGTCTTTCACCATCCGCTCACATTATCTATATTCACATGACTATAGATACCCTGCTGCAAGCAATTGCAAGAGGCGGCGGAATGAAATTCCAGCCCCGTTTCCTGACCGGCACAGGGCAAACATTCCGCTCATCGGCACCGGATCAGAAAGATTTCAGAGAGGCCCACGGCCGGAGACGCGCCTGCCTCAGACCGTCACCCACAACTGTTACCCCTGCTTCTGCTTTACATCGGCGTTCGGCGTACCGGGACGGGAGGCGCCTTTTGTATCGGGCAGCGGTTTCACGTCGCGGATGGTGTATCGGGTAATCATTTCCTCGACTGCGCCGGCTGCTTCCTCCGCCGCGGCTGTCGCCACGTCGCCCCACATACCGTCGAGCGAGTGGGAGGGGATGTCATGAAGCTGTGTCGCGATACCGACTTCCCTGTTTGCCTTGTCTGTCACGCGCCAGTTGATTTCGATATTCTGCTGCGGGTTGTTTCGCGATCCTGCCGGACCTTCCGTCAGTTTCACGACGGCCGCAACCGTGAAATCCGCGTCCTCCTGAGACGTCTGGATCGAATCTTTCATGCCACGAAACGACACCACGAAGGCCTGCGCCAGAGAGACGTTACCGTCTCCGGGCGCGCCCGTTACGCCCATGAACCTGATCCTTGCTCCCCGATGCTTCAGGCTGTGCGGGTCTTCCTCCATCTGCTCAGCCTGAATGCCGTTCAGAACGGAGATGACCTGCGTCGCACCGTTGGCGGCAGCGTCACGAATCCCGTCTGAATTCAGTGCATTCCATGTGTCCGCCGGAATTCCCGGTCCTTCCTGGGTTGCCCGTACCGTTCCCTGCGGCGTCATCACTGTATAGAGCGGGACAATCACCTCTCCCCGGCGTTCCGTATGCAGCTTCAGCCACCAGTCGCCAGGACGCACCGGCTGTCTGATCGCCGGGACGGACTGCTGCAGCATCGCCTCGACAATATCGTTCGCCCACAGCACCGAACCGTCTGGCCCGAGAGGTTTTTCATCCGGAACCGGAACATCCAGACGTGAAGGCGGGGGATTGCCGGCCAGTGTCTTCGCGGCCCTGCCCGGATCACGAAAGGGGTGCGGCACATCCAGGCAACCGGACAGAAACAGGAGGGAAGAAACAGAGAGAACTGAAGAAAGTGACCGCCTCATAAATGAAGTTCCGCCCCGCATCCTGCTGCTATCACCGAGATCTGGTGGCCGATCGGGCCGCCTCCTGCGAGCGTCCGTCGCCGGTGACTGAAAAATCGCTTCTCATCCGTCAGGGTATCCAGACTGACGGATGTGACCTGACCGGCCCCGGCACGACGCAGCCGGAACATGCAGTATCCTGACAGATCGAACTGATAATGCCCTTCCCGCACGCCGGGAGAAAACCATGCGTCCGCTTCCGCATCGGCGCGCAATGCCGCATCCCGCATGTCGGTGCCGACTTCATAACCTGTCTGCGCGATACACGGACCGACGACGGCAACGACATCGCCCGGAGGCACCTCAAGCGCCTCCATCGCCTCCAGAGTCGCCTCCAGCACACCCCCGACGGCGCCGCGCCAGCCTGCATGCGCCGCTCCGACGATCCGCCCGTCCCGCGAGGCGAATAACACCGGGGCGCAATCGGCCGTGATCACGCCGAGCGCCACGTCGTCCCGCATCGTCACCATCGCGTCAGCAGAAGCTCCCCTGCCAGCCTGCCAGGGCGCTGTCACCGTTACGACATCGGCTCCATGGACCTGCGTGACGCCCAGCAACCGGCCGGCGTCCAGCCCGAACGTCGCGGCCACACGTCGCCGGTTCTCCGCCAGCGCCGCCGGATCATCACCCGACCGCATCGAGCAGTTCAGGCTGGCATAGGGTCCTTCCGAAACTCCGCCGAGCCGCGTGAAAAATCCGTGCCTGACAAAAGAAAGGTCCGGACTTTGCACGACCATGTCCCGGCCGGGTCCCTCAGTCGTCATCATGGCTTCTCTCCATACGGCGTCCCGTCCGGAAATCCAGGCGGCGCCACAAGATCCGGTGCGAGGCGGGCCGGCGACAGCAGCGCCAGCGCCCTGAACAGCCGCCCCATCCGCTCCGGCCCGATCAGCCGGTCCAGAGCCGTTCGTATCGTGTTAGCCTGATCCGGCGCCGCTGCACAAAGCGCCCGCGCCCGTTCCACCGCACCGAGTGCTATGAGCAGCGCTCCCTGCTCCACCGGTCCGAAGCACCTGACGCCGGTGGCCATCGCCGCCCCTGCCGCCGCTTCAAAATCCACATGGGCCGTCAGATCCGCGGTCCCCGGTTCCACCAGCGGGGAGACAGGCTGACCATCCCGCAATGCCTGCAGTGTGTCGCCGGAAGCTGTCGTCGCTGTCCCGTAATCCACGAACAGCGCCGCACCGGGCGCGTCACACAGACGTCTGGATACATCCTGCACAAATCCGCAGGCCGCGGGACAGATTTCCGCTATTTCGCCAGGTTCCGGCACGCGGCCAGCCAGTTCCGGCGGAGAGACGACGGCATCCGACAGAACAAATGCTCCGTCCCGAACGAAATGCTCCCGCCAGCCTGCACCTGTTTCTGCGCCGACAAACTGCCGGATCGGCAGGGCGTCAAGAAATTCATTCGCGACCAGCACCATCGGTCCGCGCGGTATGCTCGCAAGCGTCTCATGCCAGGTCACCGGCACACCGAAGCGCTTCAGCGAGGCTTTCTGGACTTCTCTCAGACGTGGCGAATTTTCAATGAGATGTACGGAAAGGCGAGCGAAGAGATCAGGCGCGACCCGCGAGAGTACCCGCAGCATATCGACCATCAGCGTCCCACGGCCAGGACCGGCCTCAGCCAGCAGCAGATCGCCACCGGCATTCCCCTTCAGGAGCCCCCGTCCGGTCACGGCACACCAGGCGCCCAGTAATTCTCCGAAAATCTGCGAGATTTCGGGGGCTGTTATGAAATCCGCGAACGGATCACGGCGGGCGTAATAAGCCGCATTGGCCCGTGCCATGAAGACGTCAAGCCGCTCGGCCCCGTCGCCACCGGATTGCGTTTCCGGCAAGGGCATCTCCCCGGTCAGGAAGCATCTCCTGCCGGCGCCACCTCGTCATCCGGAGCACCGGCATATTCCGGCGCCCGGAACGCATGCACCATCAGTCCGATCCCGGCGAGGATCATCGGTATGCTCAGCACCTGCCCCATTGTCACACCGAAAGAGAAATAACCAAGGAATGCGTCCGGTTCACGAAAACACTCACAGAAAATACGCGCACAACCATACCCGGCGAGGAACAGTCCGGCCAGAAAACCTGGTCGTGCCCGCAGATTTTCTTTTCGTGCCGCGAACAGCAGCACCAGAAACAGCAGCACGCCTTCTGTCAGGGCTTCATAGATTTCGGAGGGGTGACGCGGCACGCCGTCAGAGCCCGGGAAAATCATTGCCCAGGGCACATCCGGCCCGGCCGGCCGGCCCCAGAGCTCGCCATTGATGAAATTCGCAATCCGGCCAAAGCACAGCCCGATCGGCACACAGACGGTCACCCGGTCGGAAAATGCCAGAAAGCTGAGTCCATAACGGCGCGCAAACAGCAGCAGCGCGATGATCACCCCGGCCGCGCCGCCGTGGAACGACATTCCGCCTTTCCAGACCTCGGGAATCGCCAGCGGATGAGTCAGAAAGAATGAAGGCTGGTAAAACAGCACGTAACCGAGACGGCCACCGAGCACGACGCCCAGTGTCACCCATGTCAGAAAATCATCGGCCTGCCGCACTGTCGCGGCGCGGGGCGCCCATGTCACGATCCGCTTGAGCAGCTGCACGCCGAGAATGATCCCGGCGATATAGGCCAGTGCATACCAGCGGATCGCCAGCGGACCGAGATGAATCAGCACCGGGTCGAACTGCGGAAACATGAGAACAGGCAACATGAGGGTGTAATCCTGAGACAGGGCCGTAATTCGGGGAAAACGCCATCATGGGCGTTATGGAAACATGTGGAAATCAGGGAGCGTTAGCAGAAGGAAAACCGTGCTCACTCTGGTCAGCTTTCCGGCTGAAATCCGGGCGGCATATCAGAGATAAGGGTCGCTTTTACTGAGATACTCCCGGACATAAAGTCCGATCCCTTCCTCAAGGCTGACGAACGGCTCGGTATATCCTGCGGCCCGCAGACGCGACATGTCCGCCCGTGTAAAGGACTGATACTGCCCGCGTAGACTTTCCGGCATGTCAATGAACTCGATCCGTTCCGGTACTCCGGCCGCCAGGCAGACCGCCTGCGCCAGATGCCGGTAACTCCGGGCCGCTCCGGTGCCGCAGTTGAACAGGCCGTCCACACCGGGGTTATCGAGGAACCAGAGCAGGACTTTGACCACGTCTCCGACCCAGATGAAGTCGCGCACCTGTTCACCGTCGGCGATCTCCGCCTGGTCGGAGCGGAAAAGCCGCGCGGCGCCTCCGGCATGGACCTCGTCATATTTGACCTTCACGACGGAGACCATGCCTCCCTTGTGATACTCGTTCGGGCCATAGACGTTGAAAAATTTCAGCCCGGCCCATTGCGGTGGCCTCATACCGCCGCGATCCAGCCGTGCCTGTACGTGCAGATCGAATACATGCTTCGACCAGCCGTACAGATTCAGCGGCTTCAGCGTGCCGAGCCGTTTCGGATCGTCGGAAAACAGCTCCGGCCGATCAGCGGCGCCATATGTCGCGGCGGACGAGGCGTAAATGAACCGCACGCCCTGCCGGGCGCACCAGTCCCAGAGTGTCTCCGACAGCGCGACATTTGTCGCCCAGACCAGATCGCCGTCATGTGCCGTCGTCGAGCTGATCGCCCCCATATGGAACACAGCCTCGACGTCCGAAGCACTCCCGAGCAGGGATTCCAGATCGTCCGGCGGCACAATCCGGACCAGGGGGTGATTGCGGAGATTCCGCCATTTACCGGTGTCGCCCAGCCAGTCGACCACAACCACGTCCAGTCCGCGATCGCACAGCGCGGCCACGAGACACGATCCGATGAATCCGGCGCCGCCGGTGACAATAATCATGAGACGAGCCTTATAATCAGGTCGTCACAGCTTACCAGACCGGACGCGTGCCGGAAAACCACTGTCACGAACAGGACACAGAAACGGGCTGTCGTGCGCATTTCGCATGCATCCGGCGTCGGGACAGCCAAAGAGGACCGGAGCGGGTTGGATTAATCCGCCCTCAATGCTTATAAACCAGAATGACTGAGAAGAGCCGCCGTCTTAGCGGCTCATGAGACCCAGGAGGACCGGATGACAGACCGACCGCGTCTCTTTGACGATCTCGCCGGCGTTGCCGGCGGTGCCATTTCCGCTCTGACCGGGATGAAAGAAGAGATCAACGCCATTGTGCGTTCCCGTGTGGACGAGGCCCTGGGCCAGCTTCAGGTCGTTCGTCGGGAAGAATTCGAAGTCGTCCGGGAACTCGCCGCCAATGCCCGCATGGCGGGCGAAGACGCGGAGCAGCGTATTGCCGCGCTGGAAAAGCGCGTTGCTGATCTCGAAAGCCGTCCGCAGCACAATACGACCGGTTCCAGTCCCAGCGAACCGTCTTTCGGCGAGCAATCCTACGGCTGGAGCGGCGACAACAGCGCAAATCCGAACTGAATGAACTGGCGAAGCGACCTGACAGGAGCGTGTTTCAAAAAAGAGGGCACCCTTCTTGCCGGTCGCGGCGAGTGTTCATAGGCTCAACCATGTGACGAGTCGGACTTTCCGGCCCGTCATCTGATTCGCAGACAAAACCAGCCGCCTGCAGCAGCGGACCGGTTTTATGGCTTGGGAGGCCAGCATGCCTGCTCTGACGATGACCACCTCCGGTTCCCACTCCAACCCGCTCGATCTGATGGAACAGATCGTCTGCAGCTATGAATGGGCGTTCGAACGTCGCAATTCCGCAGAAATGGCCGCTGAGGCCCCAGGCAAATGGTGTGATTACGGCCTGTTCTTCTCGTGGTCGGCTGAACTCTCCGCCATGCATTTCACCTGCGCCTTCGATCTCAAAGTTCCCGAACAGCAGCGCAAAACCCTCTTCGAACTTATTGCTCTCGCTAACGAACGTCTCTGGATCGGCCATTTCTCGATCGATCTGGAGTGTGGCATGCCCATGTTCCGGCACGCCATCCTGCTGCGCGGCGCGCCAGGTGCCTCCATGGAGAGCCTCGAAGACATGGTCGATATCGCCATCAGCGAGTGTGAGCGCTTCTATCCGGCCTTCCAGTTTGTTCTGTGGGGCGGCAAAAATCCTCAGGAGGCAATCGACGCCGCCATGCTCGACTGTGTCGGCGAGGCCTGATGGCGCCTCATCTGCCCCCTCTCCTTCTGGTCGGCTGCGGCCAGATGGGTGGCGCTCTCTTCAGCGCCTGGGAACAGAATGGTCTTGCACCGTCTGTTGTGATCGACCGGCACAGGGAGGCCGTGCCCGGGGCACACTCTCTCGTCCGGTCGATTGATGACATTCCGAAAAGATTTTCACCCGATGTCGTTATTCTGGCTGTCAAGCCCCAGAACGCGGCTGCGACGATCACGGAGCTTGCGACAAAGCGACCGGATCTGCTCGCCAATGGTCCGGTCATCATATCTGTCATGGCCGGCTGCACCACGCGTTCTCTCGCCGGCGCTTTCGCGGATACACCCGCCGGCTCATCCCCTGCCATCGTTCGTGCAATGCCGAACACGCCATCCGCTGTAGGTCGCGGTATGACAGGCCTGTTCGCCGGAACGAATGTCAGCGCGGAGCAGAAGGCACTGTGCGACACTCTTCTGGGAGCTGTCGGCGCAACGGTGTGGATGGATGAGGAAGACCAGATCAACATCCTCACAGCCATTTCCGGCAGCGGACCGGCCTATGTCTTTCTGCTTGCCGAACTTCTGGAACAGGCGGCCGTCGGGCAGGGTCTTTCGCGTGATGTCGCCCGTCTTCTGGCACGGAAGACTATCACCGGCGCGGGTGAGCTTCTTGACCGGATGCCGGAAGACGCCGCACAGCTGCGCCGGAACGTAACCAGCCCCGGAGGCACGACAGCCGAAGCCATCAGCATCCTGAACGCCCCGGATAACTGGCCTGCTTCCGTTCCGGAAGCCGTTGCCGCAGCTATCCGCCGCGCCCGGGAACTTGCTGCCTGACCGGCATCCGGTTCCGGCCCCCTTTCTCCAGAACGAGCCCGCTGCACATGGAAGACGACGACCAGTTCGACACAGCCCTGCTGGCTTCAGCGATGTCGCTGGCCGCAACCAAAGGATGGAGACAGCTCTCCATGCCGGAGATTGCGCGTAACGCGGGCCTCGATATCGGCGAGGTGCGCACGCGCTATCCATTCAAGACGTCGGTCCTGCTGCTGCTCGGGCGTCTTGCCGACCGGGCGGCTCTGGTTGATGACGGCAGCCTCTCTACCCCGCGCGAAGCCCTGTTTGATCTGCTGATGCGGCGTTTCGACGTTTTTCAGCAATATCGCGACGGCGTTCTCGCCGTGCTGCGCGGTCTGCCCTTCGATCCTGTGCTGGCCGTCGTCCTGGGTGCCGCGACAATGGACAGCATGAGCTGGATTGCTGCAGCTGCTGGCATCGAGACAAGCGGCATCCAGGGGGCTCTTCGTATTCAGGGAGTTACTGCGCTCTGGACACATGCTTTGCGCGCCTGGGAGAAAGACAGCAGCGAAGATCTGGGCACCACGATGGCCGCCCTGGAGCACGGCCTTGATCGCGCCGAACGTATGGGACTGTTCCCTGTGGCAGGCCAGCCGGAGCTGTCTGCAGCAGACGCCATGGCAGACACTCAGCCAGAGAGCGACGGAGCCGACGCAAGTTTTACAGAGTAAGTAAACGACGCATCTTTACGGGCCGTTCGGGTCGCATTACAACGTCGCAGCTGAATGCGTTTTGGGGTGTAGCCAAGCGGTAAGGCAGCGGATTTTGATTCCGCCATGCGGAGGTTCGATCCCTCCCACCCCAGCCAGCGCAGCGGGAACTGATGTTCCCGCCCCGCCAGTTCCGGCAGAAATGAACTGTTTCAGACAGCTTTCTTCAGATTCGGACTCGCCTTGAATCGGACCGTCTTGCCTGCTTTTACCTTCACCGGCTCGCCCGTCCGGGGATTCAGAGCCTTACGGGCCTTCGTCTTCTTAACAGTAAAAGTACCGAAAGACGGCAGGGTGAAACCGCCTTCCTTCTTCATCTCCCTGACAATCGCGTCCATCAGGTCAGCCGCAGCCTTATTCGCAGCGACCCCCGTGCAATTGATCGAATCCTGGATTACTGCGGCAATAAAAGCTTTACTCATGAACCACCCACTCTGTCTGAATACACATACCGGCCAGCCTCTCCGAAACCTTCATTCTGTCAAAGCAACCTGGCCAATCGCGCGGCTTTTAACGTGACATACTAAATGAAACCAGAAAAAAGTTACGCAGGAAACTCGCTTCTGATGAATATCTGCGGAAAAGAGTCAAAATGAGGTAAAACAGACACGCTTCTGTCCCGCAACGTCCTCCGAAACCCACTTCAGCGAGCCCCGTGACACATTCATGCCTGAACAGGTCTGCCTCTTTGCCGCCCACACGCCCGACGGCCGCCTGCCGCCCTGGACCATTTATTATTTATCCGAACTGACCTCGTGCGGCTTCCTGGTGCATGTCGCCCTGTCCGGAGCGGAACAGATCAGCAACGAGACCGGACAAGTCTGTCGGGACAATGGTATTATTCCGTGGGAACGACCCAATATCGGGCATGATTTCGGTGCGTGGCAATACCTTCTCCACAACGGATGTGCGGACAATGCTTCCCGTATCCTCCTTGCCAATGACAGCGTTTTTGGTCCGCTGTCAGATCCTGGTCCTGTTTTCCGGAAGATGCAGTCCTCAGGCGTCGATGTCTGGGGCATGGTGGAGACCCGTGCGATCACACCGCATCTGCAATCCTGGTTCGTCTGCTTTGAGCACGGCAGCTTTCTCGCCCCGGCAGTACAGAGAACCTTTCGGCAAAACTTTGCTGATATGAGCCGTGAAGAACTCATCTGGCATGGAGAACTCGGTCTCAGCGTCGCGTGTCGTGCCGCAGAACTCACCATGGGGGCGTGCTGGAGTGACAGCCATGTCCGGACCGGCACATTTTTCGCGACCAATCCGATGCACTCGCACTGGCGTCAGTTCGCCACAAGCGGAACTGTTCCTTTTATTAAAACCGAACTTCTTCGCGACAACCCGTTCCGCCTGACCACAGCCGCCAGATGGAAGAAAATCATCTCTCCATCCAGTGCGTTCAGACCGGAATGGATCGAGGATTACCTCAGATCCACTCCGCCGAGAATGAGAATGACTCCATCCAGTATAAAAGGCCGTCTGCTCTATAATCTCGTCGACCGGTTTATGGGAATAAACGTCAGGACTTCGTCCTGACGCCGGACCGAGCTCATTACGTCGGACACACGACCATATTGCCGACAGACGGGACAGGAAAGATTCTGTTTCCGTAAGATAAAAAACAGAATCAGCGCTTCAGGCTCCGTGACAATTTCCTGCCGACGCACGCCGGTCAATCATTGCCTCAAAAGCCTTTCTGATCCTTGTGATACAGGCGGATTTGTAAGGATAAATATCAGCCGGATCCCGATCATGCACGATCATTCCGGTTTCTATCTCGAATACAACGAGGGTTCCGTCATTCAGAACGCCAAAGTCGAGTCCGAAATAATCGAGGCCGACAGCCTCCCCTATTCCGGATAGCGCCGCGCTTACGGACCTGGGAAAATACCCGGTCATATCCAGCATAAACCGTGCTTCCTCGGCACGCCGGTCGGGATGGTCTTCCATTTTCGCGTTGTAATACCAGACGGCCCAGTCGGTATGAATCGCCAGATGAACCGGATATGCAACACCGTCGACAAAAACAATTCTGTATTTTCTGTACAGCCCGTCGAGGCTGGCATAATCCACAAACCGGGTTACGTAATACGCTGTGTCCGCGCCTGCTATTCTTACATAGGCATCGAGTGCCGCACGATCTGCTACACACTTCAGCTGATTTCCGGCGTGGGACGAAACTGGCCGGATCAGTACAGGAAAAGGCGGAATTACTTCGAACGGCTTGCGTGCGACAATACACTCGGGCACCAGAACGTGCGGTATTCCGGACAGCAGCATCGGGACAAGTGAACGCGCGACGCGACCGATACGGCCGCCACCATTGAGCACAGGCGCACCGCTCGCTGCGGCGATCGTCTCCGCCTGCGCGATGACCTTTGCCTGGCGCTCATCTTCGGCGATCGCGATCAGCACTGCGTCAGGGCGCAGGTTCTTCACGATCCGGATCAGCATCTCCTGTTCCGCCGGGTCTCCGGATACCCAGACAGTGTCAATTTCCGTGGTATCATCAAGGAGAATCGCAACAGGCACATTTGCCTGAAACGATCCCGGTGCGTTCAGGACGACCAGCCGCCGCGCGCTGACCGGCGCTCTTTTCAGTGGACGCTGCACAGGGTCCAGTTTCATGGCCGCACCAAGATGCTGCAGCGCTGTAGCTTCGTCGCCGCAGACCTGGCATACTTCCCACAACTGATAGTGCTGCACGGCCTGGTCTGCCAGATCGGTTGTTTCCCGCAGACGACGCTCAAGGATCCGACGGGCAAGAAGCGGATTCTCGGAAATCTCAGTAAAATCGAGCATATCCGATTTTACCCGCTGAAGTTCTAATCGCGCGTAAACAGTAAATATCCGGCCAGACGATCAGAACCAATATACGCTATATCAACACGAAATCCGATGTCAGCTGTGAGATCCGGAATAACGGTCCGGGACGTCACGGGAAACCGACTTCAGGAACTGCAGCAGTTCCTCCGACTGCCGTTCAAAGGTCGGCAGACCGGCTTTCAGCGGATTGCTGTAGTCATCGAACCGCTCTTTCTGCGTCAGCACGCCCTCGACTGCCGATCTCAATGTTTCCGCTTTCCCGTCCAGAGGAATCAGCGTTCCGTTGATTCCGTCGACAATATCTTCAGCCTGTCCTCCTGGCGATGTCGCGATCACCCAGATATCCCGCGCCAGCGCCTCCCGCACAGTCAGCCCGTAACTCTCCATCCATTGTGATGGGAACAGGAGCACATCGATCTGTGCATAAAACCTGTCCATGCTCTCCTGATTATACGCGGGAAGAACCCTGATCTTTCCTTTTACCTTCCAGTCATCGGCATGGATCGACGCGAAACCGAGATTTAGCTTGTTGTCGATCAGCACAAGCTCCCAGTCCTCCATACGGATCGCCTCGAATGCCTTGCGAACCAGCGGATAGCCTTTGACCGCTTCCGCACCACCGACATATCCAAAACGCAGCGGCGCTCCGGACTGGCGATGTGGTCGTGCCGTCTGCGGCCAGGTAAATCCGTTACGGTTGACTCTGATCCTGTCGGCTTCCACACCATTTTCCATGTACAGCGCCCGATGCGACTGACTCGGGGCCAGCATCAGTGCAGACGATTTCAGTGCGGCGGCCATCATCTCAGCCCTCAGAGCGAGATGACGTGCTCCGTCCACACATCGTGCGCACACTCTGAGATCAATGTGACGCTGGAAACAGTAGCGGCCATCTTCCCGCACCATGAACTGCCGCTCACAGAGCCACCACGCATCATGAAGCGTGATCACATAAGGGATACCACGCTCCAGACAGGCCTGAGTCATCCCAAGTCCCAGACCCTGCACCGAATGGAGGTGAACCACATCCGGGCGAAACGCATCGAGCCAGGCCGCAAACTGCGCGGTGCATCGTGGGTTATCGAGACCTGCGACCCGGTCAATATCGATCGGCAGCGGCGTCGCGACCACCGGTACTCCATCGACTTCATATCGCAGGGAGGCGGCATATCGCCCGTCCAGATACGGGCCTGATGTGAAGACCGCCACATCCACGCCCTGGCCGGAAAGCCGGCGCACCATTTCTTCGGCGACGAGCGTCGCTCCGCCGAAAGATCGTGGCGCGAAATAAATATTCGCGCTCATCACCCGCAGCGGCCGCCCCTTCGGAAACGTCGTCACCGGCTCCGGAAAGCAGACTGCCACCTGATCCCGCGCCACCGCTTCCGGACGATAGCGCCGCAGCACATCCTCGCGGGCCTGCTGTCCGAGACGTATCCGCAGAGTTGCGTCGCGACACAGGATAAGCACGGCATCCCGCCATGCGTCAGCGCCCTCCGCCAGCAATCCGTTATGTCCATCTTTCAGGATCTGCGTGAACGCATCGCGTGGCGAACATACCGCCGGCACGTCAAGGATCGCTGCCTCAAGAAATTTGATATTACTTTTGGCATCGTTGAACAGCGTGGCCTCAAGTGGCGCAATCGTCAGGTCGGCCTGAGCGAGAAGCGCCATATAGGCCGGATAGTCGCGCCCCGGCAATTGCTGCACACGGCCCCCGAAACGCCTGAACGTTTCCGGCAGAGTCAGTTCACCGATAATCTGCAGACGCAGCCTGGGTTCGGCGTCCATTGCCGCAGCCACACCGTCCGCGCAGCAACGGAAGTCCGCGTCATGCGTGCGAGTCCCCGATCCGTAGACAAGAAGAAATGATTCCGGATTATCGTCGGCGGACCGCCTGACGCGCAACGTATCGGCCAGCGCGATGGTCTGGCCGTCGAGGGCATTCTCAATAACATACACATCTCCGACGCCGGCACGCCTCATTGCGTCGCCCAGCGCCCGGGTCGACGCAATGCCGCGACCACAGCTTTTCAGGGCGTCGAGAAAGAGGCCGACACCGAACAGAAGCTCACGCTGCTCCTCACCGGAAAGACTGGCGAGATTTCCATTCTGCCGATACTCGGCGGCGTCGAAGATAAGGTCATCGACCTCCCAGAACGGAGAAAGTCCCAGACGTCGGGCTTCGCGAAAAAGACCTTTAACAGATGGAAAAGCAGGCACTCTGTAGAAAATTACTTCAGTACAGGTCTGTAATGCTGTCAGAGACGCTTCAACGTCCCGCCAGTCCGTTACCTCGACCTGCCAGTTCAGCAGTTCGAGTTCTTCTTTCCGTTGCCAGACCCGATATTTCGCACACTGGGGTAATGTCAGTTCGGCAATAATCAGCACACGCGGCGCAAGATCCCGCAGCCGTTCTGTCGGCACCTGTGCAGTATAAGGCTGGCCCGAATTTTCTGAGGCCGTGTGATTCGTCGAAACAGCGGCAACCGTCGCTTTTCGTATTATGCGCCGTCTTTTGTAACGCGCCCGGAGTCGGGACGCCGTACGTCGATATAAGGATCCGACTCCGTCTGTCTCCGCGATCTGGACTGCACGCCGACAGAGACTCTTCACCGACAGGCCAGACGGCGTCATGCCACGACACAGGAGCCATCCGATTCTGAGAATACGCCCCAGACGTCCTGTCCGGGAACCGTTCCAGGCAGTCAGAAGATTGCGATTATGCGCCGCCTCTCCGGCATAGGCATCAGCACGCATGCTGTGGATGACCGCACTGGAGCGATAAACTGCCAGCAGAGCTTCCGCATCCTGAAGACGAGTCTCCAGTTCATCACGTGAAATCTTGTCGGTCACAATCCGGCCTCTGGTCCCCTGTTATGTGCGAGAGCAGCACATAGCACCGTGTTCCCATCGTCTGCTGATGGGCACACAATGTCACCGACAGTATTCTTAATGCACACACCACGTCATACAGATCGCATTTCGGCGGAAGGCAAAAAAAAAACCGGGCGATATCGCCCGGTTTTCTTTCTCAGAAAAGTTCCGATCTTACCAGAGGTGGAAGTCGGAAGAATTCAGGCTGCTGACATTATCGAAGGTAATTGTGCTGTTATCAGCCAGCTTGACCGTCGTATTGCCATCAGTTGTCGTCTGGGTGGACAGCGCATTCGTCAGATCGGACTGAGAGTAACCCAGCAGAGCAACGAAGTTACCGGCAGCAGAACTGAAGTCGGTGATGGTGTAGTTCGCACCGGCAATTCCGTCACGCAGAGCGAAGACGTTCGCTGCGCCCGAACCACCCGTCATGGTCGCATCGCCCACACCGGCAACCAGCGTATCAGCAGCTGTGCCACCGATGAACACCTGCGAACCGGTCGTGCCAGCATTGTTGCCGAATGCATGCAGCGGGCTGCCGGAGCTTGCGCCGTTTAGCGTTTCGCTGCCCGATCCGGCAACAAACAGGGTGTCACCGCTCCCGGCGATCACGGCGTTCAGACCACCGGCACCGAAGATCGTGCTCTGAGCCGCTGTAATGGTCGAGTTGCCTGTGCCGCCAATGAAGGTCAGCGATCCGTCAACACTGACAGTTGCATTGTCAGAGCTGGAAACGACTGCGTCACCACTGGCCGAGATGGTATCCGACGTTCCGCCGATCACCGACGAGACACCACCGTTAAGCGAGATGCTGTCGCTGTCACCACCGATAACCGTCGAGCTGCCGCCAACGGTGATCTGGTCGTTACCAGCCACGTCATTGACATAGGACTGCTCACCCAGCGTCACGAACGAGCTGCCGCCATACAGGGTCACATGCTGACCGAAGCTGCAGTCACCGCCGAAGATCGTATCGTTGCCGTACGACTTCACATAGTTGGTGCCGTTGGAGATCTCGATCAGGTTGTCACCGGTTCCGGCGTTGATCGTGTTCTGCCCGGTTCCCGCAACGATCGTATCGTCACCATCACCGGTCGTGACCGTCCAGTTGCCTGCGCCAGAAAGCTGATCACCTGTATAGGCATTGTCGCCTGTGGCCGCGACGAACGCGCCCGCGCCCACGCCTGCCTGGAACTGAACGCCGCCGGTCGTGCCGCCTTCAACACTCACGAAGGACGAGGTCACGCCGCTCGCATTGATAATCACATGAGAACTCGGCACGACACCTGCGGTAGCAGGACCGCCAAAGACGATCGCACCGACATTCCCCGACACGCTGTATGAGCCGCCGGCGGTGATCACACCATAGCCCGATGTATTGGAACCAAAGCTTGTTTTGCCGGTGGAGAGATCTTCCCCATCGATCGTGCCCGCTGCGATTCCTGATGTAAGACTAGTACTGAACTGCTGCAGCAGCGACCCCAGATTGCCGGTCGCTGCACCGTCGACTGTTACATTAACAGTCGCTCCTGCAGACGCTCCCTGAACGGTAATTAATGCCATTCCTCAGTTCCTTCTTTGCGCCCACATGCAAATAAGACGAAACAATCCACGCAGGCAGCACTCAGTTCATGATCGTTGTAGATAAAGGAAAGCAGTCAGGCAACCAAAAACCGGTGTCGTGAAACAAAAAAAAAACGTTACAGCCTCATGACTTTGGGGCCGCGTTCTTAATTCATATCCGCATCCCGCGCTTTCGCTCCGCCCTTTCCAACCATACCTCCATCTGGGCATAAAGATTCATCTCATCACGTTAAAATCGATTTAACGAACAAGCGGTCCGGATGCCCTGATGCCTGCAGAAAGTGCTGAAAATTGCGTCTTTTCTCTTCTGGCCGACGCCAGACTCACCGTGCCGTTCAGTCCGCCTCCAGGTATTGATACCGATCTGTGTCAGTATAACCATCTGCCACTACTCGGCATACTTCTCACGGCACTCCGGCCGGGAGACGCGGTATTCATCGACTCTTCTCCTTCCGTTATTACCTATGCTGAACAGATTATTGCTTCATCCGATCTCGGCACCCGAATCCAGAAAATCAGACCGGGTGAGCAACTCCGGCTATCTCCGAGCAGTGGTGCCATTGGATTCATTCACTGCGATCTCGCCAGTGCCGGTCCGGAGGCCAGAACCGAAATTCTGAATAACCATGGACTGCAGCTGACGTCTGACGCCGTGCTCGTCATTCACGGAACGGAAACGGAGATGGGAGGCGCCCTGTGGCAAACTCTCAGCGCCGGAACTCCGCACTGTCTGTTTCCTCAGGGTGCGGGCCTTGGTCTGATCATCCCCGGCAAAATCCCACTTTCCCTGACGCCTCTTCTGGGAGCGGACGGACAGAAGCTCTGCCCTGAAGCGCAGGCCCGGCTGCGCTCCCGGCTTGCTCTTCTCGGCAGTCACTGGAGCAATCTCGCCCGTCTCCTCAGCGATGACATCCGTCATGAAGAACAGAAGGCCGCGGATCGGGAGACCCGGCTCACTCTCTCTGAAACAAGATTCGCTCTTGCCGCACAGCAGGAACGCGCCACTGCCTGCCTCTCCCAACAAAAACAGGATGCTGAACAGCTGCAACAGGAAATTTCAGACGAACTCGATACGGCACGACAACGACTCGCTGACGCCCAGAGCTGTCTCCTGGACATGAGGAGCTATATTGCGGCTACGCAGACCTATATTGCCGATATGACAGACTGGGCGGATCGGCTGACAGAGCAGGTCAGCCATAAAAATGCTGAAACTTCTCAGCTCCGGGATCATCTCGCCAGCCAGGCAGAAGCTCTTGATGCTCTCCGCACTCTGCCTGAAGACAGGAAAGGTCTTTTCAAACGCCTGTCCAGCGCTCTGCGGCATCCGCATTTTGTGCCGTCTGTCCCGCCAACACCCGATGTTCCCTCTCTGCTGGCAATCATGCCACGTCCCCTTCCCCCTCAGCTTCCGCCGGCCGGCCCGGATACGATCCCGGAACAGCCTCTTCTGCCCGTTCCCCTTCCATGGAGCCCGCTCCGCAGAAACGTACTGTTCATCAGCGGGGAACCCGGAACTCCGGGCGCGATTTACCGGTGCGTTCGCAATGCCGCCGCCTGTTCCGCCGCCGGTCATCACACCCGCATCGTCGAATGTGCCCACGTCACACCGGATGACCTGACATGGGCCGACATTGTCATTCTCTGGCGCGTTGCTTTTAGCGGTCACGTCTCCATTCTGATACGCCTCGCGAAGGAAGGCGGAGCCGTCCTTCTGTTCGACCTGGACGATCTGATGTTCATTCCGTCCCTCGCGGTAACCCGGATCATTGACGGCATCCGGACAACCGGGACGACAGAGGAAAGCGTCGCCACCCTTTACGCCGCTATGCGCGAAACGATGGATCGTTGCGATGGCTGCATCGCGACGACGGAGTTTCTCGCGAGGCAGATGCGCCGGTTCCGCTCGCTGACCTTTACTCTTCCGAACATCTTTGATGCCACGACGCTTCGCCGCAGTCGTCTCGCAGTCCGTATCAGACATGCCGAAGAGCCTGACCGTCTCATCAGGATCGGCTATGCCGCCGGCACCCGGACCCATCAGCAGGATTTCGCGGTTGTGGCGGATGTTCTCGCAAAACTGCTTGCCGCACGACCGGAACTGCGTCTGTGCCTGTTCCGGACGGCAGACAGCCAGCACCCGCTCCTTCTTACTGATGAATTCCCATGCCTCGTTCCTGTCATGACGCAGATCGAATGGATAGACACAGTTCCGCCTGAGGATCTGTACGAGGCACTGGTCCGGTTCGATATCTCCATCGCCCCATTGCAGCCGGACAACGCTTATTGCGAAGCCAAAAGCGAGATAAAATTTCTCGAGGCTGCCCTCGTCGGCGTTCCGTCGGTAGTTTCCCCTACGGAGCCCTATCGCAATTGTATTGTCGATGGTGTTACCGGCTTTCTCGCCGCCACGCAGGAAGACTGGGAGCGTCATCTCACGGCACTGATCGACAGCCCGCCCCTGCGCGCCCGCATGGCTCGCGATGCTCTCAATACCGTTCTCTGGAATTTCAGCCCTGAACGCCAGGCGATGATGATGGAGACCACCCTTGCCTCGCTCGGCAGCGAGAGCGCCACGGCGCGGGCAACGGAAACATGGCTGGGACGCGGGACTTACCAGAGCCGGGGCCTGCCTGAAATTCCTGACAACAAAGTTCTGTTCGAACACGATACCTGCAGACAGTCGGAGGTGACGGTCATCATCACCTCCCATAATTACGAAACCCTCATCGTCGAGGCGCTTGAATCCGTCCGGAGCCAGACTATTGCGAATCTCGACCTGATCGTCGTGGACGATGCGTCAACAGATCAGTCCGTGACCACTATCCTTGACTGGGCCAGCCGGCACGCCGGACGGTTCAACCGGCTTCTCGTCCTTGCTTCCTGCGAGAATGCCGGTCTTGGGGGCGCCCGTAATATTGCCATCTCAGCGAGTGAAACCCCATGGTTCCTTTCTCTCGATGCGGATAACCGCCTGCTTCCCGACGCCTGCGAGGCTCTCTTTAGTACAGCGGACCCTCTGACCGCCTATGTTTACCCCTGTCTGCGTGAGTTTGGCGGAAGCAGCGCGCGCGATATCGTCGGCACCCTGCCGGCCCGGCCGCTGCAGCTCGTCAGCGGCAATTATATTGACGCCATGGCTCTGGTCGCCAGATGGGCATGGTCAGCCGCGGGCGGTTATTATGTCGGCCGCGACATCATGGGCTGGGAAGATTACGACCTGTGGTGCACCCTTGCCGAAATGGGCCTGCGATCCGCGCATCTGCCGGAAATCGTCGCGGAATACAGAGTGCATGAGCAGTCCATGACCAACAGCGTCACCGAACGCAGTGAACACAGAGCCCGCGTGGTCGCCTTCGTTACAGAAAGGCATCCATGGCTTGATCTGCACGGGGAGGCTCAGCAGCGCTTGTGATTCCTTCCCCGGCTGAGGTATCTGCAGCGTGCTGCGAGAAAACAGCAGGGGTCATTTTCCGGGAAAATATCGGTTTCTGATCGGCACGGATGACGCCTCTGCCGCCTGCCCTATGCCTTCTTGCGCCGTCCCAGAAGCCGAACGACTGACCGCTGCACCGCAAGCCGCTCACCCACATCCAGGCTACGATACAGTTTCAGAAGATCGACCTCGTCGATCGTCAGTTCCACTGTCGCGTCCTGAGACGCCATTCCGTTGAGAAACACCTCGACGGGAACACCGAACAGTTCCGAGAGCCGGGGCAGATATTCCCGCACCCGCCCGTCCCGGTCCGTTTCCCAGTGCGCGATCGCGCTGCGCGAGAGACCTACCGCCTGCGCCAGTTCCGCCTGCGTCATCCCGGAATACTGGCGCAGCGCCCGGATACGCTGCCCCAGTGTTTCATGACTTCCGAGCCGGCTTTCGAGCGCTGATGGCGCTTTCGTCATGGTTTACATATCCTGCAAAATCCGTCAGCGACAGACACGGGAGTGCCAAAACGCTGTTCGTCCCGCAAGCCTGTAACGCTATTCGTAAGATGTCGTTTCCGGACAGGAGCAAACAAGATTCCGGTCCCCGTATGCGTTATCGATACGCCCGACCGGCGGCCAGTATTTCACATCAGGCGCGACACCCGGCGGGAAGCAGCCTTCAGCGCGTGAGTAGGTCCGTTCCCATACCGCTGCCGCCAGATCCCGCGCGGTATGCGGCGCATGCCGCAGCGCGGAGGCTTCCGCTGTTACCTTTCCATCCTCGATCTGCTGAATTTCTGTCCGGATCGCCAGCATCGCATCGCAGAACCGGTCCAGTTCCCGCTTTCCTTCGGATTCGGTCGGCTCGATCATGAACGTCCCCGCGACCGGGAAGCTGACTGTTGGTGCATGGAAGCCGAAATCCACCAGACGTTTGGCGATATCATCCACCGTCACGCCGGTCGCATCCTTTATCGGTCGCAGATCGACGATGCACTCATGCGCCACCCGTCCTTTTCCGCCGCGATAGAGGATCGGATAGGCTCCCTCCAGACGGGATACAATGTAATTGGAGTTGAGGATCGCCATGGTGGTCGCCCGCACCAGGCCCTCATCCCCCATCAGACGGATATAGGCCCAGGAAATCGGCAGAATTGATGCCGAACCGAAGGCGGCGGCAGATACGGCGGCCACGCCGCCCTGTTCAGGACGACCGGGCAGGAACGGCGCCAGATGCGACCGGACCCCGATCGGTCCCATGCCAGGTCCGCCGCCGCCATGCGGAATGCAGAAGGTTTTATGCAGATTGAAATGGCTGACATCGGCGCCATATTTGCCGGGCCGCGCAATGCCTACCTGCGCGTTCATATTCGCGCCGTCCAGATAGACCTGGCCGCCCGCTTCATGAACCAGCGCGCAGATCTCGCGCACCGACTCCTCAAACACGCCATGTGTTGAGGGATAGGTGATCATGATCGCCGCCAGCGTGTTCGCATGCGCTGCGATCTTCACTTTCAGATCGTCCATGTCCACGTTGCCGCTCGCGTCACAGCGCACGACGACGACTTTCATTCCTGCCATCTGCGCCGAGGCCGGATTGGTTCCGTGTGCCGAAGCGGGGATCAGGCAGACATCCCGCTGTTCCTGTCCGTGCGCCCGATGATAGCCGCGAATGGCCAGGAGCCCGGCATATTCGCCCTGCGCTCCCGAATTCGGCTGCAGCGACACGGCGTCATAGCCGCTGATCGCGCACAGCCAGGATTCCAGATCCCGGAACAGTTCGGCATAGCCTTCCGTCTGATCCGCCGGAGCAAACGGATGCAGATCACAGAATCCCGGCCAGGTGATCGGCACCATCTCGACCGTCGCGTTCAGTTTCATCGTGCAGGAGCCGAGCGGGATCATCGAGCGGTCCAGCGCCAGATCCTTATCCGCCAGTCGCCGCAGGTAGCGCAGCATGTCCGTCTCCGAACGGTGCGTGCTGAACACGTCCTGTTTCAGGAACGCACCCTCACGGCGCAGCCCGGCCGGCACGGCATCCGCCAGACCGGCACGGCCCTTCACCAGCGCCGCCAGCTCTTCGGATGAACAGGCCGGATCGAAACACCGCCACACAGCTTCGACCACGGCCGGCGTGGTTGTCTCATCGAGGCTGATCCCGATCAGCCCGTCGCCGGCATGACGGAAATTCATTCCCGCCGCGATAGCCCGCGCATGAACATGCGCGGCTACGTCAGCGGAAACTTTTACTGTCACCGTATCGAACACGCAGTCCGAGGCCACCGTCACACCCAGTTTCCGCAGTCCGGCCGCCAGTGCCGCTGTCAGCCCGGCCACGCGTGCGGCAATCGCCGTCAGCCCTTCCGGACCGTGATACACGGCATACATGCTGGCGATCACAGCCAGCAGAACCTGCGCCGTGCAGATATTCGATGTCGCTTTCTCGCGCCGGATATGCTGTTCGCGTGTCTGCAGCGCCAGCCGGTACGCCAGCTGGCCATCGCTGTCGACGGACACACCAACCAGACGCCCCGGCATGCTGCGCTTCCAGGCATCCCGGACGGCCATATAAGCGGCGTGCGGGCCGCCAAAACCCATCGGCACGCCGAAACGCTGCATGGAACCGATGGCGATATCCGCACCCAGCGCTCCCGGTGATGTCAGCACCACCAGCGCCAGCGGATCGGCTGCCATGACCGCGATGGCGCCGGCCGCATGCAGGGCTTCAATCGTGGATCGCGGATCGCGGATTTCTCCGGAACTGCCCGGATAAGAGAACAGTGCGCCGAACACGGACGCGGCATCGAGATCCTTCGACGGATCACCGGTGACAATCTCAATTCCGACCGGCTCGGCCCGTGTCCGCAGGACCGCGAGTGTCTGAGGATGTGTGTCCGCATCGACAAAAAACACGTCCGACCGGCTCTTCGATACCCGCTTCGCCAGCGCCATCGCCTCAGCCGCCGCGGTCGCTTCATCCAGCAGGGATGCGTTGGCGATATCCAGCCCGGTCAGTTCCGTCACCAGAGTCTGAAAATTCAGCAGCGCTTCGAGGCGTCCCTGGCTGATCTCCGGCTGGTAGGGCGTATAGGCGGTGTACCACGCGGGGTTTTCCAGAATGTTCCGCTGGATCACGCCCGGCAGAATCGTGCCGTAATATCCCTGCCCGATCAGCGACGTCATGACGCGGTTCCGGTCCGCCATGGCCTTCAGCCGGTTCAGCACCTCAACTTCGGACCAGCCCGGACCGATCCCGACGGGCGTTTTCGAACGGATCGAAGGCGGCACCGTCTGATCCAGCAGTTCCGCCTCGCTCTCCAGGCCAAGGGCGTCCAGCATCGCCACGATTTCCGCCTCACGCGGGCCGATATGGCGGGAAGCAAAAGCCTGGGCAGGAGTCTGCAGGCCGGACCAGTGTGTCTGCGCAGTCACGATCTTTCCCCGTAGAGACAAAGAAGTTTCAGAGCCGAAGAGGCGGGCATTACCAGGCGGGTATGCGGAGATGCCTGCGGATCAGGAGATCAGCGCGTGATACGCCGCGTCATCCATCAGATCGGAAAGCTGTGCCGTATTCGTCAGCTTCAGCTTCAGCATCCAGCCTTCGCCTTCCGGATCGTTGCTGATCAGTTCAGGATTACCTGCGAGATTCGGGTTGCCTTCCGTCACCACGCCATCCACCGGGGCGTAAACATCGGAGGCGGCTTTTACTGACTCAACAACAGCGATCGAGTCTCCTGCCTTCACTTCTGAAGCCGATGTGTTCAGTTCGAAGAACACGATCTCACCCAGCTCTTCCGCTGCATGCTTCGTGATCCCGACGACCGCCACATCGCCGTCGACGCGCAGCCACTCATGCTCTTTTGTGAAATAAAGCGTCATCGTTTTCTTCCCGTTCCGGACCTGCCCGGCAGGTCATTCACCCTGAAAAACAGTACAGCCCTGCATCGTGACCGGATGAGGTCCGTTTCCTTCGCTCAGCGTTTAAAACGCGCCGGCACAAACGGCATCGCCGCCACTGTCACCGGCACACGCTTTCCGCGCAGTTCTGCAAAAATCTTCGTGCCTTCCGGCGCATACGCCGTTTCGACATAGCCCATCGCTACCGGTGCTTTCGCCTGCGGACCAAACGCGCCTGACGTGACAACCCCGATCTGCGCCCCGCCTTCCGCCTGCGCGAAGAGTGGCGCTCCGTGGCGAACGGGTGCCCGGCCTTCCGGGAGAAGACCGACACGGCGACGGGAAGCCCCGTTCTCAAACTGCGCCAGCACAACGGCACTTCCGGGGAATCCGCCTTCCCGTGCACCGCCTTTGCGCCGCGCTTTCTGCACGGCCCATTCCAGCGCGCCCTCAACCGGCGTGGTCGTATCGTCAAGGTCTGAGCCATACAGGCACATTCCGCCCTCAAGACGCAGGCTGTCCCGCGCTCCGAGGCCGACCGGCATCACTTCCGGCTGGTCCACAAGCGCCCGTGCCACGCGCTCTGCCTCCGCCGACGGGATGCTGATTTCAAATCCGTCCTCACCGGTATAGCCGGAGCGGGATACAAAGACCGGCACACCATCGAACGTGCCCTGCCGTGCATCCATGAATTTCATAGAGGCCACATCCGGCATGAACCGCGCGAGGACCGTCTCTGCTTCTGGTCCCTGCAACGCCAGCAACGCCCGGTTCGTCAGCGGTTCCACGATACAGTCCGGCTGCAGCCCGGCTTCCATCAGCGCAATATCCTGCGCTTTGCAGGCTGCATTCACGACGACCAGAAACCAGTCCCCCATATTGGCGATCATCAGATCGTCCAGAATACCGCCCCGGTCGTTCGTAAAGAACGCGTAGCGCTGCCGGCCCGGTTTCAGACCGGCCACGTCCACGGGCACCAGCCGCTCCAGCGCCAGAGCCGCCCGGTGCATATCTCCGTCCACTGACCGCACCCGGACCTGTCCCATATGCGACACATCGAACAGACCAGCGTGCTCGCGGGTGTGCAGATGCTCGGCCATGATGCCGGCGGGATACTGCAACGGCATCGCGTAGCCCGCGAACGGCACTATCCGGGCACCGAGTTCTTCATGGAGAGAAAAAAGTGGGGTATGGAGAAGATCGTCGCTCATGACAGCGCTCCGGCAGGAAAAATCAGCGAACAGACAGACATCGGCACACTCCCCGACCTGGCCGTCGCCAGAATCAGTTTCGTGCCCCTTCTGTCCGTTTGCCTGAGATCGCTATCCCGTCGGCGGACGCCTGATGCGCCACTCTCCAGAAACCAGTGTCACAGGGTCCGTTAGCCTGAGAGATTCCGGGGCGGTTGCTCCTTCGGCGCCGGCTTTCTCAGCCGGACTCTCCCTCTGCGACGCTCTGATCTTGCATTCCGTCATTCCGCTGTCAAACGAATCTTTCGCGGATTCCGGCTCTGTCCCGGCGGGAGCGACAGGCTCAGGGACCCTGTGTTCCGCCTGGCAGACAGGGACCGAGAGGGACGTCTGTTTGCCCAGGGTCAGAACCGGAGGCTGATGACGGACAGTTCCGTCACTTTTTCGTCGGAAGATGCTTCGCGATATAGGGCGGCAGGCAGAACGACCCGACATGGATCTCCGGCGTCCAGTATTGCGTCGCCCCGAGGATACCCGTCTGCTCTGCCCGCGCGCGAACCGCTGCGACAACCTGCACCGTCGGATCGCCGCCTTTGCAGGCAATGCCGAGTGTCATGAAGCCGCCGACATAAGTCGGCACCGCCGCGACATAGGCGGACACATGCGGGAAGAATTTCGCCCGCCGCAGACTCGTCTCGCGCAGCTCATCGGCCTGCATGAACGGCACGCCGCACTGATTCACAATCAGGCCATCCGGTCCGAGGATGCGCGCGCAATGCTGATAGAAGGAGTCCGTGAACAGCACCTCACCAACACCGATCGGGTCCGTGCTGTCGACAATGATCACATCGAACGAACCGTCAGGCGCGTTTGCAACATATTCGATTCCGTCACCAACAATGACATCAGCCCGCGGATCGTTCCAGGCGTCGCCGGCAATACCGGGGAGATGCTTTTTTGACAGTTCGATGACGTCGCCATCGATTTCCACCATCACGGCGCGCTCAACGCTCTTATGTTCCAGCACACGGCGCAGGACGCCGCCGTCACCTGCGCCGATGATAAGAACGTTTTTCGGCGCGGCATGCGTAAACAGCGGAACGTGCGTCAGCATCTCCTGATAGACGAACTCATCCGCTTCCGTGATCTGTACCACGCCATCCAGCATAAGCACGCGGCCATGTGAATCGCTTTCAAAAACAATGATGTCCTGAAAGGGGCTTTTTACATGCGCAAGCTCTTTGCGAACGCGGAACCGCTGTCCCCAGCTGTCATACAGCCCTTCGTTCAGCCAGGTATCAGACATGATGTATCTCTCCGGAAAACAATGACGCAGCATCATCCCGACAGGAAGTGACAGAGCGCATCATGACGGGAAGTGCTTTTCCGGTCATGTGAAGATATCAGGAAAACAGTACGGCCGGGTGAAGTAATCACCCGGCCGGATACAGTTCGCGCGCTTTCAGAATATTCTGCTCAGAGCGACACTTTTCCGCGACGCTGCTCATCGACCAGGATACGTCCAGCCTGGAACAGGCGCTGCATCACCGGAATCGACAGATTCGGGTCGCAGGCACCGCACATAAAGATGTCCACAGCTGCGAAGGACCGCTCTGGCCATGTGTGAATCGAGATATGGCTCTCAGCGAGAACCACAACGCCCGACACACCACCATTCGGGGTAAAATGATGGAAATGGCTGTGAAGAATCGTAGCGCCGGCAGCAATTGCCGCTTCGCAGAGCGTCGCATCGATTTTCTCAGGATCATCCAGATTGGATGCCTCCCACAGATCGATGAGCAGATGCGTGCCAGCGAATTTTTCGCCGTCCCGTTCGACAAAGTAATCTTTCCGTTCGTCCTCACAGTAAGACGCAACGGGAGAAATCTGGTTATTGCTCGGGAGTTCCGAGACCATCCCCAGTTGAGCAAGTGCGTTCATGACGTACCCCCAAACCAGCAGACGGCCTGTTGGGCGAAAACGCCCCCTTGGGCCAGGAGAGCGCTTGATAGGGCCTCATACCCGGCTGTGCAAGAGTTTTCTTACCCCGGTCGCGTACTGCGCCCGATTTCATCTGCTCTGCCTCAATATCTTCATAAAATCCGGCTCTTTTCATGCCTTTCTGACTTCTGGCAGATGAGCGGATTATCGGATCGGGGCCATAATGCAGCTCTGAAAACGGTAATTTACACTCTGGTTACTGCATCCGGCGACACAAGGATGGCTGCCATCCGGAGTACTGCACACTCACCCTCCGTTGAGACGTTTCCTGATGTCCTCCTCAGGAGACGTGACGAGAAGCTCAAAAATTCTCTGCCGTTCCGGCGACAGATGACGTCGCCCGATCCAGTCACGCAGCCGGTCCAGCGTTTCCCAGTCACTGGCCCGCGCCGCGTCGGTGGCCAGACGGACCGTCAGATCCTGCTGCGTGTCGTTCAGACTGCCTTGCTCAGGAATATCCTTTGTCGCCATCCGCCCGACCACGAGCACTGCATCGGGCCATTTTTTCTGCTCTTCAAGAATACGACCACGCAGATCGAGCGACGGATCCGTTTCATCCTGCGCAAGCATCTGCAACGCCTGATCTCTGTTTCCCTCCCGGACCATCAGGCTCGCAGCGATTACCCGGCGACGTGACGCCACATCTCCTCCAACCCCGGTATCCGCCGTTTCGTCGAGCGCTCTGCGTGCCTGACCCAGCCGCTGCGCCTCTATATCGACCTGAGCAAGTTCACCACCCCAAGTCGCTCTGCGGGCATTATCGTCCGCCAGCGGCAGGGCACGCTCGAATGCCAGAGCGGCGCGACCAGGCAGTCCGAGTCCCCGCAGTTTCTCACCAAGGCCGCCAAGAATGCGTCCCTTTACAGGGCTGTCCGGAATCTGATCGATATGGCTCTCGATCAGCGCGACCGCGTCGATAACATCCGCCGGATGAGAGCCTGAGCTATCCGGCGTCTCCGCCAGATGCAGAAGAATATCCTGGACCTGTGGCATCATTGCCTCACGCCCTTCCGGGAAGACCCGCATTTCCTCATCCGCCGCCGAAAGTGCCTTTTCCCATTCTCCCGCCTTCATCCAGGAAGAGACGAGCGCACGCCGGACATTCTCTTCTCTTCCGGCCAGACGGGAGGCAGGAAGCAGACGTTCGTACGCCTGCGCCGCTTCGACCGGAGAAATCTGCCCGGCCGCCTGTCGCAATACAACCGACTGCTCGCCGCCAGCTTCGGCTATGACCGGATCTTTCTGTTTCGCCATCGCCTGAAAGGCTGTAAGAGCCTTCGCCTGATCACCGGCCCTGAGTTGCATGAATGCCCGCACTGCCGCAAAAGCCGGCGCATCCGGCACAGGCGACAGGACAGACAGATCCTGATCTGACCCGTATTGCGCAATGAAAGTAGCCGCTTCCGGTTGCAGCCTGTTCCGCAGTGTTGCGGGATAATCTGTCAGCCGGGAGTAACCCTGCGCCAGAAGAGCCGCTGCGCCTGCGGGGTCCTTGCCGGCCCGCTCCATATAAAGGCCGCGCCAGAGCGCCCCGTCCGCTCCGGTATCGGCGCTTTCAAGCGCTGACGCCCCCGCTGTGTTGCCTGCAAGAAGTTCAGATGCAGCTTGCAGAAATGCGACATTCGGAAGCATTGCGAGTTCGGGATTATCCTGAATCGCCGTTGCAAGAATGGCCCTCGCATTATGCGCGTCACCCAGCGCAAAGGCGGATCGTGCCGCGGCGAGACGTGCATCTGTCCGGCTGTCAGGCGGCAACATGGCAGCCTGCGTCCAGTGCCGGCGATAATCCTCGCGCAGGGTTTCCGGAGGAAGTGATCTCAGGCCCAGCCAGGACCAGTCAACTCTGTCATCCGTGGCCTGCCCGGAGGCGGCGCTGGCAAGCGGAACTGCTCCTTCGCCGACTACGTCGAGAAATGGTCCGCCATCCCCGTCGCGGAGTTCGATCTGATCGGATTCCACCGCGAAAACCAGTCCCTGCACAGACGGCCAGAGTTCATAGCCTACATGCCGTCGCGGCAGGCGCGGACCTGGAAATCCAACTGACGACGTTGCAACGAGGAGGCGCGCGCCCGAGGACGGATCCGTAAACGGCACAATCCGACCCGGCCGGGACATCGGATAAAGAATGCCGCCATCTTTCTCCTGCGATGTGATGCGGGCCCGGACTTTCCCGACATCGTCCGGCGACAATGCCAGTATCCACCCTCCAGGCTGCTTGCTGAGCGTCAGTTCATGCCGGTTTTCGAAATGAAAGGTAACGGCAGTCATGTCGCCCATGGTCCGCACCGCTACAGACGCAAATGGTCCCGTATCCCGAAGCGCACTCGCATCCATGTGCGTTACATGATCGGATAAAATGATCATGTCATTTCGTGACCAGAACGCAGCAATTCCGGCATCGTCACCTGTTGGAAGAAAGATTTTGCTGACCTGAGCCGTCACCGGCGTACTGACATGCCCTTCATTCGCGGTCGCCTGCGTTGCGGAAGGAGGTGGCGTCTCTGTATTTCCACCGGACGACGCTCCTTTCGACTGAGGCGTGGAAGAAGACGCATTCCGTAATGGCGGTTTGCCCGGCTGCCCTTCCGCGTCGCCGTCAGCCTGCACGCCGATGCGCTCCTGCTGCCAGCCGGATGGCAGCGCGCCAGAGCCCTGCGTGACATTCTGTTCATCTGCCGTAATGCCAGAGTCCGTCGCAGATCCGGGGTGAACTTTCGCCGCTGCTGTTTTCCTTTTCGCAGTCCGGAAATGCTGACGGGAATGGTGCGGAGTGGCGGGAGCGGAAACGACTGCAGGCACATTTTCAGCTGCAGGCGGAATACCAGTACCGACATCAGTAACCTGACCAAAAGCACTGGCGAAAAAAAAGGGTAAACCGCCAAGACCTGTCGCGACACACACTGTCAAAGGAAGTCTCGTCCGCACACCCAGTCCTTAATTCTGCCTCCCGCACAGATGCAGTGCGGCGGTTCTGAAAATAATATCTTACGAAAAGTGAATAAATTTAACCGTTTGTGCCTGCCCGCACCACCCCTCCTTTCCGGGGAACTCCAGCCAGAAGCTGCGTCGCCATCATTGCACGCTCAGGCGTCATGCCCGCCAGAATCGCTGATGCCTTGCGCGGATTCATTTTCGTCATGACCGGCACCACAACCTGGAAATCCAGTACATTGAAAATAGAAGCTGCATCCCGGGGCGCCATGGACTCGTATATTTTTACCAGACGATCGATATCCGCGTCGCTGAGCTGCTTCTGCTGCCTTGAGGCCGCCATGATATTCGACTGTTCCTGCGAATATTTCTGCAACCGTCCATCCAGAACGGCTTGTGATGCCTCAATCGTCCGCTTCATGTCTTCCAGTCTGCGGGACTCCTGATCGAGTTCATGCGTCCGTCCTGCCAGATCCGCCAGAATCGCCTGTCGTGCCGCGTCGGCCCTGTGATCGACATCCAGTTCAGGTTTACTGACCTGCCCCACACATGTCGTCCCGTCAGCACATGGATTCGCCCCCTTATCTGCAGTCGCCTTCTTGTCAGGCATTTTAGCATTACTCTGACCAGACTGAGCAGGCTGTGAAGTGCTATCGTGTCCGGCACTTCCGCCCTTACCGGTCGCGGGGCCTGTTTCTGGTGCCTGCACTGCAGCCCCTTCCGGCGTATTCGCAAGCAGGAGAGAACTCGTCAGCAGATACGCCTTAAGACAGAACACACCGCCCATTAGACATGCGGACAGCTGAAAAATGCGTGGAAACGAAATTTTCCGCATCATATCATCCCATCCGTAATGCCCGGATCAGGTCCTGTTCCGCCGCCGTGCGTTGCCGGGAGCGCTGTTCATAAGGCCGAAGAGAAGGAATGGATTCCTGCGTACCGGGCGACTGGACGCCGGTGAACTTTGGGCTGGCCGGTTTTTCTGAACTGACTGGCAGCATCGCAGCATCTGCGTTACCGCTCCAGGAAGGAGTTATGCCCTCGAATGGCGGCACGGTCTCGTGATCAGCCGGCATCTGAACACTCTCTGCAGACCCCGTTCTTGCTTTCGGCATCTGCCGGTTGCTCTGACGAACCAGCCCATCCAGCCGTCCTGCAATCGAATCCGCCCGTTCGGACAGCGCCTCAAGTTCGCTGTGCAGCATGCGGGACTGATCGATCATCCGTCCGAGCGCGCGACCGCTGACATCTCCCGCCGTCTGCAGTTTCTCCACTCCGTCTTCAGCCCGGCGCCCGCTCTCATCCAGTTTCGCCACCAGATCAGCCAGTTCGCGTCGGTCACGACGCAGGACAGCCAGCGCACGACCAAGATAAATACTATAAAAAATTCCTGCGATAAGGAGAATACAGAGAATAAATTCCATACAATATTCAAACGTCGTCATGAAATATCTCCACCCTACGAGTACAATCCCTCAGGCGTCCCAATAAGCTGACGCACAGCCATCAGGTCTTCCTCGATCCGGATGGCCATATTTTCTTTCTTTCGCCCGACCTTGCCGGTAAACATTTCAATCTGTCCGCAGCGCAGGCTGACAGGCTGCTCAAGCTGGTGTTCGAGAACGATGACCGAGCCTGGCTTCAGATCCACAATCTCGGAAAGCTTCATTGTCTGTTCTCCGAGAACAGCTTCCAGCTGCACGTCGGTGTCGCGCAGCTTCTCAGCAAGATGCGTCTCCCAGATCGAATCCCTGCCAAATTTCTCGCCCATGAACTGCTGCAGGAGCAGATCCCTCACGGGTTCAAGCGTCGCGTACGGGAGCAGAACATCAATGTTGCCGCCCCGATCATCCATTTCGACACGCATCCGGGCCAGAAATACCGCATTCGAGGCGCGGCAGATCGCAGCAAACCGGGAGCTGATCTCCAGGCGCTCAAATCTGAAATTCACTGCGCAGATGGGATCAAAACCGATACTCAGATCGGCCAGAACCAGACGCACCATCTTTTCAATCAGGGACCGTTCAATTGTGGTGTGCAGCCGGCCTTCGACATTCAGAGGGCGCGGATTACGCGCGCCACCGAGAAGGACATCGACCATTGAGTAGGTCAGAGCCGAGTCAACGACCATCAGCCCGTAATTTTCCCATTCTTCGGCTTTAAAGACCGCAAAAATACAGGACGCCGGTGCTGAATTGAGATAATCACCAAACCGCATCGAACTGATGCCGTCTATCGACACGTCAACATTATCGTTCGTAAAATTACGAAGAGTTGTCGAGACAATTCGCATCAGGCGGTCAAACACCACCTCCAGCATGGGCAGGCGCTCATACGTTACCAGCCCCGAGCCGATAATCCTTTCAAGCCCGCTCGTACTCTCCTCAAGATCGCCGGACATAAACGCGTTGCCGAGAATACTGTCGATCTCAGCCTGATCGAGGACATGCTCGTCCTCTGTCGTATCCATATCGCCCGCAACTGGGCCTGGACTGCGCCCGTCAAAATCCGCATTCTCCAGATCACGAAGGGACGCCGTTGGTCCTGGCCGCGGAATAGCGCCATTCAGACTGCCCTGAGCCTCACTCATTGGATCAGGAACTCCGTGAACAGGAGATCCCTCACCTCAATCGGGGCGAGCTGAACTGCAATCCGGTCCAGCATTGCCTCCCGCAACCTGTAAATACCGTTACCACTCAGATCGGTCTGCGTACTTTCATGAAGATAGGTCTGAAAAATATTCTGGATTTCAGGAATCTGTGCCTGAACCTGAGACGGCTGGGCACCGGCGACCTGAAGCCTGGCGGTAATTTTTACAAACACGGGGCGACCGGAAGAGCTGTCAAGATTTGAAATAACAGTCGGGATGTCAACGAGGAACGGCTCCTGCTGCACCTGTTCCGTCTTCGGCTTCACAACCTTTGGTTTATGCTGCTTATAGAACCAGCCGCCGCCGCCAAGCGCCAGCACGCCAATGACAGCGCCCACGAGAGGCACGAGCTTTTTTTTCTTCCCGGCAGACGGCGCAGGCGCGCCGTCCGATTCAGCTTCTTCCGCCATCCACACTCCGAACTGCGCAGCATCATTCACCGGACCACAAACCGGGAATCGGTATTCAGGCTCCAGAACCGGCACGTTTCCGCGTAAATTTGCGGAAAAATCACCTCTGCAGCATCTTCAGGATGTTAAAATAGGCAGGTTAATAATCAGATAAATCGGAGAGCAAAATCCTGACAGGAAACGGTTGTGTCAGGATACGCCCGGTATCATCGGAAGAAATGCAGACGTTGTGGCTTACGACGAAAAAGCAGGAAGGCTGGAGAGTAACGACTGTGTGTGAGTGCCTGCCATAGCCAGACCGGCTCGTCACTCAGCCCCATTCCACGTAGTGGAACATCAGCAAACAGAGGAACAGCAGGTATTGCAGGTAAGTGGCAATGTGACTGATACGATTGCCATTCCCATCCGGACATCTGTTTCTGCAAAGACAGATGAAGATAACGTCGCGGATAACTCATTATATAATAATTAAGATTCTGACTTTTCAAAGAAGATCGTCGGGGGAATATACGTTAAAATAAGATGCATTACTGGTTAAATCTGAACTGAAGATCACGGCTCTATATGGGCTGCACAGAAACAATGGCCTTCGACAAAATAATCACCCCGGAGACCGCAACGGAAGTGACGATTCCATCGAATTATCTGAAGTAACATTTGCGCAACCTGTTCAGGTATGTTCCGGAGCATCAATGTGCCATGCCATCAGCATCTTATCTGGCAACATCACCACCAGCTTCGATGTTCCGGCCATTGATCGCGTTCAGTACGCCGGATGGCGAAAACAAAAACTATTCGACGCGACAACTCCGATCTGAACGTCGCCTGGATAGCAAGCCGCGTGGCTACACGACTGATATTCGTTCCTGATTAATAACCACCGCAGTAATCTCGCCTGATCTGTCTGTAGAAAACCATAGAAACGGCAGTCATGCAATTTATCAGACAGAACCGCACAACCATTATTCGTGCGGATTTCCTGATTAACTTTAACTTATGATAAGAATATCGATGAAATCAGCTCGTTACACTGAAACATCAGGATGCACAGGGTAAGTTTACATCATTCAGAATCCGGACAAATCAATTATCATTTCGCCGGTAGCCGGCTTCCGGGACTGATATCTATATTCTCCGGATTTCTACAAAAAAGAATGACTCATCGTTTGAACAGGGCGGATCAGCCGGAGCAGATGCCTGCCGTCTGGCAGAGATTGCATATGACTGCTGCCCGTTCCGCTTTCCCTGGCGGGCAAAGTCGCCAGGAAGCTTATACGCGTGAACCCTACCAGCAGATCATGAACATGTTTTCGGATGCTCGCCAGCCTGCGAGCCAGGCGCTTTTTTCATCTCCAATGAGAAACGAAGCAGAGGATTGTTTATGTCCCTCGTTACATGCGGTCCACCCCGCGTCCCACAGGCGACCAAGCCTGTAATCTTCCGGCCTGTCCATGCTTCCGGATGTTCTGAATATTTTCTGAAGCAGAATAATGATTTTATTCATGTGCATTTACTCTGAAACCGAAATACAGAGAAGATAATTTTCTTTCTGTAATGGTGAAGTGTCTTCCGTAAAAACTATAACTTCTTATTTATTGATAATAAGTTAACATTGCCGATCTAATTCATGAAAATTAATCCGTTAATACTCACGGCCACTGTCTGATAAGCGGATGTTCCATGGACAGCATCGTCACATGTCTGTCGTCGGCCATCCGGCGCTATATTCCGCCACGTTCACGGCCCCTTCCGTTCGTGATGACAGGCTGCGCGCAGATGATGCGCTCTTGCCTGGCGACGGGATAAAATAACCGGGGAGGGATGTGCCTGCGTATTACGATCCAGGCTACGGCTTCTGCGAGGTGTCAGGAGAGAAAGCGCCGAAGAACGTCGTATAAGACGTCCATTGAAGCTTATGAGCCTTACGGAAACCCTTAAGTCAGACATAAGCAGCCAGAAACACATGCTGGACATCTGCGGCATGTGAGTCAGACCCTGCGATTGTTACAGCGGAGACCGAAGAAACAGTCGCCCAACGTCCCGTCCTGGGTCAGCTACGCAATACATCAGATTGCAGCCTTCATCGGATATGAGACACCAAAGGAAACTGACGATTCCATTCGGTCACAAACCACTCATATTTTCACGATAACAGAACGACCACAGTGATCGGAAGAAAATGAAATTCCAGTCTGGCTTTAATAAGCTCACCGTAACGGTGAGTATCTGCCGTATCATGGATTTTTTTGGTGAGCCGGGAGGGACTCGAACCCTCGACCATTCGATTAAAAGTCGAATGCTCTACCAGCTGAGCTACCGGCTCACTGCGAGCCATCGGGTAAAGGTGACGGCCGATCCTGTCAACCGTCACCATTGCAAAAATTAATCAGGCTTCAGCGGAAGCCGGGCGCATTTTCACGATCCGGTCCGGGTCCTGCACCATTCCGCCGCTGCCGGAGCCGCGCTTGATTTTGTCAACGAGATCCATGCCTTCGATGACTTCACCGGCAATGGTGTACTGACCATCAAGGTGTGGCGACGGTTCGAACATGATGAAGAACTGGCTGTTCGCGCTGTCCGGATTCATCGTCCGCGCCATGCCAATTGTGCCACGCTCGAACTTCGCAGCACGCGTGAATTCCGCCTTCAGATCCGGAAGCTTGCTGCCGCCCGTGCCTGTTCCCGTAGGATCGCCGCCCTGCGCCATGAAGCCGGAGATCACCCGGTGGAACGGCGTATTGTCGTAGAACCCTTCTGCAGCCAGCGTCCGCAGACGCTCAGCCGCCAGAGGCGCCAGGTCCGGACGCAGGCGAATCACCACGCGTCCCGACGCCAGATCCATATTCAGCAGATCGTTTTTGTCAGTATCAGCCATGTCGTTATCCAATCACTTCATGCAATCCGGTACCCGGACTCGCATCAGGAGAACGGCACCGGCCATTCCACCCGTCACCGGCGCGGAGACCGCGCAGGACAGAACGGGCAGGCCCGGAAAGGAGGCTTACGTCACCACAGACCGAATTACAAAGTCAGAAAGATCAGCGGGCAAACCGCGCCACGACGCGCCGGCATGCTCCGTCCGGTGCGAACTCACTGATATTCCCGCCATAGGCCGCAATCTCACGCACCATATGCGAGGAGATAAACTGCGTCCGTTCGGTCGCCATCAGAAAGACGGTCTCAATCTCAGGGGCGAGCTTGCGGTTCGCACCCTGCATCTGCGCTTCATAGTCGAAATCCACCAGAAGCCGCAGTCCGCGGAAAATCAGGGTCGCTTTCTGCCGGCGCACCGCTTCCACCAGCAGTTCATCAAATGCGACCACCTCGATCTCGGCGCCCGTACGGGCGACAAGGCCCGGAACTTCATCCCGAAGCGCCGCCACCCGTTCATCGACGGAAAGAAGCGGGTTTTTCCCCGCATTCTTCGCCACCCCGATCACCAGCCGGTCCACCAGCCGCGCCGCCCGTTCGATAATGTCCATATGACCAAAGGTCACCGGATCGAACGTCCCCGGGTAAAACCCGACACGGCGTGCTGCTTCAGGCATCGTCACTCCCACCGTCTTCTCCGGTATTCTCCGCCGGGGCAGAATCGTCCTCATCGGCCGAATCATCCTCCAGCACCGGGAAGACACTGGTCACCGACTCTTTCCCGTCCAGACGCAGCAGCGTCACGCCGCTCGCCTGGCGGGACATGACTCGCACCTGATCGACAGGAACGCGAATCAAACGTCCGGCATCCGTCACCAGCATCACATCCGTTCCCGCCAGCACAGGCAGCGTCGCCACGACCGCCGAACCCTTTTTGCTGGCCGAGAAATTCATGTTCGTAATACCCTGACCGCCACGGCCCGACACACGGTAATCATAGGCGGAAGACCGGCGTCCGTAGCCTGCATCACTTACCGTCAGCAGAATCTCTTCTGCCGCTTCGAGTTCCTCAAACCGCTCCTGAGTCAGATCCGAGCCTTCCGGCAGAACGATCTCTTCCGCTTCGGAGCTTTCTTCCGTGCCTTCCTCAGCCGCGTTCCCGGCCCGGCGTTTCGCGTTTGCCGCGCGGAGATACAGCGCCCGTTCCTCAACTGTCGCATCGACGTGATTCAGGACGCACAGGCTGATGACCTCATCGCCCTCCGCAAGGCGAATACCGCGCACGCCGGACGAATCACGGCCGGCAAACACACGCAGAATTTCGTCCGTAATCTGGAAGCGGATGCAGCGCGCACCCCGCGTCGCGAGGAATACGTCCTGCCCCTCGCGGCAGGTCGCCACGCCGATCAGACTGTCCTTTTCGTCCAGCTTCATCGCGATCAGGCCGGACGACCGGATATTGCGGAAGTCGCTCAGACGATTCCGGCGGACGCCGCCGCTGGCCGTCGCAAAGACGAGGTGCAGTGCTTCCCATAGATCCTCATCCTGCGGCAGCGGCAGAACCGCCGTGATCGAATCACTGCCCAGATCCGGCAGCAGATTGACCAGAGCGCGCCCCTTCGCCGTCGGACTTGCCTCCGGCAGACGCCAGACCTTCTCGCGGTAAGCCTTGCCGCCGGACGAGAAGAACAGCACCCACTGATGCGTATGCGCGTTGAACGACCGGACGACGATATCGTCTCCGCGCCGTCCTGCCGCCGTACGTCCGCGGCCGCCGCGATTCTGCGCCCGGAAGACCTCCAGCGGGGTCCGCTTGATGAAGCCGTCACGTGTGATGGTCACCACCATCAGCCCCGGTTCGATCAGGCTCTCATCGTCCTGATCCCCGGCGTAATCGGCGATTTCCGTCATGCGCGGCGTCGCGATCTCGGCCCGCGCCGCCAGCAGTTCCTCGCACATCACTTCCAGACGTCTCGGGCGACTGCGGATGATTTCCAGCAGTTCATTGATCTTCGCCGCGACCTCGGACAACTCGCTCTGGATCTTCTCCCGCTCCAGACCGGTCAGACGCTGCAGACGCAGCTCCAGAATGCCACGCGCCTGCGCTTCTGTCAGACGCACCTTGCCATCCACGACGACATTGCCCTCGTCATGGATCAGCGCCAGCAGCGGTTCGACCTCAGCGGCATCCCACTGCGCCGCCATCAGCGATTCAC
This sequence comes from Acetobacter musti, assembly GCF_011516835.1. GTDB lineage: Bacteria > Pseudomonadota > Alphaproteobacteria > Acetobacterales > Acetobacteraceae > Acetobacter > Acetobacter musti. Next base: position 79,321 of record NZ_WOTB01000002.1, on the reverse strand, counting down.
GCGCCGTCGCCGCATCCGGCGCGGCACGGATCAGTGCGATCACCGCGTCGATATTGGCGACCGCGATCACCAGACCGACCAGGATGTGTCCGCGATCCCGCGCCTTCGACAGATCGAAGCGCGCCCGCCGCATGATCACTTCCTCGCGGAAAGCGACAAACGCCGAGAGAACCTCCATCAGGCCCATCAGCTTCGGCTGGCCGCCATTCAGCGCCAGCATGTTCACGCCGAAGGAGGTCTGAAGCTGCGTGAAGCGGTAGAGCTGGTTCAGCACCACCTCCGGAGTCGCCTCACGTTTCAGCTCGATCACGACCCGCATACCGGAACGATCGGACTCGTCGCGGATGTCCGAGATGCCCTCGATATGCCGGTCGCTGTTCTTGTCCCGAACCAGTTCGGCGATCTTCTCCTGAAGCGTCGCCTTGTTTACCTGATACGGAATTTCGGTGATGATGATCGCCTTGCGATCCTTGCGGATCTCCTCGATCTCGGCCCGCGCCCGGATGATCACCGAACCGCGTCCGGTGGCGAACGCGTTGCGTATCCCTGTCCGGCCCAGAATGATGCCGCCTGTCGGGAAATCCGGTCCCGGCATGATCGTCATCAGCTCTTCAAGGGTGATGTCCGGGTTGCGGATCATCGCCAGCGCGGCGTCGATCACCTCACCCGGATTGTGCGTCGGGATATTGGTCGCCATGCCGACGGCGATGCCTGTCGCGCCATTGACCAGCAGGTTCGGGAATGCCGCCGGGAGAACCTGCGGCTCTTCCTCGCTCTCGTCGTAGTTTGGCTGAAAATCGACCGTATCGCGATCAATGTCATCCAGCAGAAAAGAGGATGCCTTCGCCAGACGGGCCTCGGTGTAACGCATCGCCGCCGGGCTGTCCCCGTCGACCGATCCGAAGTTTCCCTGTCCGTCGATTAGCTTAACCCGCATCGACCAGCTCTGGGCCATGCGGACCATGGCGTCATAAATCGAGGAATCACCGTGCGGGTGATATTTACCCATCACATCACCGACCGCGCGGGCCGATTTGCGATAGGGTTTGTCCGACGTAAACCCGCTCTCACGCATTGCATACAGAATACGGCGATGCACCGGTTTCAGCCCGTCGCGCACATCCGGCAGCGCGCGGGCGACGATGACGGACATCGCATAGGCAAGGTAGGAGGACCGCATTTCCTCCTCGATCGCTACCGGAACGAGGTCAGAAGGCGGGGCGGGCAGATCGGGATTCTCGGTCAAGGCTTTTCCGTCATGTCATGGCCGCGCAGCCCGGAGCGGGACCGCGGGGCACAGCCAGTGCTAAGGCCTGAACTTCTAGCACACGCGCCGCCCTCCGGTAAGCCGGGAGGCCGGAAAGGCCGCCCCTGCCCTCTGAGCAGCATCATTCTGACCATAAACCTCGTCGTAAATTTTCGACGACCGGTCGGCTCAGGATCGGAGAGCCGCTGAAACGAAGCGAGGGCGAGGGTGCGCCAGACTCATGCCGACCGACTTACCAACGCTTGCTACGATGCTGAATCGCAAGCCGGACTGAAACTCGTTGTCGTTGAAATCAAAGGTCTCGCCTTCGATTCCTCACTCGCATGCGAATAGCGTGTGATTGCCCTTATGAGACGTCAACTGAGAGCGACAGATCGGTCGTCAGCGCCGCTCCGCTATCGGGAATCCTCCGGTCTGAAGCGGTCTTCCTGAGCAACGGGTGTTCGCTGAAACATATTTTGCAAGAAAACCGGTCGGCGTGCCGCTCTTCATCCCCATTTCGTTTAAGCGAGTCGGGATCAGCAGGGCTCCCTGCCCTTATCTGGTTCGGAACAAACCCTGACAGGTCACGAGTGGCCTGTCAGGGTTTGTGAAGCAGGCAGACACTGTTGCTTACCGGTCAGACAATCGGCTCCCGGACTTCCGTGAATCCGCTTCTCTTCAGGAGCACCAGGGCCACAAGATAGACCACAAGCCCCGCGCCGGAGAGAAGTGCGCCACCCATTCCCAGCGATCCATATCCGTACTGGTGTGCCAGCAGAACGCTTCCCAATGAAGCCCCAAGAGCATTGGCGATATTGAATGCCGAATGATTGAGTGATGCTGCCAGTGTCTGCGCATCGCCCGCGAAATCCATCAGCCGTGTCTGCAGCGCAGGTCCAAGTCCGTTCACAAAGGCCGGAATCAGGAAAACATCCAGTGTCAGACCGGCATAACTGTGCATAACCATCGGAAAAGCCACCATCGCCACAGCGCTTCCGGCGAGAGCAAGGATTGCCGCAACATCGAGATTGCGGTCCACCAGCCATGCGCCCCCATTCGCACCGGCAAGCATACCCAGCCCCCAGATCATCATGCATATCATGACCTGCCACTCTGAAACCTGCGTCACGTTCACAAGGACGCTGGTGAGATAAGTATAAATCGCGAACATACCACCAAAGCCGATTGCCGCGGTCAGCAGCGTCAGCAGAATCTGCGCGTTCCCGAGCGCCGTCACCTCCCTGAGCGGCGAGATGGAGCGATTTGGCTGATCAGCCGGTATATAGCGCCATACCCCAAGAAAGGTCACGAAACCGAAGACGGCAATAATCAGGTAAGCAATACGCCAGCCGAAATGATCAGCGGCAAATGTTGAAAAGGGCGCGCCGATCAGAGTGGAAATTGCAATTCCGGAAAGGACTCGTCCCACAGCCCAGCCACGCCGGGACCGTTCCACCATCGACGCAGCGACAAGGGCCGAAATTCCGAAAAGCGCCCCGTGCGGCAGCCCGGTAATGAAACGCGCCACCTCAACCAGTCCCGGCGTCGGCATGACAATGCTCAGGATATTTCCAAAGCAAAACAGCAACAGAAGAGTCAGCAGAAGCTCGCGGCGCGACAGTCGTGCCCCCAGAATGGTAATGAGCGGGGCTCCGATCACGACCCCGAGCGCATAGGCCGTAATGGCATAGCCCGCATCCGCCGCTGAAAGCCCGAGCGAAGAAGCAAATTCAGGCAGCATTCCCATAATGGCAAATTCGCCTGTTCCGACAACGAATGTACCGAATGTCAGGACCAGAAGAGCGGCCGTTCTTCCCTGATGGAGGGGAACGCCGCCCTCAGGCAGCACAGTTTCTGTCGTCATAAAGAAAACATCCGCAAAAGATGAAGTCAGACCGCAAGAGCGCGCGCGGCGGCCCGGCCAATGGCAATGTCACCGTCCACACTGGCGCCGGAGACTCCGACGGCGCCAAGGACCGTTCCGTCATCCGATTTCAGAACAATGCCGCCACCAAAACTCGTCAGGCCGCCATTGGTGTTCTCAAGCGTGTAAGCCTCGCCTCCGGGGCACCCCACCGCTCCGAAATCAGCACTATCCATCTGGAAGAGTACCGACGTCCTCGCTTTCCGCGCACTGACGTCGATCGCGCCGAGCAGGGCGCCATCCATCCGGATTGAGGCCACAGGCCAGGCGGCGGCATCCACAATAGATATGCATACATTCACGCCCAGCCTCTCCGCTTCAGCCCGGGCGGCTACCAGCATGGAAGTGGCAGTCGATAACTTCATGATACCTGCGTCCATTCGAGGAAAAGTGGCAAATTAATCATCCGACCGGATCAGGGAATAAGCCGCTGACCAGAATCTCCATTTGTTCAGCATTGCTGAACCGCCATTCACTCACATTAACGGAACTGTCACACGCTCCACATGACGCATCATCATCCAGCTCAGGCGGATAAGCCGGTGCTGCGGCAAATCCGCAGCCGGACCGCCCACGCAGACACTCGCACGTACCTCTCCGTTTTCCCGCCACGGAACCGCCACGGCACTGAACCCCGGGCGATACGCTTCAATATCCAGCGCATAGCCCCGCAGACGTACTGCCTCGATACGCGCCAGAATACCGGTATCCAGCGCATTGGCCCGTGTACTCAGCACGCGCTTACCCAGCCCTGGCACGAAAGCCAGAAACACCAGCCCCACGGCTGAGCCTTCCAGTTTTTCACGGGGATGGACCCGCGGCATCTGACCATCCGGAGCAGCGGGGTCAAGAATATCGAGATATGTCGCCTCATCACCGCCGGGAACCGCCAGCCAGACTATGCAGCCACTGTCACGGGCAATCGCCTCCAGCGCGGGGCGCATCCGTTCCCGCAGTGCATTATCGTCTCCTGCAATGCGCGCGAGATTGAGAATGCGGCCGCCAAGATAATACCGCACATCTCCCGGACGACGCTGCACATAGCCAAGCTGATCCAGTGTCTGCAGAATATTATGAACCGTCGTTTTTCCGAGCCCGGAAATGCCTGCAATCTGCTGCAGCCGTGCCCGTCCGCCTTCCTGCGCGATGATCTCCAGAATGGCGGCCGATCGCTCAATCGACTGAATCAGTCTTGGCGGTTTCCCCACGCGGTTCCCCTTCTCTTCATCGGGCTGGCTTTCCGGACAGACACTATCCGGAAATTCAGCATTGCTGAACATATGGTCATAACCGTCGTGGCGGCGCACTTCGCTAAAAACCCTGTACGGCTAAGGCTTTTATCACTTGCCGCACCAGGGACAGATCATTCCGGGCATTTAGTCATGATGATCGCCCGTCTGTTCTGAAGCCAGACAACCGATGACGGAAAAGGCCGCCGTTTTACGGACCGCACCGCATTTCGCCGTCAGGGCGAACCTGATGAGGTCGCTTACGTCATCGTCTTTCTCGCCAGCAGCGCCGCAAGTTACGTGACGGGGGCCACCACCATTACCGTTGACGGCGGAACAGACACCTCAAGCGGATAACCACCGATGTCATAAATATCCGAAGAGAAGGTCTCGCTCAGCAAGAGCTCCCTCGTGCTCTGAAATGAGACAGGGTTCCGGACGCCGTCTGAGACTGGCTTCAGGTTTATGCCGCTGACCTCAGCCGTCCGGACAGGAGTGAACGCGATCCCTGTGGGAAACGTGCGGAAGGCGAACTGCCCCCTGACCGCGCGGGTACATCAGGAGGCGTCAAATCCATGGTTATGGACAAAGCTTCAGAAGACGCAGCCCAAGAGACATTCAGTATTACGCTAGGGCGAACATCCTCTGTCGGTCGCAAACCGATTCTGATCCTGGTCAGTGAATCGCCTGCGAAGGCCATCGCGCGGCTGCCAGCTGCAGTTCCGCCCGGAAGCCTGGCCAGCGCCCCTGAGTCAGCGCCTCCAGAGACGGCGTCGGCAGGTTCAGCCGGTCCGCATATGTCCACAGATAGGAAAAGGCCTGAGCCACATATGCCCGGGTCTGCGGATTAGGCAGCCGCTCCATATAAAGCAGCGGATCGGAGGACGCGCCGCTGCCCGCCTCCCAGCGTGAAATCGCTCCTGGTCCGGCATTATAGCTCGCCAGCAGACGGATCAGATCACCACCCTCAGGCGTCGTCCGGACAGGATCATCCTGTGCTGTCGAACCGGAGGTCAGATGGGCCAGATACCGGACATAACGCTGCCCGATTTCAAGGTTCAGTCCCGGATCATGCAGGACCTGAGGGGACCCTGTGAAGCGATCTGCCTGCCCTGTCACAAACCCGGCGGTCACCGGCTGAATCTGCATCAGTCCGTGGGCTCCCGCGCCCGAAACCGCCTGCGGATCGAAATTCGATTCCAGCCGTGTCAGCGCGTAAACCAGCGCCGGGTCGACCGTGAAACCATGACGCGGATGCAGCGCCGGCAATGGAAGCTGCTCGCCATGTCGCCCCGATGCCTGATCCATCGTCTGGATCGAATCCGCCATCTCAAGCGCCAGATCATTCAGACCTGCGGCTGCGGCAACAAGCTGCATCGAGCGGGCAAGAGGCGCGTCATGCATGACTCTGGGCCAGTACCGGCGCAACGCCATCTCTGCCCGCCCCTGCTCACCCACCTGCAGCAGGGCAAACACCCGGTTGCCGACAGGCGTCGCGGCGACCGCCTCAATGTCGATCTCCGTCAGAACCGGCATCGAAGGCGCCGTGTCCGCCACCATCTCAAGATCAGCATTCTGAACGCCACTGTCCTGTGCTGCGTGACGCGGCACCCGGTCCAGCATCCGCTGCGCCAAGAGACCGTAAAAACTCGCCCGGGACACCAGAGCCCGCTGCAGCCAGGGCCGGAACGCACTCAGCTCGCCCAGCTCCTGATGACCGCGTGCTGCCCAGAAGGCTGCTGCTGAAATCAGTTCAGGTGTTACAACAGGCGCGCGTGACGCCGTCTCAAACAGTTCGACCGCTTCGGTCCGCCGGGCCAGATCCCAGGCCGCCAGGCCACCGATATAAGCCGGAAAGCCGACACGGCGCTCACCGCGAGCAAAGGCGTCCCGGGCGATATTCAGTGCGTCTTCCGCGTTTCCGAGGCTCAGCAGCGTCTGCGCCACCTCGCCGCCGAGCTGCGCTGCATAAGGCGCTGTCATCCCCGGCGTGATGGCGATCAGATGCATGGCGCTCTGCGCGCCGCGCACACCTGTCGCAGCCCGCTCCTGAACCGTTCGGTCCAGAAGCGCATTACGGGTGAACGGATGCCCGGTCAGCTCATTGACAGCAGCTACGGCTCCGGTTCCGCCCAGCATCGCCGTGGAGGGCGCCGCCGGCAGGGTGCCCCGGTCAGACATGGCGGACAGCCTAGAGAAAATCGCCGGAGCATCCGCCATATCCGAACAAGTATTAAGCCAGCGCCGCAGTTCGCCTGCCGTCGGGCGATAAGCGGGGCTGATAAACCGTTCAGCCATGATATCAGCCAGCAGGGTCGTGTCAGTCAGCCGTGTCGTGCTGCTCAGCGCTTCGCCGAACGCTCCCTGCCGCTGAAGACGAAAAATCGACCGGACCAGAGTCGCCATTTCCGGCGACAGCGGCCGCGGGAGGGCTACAACGCCATCATCGCCCGGCATCCCGCCAGGAGCCTGCATTGGCAGCCGCGGTATGGCCATGGCAAATTCCTCGCCTGGCCGCCCATGACCGGCAGACGCGCCATTCAGTGACCGCTCACTCGAACCACTCCCGGTCCGCTGATTACCGTCATCCGACGGACTGAAGCCCTGAGCAGCAGGTCGCGCGCTCGCGACGGAAGCACCCGTCAGAAGCGCCGCCCCGGCAAGCAAAACTCTGGTGGCTATGGAATGGGATATTTGTCCAATGGCTCGCATGGTGGCGGGGGTCTAGGAGTTCCCGCGTGAAAAAGCAAGCGTTCTTAAAATTACCGCAATTCAGTCCGCAGGAAAGATCAGTGCCGGCTCCGGTCAAAGCATTGAAATTCCGCAATTACCACACATCAATAGAAAATGATGTCAAAGCATTCCGGTAACTTAACTTGCAGTATTATTCCATGATTACGTTACCGGCACTCCTCGTCCCATCCAGTGTTACTGCCAGCAACAAAAGATCACCCCATATCTCCCGGCGTGCCGCGGCACTCGCCCGCAACTGGAGCGGGTGTCTGATCGCCAGTGCGGCACGCTGTGGACCCCATTCCGGGTCCCATGTGGTTGTCCGCCATGCGCCGCGCAGACGTGCCGGATTCATCGACATTCCGGCCGTTGCATCCGATGACGCAGCTCCGAGAACCATCCGCGTCGCCAGACCGCCGCACAGCAGCAGACGTTCCGGCCGGTACACTGCGATACTCCTGAGAAGCAGGGGCAGACAGGCCGCAACCTCTGCGGGTGACGGTGCACGCCCACCCGGGGGACGCCACGGAACAGCCGATGCAAGCACCAGTTGCTCCCGTTTCAGTCCGATACTCGCCAGCATTCTGTCCAGCAGCGATCCTGCAAGCCCGGAGAACGGCAGGCCGCTCCGGTCCTCGTCCTCATCCGGCGCATCACCGATCACCATGAGCCGTGCTCCGACCGGACCACAGGGCAGCACGGAATGGGTCGCCGTGCCGCGCAGCACGCATCCGTCAAAACCGTCAATGACCCGTGCGAGTGCTTCAGTGGAGTCCACGCCGGCAAGATCAGCCGCAGCCAGCGGACCGGACGGAACCGGAGACGGACGCTGAGAGGTCGGACGTGACGAACCCGGATAACCAGTAGCGGAAGGGAGCTTCGGATCCGCCATCCGGACATCGTCCGTCGTGGCCTGCCACACACCCCGCATCGCGGCCTCTTCCGCGTCGTGGCCCTGTATGACCGGCTGGCCCGTCTCCTGACGAGCTGACATCCGATGCGCAAGCTCCGCCGCCGATTCCGCGAACCGGTCATGCGGCACGTCGTCAAGATCGACGTCGATTCCCCATTCAAGCTGGAGTCGCAGAATCTCCCGTCCTGTTCCGATATCCATTACGTCATCCATCACATCTGCGGACCAGAACCGGCTTCAGACCGGGTTCACCATCACCCCCGGGCACCAGCATCAGCCGGTCACCGGCGCGAACCGATCCGCCTGCCGTCTCCCATACACCATATCGTCATCACCCGCTGATACGGTGCCCGTGTGTCCGATACGTGGCGACCGCGATCGTTTGGCTCATCACGCCGCGCGGGTTACACGTTCACACATTGTTGGATTCACGGCAGCATCCCGCCGACCACAGCGGGGAGTCGCCATCCGTCACCCGGCTCAAGCACTTTCTCAGGGGTAATCAGGATATATGTCATCCCGTCCGGTCCTGCCCGTCCTGCTGCTGACCTCTCTTTTGTGCGGCCCCCTTATCCCTTCCGGACAGGCCTCAGCCGGTGCCGTTTTCCGTCTTGCAGCAGTCACTGGCAAAACGACGGCGGGCGGCGGTACCTCCGTCACGCCGGCAAGCGCCGCTACGACCGCACCAAAGCTTCCGGTAAGCCCGGACCCGGTCGACGCTCCGGATTTTCTCGTCGGTCTTATTGCCGCCCGCTCGGACGATTACGCCACTGCCGCACGGGCCTTCAGTTCCGCCCTGACCAGAAACCCGCATGATCCGGAAATCGCCCGCCAGGCATTTACCCAGAGTGCTCTGGCCGGTGATCCGAATGCCGTCGCCCTCGCACATGAAAGTGTGAAGCATCCTGGCGGACGCACGGTTCTCACCGCTTTCGTCATTGGCAATGATGCCGCCCTGCATGGACGCTGGGAAGAAGCCGCCAGCGCTTACAGGGTGATGCCGAATGACGCCCTTACACGCATCCTGGCGCCACTGCTCCAGGCATGGTGCCTTGCCGGAGAGCATAAAGGCACGGATGCCGTCCGGCTGCTTACGGAGCCTGCGGTCAGTGCCTCACCCGCCATGCCGTTTTATCTCGTCCATGCCGGGCTTATCGCCTCGCTGAGTGGTGATACCGTGCTTGCCGGACGCCTTTATGACGATGCCTGGCATCAGATGCCGGGCCGCGATCTGCTTCTCACCCGCGCGCGAGGAAACTGGCTGTGGCAGTCTGGTCGTCAGACCGAAGCCCGCGATCTGATGCGGCAGATGACCAGTTCCGACACTGCCCTCTCCATCGCTGCTCCGGAACTGCAGGCTGCTCTTACAACGCCGCCGGTCACGAGCGCTGTCCAGGGCCTGGCGCATGCCTATCTGCTTGTCGCTTTTCTCATGCATCAGCAGGCCCAGCACGCTCCGGAAGGTGAAGGCGCACAGCAGATCAATGTCGCTTCGGCCATGATGCTCCGTATGGCCCTTACCCTTGATCCGCAGATGGCCATCAGTCGCCTGATGCTGGCTGAAATCGAACAGGATCTGGGGCATAAGGACGTCGCGGCGACGGTTCTCAGCGGTATCTCTCCCGCCGACCCGCTGATCCGCGTCGCCCGGTACCGGCGGGCTCTGCTCGACGATGCGCTCGGCAATACCGCCGCAGCCCGGAAAACTCTCGAAGCTCTCGCGCATGATGAGCCCGGACAGGTTCTGCCGTCCCGCGCCCTCGGCACCCTGCTCTTCGAACAGAAAGACTGGCCCGGTGCGATCACGGCATTCAGTCATGCTATTGAGGCAGCCCGCGCCGCCCATACTCTGGAATGGACGCTTCTCTTCGAACGCGCGGCGGCCTGGGAACGGACGGGTGACTGGGCAAAAGCCGAAGCCGATCTTCAGGAGGCCCGGAAAATGGTTCCGGACGAACCTCTGCTTCTGAATTTCCTTGGTTATGGCTGGATTCAGCGTGGCATGCATGAAAAGGACGCCATCACACTTCTCGAACGCGCCCTCTCTCTGGACCCGGATGACGGCGCCATCCGGGACAGTCTCGGCTGGGCCCTCATCCGCACCGGCAATCTGAAAAAGGGTTCCGAACTCCTCGAACAGGCTGCCGAGCAGACCCCGCTCGATCCTGAAGTCAATTACCATCTCGGTGTCGCTTACTGGGATCTCGGCCGTAAATCCGAAGCCATCGACCAGTGGAACGTCGCACTCGGCCTCAAACCCGAACCCGATGATCTCATCCGTCTCCGGAAAGCTCTCGCCTTCGCGGAAGCCTCTCCGAAAGCCGGCACGATACCGCTGGACGATACGCCCGCCACGCCTGGGAAATAATAACGCCGGAAAAGGACGGTTTCAGGCAGGTGTCGCGGAGAACCACAGATTTTCACCGGTGCCGGATTATCCGTTCCCCTTTGTCCTGTTCCCTGTCTCTGACGTTATACTGCCTGCACAGCACAGGAGAACTCCCGTGAGCGCAGCCGATCCGGAACCCGTCCTGACACATCCGGACAAACGCCTCTGGCCTGGCATCACGAAAGCCGATCTTGCCGCTTACTGGCAGACGATGGCGCCGGTCGCCCTGCCCGGCATCGTCGCGCATCCGCTGGCGGTTCTGCGCTGTCCCAACGGAATCAATGGACCACGATTCTTTCAGAAACATGCTCACGCTGCGCTGCCGGCGGCAGTCCGCTCAGGCACTCTGCTCGGTCAGCCCTATCTCGCCATTGATGACGCCCGGGGTCTGCGGGCCATGGCCCAGATCGCGGCGATCGAACTTCATGCGTGGCAGGCCACGGAACACGATCCCGAGCATCCCGATCGTCTGGTGCTCGACCTCGATCCCGGCGATGGGCTGCCTTTTTTCAAAGTCACCGAAGCGGCGCATCTCGTGCGCGATCATCTGACCCGTTATGGTCTCACCTCCTTCTGCCGGACAACAGGGGGAGACGGACTGCATGTCGTGGCTCCGCTTTCCGGCGGTGCCGGCTGGGACAGCGTGCGGGAGTTCGCACATGAAACGGCCACCACACTGACACAATCTTATCCGGCACTTTTCGTCGCCACACCACGCAGGGAAGCCCGGCGCGACCATATCTTTCTCGACTAGCTGCGCAACGGTCCCGGCGCAACGGCGATCGCCACCTGGTCGCCCCGCGCCCGCCCCGGTGCCACGGTCGCAACACCGCTGACATGGGAGGAAGTAAACCCCGGTCTCGATCCACAGATGTGGACGCTGCGCAGCGTGCCGGCACGGGTGAAAGCACAACCTGCTCCCTGGGCCGGTTACAACGATATCACGCAGAACATCTCCTGACAGAAGCCCTCTTTTCACCCCTCCATGTCCATCATATCGTCGGCGACATGAAATATCGCAGTCCCCGACATCTCCTCCTCGTTTTCGCCACAGCCCTTGCGACGACGGCCGCTCACGCAGCTCCTTCACTGGACTCGCTTGAAAAATCCCATTTCGATGCTGAGTGGGCCGCCAGCCCCGTCAGCGCCACAATGCTCGGCCTCCATATGGCCGACGACCGGCTTGACGACCTGTCAGCCAGGACCGTCAGCGCACAGACTTCCCGGCTGCACCGTGAACGCGATGCCCTGACAGCACTGAACGTCTCGTCTCTCCCGCCACGCAGGCAGAACGACCGCGATATCCTCATCGCGGACATTGACAGGGAGCTCATCGAAAACGAGCGTGTCCAGTCTTTCCGGCACAATCCGGACACCTATATCAGCCTCGCCACCAATGCCCTCTACAGCCTTATCGACCGGGATTTTGCTCCGCTTCCGGTCCGCATGAAAAACGTTATCGCCCGCGAGAAGCAGATTCCCGCCATGCTGGCGACAGGCGAAAAACAGCTGCAGCAGGTTCCATCCATCTTCATTGAAATCTCGAAGGAAGATCTCGACGGCGCCATCAGTTTCGTCCGTGACAATGTCCCGGCGGCCTTTGCGGAGGTGAAGGACAGCCGGCTTCAGAACCAGCTTAAAGCCACCACGCAAACCACATTGCGGGCGCTGGAAACGTTCCGGACCGCTCTCGGCGCCATCAGACCCTCCGGCACGTTCGTTCTCGGTCCGGATACCATCCGCGCCATGCTCGCCGCCGACCTTGTCGATGAGCCTCTGGAGACAATCATTGAAGCCGGAAGAAAACAGCTCAGGCAGGACCAGGCCGCCTTCAGCGAAACCGCCCGCGTCGTCGATCCCACCCATCCCGATCAGGCACTTGAAACGGTCCGTAAGGACCATGTCGCCGCCGATGCCCTGAATCAGCTCGTCCGCAACCAGCTCACTGACGCGCAGACATTCGTTCAGTCTCACGCCATCGTCACGCTGCCCGACACAAGCCTGCCGGACGTCACTGACACACCCGGCTTCGAACGCTCCCTGATCACAGCGGCGACCGACTGGCCCGGGCCGTTTGAGACAAAGGCCACAACCTCATTCTATTACGTCACTCCGATCGACCCGAAACTCAGTCCGGCAAAGGCTGAGGAATCGCTTGAAGACGACAATACGGCTTCCATGCTCAACATCACCGTGCATGAAGCCATGCCGGGCCACTTCGTCCAGGGTCTTTATCTCCGCGCGAACCCGGAATGGTCCCTCACCCGTAAAGCCGGCGCATCCTACGCCACCACCGAAGGCTGGGCGCATTACACTGAACAGATGATGATCGAGCAGGGTTTTCATGCCGGAGATGCCCGTCTGCATCTCGCCCAGTTGCAGGATGCGCTGCTGCGCGACTGCCGCTTCCTCGCTTCCTTCGGCATGCACACCCAGGGAATGACTCTCGATGACGCCACAAAGATGATGCAGCATGAGTGCTTCCAGTCTTCCGTTATGGCCTACAAGGAAGCCCGGCGCGGCACAGCCGATCCCGGTTACTATTCCTATCTGCTCGGCAAACTCATGATCCTGCATCTGCGTGGAGACATGCAGAAAACACAGGGAAAAGACTTCTCACTTGAGAAATTCCATGATGCCCTGCTCGAAGCGGGCCTTGTCCCCATGAAAATCATCCGTCGTGAGCTGACCGGAAAAGACGCGCCTATGCTCTGAATATCAGACCGGAATGAAGCGGCGCTGGCAGTGCCGCGCTGCTTCATTTTTATTGTCTGTCTGCCTGCGCCGGAAGAGCCCCAATGAGCTCTTCATCCTTATGCGCGGCAACAATATTGCTACCCATTAGCAATAGTTTTCCGATGTCTTCGTGCAAAGCGGCCGGTCACAGGCACCGCTCTGATTTCAGTTTTACTCGCCCGCTACCCGGACCCTCAGCAAAAGTATGCCGAACCCGACGAAAATTCCGCCTGTCACCCGGTTGAACAGCCGTTTCATCTTTGGCCGCACCAGAAACCGTGACAGCGACCGTCCTCCGAACGCGTACACGCCATACCAGAACATCTCTGCCAGCATGAACGTCACAATCAGTATGGCAAACTGCGGGCCATGTGGTCGGGCCGGATTCACGAACTGAGGCAGAAAGGCAGCCGCGAACAGAAGCAGTTTCGGATTACTGATCCCCACAGCGAAGCCGCCCCGATACAGCGTGGCAACGGAGAAAGATGGCGCCAGCGTATCCGTCCCGACATCCACCGGTGCGACTTCTGCCCGCCATGCCTTTACGCCAAGATAAATCAGATACGCCGCGCCGCCATAAGGCAGGATCTCAAACGCCGCAGGAACTGCCAGCAAAAACGCGGTGAGCCCGATCGCCGACGCCAGCAGGACGACCCCCATTGCCGACAGACAGCCCAGCATTGCGATCACCGACCGCTTTACCCCGAGTTCCACACTTCGGGCCATGATGTGCAGCATGTTCGGTCCGGGAACCGCACACAGCACAAATACGGTCGAAAGGAACAGCCACCACGTCGTCAGACTCATCACACGCTCCATGCAGTCCGGCAGGGACCCTGTCTTGCCCCGGCTGGCACAGCTCCGTTTCTTGGTCCCGGCACCTGTTCTGCGCTAAGACCCCGCTGCCCCAGACCGGGCCGGGCAGAACAGCAGATCGGAACGCATCGTGAGCCTCAGCGAAACCGCACACGCCAAGATCAATCTCACCCTGCATGTAACAGGCAGGCGCGCCGACGGATACCACATCCTCGACAGCCTCGTTGTATTTCCGGATGCCGCCGATACGCTGAGCTACGTCCCCTCCGGCTCTCCTCTTTCACTTGAACTCACCGGTCGCTTCGGTCAGACACTCGCCGGCGAGGCCAGTGATGACAACCTCGTCATGCGTGCCGCCCGTCTCCTTGCCGACGGACGCGACGTCGAACAGACCGGGCGCCTCATTCTGGAGAAAAACCTGCCTGTCGCATCCGGCATTGGCGGTGGGTCAGCGGACGCTGCGGCGACGCTTCGTCTGCTTGATCGCGCCTGGGAACTTAATACACCAACGGAACGCCTCCACAGCATCGCCACCCGTCTCGGAGCGGATGTTCCCGTCTGCCTGGCACAGAAACCTGCTCTTATGGGTGGGATCGGCGAACAGCTCGCCCCGGCCCCGATCCTGCCGCAGTGCGGAATGATCCTTATCAACTGCGGAGAACCCGTTTCTACTCCGGCAGTTTTCAGAGCCCGCACCAGCACATTTTCGTCCGCCGCCACCTTTCCTGCTGCCTGGCCGGACGCGCGGGCCATGGCCACTGACCTCAGTCACCTGACGAATGATCTCGAAGCTCCGGCCTGCGAAATCTGCCCCGCCATCAGAACGGTTCTCACAACCATCGCAGCTCTGCCCGGATGTCTGCTCTCCCGCATGAGCGGCTCCGGCGCGACCTGCTTCGGTCTGTTCGTCTCTGCTGAAGCCGCACGTGCTGCAAAGGACAGGCTCGGCAGCAATCCCGCAGCCGAAAGCTGGTGGATCCATGCCGGCTCTCTCTCCTTCTGACTGCGATCCTTTTGTAACAAAAATCCCGGCGCACATCCGGCAAACTGGCACATTTCGCTAATTTCCTGCATGCTGAGGCATACGCCATGAGAATGGCGTCCCCTGATGCGTGAGATGCCGTGTTATAAACGGTGCCTCAAATGAGAATGGTAATTTCATGGCCAAAAGCCAGAAAACGACAGAGCCTCACGTTCACATTGAGCCCTCCGAAGACAGAAGCCATGCGACGCTCACACTGACATCGGGGCGGAAAAACATCTCGCTGGAGATGTCTCTCTCCGATATCACAAGCCTCATCAGCGCTCTGGGCGCCGTCCGGGCCGGTATGGTCGCATCCGCTCCTCCACCGCCCATCGAAGGCGTCAATGTCTCGCCGGTCCGCCGTACCAACTGGGCTCTCCAGCTCGACCGGGACGCCCAGGGCTCCGTTCTCGCTTTCCAGCATCCGGCCTGGGGACCGGTCGGTCTCATGCTGACTCCGGCCGATTCAACCCGGCTGATTCAGGGCCTCGAACTGCACCGCAAACTCAACGAACACACCCGGAACACATCTGGCCCGGCGAACTGACAGCACGCCAGGACGCTTTGCCGGAAGAGCACCACACCAGGACAGGTGAACGGACAGACATAATGCCGTGTGTCTCTGGCGGAAGCGTTCAGTTCCGGATGGTTTATGAATAAAGTCGTTTTGCCACCCGTTCCATCGTCAGTCCCTGCACCACGATGGTGAACACGACCACGCCGTAGCAGAGCGGCAGCAGCGTATCCCGCAACGCTCCGGCAGGCAGTCCGAGGGCCAGTGCCACCGAAATACCGCCGCGCAGTCCGCCCCAGATCAATACAGCCACGGCCCGCCGGTCCCGCCGCAGGTCCAGCGGCAATACCGCCAGCATTACACTCAGCCCCCGCGCCACCAGCGACAGCACAATCACGGTCAGCATTCCGGCAACGACTCCCAGCCCGGGCGACACTTCCACGATTTCCAGCCCGATCAGCAGAAACAGCAGAACGTTCAGTGCCTCGTCCGTCATGGACCAGAACCCGCGCAGCGCTGCCCGCGATGCATCACGTATCGACCGCTGTCCCAGTTCCGTGGCCATACTCATCCCGGCCACAACGACAGCGATCGGTCCTGACATGTGCAGTGCATGCGCCAGACTGTATGTTCCGGTCGCCAGCGCCAGCGATGCCAGCAGATCAATGTCGTGGTCATGTACCCTGCGCACGAGAGAGAGTGTCACCACCCCGGTCAGCGCGCCCAGGGCCGCACCGCCGCATGCCTCAAGCAGAAACCGCTCGATCACCTCCTGGGTCGTCACATGAGAGGCATCACCGGTCGCCAGTCCGATCGTCGCACCGAACACGACAATCCCGATTCCGTCATTGAACAGGCTTTCTCCAGCGAATACTGCCTGCAACGGGGCAGGCAGTCCCGCCCGTCTCAGCATTCCCACCACGGAAACCGGATCAGTCGGCGCGAGAATGGCCCCGAGAATGACACACCAGGAAAACGGCACCGGAACACCGACGAAGGGCAGCGCTACCCAGGCCGTCACCGCAAGAATCAGTACCGCGAGGATCGTTCCCGCCAGAGCCAGGACCACGACCGGCACCCCGCGTGCCAGCATCATTTTCAGATCAACCTGCATCGCTCCGGCAAAGAGGAGCATTGAAAGCGCGCCATCAAGCAGACTTTTTGGCAGATCGACTGTCCCGAGCACCGAGCGCATGATCGCATGCACGTCATAAACGGGAATGAAAGGCCCGGCCACCAGGAGAACAAGCGAGAACAGCAACGCCATGACCATCACGCCGATGGTAATCGGCAGTCGCAATGTCCAGTAATTCAAAAGGGCGAACAATGTCGATAATGTGAAAAGAAAGCCTAGAATACCAAGATTCGTCATGGTTTCCGGGCCCTTTCACATCAGCCGCGCACTGCTGTTCAGTCCGCCGAAACGCCAGGCGGTCCGGAGCAGCACCGGAGCCGGCGCTGCTTCCGGATTCCGCCTTCAGTCAACGCTTCAGGAGTCCTGACGTTCCCGCTTTCCCACGCCTTTGCGTAACATAAACCCGGCCAGCCCCAGCCCGGCAACACCACCGGCAATCCATTTCACAAATCCCGGAAGCGGCGCACAGAGAAACACTGGCGTCAGAGACGTTGCCTTCCGCGTTTCCTGATCAAAATGTCCATGCACGGAAAATGAGCCGGCAACGCTGGCCTCCAGATCGGATGGTGCGTCCGCCGCAGCCCGAAGGTTCTCCATCTGGGCATAATATCCGAGACGCGCCCGCCTCCGACGCATCATCCGCGGCAGAAACGCGTTCAGAGCCCGCGTCACCTGCCCGCCGAGACCGATCCAGACTTGGTCACAGTCATAAAACGCCGCCCGGCAGATGGCCTCACCGGCGACTTCGGGCTCATAAACCGGCGCCACCGGCCGCAACAGGCGTCCCGTCAGATTCCGTGTCCATCCATAACGCGGCGTGTTGAGCCCGGGCAGATGCACCAGTGCTACCCGGATACGGTCACCGTCATGCAGGAGTTCGGCCCGCAGACTCTCGCAGAATCCCCGGACAGCCGCCCGTGCCCCGCCTTCGGCCGCCTGCATCGGGAGGCCCTGCAGGCGCGGCGCCAGATCCAGATTGACGATCACGCCTTTTCCACGCCGGCGCATCCGCCGCAGCGCCGCCATTGTTCCGTGAACAGTGCCCAGATATGTCACCTCCGTCGCCCGACGCAGTTCAGCCGCGTCCAGTTCGGCTACCGGTCCGATCACTGTTGCGCCCGCGCAGTTCACCCAGAGTGCTATCGGTCCCAGTTCCGCTTCAACATGATCCGCGGCAGCCTCCACAGCAGACGCGTCGCTCACATCGACCGGCACGCACAGAGCTCTTGCGGCCGCCTGCTCAAGCGCTTTCGCCGCTGCCTGCAGACGCACCTCGCTGCGCCCGAGCAAAGCCACGTCAAATCCCGCACGTCCCAGCGCCCGCGCCGTCGCACGCCCCACACCCGCGCCAGCCCCGGTCACGACAGCAATGCTATGCGACATCATCCATCCTCAACTGTCTTAGATCCCACAGGATGTGGCCTTAATCCTGCCCTACAGGCAAGGCCGGCCGGCGCAGACCAGACCGTATCCCGGCGTTACCGCACGATCCGCTCAGAAAGCAGCGAAACACCGTAAAACAGGAAAGCACCGCCGATAATATCAGACACGTAATGTCCGCCAATCAGAATTGTGGAAAGAAGAACGAGTAAAACACAGATAAAAACGACACTGTTAAAAACGGCATTTATTTTCAGAAAGGCCAGTTCCGTCAGCGCCATCACCACATGGAGAGACGGGAAAGCGACCACGCCGCTCAGAGCCGATGGCGAAGCCGCTGAAAGCCGGCGCGAATGCCAGGCCTCGAATGGCGGTCCGTAATCCACTCCGGCTCCGGCGGGAAAATGCTTCATGAGATCGGAAGACAGGTGGTGATACAGAACCGTATCAAGCGCTGGAAAGAACAGGTTGAACAGAGCACAGGTGAATGCCGAGACGGAAAAAATAAAACACATCCTGTAGAGGCCGATCGCATCCTGCCTTAACGCCAGAACAATAATCGTCACCATCATACAGGGGACCGTCAGCCGGTACGCCTCTCCCAGCACGCTGTTAAACGCGTCAAATGGCGCAAAAAAAGTAAAAATATGTTCGGTATGAATCCCCAGATGATGATCCCATCCGTCAAGCCGCGTATCTGCCAGAGGCGCCTCTGTCCGCAATGCCGCCAGTGCTGCAAACCCCGCGCAAAAGCCAGCTGAGATATAGAAAATCAACCCCTGACATGCCAGCGTCAGCACGCGACTGCGCACGATATACGCTGCTATGAAGAGCAGGCCGTATAAAAGAAGAAAGAACTCGGGAAAACCGCGATCAGCGGTCAGTGTCGTCCCGGTCGCAAGGAATACCAGCGCTGTGGCGATGACCAGCGCGCACTGAACAATAATATTGAGTTTCAGCCCATCCACAAACCCGGCCTGTCGGCAGCTTTCCAGTCCGCTTTCTCTACAGAATTCAGGTTTCATACATATTAAAATATACTCGTGCATTCCGGCCCTGACAGTTCCGGAACCCGATCTTTATTTACCGGCAGGTCACGAATTGCCGTTAATTTCATCCATTATCCGCGCAACAATGCGCCCGCTCGTCAGATCCGCCAAGCGCGTCATGACCTCCGCCACATCGTCACAGGGCACCGCCACGACATAGGCAGCCCCCTCCGCATCGAAGGTCTCGGACGCGATCAGCGCCCCGAGACCGGGCAGCCGCGCCCCGACCAGGGCCAGATCCGAAAACGGACAATGAAAGGACAGCCTTGTCCGCTCAACGATTTCCTCCCGCTCCGCCAGCCGCAGACATTCAGCCGCCGTGCCGCCATACGCCCGGACCAGGCCGCCCGCGCCCAGCTTGATCCCGCCGAACCAGCGCGTCACCACCACCGCGACCCGGTCCAGGCCCTGCGCCTCGATCACCTGCAGGATCGGCCGGCCGGCCGTGCCGGAAGGTTCGTCCGCGTCATGAAAGCGGTACTGTGCGCCGGCCTTCCACGCCCAGCAATTATGCCGCGCATCCGGATCGGAGACCTCCTGAATAAAGGCTGTCGCCTCGTCTTCGGAGCCCACGGGAGCCGCCTGCGCGATAAACCGGCTCTTCTTAATCTCTTTTTCGAAAAATGCCCGTCCGGTCAGCGTTTCTGCCATCGCTCCGGATTACTCCGTCCCGCCGCCGGCGCGCCAGATCGAAAGCCGCGCCGCGCCATGCGCGCGTTCGGCCAGAAATTCAGCATTCTCCACCGTCGTATCTTCATCGCGTCCGGTCTCGATGACGATCAGCGCGCCTGGTGCGATCCATCCGGCGCGGGAGAGCGCCGCCAGCGCCTGAGCCGGCAGACCCTGGCCGTAAGGCGGATCGAGAAACACCAGCCCGCAGGGATGCGCGGCCGGTTTCGGCCTCAGCACGCTTCCGGCGAACACCTGCGCTATGTCGCGCATCCGGCATCCGGCGAGATTGGCCCGCAATGCGCCGAGAGCCGGTCGGTCGGTCTCGAAGAACGTGCAGAAGGCCGCCCCGCGAGAGAGCGCCTCCAGGCCCAGTGCACCGGTTCCGGCGAAGCCGTCCAGGACGCGGACGCCTTCGATACAGTCGCGCCCGCCCCAGGGTGCGTGCAGCAGCATGTCGAACAGCGCCTGACGCACGCGGTCCGCCGTCGGGCGCGTTGCGCTTCCGGCAGGCGCTTCCAGCGTCCGTCCTTTTCTGCTGCCTGCAATAATCCGCATCAGAACCAGAACCTTCGTTTCAGTCACAGTCATCCGGGCTCTGCCCGGACCCGGCAGGGACCGCAGGCCCCCTGCCCCCCGTATTATTTAAGCAAGACAGTCTGGCGACCGGCGCAGCTTATCGGCGCTTCGCACCAGCCCCCGCTTCCGCACCCTGCGGAATCTGCGCCTTAATCACCCGCGACTGAACCTCTTCCAGTTCCCCTGGCTGCAGTTCGCCGAGCTGAAAAGGACCATAGGACGTGCGGATCAGACGGCTGACGTGGAGGTTCATGCCCATCATCACCTTTCTGACCTCCCGGTTCTTGCCTTCGCGCAGCGAGACCGTCAGCCAGGCGTTATCGCCCTTGCGGGAGTCCAGCGCCGCCTCGATCGGACCGTATTTCACGCCCTCAAAGACAGAGCCTTTCGCCAGTTCCTCCAGCCGCTTTTCATCGACCACGCCGAACACGCGCACCCGGTAGCGCCGCAGCCAGCCATTGGACGGCAGTTCCAGCCTCCGCGCCAGTGCGCCGTCATTGGTCAGCAGCAGCAGGCCCTCGCTGTTGAGATCCAGCCGTCCGACGCTCACCACGCGCGGCATGCCCTCCGGAAGCGACTCAAACACCGTTTTCCGTCCTTCCGGATCGCGGTGCGTCGTCACCAGACCGTCCGGCTTGTGATACCGCCACAGACGCGTCCGGTCCGGACCGTTCACCAGCTTTCCGTCCACGGCCACGGCATCGACGGGTGTCACGAATGTCGCCGGATGCTCCACGACCTGTCCGTTGAGCGAAACCCGTCGCTCCTCAATCATCCGCTCGACATCACGACGGCTTGCCACACCGCTCCGCGCCAGCCACTTCGCAATCCGCTCGCCCCGCGCGCTGTCCTGCTGCGTTTCTTCACTCATCACCGTTCTCTCCCGGACAAAACTCCGCGTCAGGGCTCTGGACCGTACAACGCTGATGTCGTTCCCATAGAACAAACGCCGTCAACGGTATATGGCGGGCCGGACAGGCAGTTCTCCGAAACTTTGCCTTGAAACCGACAAAGAGACGCGGTCTCTCTGACCCTGGTTTGTTCCGCAAAATGAGGTGCGGAAGGAGCAGAGCCCGTGAGATTATTTCCGGGCTGCGACGACAAACGCCGCAAACAGCGCACGATCCCCGGGATCAATTGAAAACTCGGGATGCCACTGCACTCCCAAGCAGAACGCCGCATGTGGATCCTCGATCGCCTCGATCACTCCGTCTTCCGCCCGTGCCGAAACCACCGCTCGCCCGGGATCACGCACCGCCTGGTGATGCGAGGAATTCACCGCCATTGACGGTCGCCCGACAATCTCTGCCAGGCGTGTTCCTGCCTCCAGTGTCACGATATGCCCTGCCTCATCCCGCGGATTCGGCTGCTCATGCGGCAGCGCATCCGGTATCGCCGCCGTAATATCCTGATACAGCGTTCCACCCAGAACAGCCGCCAGCAGCTGCATTCCGCCACAGATTCCAAACACCGGAATTCCGCGCGTCCGGGCCGCCCCGATCAGTTTCAGTTCTGCCTGTGTCCGGCCCGGCTTCAGCAATGGTGTCCGTTCATCCCGCGCCTCGCCATACAGCGCCGGATCAATATCGAACGCTCCACCGGTCACAATCAGCCCGTCCAGCCGGGATACAGTCTCGTCCGCCAGGCAGGGCGTATGCGACAGCGCAACCGGCAAGCCCCCGGCCTTCACCACCGCGCCCATGTAATTCGCCCGGACCGCATACCACGGAAAGGCCGAATACTGAGCCGGGCTGCCAGGCTCCTGATCCAGTGTGACACCGATAAGAGGAAGGGAAGCATTCATGCCGCTTCCCATAGAACAAAGCTGGACACCGGTATATGGCCGCTCACACTGCTGAAAATGAACCGAAGCTTCTCCCGGGACTAAATACTGGCCTTCATAGATAAAAAGCCTCCTGTGACCGAAACTTCCGGTCACAGGAGGCCTCTGCATAAATCTGAATCCGGACAGAAACAGAAGTTACTGAGCGGTATATCCGCCATCAATGACCAGTTCACTGCCGGTCATGAATTTCGACTCATCGGACGCCAGGAACAGAATTCCATAAGCAATATCGTCCGGCTCACCGAGATGACCGATCGGATGCAGGTCCACGAGCTTCTGCCGTGCTGCCTCCTGATCCGGCGTCTCCCCTGTCAGTCCCTGCACCATCGGTGTCCAGATATAACCTGGATGAACTGAATTCACCCTGATATTATAGCCTGATTTCGCACAATGCAGGGCAGCGGATTTCGTAAACAGCCTTACTCCGCCTTTGCTTGCATTATACGCCGCCAGGGTCGGATCACCGACAAGTCCTTCAATCGATGACAGATTGATGATCGACCCGCGTCTATGCGGTTTCATCGCCTCGACAGCATATTTCGTACCGAGGAAAACGCCATCGAGATTGATTGACTGAACCCGCCGCCAGTCATCGAGCCCGGTACTTTCAACCGTCCCTGTCCAGGCAATTCCGGCATTATTAACCACTATATCAAGCTGACCATACGCCTGAAGAGTCGCCGCAATGGCCTTTTTCCAGTCGTCCTCATGTGTGACATTCAGCTCGGCGAACATGGCCTCACCGCCTGTCGCCTTAATCTCAGCAACAACGGCCTGACCATCCGATACCTTCATGTCGGTTATGACGACCTTCGCGCCCTCGCGCGCCAGCAGTTGCGCCGTCGCCTTGCCAATCCCAAGCGCTGCTCCCGTCACGAGAGCCACTTTTCCTGATACACGTCCCATATCGTCTGTCCTTAAAAAGGCAGGACACACCCCATACCAAGACAAACCGGTTTACAATGACCTGCGTCAAAATCGGAAAACAAACCGATTACACACATTGTATTATAATGAGATAGTAAACATAAGGACGTTCAGCCACCGATGCTTCGAAACACCGATCCCGCAGCACTTTTCAGGGCAAATCCACGCCCGCATCTTTCGATGCATGAACATGCGATCGCATGTGTGCATGAGAAGCTGTCTGATGAAGACCGATATGCTCCGAAGCGGCGAAACCAAGGCCGATCGCAGCAGCAGCCAGAACAAGTGTCAGACTATGCATAACTGTCTCCCTCCCTGCGCCTCAAGGACCTTCCGGACATCGGATCCGCGTTATCGCAATGAGTCCGACGCCATGTTTTCTTACACTGGCAAACATTACAATTTAGGTAACGACGCCGTAACGCATTGTGATCTCCCCGGGTTCCCGGATCAAGGCCAAACTGTGGCGAAAATAATATTTCTGACATGTTCGGGGTCGAAATATTCTCTTCGCCGGCCCCGGAGCTGGTTCCGATGTGTAGCTCGGGCACCATCTTCCCAAATCACAACGAGACTCCTATGCATGTCCCGCCCTCCGGAGCGTCCCAGGGGAACGCCATGCCACCGCCTTCCGATATTGTCCGCAATCCTGGCGGCCTTCGTCCCTGTGCCGGGATGGATCTTGCCCTCAGCGAAGCCCGCGAGGCGGCCCGGAACGGCGAAGTTCCCGTAGGCGCGGTTATTCTCGATGCTGATAACAGACCCATCGCCCGGGCCTCAAACCGCGTCGAGGCCGATCACGACGCGTCCGCCCACGCCGAACTTCTTGCCATGCGCGCCGCGGCACGCGCCCGCGGCACCACACGTCTTGAGGACTGCACGCTGGTCGTCACGCTCGAACCCTGTCCCATGTGCGCCGCCGCCGCCGTCCATTTCCGTATCCGGCGCATCATCTTCGGTGCCTGGGACCCGAAGGGCGGTGGCGTTGATCATGGTCCCCGTCTCTTCGGACAACCTGCCTGCCTGCACCGTCCCGAAACGATCGGAGGCATCAGAGAACGGGAAAACTCTCTGATGCTGAAAGAGTTTTTCAGAGCGCTTCGGCATCACTCCTGACAGCCACGCATGACGAAGCCGCCGGGCTTATGGAATGATCGCAATCACCCTGACGGGAAAACCGGTTCCGTCTTTCACTTTTGGCACGCCAACACTGATCAGTGCCCCTTTTTCGGGGACCTGATCAAGATTTGCCATGATCTCGATCTGATAATGGTCGTGAGCAAGAATATAACGTTCGATCGGATAATCGTTCTTCGTCACCACCACTCCGGGCTCTGTATCGGTGGTTTCATGGCCATTGGCCGTAATATGACGCACCTCGTACAGATAGCGAATCGCTTCCATACTCCAGCCCGGATAATGCGAGACGCCGCTGGCGTCGACATTCTGCATCGCCTTCTGGTCCGCCCAGCGACGCGACCAGTCTGTCCTGAGCGCAACAAACGCCCTGGCCGGAACAGGTCCATTCCGCGTCTCCCAGTCCAGAATATCCTGACGCGTGACGGCATAGTCCGGATCAGCAGCCACCCTGGCATGAACGTCGATGACTGCGAGAGGAAGAAACAGATCCTTCGGCGGAATATTATCCAGCGTTCTGGCGCCGGGAATGAAATGAACCGGCGGATCGAAATGGGTGCCCCACTGCCCCACATGACAGAATTTCTGAATTCTGAAACCGGACTGCGGATAATCGTACAAGGTCGTAACCGTCTCGTCTCCCACATCCCGCCAGTGAGGAATGCCGGGTCCGAAAGCATGTGTCAGATCGACGAAGCGCGCATTTCCGATCAGTTCGTAAAGCTGTTCTGACTTCGCGGAAGAAACCGGACTCCCGGCAGCGCGCTCCGTGATCGCCGTAAACACCAGGCCGGACGCCATGACAGCGGAAAGAGAACGCCACGAGCGATGGAAACGCATTAATATTTTCCCCGAAATCCTGAGGCAGCCTGATCTGCTCAGGGAATCAGTACCACAGACCCGGTCGATCTGCGTCACTCCGGATCAACATGAGCCTGCACAACCTCAAAGAGCGGACGCTGTGTCACGGCATCCGCCTTCAGAGCACCATCCAGGATCTTCCCGAACAGTACCGCTGATCTCCGCCGCAATTCCTGCGGTTCGCGAATAAAATCGGAAAGCTTTGGCCGGGTGGCCCATAAACGCCCCGCGTGCCAGATCGGAAACCCGAAAATCCGTGACCGGTCCCGAAGACTGACCGAAACTGACAAACGTCCCTCGCGTTCTCAGACACGCGAGGGACACCCGCCACGTCGTGCGGCCGACGGAATCATATGCCGCTGCGCACAGTGGTACGCCGGTCAGACGAGTCACGTTCGCGACAATATCGTCACTGTTATAATCGATGACATGCGCATAACCATGGTGCGCGGCCAATGCTGCCTTTTCCGGGCCACCTGCCACGCCGATCGCGACAGCAGCGAGAGAAGCGCGCCATTGTCCGAGCAGCAGCCCGACTCTGCTGGCGGCGGCGTGAACCAGAGCGAACTCTCCCGAACTTACCAGATAGCTGTCGGTAACAAGATACCGGACCGTCAGCCCTTTAAGGAACACTGCAGCCGCTGTCACATCGTCGATCCCGTCCGGAATGCGTACAAGCATCCAGCGCACGTTCGGACCGGTAAGCACCGGTGGCGGATGTATAGACGACCCTGTTTCCCACCGAGATATGTTCAACGCCTCTTCCGACCGCCTCCACGACCCCGCTGCCTCGTTGCCCGGAATCAGGCAGCAATCTGAGCAGGGGTAGAGACCGGAACGATAATAGGTATCAACGAAATTGACCCCGATCGCCGCGTGACGCACCAGCACCTCGCCAGGTCTGGCGGGACCGCTAGCTCTTCCGCCCTGGACAGAACATCGGGGACCACCGGCGGCATCTGCTTTCCGGACAACAACCATATTCAGACCTCCATCAGGAACTGCAGATTGGAAGGACTTTGAAAAGCTTCAGCTGCCACTCTGGTTTCCAGGGCCGTGCCGATCGGGGACACTACCTGATCTTCTCCATCATCTTCCCGGCTGCGCTGCAGCCATATGCTGGTGAATATATTACGGAGAGCCGGTCGCTGCCGGCACCATCGCTCAGTACATTTCCATGGCTCTGCCCAAAGATGTTTTCCTTCATCCGGAGTGCTGTTCAGCAGCAGCAATGCGTGTCCCGGCTGACCCGATTGTCGTCAGACATAGTCCTGACACCCGGTGACTCCTGACCCTGACATCCAGTCTGGAAAGGAACAGCTACCCGGTGTGTCTTCCTGCCGGATCTGACCACGCTATCTTCCCTCCCTGTCCGTTACAGCACTGCGCTGTTATCATCGGCGGAACAGACGACAGCAGGAGGAAAAATTTCATGAACGATTGCGGCAGAAAAACAGTTCTTCTGCCTGCTGTTCTGTCCGTTTTCCTCTGCCAGCCTGCTGCCGCAACCCCGGTCTACGGTGTCAGCGTCCAGGCCACTTTTCCGCACGACCCCCGCGCCTTTACGGAGGGTCTCTTTTTTCAGGATGGTTTCCTCTTTGAGAGCACCGGGCTTGCCGGTCACTCGTGGATCCGGAAGGAAAAACCCGAAACCGCCACCCCTTTGCAGGAAACGCGCCTTGACACACCGTATTTCGGCGAAGGCATCATCACCTGGAAAGATCGTCTTTTCCAGCTCACCTGGCGCGACCATGTCGGCTTCATCTACGATCTTAAAACTCTGAAACCCGAAGGCCAGTTCACCTATCCTGGCGAAGGCTGGAGTTTCACCCGCAACAGTCAGTGGCTCATCATGAGTGACGGCAGTGCGAAACTTCGCTTTATCGACCCGAAAACCCTGAAACAGGTCACGACGCTCTCTGTCACCGCCGATGGCTGTCCTGTCCCGAATCTCAACGAACTGGAATGGGTCAATGGCGAAATCTACGCCAATGTCTGGCTGACAAACCTTATTGCCCGCATCGACCCGAAAACAGGTATCGTCACCAGCTTTCTTGACCTCAGCCACATCGGCCCGCCCCGTACCCGGTACAGCGACAACGTTCTCAATGGCATCGCCTGGGATGCGCAGAAAAAGCGCCTCTTCGTCACCGGGAAACTCTGGCCCAGCATGTATCAGATCACCACAGGCAACCGGAAGACCGGCCAGATAAGCTGCAAAGACCTGACACAGACAGACTGATTTTCATCTTCCGCCAAGCGAAAGCGGGAACCTATCCGTTCACCGGGATTGTGACGATCGCCCCTGGATTCTTGCTGGTTTTCGACAGCTCCAGCAAAATCTGAAGCATGGTAAACGCTAATTTGCTGTCGAAATCATCATCGGCGATCCAGTAATATTTGTTATTGTAGGTCGTCCATACAAATACGTTGTCAGGCCGCTCTTTGCCGACATGAATAATGATGATCGGTTTCGTTTCACGCCCGATCAGCGCTGTCCCCGCAAGTGTGCGTCCGGATCTGATGTCCTCCGCCGGGACCTCAATCTGGTACGCGATCTGCGCCATAACACCCAGCATGGTGCGTGTCAGAAGCCTGACCTGTCCCCGGGCAGCCTTGCCGCCTCCGTAGACCACTTCCACCCGCTCATCCGTCCGGGACATGCCAAAGAAACGGCGCGTTTCATAAACCGTCTCGGACAGGACAGGATCATTTGTGCTGGCAACCGTCAGGAAGACCCGGTCAACCGGCGGTGTTTTTCCCGAAATCTCCGGGCTGTGCTCCAGTTGTATTCCCAGAAGCCCTGTCAGCTGAAGCAGTCGCAGATCATGAATCAGCTCGAAAAACTCCGGTGATCCGCGGCCGACACTCCCACCGATCGCCCCGGCATTGCTGATCAGATTGACCGACTGAACGGACAGCCTGAACAGCACATCGATCGGGAGACCACCCATTGCGAGAGGCAGCAGACTGCCTGGTGGCAACGGGCGTAAAAAGCTCTGCGCATAAGAATCGCCGGTCACCGGCTGGAAGGTAAAAGTGGGGCTCTCCTGAAACTGAATCGCCGCACCCCCAATTGGCCGAACCGGCGAATCCGTGCCCACGCCAACGGAAAGGTTACGCTGCAACTGATAGCCCGAAATCAGCTGCGTCGTATCGAGGAATCCCGGTGTATCCGCATAGCGCAGCCGCACCACATTCAGCAGCGTCTGCTGTTTGCCGGAACTGGTCAGGGCCCGTGAATAATCGCTTTCGTCCTGATCCAGGCGCCGCGGCCCCACCTGGTAACATCCGCTCAGAAAAACAAGAGACAGAATAACAATTTTCTTTGACAAGCTGATCACAGAGACGTCCTGCTGCATAAACACGGCGACCCGCCCTTATAGAGATCGCCGGTTAAGAGAACAGACTTTTTCAGGCCCGAAACAGGCCATGAAACCCTGAAATCAGCTTCTGAAAGGCAGGAAATCCCAGCTTTGGGATGCCCCGGAAAACCCGGATGAACAGTCTGGTCTGCTCAGTTCCCGTCACCAGCCTGTCGGCCCCATTCCCGGATCCCAGTTCCCCCAGGCCGGATTCCAGCCACCGTAAGCGCCGCCCGGAAGACCTCCCCAGCCCCAGGGACCTCCACCCCAGGGGCCCCATGCTCCCCAGTTCCACGACGCATCCTGGTAATCCATTGCCGTCATCTGCTGTTCATCAGCCAGCGCCTGTGCCTGACGATACTGCTGATACTTTGCATAAGCCGCCTGATCGCCCACATAGAGACAGTCACACACTGTCGGATCAGCGTAAACGTAGAATACCTGGTCTCCCTTCACCCGCTGCACGAAGCGATGCGGTGGCAGCCTGTTCAGCATGCCCTGGCGCTCCCGGGTGTTCGCCGGCTTAAAGGCAAAGCCTGCCGCGGCCAGATGATCTTCCTTCTGTGCCACCATTTCGCTCGTGCTTTCACAGGACGGCAGAACCGCCAGCAACCCGAGGATACCCGCCGTAAAAAGTCCCTGCCGATAACCTGCCATCATGTTCCGCCTCTTCAATGTCCGGCAATGTTTTGTCATATATGCATCCCAATTGCACGCATCGGGCGACCGGACGCTCCTTATTCAGACCCCCGGGAAACTACCTCGTCTAACGCATGTTTCATCACCGTGTATCATGCCTGTTCGGTGAGACAGCGTATTCGGGACACTCTCGGGCGCGGGTGGATTGCCCTCAAAGGCGCCCTCGCTCATCATGATAGTGTGCACGGGCCGCGCGAAGCGGCCCGGTCTTTTGGGATTTATCGGAAGAGATATGCCAGTACAGAATTCGCCGACCCGCACCACCCGGACGTCCCGCGCCCTCCTGTGCGCAGCAATCGCGGGTCTCGGTGGCCTCGCTTTCGCCTCACCGCTCTCCGGCTTCATGGTTCCGGCCGCGAAAGCCGACACAGCCAGCCTGATCCAGCCATCCGCGCCGGCAAAAACCATTCCGGACTTCGTCAGCCTCGTCAAACAGGTGAAGCCCGCCGTCGTCTCCATTACGGCGAAGATCCGTGCCGATTCCGTCGATCCCGGTGAGGGACAGGGCGGAGGCCAGCAGATGCCATTCGGCTTTCCCTTTCCCTTCCAGATGATGCCGCAGCAACAGCAGCAGACTGTCGAAGCCCGGGGGTCCGGCTTCATCATTTCCGCTGACGGTTATGTCGTCACCAACAACCATGTGGTCAAAGGCGCAACCAAAGTCACCGCCACGCTCGACGATGGCACCACCCTTTCCGCACGCATTGTCGGCCGCGATCCCAAAACCGACATCGCTCTGCTGAAACTCACCCCGACCGGTAAGCTGCCTTTCGTCCAGCTCGGCGAATCCGATGACGTTCAGCCCGGCGAATGGGTCATCGCTGTTGGCAACCCTTACGGTCTTGGCGGCACCGTCACAGCCGGTATCGTGTCCGCCCTCGGCCGCGATATCGGTGACGGTCCGTACGACAACTTCTTCCAGGTCGACGCTCCTATCAACCGTGGCAACTCCGGTGGCCCGCTGATCACTCAGGACGGCAAGGTAGTCGGCGTCAATACGGCCATCTTCTCGCCTTCCGGTGGCTCCATCGGCATCGGCTTCGCCATCCCCTCGGACATCGTTCAGACCGTTGTCACCCAGCTTCGGACGACCGGACACGTCACGCGCGGCTATCTCGGCGTCCAGGCGCAGATGGTCTCGCCCTCCATAGCCAGCGCTCTCGGCCTGAAACCTTCCATTCCGGGAACCCCGGCCGCCGGCGCTCTCGTTGCCAGCGTGTCTTCTGACAGCCCGGCTGAAAAAGCCGGAATCAAACAGGGTGACGTCATCACGAAGCTGAACGGAAAGCCGATCGACACACCGCACCATCTCGCGGTCAAAGTGGCAGCCCTTGTCCCCGGCACGGATGCGACGTTCACAATTCTCCGCGGCAACGCCCCACGCGACATCACCGTGAAAATTGCCAGCCAGTCCGCAGCCGGCGGCGCGCCAGGAACACCTGCCAGTCTCGGAAGCAATGGTCAGAAGCTCGGTGTTTCTCTCGCTCCGCTCAACGGTGACGCCCGTCAGCAACTTGGTCTCGACCAGTCCGTCAAAGGCGTTGTCGTCAGCGACGTCAAACCCGGCTCTCCCGCCGATCAGGCCGGCATCCGCCCAGGCGACGTCATTCAGGCCGTAGGCGACCAGCAGGTCGACAATCCCAAAGCCACCGTCACAGCTGTCGCCGCTGCTCTGAAATCCCGACAGGCGGTTCTGCTTCGTATTCTCCGCGACGGTCAGTCACTGTTCGTCGCCGTCTCCCTGAACGGCGATAACAGCGACAGCAATGCGGCTCCCGATAACGGCGACGACGACGATAACAATTAAACCCTGTTTCCTCGCTGAAGCAGGCCTCTTCTTCAGAACGCCCCTGTCCGGAAAACCATCCGGACAGGGGCGTTTCTTTTTAAAATCCTTTCCTGTGGTGATTCCGGGCAGATAAGACCGGCCACTTTCAGTGCCGCGATAACAGCGCCGGATCACGCGCCAGCAAGATTGTATAATTTCGTTACGTTACGAAGAGCGAGGGACAGCCAGTCTGATGCCGCCAGTTCCTGACGCACGAACCGTGCTCCGGTAATGGCGCCTTCCCGGGAAAGACACAATTCTAATCACAAAAAACACGTCGCCGATCGTTTTTCAGAAGGAGAACATCATGCTTATCGGCGTTAATCTCGGTGGCCTTGAGGATGGAAGCACTTTTTCGTCCAGGGCTTATTTTGACTACAACGTTCCCGCCGCATCCCTCGGCGAAAGCTGGATCGCTCTCGGATGCCTCGCAGCGCGCATTCCTCACAATCTGTACCGTATGCAGCCCGGCGGTCAGGGCACCGACTTCGATGCAACCTATCTGGGTTATTCCACCGCTCTCGCACAACCTTATCTGGAAGCAAACGGTTTCGTCATTTTCGATCCGCATGGATTTGGCAGCATCCAGACAAGCGGGACCACTGTCGATATTACCACCACCAGCGGCCAGGCACAGTATCTCGATTACATGACCCGGCTGGCCACCGCAGTTAAGAACTGGATGGGCGATGCCGATCCATGGCGTGTCGCCATCGGCCTGATGAACGAACCATACCAGCACGACAACGCTACTTATCAGCCGCTCTGGAACACCGTCATCGCCGCGATGCGGGCGACCGGATACAAAGGCGTTATCACCGTGCCATGGACTGCCTATCAGGCCGCCGCACAGTTCAGCGTCAGCAACCCGGTCCCCGCCGTTGTGGACACTGTCGGCCCCTGCGTCGTTGAAGTACATTGCTATCTTGATCCGGACGGCTCCGGAGCCGGAGATGCCTCCACCAGTACATCGGCCGGCGTGGACCGGTTCTCCGGCCTGCTCGCCTCTGCTCTGCCGGATTGCTACGCCGGCATCATCGTCGGTGAGATCGGCTGTCCTGCAGACGCTGTTTCGGTTGCGGCTCTGACCAATACCTTTACCGCTCTGACGGCCGACTCCCGCGTTCTGGCTACAACGGTCTGGTGCGACGACAAATGGCTGGTCAATAACGGAAATTACGTAACCCCGGATCAGACCGACCCGCGCGTTAAAGCCATGCTGGCCTGTCTTTCCACATAAACTCAGATCTCTGTTGCTGACGGAGCATAGCTGCTCCTTCAGACTGGTCCCGCTCCCGTCGGGTGGCGGGACTTCTCTGCTCCGGTCATCACGAACCCGAAATGTACCGGTCAGACGTATTACAGTCCGACACTGACGGACATAATGGCCGCAAATCCCGGATCGATATAATAGGTGGGCGAACTGCCACTGATCGTTCCGCCAAAAACACCCTGAGCGGTCCGGGCGTTGTCAGAATATCCATACACGCCAATCCGCTGGGTCGAGCCGCTGATGTTGTTCAGTGCGACCTGAATTTTCGGCGCCTTCATAAAACCGATGTCGCGGGCACGATACCCCAGGGTAAGAGAATTTGTGACATAACCGGGCATTTTCTCGTCGTCCATCAGCGTCGAATACTGCGAACTGATATATTTGACGTTCAGATTCCCGAAGAAATGCCCGTCATCATAGGTCAGACCCAGCGCGGCCTGATAATGCGGACTCATCACCTGCGTTTTGCCCGCCGTCCGCAGGTAATCAACCGTTCCGTCAGAGGCAGTCGTCGCCGTGTTGTTGTCCTGCCGCGCCGCAAGATAGGCAAACGTCACATAGGGCGTGAACCGTCCCCAGATCGGAGCCGTCGCAAACTGAACGTCCACACCACGGCTGGTCTGACCGCCGGCATTTTCCGTGCGGCTGACCTGAACACCGTTCTGATAGGTGTTGAGAGTCAGCAGACGGTTGACGATGTTCATATTGTAGAACACCACCGAGGCGATAATCTTTTCACCGTTATAGCGGTATCCGAGTTCTTCCTTGATCGCATATTCCGATTTCGGCATGGACGCGCCGTTGACCAGCTGCCCGGTGCCGATCCCGTAGGCGTCAAGATTGCTGCCCATATAAGGCTGGCGATAATCGCCCTCACCCAGAATGAAAATCTGATTGTTCCGGTCAAAGCTGTACCGAGCGCTCAGCGTCGGCAGCGGAACATTTTCACTGACACCCTGGTGAGCTGTCGCACCCGGCAGATAGTTGTCAGCCGACCGGGTGATCATCACGTCCTTGAAGCCAGCGTTGATGTTCAGCTTGTCATGAAAAAGCTTCAGGCTGTCGCCGACATATAAAGCATTCAGCTGGTACTGAAGAAAATAATTGGCCGAATAATATTTCCGGCCGTTGGGCAGCGTGTACTGATTGGCGCGCTGTGTGATGTCGTAAGGCGCTCCGGTTGCCTGATCGACAATCCCGACCGGATCCTTGTCCGACAGATTATAATTCTCATACCAGTAGCCGACATAAAGATCGTTATGCCGGGTATGCCAATTCAGCTTCAGATTATTGCCACCAA
Organism: Acetobacter musti; assembly: GCF_011516835.1. Lineage (GTDB taxonomy): Bacteria > Pseudomonadota > Alphaproteobacteria > Acetobacterales > Acetobacteraceae > Acetobacter > Acetobacter musti. The sequence continues at coordinate 45,746 of NZ_WOTB01000002.1, read as the reverse complement.
TATAGGTCAGGCCATAACTCGCATTGTCGACCAGGACACTGGTGCCGGTGGGCAGACTGCCTGCTCCGGTTCCCTGCGCCAGATTGACGTCCACATTCTGATTGCCGAGATAGGTGCTGCCCTGCTGAACAGTATTGCCACCCATCGACCAGCCATACCCATACCAGAAATATGGCGTATCGGTCAGGGTAAGATTATCATTGAGCACAAATTTCATCGGCATCAGAACCGTACCGCTGTAAAACGGCGCCGCATTGTTCAGCTTGTAATAGCTGGAATCGTTTACGCCGCTATACGTCGCATCCGGGCTGATCCAGCGTGTCTGCCGCCATTGCTGCGCGGTCGGATAGTAATAATACCCCGAATCCGAAAGATTAAAGACCTGCTCGAACGCGATCGAACTTCCATTCGACCATTCCTTCATGATTTTAGCGTCCGAGTGAATCTTCTTCTGGATGCCGGGTCCGTACCAGTTTTCCTCGGACGCATCGGAAACAGAAGCGAACGCACGCACTCCGGAATGACCGATCTCTCCGGTATCACCCCGGAAAAATCCACGGAATGTATTGAAAGATCCGTAGCTGAAATCGACCTGCGCTCCCGCCTTCGCCGTTGGATCGCGCATCTTCATGTAGATCGTGCCGGCCAGCGAACTCGTCACCGGATCGTCCGTGCTGCTGGACCCCGGAGCAATCGCGATCTGCTCCATGTTCTCCGTATCCAGCACCTCCGCCTGATAGTTGCCGGCACCCGACGAGAGAACCGGCGCCCCGTCCATCAGCCAGCCCATATCGTTCGAGGTCAGACCACGAACCTGCAGACCGGAACTGTTGATTCCCGCTGCATCCGTGGGCATCGCATTCACGCTGGGCATCATTGCCAGAAGATTGACGACGTTCTGCGTCGGCGCCTGCTTGGCGATGTAATCCTGCCCGACATACTGAATGTTCCGGGCTTCCTCGACCCGGCGTAGCAGACCGCCGCCTACCGTGACATGCAGACGGCCGGTGCTGACAGACACTTCGTCAGCGGCGCCACGTGCCTCGATTCCTCTGACAGGAGAAGCCGGTTTCGCACCAGCTGTCTTGCCGGTCGCAGTCGCCTGCTGTGCATGAGGTCGCGCGTGAGAGCGGTGTGTCACCGGTGTCGCCGCATGAGCGACCCCCGAAAGAGCTGTGCTCAGCAGAACCGCACGACCGGCAGCCAGTCTCAACTTACGCGACATGTTCGAAATTCCTGTTCTCTGCTGTCTTCATACGGTCAGTAACCGAAACGTAATGCCCATCATTCGGACTTAGCAACGACCGGAATCGGAATTCCGCCACAAAACCCGTCTGAACGGTCAGGTTCTTCATGGCTGTGCTGATTCAGCAACAGTTTGAAAGATGCAGTTTCAGAACGATCTGTATGAACGACTATCGACGCACAGCCCTGTCGGCTCCTGAATCCGGGTAAACGTCCTGATCGATCGACGGAAGAACAAGGCTGCCGGACGGCGCTTATACGCTACACCGGCCGCAACGCCACGGCGGGACACACGCCGCCGCTTCGGATCTGATCGCTCTCATGCCCGGACGAAGGCCATCTGTGACATCCTGATCAGGACCACAGGCACGTCGATCCAGATCACGGGGCCTCCGCACAATCCACCATCGCTTTGTATGATCCACGTAAAAAGGCGCATGATCGCAGGATCATTCTTCATTATACGGCTTCATTGGAGCCGCATCCCGTTGTCAGCCGGAGACCTCATGACCAGCATCACCGGAAAAACAAAGCTCTTCGCCACACTCGGCTATCCCGTAGGCCACGTTCTGACGCCGCAGAAAATGAACGCGCTTTTTGCCGAACGTCACTATGATGGTGTCATGGTCGCTGTCGCAGCCACTCCCGGTCAGGACCTCGCCCGCGTCGTCGCAGCTTTCAGGGCCATGAGAAACTTCGGGGGCGCGGTCGTCACGGTTCCGCACAAAACCGGCATTGTGACGCTCTGCGACCACCTTTCTCCGCGCGCCGCGAACGCCGGTGCTGTCAACGTCATCCGACGCGAAGCCGACGGCAGTATTACCGGAGATCTTCTTGATGGCGTCGGCTTCGTCACAGGCCTGCAAAATGCTGGTGAAACACTGAAAGACCGGCGCGTTCTTCTCGCCGGCGCAGGGGGTGCGGCGCTGGCCATCGCCTTCGCTCTGGCCGAAGCCGGCGTGGCGCATATCACCGTCACAAACCGCTCACAGGACAGGCTGGACGCTCTGATATCCCGACTGAAAAACTCTTTCCCCAGACTATCCGTCTCCGCAAACGACCTTTCGGAAGGTCATGATATCGCAATCAACGCCACGTCCCTGGGTCTGCGCGAAAACGATCCCCTTCCGATCGCTCCTGAGCATCTTCGGCCGCCTATGCTCGTCGCCGAAGTTGTGATGATGCCCGAACAGACCGGCCTCCTGAAAGCCGCCGGATGGGCCGGGTGCCGTACCCATTCCGGTCGTCACATGCTGACAGGCCAGCTCTCAGCGATCTTCGATTTTCTGACAGCGGCATAGCTTACAGCCTCACATATGGCCGCAGTGAGGGACGACGACCCGTCACCTGCCCCAGCGCCACCGCCAGCCACCTTCGGTTCTGCGCGACGCAATCCAGCCGAAGACGACCGTCACGCCAAAGATCGCCAGGCTCTGCTTCAGCCCGGGAACCAGCGCGATGATCACCACGAGCGCAGCGACATAGACCAGCACAGAGACCCAGCCCTGCCATGCCACAGGCCATCCCGCTCCGTAGCCAAACCGCTTTGGTGCAAACCACGGTTTCGATACACTTTCCATCATGGAACCATCCCTCCGCGAAAAGCAGATTGCCAGTTTCCGATAACGGCAGGCTACAAAAATCGTTGTAGCGGCATGTCCGGGACAGATGCCTTCGCGCGCACTCATCTCACCCCGGCAGAGACCATAATTCCTTCATCTTTTTTATGGAGACATAATAGTTCGCAAAAGACTGCTTCTTTAGCGGGTTTTCAGATCAGAACCCTGATGTCAGCCATTTACCATCTGAACAGCGGCACCGTCGCAACCGGTGACAGGCCCGCTCCGTCCGCTTCCTCCTGCGCGAGGACCGGATCGTCGCCGAGTTTTTCCCGGTGTATCCCGCCCAGAACCCACAATCCGGCCACGCCAGCCGCTGCCGCACCGCGAATATCCGTCGCCAGCGCGTCGCCCACGCCGATCACCCGGTCCGGCGGCACCGCCAGCATCTCCAGGACCGGCTGATACACCTCTGCATAAGGCTTGCCGATCCAGTGCACGATACCGCCTTTCTGCTCGTAAACCCGGCCGAGCAGACCGGCGCAGATCAGTCGCACGCCACCACGGATCACCTCCATATCCGGGTTAGCGCACACCATGGGCAGATCACGCACGACACAGGCCGCCAGCGGCTCCAGATACGGCTCCAGCTCCGTCTTGCCCCGCCGCTCATCCGGCCCCGTGTTCAGCACGAAATCCGCATCGTCCGGATGATCGACCAGCTTCAGACCCAAGCCCTCGAACAAGGCTAGGTCATGTTCGCCACCAATGTGCAGAACACGTGATCCGATCTTCTCAAGCCAGGGCCAGTCTTTATAAAGCCCTTTGTCATCACGCGAGGAAAGCAGATTCCAGGTAAACTGTCCTGATGTCATCAGCCCGTCATAAAGAGCAGGATCGACGCCCATTCCGCCAAGCTGCGCCCGCACCACCTCTGCCGGACGCGGCGCGTTGGAGAGCAGCACGATCCGCTTCCCTGCCGCTCGCAGCGCCTTCAGACAGTCCACCGCGCCGGGATACGGAGCGACACCGTCATGCACAGTGCCCCAGAGATCGACAATAAATCCGTCATAGCGATCCGCGAGCGCGGCAACTCCCGACAACACTTCCATCCGACGACCGCTCATGACCGCACTCCTGCTCCGGACCCTTTCAGATCCGCTCCCTTCAGATCCCCCACCGACTCAATGCCCTGCTCCCGCAGGATCGCCAGCACCTCACGCTTCAGGCGCGTCAGCAGAGCCGGGCCGTCATAAGCGAACGCCGTATAGACCTGCACAAGATCAGCCCCGGCCCGGATACGCGCTACTATGTCCGCCCCGGTCTCGATACCGCCACAGCCGACCAGCGCCAGCCGCCCGTCCGCCAGCCTCGCCACCTCGCGCAGCATCTCCAGCGCCTTTTCTTTCAGTGGCCGCCCCGACAGACCGCCGGCTTCGGACGCATACGGACTGCGAAGCCCCGCCGGCCGGGCGAGCGTCGTGTTGCTGATGATCAGCCCCTGCGCGCCACCGGAAACCGCCGCTTCCACGATCGGCCCCAGCTCATCGGATGCCAGATCCGGCGCCAGCTTGATCAGCAAAGGCGGGTGTTCGCTGTGCTGCGCTGCAATCGCCGTCAGCAGATCGGACAGCCGTTCCGCATCCTGCAGCGCCCGCAGACCTGGCGTGTTCGGGGATGACAGATTCAGAACAATATAGTCCACATATGGCTTCACACGCCGGATCAGCTCCGGATAGTCCCGCTCCGGGTCCGCACCGTCCTTGTTGATGCCGATATTCGCGCCCACGGGCACCATCGGATGCCGCGCCCTTCCGCGAAACAGCCGCGCCAGACGCACCGCGAACCTGTCGATTCCCTGATTGTTGAAGCCCATCCGGTTGATGATCGCCCGGTCTTCCGTCAGCCGGAACAGACGCGGCTTCGGGTTGCCGGCCTGCGGGCGCGGCGTAACGGTACCCGCCTCGACAAACCCGAACCCCAGCCGGGCCAGCGGACGCAGCACCCGCGCATCCTTGTCGAATCCGGCGGCGATTCCGATCGGATTGGGAAACCGCATGCCCAGCGTCCGCGTCGCCAGCGCCGGATCGTCCTTCACCGGGACAGGCGGAACCCCGACCCCGAGCATCAGCGCGTCGATCGCCAGCCGGTGCGCCCGTTCCGCGTCCAGCGTGCGCACCAGGGGAAGCAGGGGAGAAATCAGTTTTTCAGACATATCGCTCATGGCGGCGCATGCTGCCCGAACCACCGCCCAAAGAAAAGCCGCCCGCTCCGCCCCCTCGCTACCGCTTCAGAATCAGACTCAGAGAGGAGGCCGGAGGCGCGGGAGACGAGAAATCCAGATTCTGCTCGATCTCCAGCAGATGCCGCGACATCAGCCGCCCGGCCTCCGCCCAGGCCTGTTCGCAGACCGTGCCAAGCAGCAGATCATGATCCGCCTTCAGACAGCACATCGCATTCTGCCGCTCATAGATCGCAATGATCAGAGACGTCCGCAGGCTCAGCTCCGAGACGATACCCGCGATCACGGCATTGCCGAGCGCCAGCGCCAGCTCCAGGTGAAATCGTCCCGACCAGCGAATCATCGCCACGGAGTCATGCGCCGCATGCGCCCGCCGCTCCTCCTCCGTGACCGCCCGCAGAACCGCAATCGCGTCTTCCGTCAGCGGCTGGCACGGCCGTTCCATCACGGCGACCTCGATCATGCGGCGCGCGGCGAGAACGGCCCGCGCCTCGGCCGCGTCCGGCGACGCCACGAAAGCGCCGCGTGACGGCTGAATCACGACAATATGTTCACGGGCCAGCGCCAGCAGAACCCGCCGGATACGGCCGCGCGAGGAGGCGAAAATCTCCGCCAGCTGTTCTTCCGGCAGCCGGCTTCCCGGCCCCAGCCTGCGCTCGAGAATGGCGTCGCGCAGCGCCTGCGCGATCGCACTCTCTTCCTGAATCAGCCCGTCATCCCGCAGCGCCCCCGCCGCCAGCATAACATTCATGCTACCCCCCGTGTGCACAGACGGCACTCGTTTCACCCCGGCATTGGTTTGCATTGTAAACGATGATTGTTAACAATGCACCCGTCATCCGACACAGGTCCAGTCCGTAACACAAGAAAACGGAGCAGACGCACCCGTGAACACGAGGCCAGAAACGGATCCTATGCGGCATCTTCTTATTCTCAACCCGAACACCGATCCAACCCTGACGGCTAAACTTGTCAGTCGTGCGCGCGGTTTTCTGCCGGAACACTGCGCTGTCAGCGGTGTCACGGCCCGCTTCGGCGCCCGGTACATCACCTGCCGCACCTCACTCGTGATTGCGGCATATGCCACACTCGACACATTCGCGCACGCATTCCGCTCAGACCCGCCACTGATCACACCGGACACGACGGTTCTTCTCGCCTGTTTCGGCGATCCGGGCCTGTCCGCCCTGCAGGAAATCACCGGCAGCGCCGTGACCGGCATGGCCCGCGCCTCCCTCCTGGGCTGCCGGGACAGAGGCGGCCGCACCGGCATTGTCACAGGAGGTGCGGCGTGGAAACCGCTGATCGAAGAACTGGTCATCAGGGAAGGCTTCACCGATACCGTCGCCGGCATCCGGACAACGCCCGACAGCGGCGAACACGCCGGGGTGCAGCGAAATGCGACAGTGCAGGCACTTCTCCGTGCTGCCCGCGACCTCATCGATGAGGACCACGCCGACCATATTCTCATTGCCGGCGCGGGCATGGCCGGGTTCAGTACGGAACTGGCTGCTCTGCTTCCCGTTCCGGTGCACTGCTCCTTTGAGGAAAGCCTGTCCTGCCTCATGCGGACACCCCTTCAGCCGGAAAAAACCCGGCAATCCCCGCTTGTCACCACAGGGCTCAGTCCGGATCTGACCGCGCTTCTGCTCAGCCCGGCGTAATACTCACTCAGATTGTTAACATTTCTTGTTGACATAATTCGCTCACAGGTTTCATTCTTGTTTCGTAATATATGGGTGCCGCAACAAACTACGCCGCCCGCATCGTCCCAACCGCGCCCCTTTCACAAGCGCCATGAGGAATCCCCGGATGCGTCGTCTCAGAACCCGAACCTGGACATTTCGCGCGACACTTCTGACCAGCGTCATGCTCACCGGCGCCACGGAACAGTTCGCCACCCCTGCCGGGGCCGCCACCCCCACCGGCCATGCCGCGCACCACAGCACCTCCCGCCAGACAGCGCCCGGCCACGCGGCCACCGCGAAACCCCGCCACGCCGTCAGCTCCTCGCCGGAAGTCATTGATGTCCGGGCGGAGACCACACCCTCCGGCGTCACGCGTCACGCGGCCGGCGGCGGCCTCATCCGGCTGCAGGACGCACCCAAGGCCCGCAGTACGGTTTCACAGGATTACATCGCCAAGCAGGCCCCGGCGCAGAACGCCTATAACTTCGCGAAAATGATGCCCGGTGTCGTCGTCGCCAACACCGATCCGGCCGGACACGAAAAATCAGCCCTCTCCATGCGCGGCCTCACTCAGGACGAAATCGCAAACACCTATAACGGCATGCCCCTGTCCAGCGTCGGCGGCTACAATCTCGACCTCGCCTGGATCGTGGACAGCGAAAATATCGGCACCGTCTCCGCCCAGCCAGGCTCGTCCAACCTGGACACCGCCGCGATCAACGGCTCCGGCGGCATGTTCACCCTCACCACCCGCGATCCCTCAAAGAAATTCGGCGGCCTTGTCGATTTCGGCGCCGGCTCGCGCGATTACACCCGCCAGTTCGTCCGCATCGACACCGGCGAATGGGGCCATTCCGGTATCCGCTCCTTTATCTCCGCTTCCAACCAGCATGATTCCTTCTATCGCGGTCCTGGTCAGGAAAGTTTCCAGCATCTCGACTTTCACATTCTGAAAGAATGGGACCCGGACAACAGGATTTCGCTCATTGGCGGCTTCATGCGCGGCCTCGCCGGCAACGAGCCCTACTGGAGCACGACCATGGAAAACTGGCATAAGCTGGGATGGTCGAATCAGCTTGCCCGTTACTACAACTCACAGACACAGAACACCGATTACTGGAAGCAGAACTGGCTTCACTCGCGCACCTACAACATCCTCGCGCCCTCAAAATTCCGATTCGGGAAAGTGCGTCTCGAAATCACACCTTACACAGCTTATAACTATAAAGTTTATGGCGCGGGGACTGTTCTCGGGAACACGGTTTATTACGGCAACCAGCAGATCACCGCCATGGTCATCCCGGGCCAGCTTTCTGGCACGAGTTCAGGAAATGCCGAGTCTTATTCAAGCCTGAATGAAATGCGTGGCGGTGTCGTCACGAAGGCGACCATCGACCTCGGCGCGAACCATCCCTATTTCGGATACTGGTTCGATTATGACAATTCCACCGATCTCACCGGCTATACCGGCGTCAATCAGGACGGTTCTCCCACCACGCCCTGGGGCTGGTCGAGTAAAAGCCTGAAAATGCCCAACGGCCAGAACTATTATACCGCCAATTACAGCGACATCACCACGACGCACGCTCTCTTCGCCGGCGATACGCTGAAACTGTTCCACGACAAGCTCGTCATCGACGGCGGTATGCGTGTCACCATGATTAACCGCAACGCCACGCAGCGCCTGCCCGGCCTGCCTTACAAGATCGGCCTCAACGAACTGCAGCTCCTGCCACAGCTGGGCGGTCATTATCAGGTCAATAAGAACTGGCAGGTCTTCGCCGGCGTCGCCACCGGCGCCAAGGCGCCGCCCGACAGCTACCTGCTCACCACCCTCAACCCGAACACCGGCGCCTATGCTTCCAAAGGAAGCAACTCGGTCAAGGAAGAATACTCCATCTCGGAAGAAGCCGGCGTCCGCTACAACGACAAAATCTTCGTCGGATCGCTGACGTATTTTCATTACAATTTCACAAACCGTCAGATCTCCACCTACGGTTACCTCGGTAATCAGCAGATCGCGGAAAACATCAACGGCGGCGGCCAGACCAGTGACGGTTTCGATGTCGAACTCGGCACCCGGCCCTTTTACCACTTCCGCCCCTATGTCTCGGCCCAGTATCTGCACTCGGTCATCAACAACAATATCCGCGTCGGTGACGACTACCTGCCGACGAAAGGCAAAACCTCGACCAACGCCCCGAAATGGACGACCTCCCTCGGCATTGACTGGGATAACGGCACGTTCTTCTGGAATTTCGATCTGACCTATTTCTCGCGTCAGTATTCCACCTTCATGAACGACGAATATCTGCCAAAACTCGTGACCGAAAATCTCACGATCGGCGCCCGCCTCAACCGCGACACCTGGCTCGGCCGCAGGCTCTCCTTCATGAAATCTCCGGAAATCATGCTCTGGATCAATAACCTTGCGAACACCAAAGCCTATTCCGCCATCAACAGCGTGAAGCTCAACGCCCATACCACACGCGGTATTTACGGCACGGAAATCGCCGGCACGGCGCCCACCTACAACACACTGAGCAATTTCTACGCTATCGTAACATTCCGTACCGGATTCTGAATCAGGGCAGGCCGGGAGATCACGCACCCGGCTGCCCGTTCCGGTCAGGAAGGAGCCGTTCATGTCAGACGCCATTCCCGTCATCGATATCGGACATTACGGAACCGACAGTGCCCGCTCCGCCGCCATCGCCGCGGAAACGGACCGCGCCTGCCGTGAAACCGGGTTTTTTCTGATCACCGGACATCAGGTTCCGGGACACGATATCAGCACGCTCTTTGAGGAAACCCGCCGTTTCTTCCGCCTCCCTGACGAACAGAAGCTGAAAAGCCGGGGACCGGGCGGTCACATCGCACGGGGCTACACGCCCTTTCTCGGCGAAACGCTCGCCGCCGGCGCGGAGTCCGGCACCGTCACTCATGCGCCCGATGCCAAGGAAATGCTCGATTTCGGCCCTGAGCATCCCGAAGACACCGTAGCGGAGAACGATTTTTTCGCTCCGGATATCTGGCCGGAGCAGCCTCCGGGCCTGTCCCCTGCCATCCGGCTCTACACCCGCCATATGCTCTCGCTGGCCGGCACCCTGCTGCGTATCTTCGCTCAGGCCTCAGCATTCCCGAAGAGATCTTCCTCAACGCTCACCGCCGGAACATCAGCGCCCTGCGCCTGATCTGCTATCCCGAGAGCCAGACACCCCTGGCCACGCCGACACGCGGCGGAGCACATACCGATTACGGCTCGCTGACCATTCTCACCGCCGACAACGCCACCGGCGGCCTGCAGGCGAAACTCCGCTCCGGCAACTGGGTCGATGTGAGTCCGCAGCCGGGCCAGTTCGCCATCAATATCGGCGATATCATGCCCGTCTGGAGCAATGACCGCTGGGTCTCCACGCCCCATCGGGTCGTCGCGCCGCCCGCCTCAGACCGCAGCCGCTCCCGCCGCCACAGCATCGTGTTTTTTCATCAGCCCGATCCGGACGCCCGTATCGCGCCGCTTCCCGCCTGCATCGCATCCGGCGAGACCGCGCATTATCCGCCTGCGACCTATGGCGATCACTGGCGGCATAAATGGCTTTCCACCCGTCAGCAGAGCATTCTTCCATGAGCGCCGGCCCCATCCCCGTTCTGGACATCGCCGCCGCCCTGTCAGGCGATCCGGATGCGCTGGAGGAAACAGCTGCCGCACTGCGCACCGCCTCCGAAGAAACCGGCTTCGTGTTCATGCGCGGACATGGCATCCCCGCCGAACAGATCAGTGACGGTTTTGCCGCCGCCGAAGCGTTCCACGCTCTGCCCGATGCGGTCAAAAACCGCTGGCCGGTCAATGACGCCATGGAAGGCTATCTCAGCCAGGGCGGCGCGACCTTCACAACGTCGCCTGATCTGTCAGCGAAAAACCGCTCCGACCGGAACGCCGCCTTCTTCATCGGGGAGATCCGGCCCGACGGCGCCATTCCCTGCCCGGACATTCCCGAATTCCCTGCCTTCCGGCCGGCGGTCATCGCTCTTTACCGGGCGTTTCTGACTCTGTCTCTCGCCCTGCTGCCCCTTTATGCACGCGCCCTGCACCTGCCTGCAGCCGCCTTTGCGCCGGCTTTCAGAAATCCCATGACCACGCTGCGCCTGACCCATTATCCGCCGGCCCGGTATCAGCCGGACGAATACGGTATCGCTCCGCATGTAGATTCCAGTTTCATCACCCTGCTTGCGCAAAACCCCGTGCCGGGACTGCAGCTCCGGCTGCGGAACGGGGAATGGGCGGACGCTCCCTCGCTCCCCGGAACGCTTCTCGTCAACACCGGCGACATGCTGCGCCGCTGGACGAATGACCGTTTCATCGCAACGCCGCATCGCGCCAGCAACGCCACGGCGCAGGACCGTTACGCCATTCCGTTCTTTTTCCATCCGGACCCGGATTATCGCATGACCTGTCTTCCAAGATGCGAAATGCCGGAACGTCCGGAAGGCTATCCGCCACTCACGCCGGCTGAATACATGGCCTGGTTCAACCGCAACAATTATCGCCACATGGCAGGAAAGTCCGCCTGATGCCCGAGGCCGCTCCGTTTTCCGACATCGGGCCCGCTGCCGCCGATCCGCGTCTTTCCAACAGCGCTCTTCTGCCCACACAGGATCGCAACTGGTCCTGGTTCGACTATCTCTCTTTCTGGATGTCGGATGTCCACAGCGTTGGCACCTATGTCACGCTCGGCAATCTTTTCGCCGGCGATCTTCCCGGCATGGCTGTCGCCGCAGGGCTCATTATCGGCATCATCATCGTGCAGATGCTCTGCAATCTGGTCGCCATCCCCAGCCAGCAGACCGGAACACCGTTTCCGGTCGTCTGCCGCGCGTCTTTCGGCGTAAAAGGCGCGCTCATTCCCGCCTTTGTCCGTGGTGTGATCGCCATCTGCTGGTACGGCATCCAGACCTGGCTCGCCTCGAACGCGCTCGTCGTCCTCATCCTCAAATCCGCGCCGTCCTTCACTCCGTGGGCCGATCTCACACAGCATGGTCTCGCCGGTCTCTCCACCCTCGGCTGGGCCGCTTTTCTTGCTCTCTGGCTCGTACAGGCAGCCGTTTTCTGGCGCGGCATTGATGCCATCAGACATTTTACCGAATGGGCCGGGCCGCTCATCTACGTCGTCATGCTCGCCCTTGATCTTTACCTTCTGCAGCGCGTCGGCTTCACCACCGGCCTGCATTCCGTCATCGATAGTATGACATTCACCACCGCCGGCTCTTCACTGCACGATACCATTATGGCCATCCTCCCGACCGTAACACTGACAGTCTCCTATTTTTCAGCACCTATGCTCAATTTCGGCGACTTTGCCCGTTACGGGAAAAGCCCGGACGCTATCCGTCACGGCAATTTCTGGGGCCTGCCCGTCAACTTTCTCGCCTTTACCGCTCTCACTTTGACGACCATCGCCCTGACAGTTCCTGCTTTCGGCATTCGTATCGCCGATCCCGTCGAAACCGTGGCCAGAACCGACAACACCACCGTCATCGTTATCGCGATTCTCGCCTTCATGATTGCTACTGCAGGCATCAACGTCGTCGTTAATTTCGTTTCGGCGTCTTTCGATTTCTCCAATCTCGCACCGGACAAAATCAGCTGGCGCGCCGCCGGGCTGGCCGCGGCCTTTCTCTCGGTCTTCATGACGCCATGGAATCTTTACAACAGTCCTGCCGCCATGCATCTCACACTGGATTTTCTCGCCAGTCTTATCGGTCCCTTTTACGGCATTATCATCGCCGATTACTTTCTTATCAGCCACCGCTCAATTTCAGTTCCCGACCTCTATTCCTTTTCATCCAAAGGCCGTTACTGGTACAAAAACGGCGTCAACCGACCGGCCCTGCTCAGTCTCGGGCTCTCGGCTCTGTTCGCCAATCTTACCGTCTTCCTGCCCATTTTCGCGGACTTCCCTGGCATCTCATGGTTTGTCGGCAGCCTCTGCGCCATGCTGCTCTATCCGTTGCTCAACCAGAAACGGGCAGCTACCCGTCCGGCTGAAATCACTATGACATCGCAACGATAATCAGACACACCGGCGCAGCAGATCCGGACGCCAGGGTCACAGATTTTTGTTGTCCGTCATCCCGCCGTATCAGATAACGGTCGGAATTATTGTGACAGAAATCAGTTTGCCCGCCACGGACCGGAGAGTCGCAGGACCATGTTTTCAGGACGACGCGCCTTTGTTACCGGCGCACTCAGCACTGTCATCGCCAGTCAGATCCGGACTACAGCATTCGCAGCCTCCGGAAGTAAGCCTCCGGATGTCACAACACAGCCCCCACGCAGCTGGAGCGGAGTGGCTCCCACGGGATACCTTCCCGACCCGGACGTCATCTCTCTCGATCCTTCTTTTAAAGATCTCACCTTCTCAGGAACCAGCATCCAGCGCGTTCTCACCGGTGGCGGATGGCTCGAAGGTCCTGCCTGGCTCAGCGAAGCCCGCATCCTGCTCCTCAGCGATACCATCCGCAGCGAACAATATCGCTTCATTCCGCCCGACGGCGCCGGTGAAGGCTCTCTCTCCGTCTACCGGCGCGAAAGTTACCACAGCAACGGCAATACCCTCGATACCGAAGGCCGCGTCATCACCTGCGAACACGATATGCGCCGCGTCATCCGATGGGAGCACGATGGCAGCTGCCACATTGTCGCCGACAGCTATAACGGAAAACCGCTCAATTCTCCCAATGACGTCATCGTCCATCCTGAGGATGGCAGCATCTGGTTTACCGATCCCTCCTACGGCGATACCCTCATCGAAGGTCATCCCGACGCTCCGGGCAAAGGCACGAATTCCGCAGGGAAACTTCGCTGGCGTATCGGCTCTGAACTCCCGCCGCAATTCGCCGCGCATGAGCGCCAGGAGGACCACACTTTTCGCGTCGACGCCGGAACCGGCTCCGTCCAGGCCGTTCTTTCGCAGACCGCCGTCCCCAGCCCGAATGGCCTGTGTTTTTCACCGGATCTGAAAACTCTCTATGTCATCTCCTGCGTGCCGGACCCCGGACAGACAGGAACCAAAGGACAAAGCGTCATCTATGCGTTTGACATGATCGACGGACGTCCGGCAAACCGCCGCCTGTTCGCCGCCATGACGTTAGAGGGCCACCATCTGACACCGGACGGCATGCGTGCCGACGTGTTCGGAAACCTCTGGTGTGGTGCGTCAGGTTCATTCGGTGCGGCCGGCGTCTTCTGCTATAATCCCGCCGGGACACTCATTGGCCGTATCCGGCTTCCCTATGGCTGCTCAAACCTTACCTTTGGCGGTCTCAAGCGCAACGAACTCTATATGTGCTGCGGCCCCCATCTGTTTCGCCTTATCCTCGAAACTCAGGGTGCTGGCCTCTCCTGATCCGTCTTGTCAGTGCGTTACGCCATACGGCAAAGAAATCGGGGGAGCAGTGAAGCCATTTCTCTGTTTTCCTGGCAGAAGCCAAACGTAACAGACGACATCGGCTTCAAAATATCCATGCCGGAAGGTTAAGCATTCATGCCGCCAGTATCTCCAGGGAAGCCCGATGTCTCTCAAATCCGTAATCGAATTTTTCAAAGTGCATGCCCCTGATATAATCCCCGTTATCCGCGATGAAAGCACTGCCACGGTCGCTGAGGCCGCGCAGACTCTCGGTGTCGAAAAAGGCCAGATCGCTAAAACTCTCGCCATGAAAATCGGCGAAGAACGTGTTCTCGTCGTCATGGCCGGAACGGCCCGCCTCGATAATCGCAAGACCAGAGACACGTTCGGCAGCCGTCCCCGCATGCTCTCGTCGGAAGATGTGCTCGCACTCACCAGTCATCCTGTCGGCGGCGTCTGCCCCTTCGGTCTCCCCACATCGGTCCGTATCTGTTGTGACACTTCTCTGAAAGCATGGGATGAAGTCTGGCCGGCTGCCGGATCTGTCAACAGCGCCGTAAAACTGTCTCCTGTCCGTCTCGCCGAACTTACCGGCGCCGAATGGATCGACATCGCGAAAACCAGCATGGACTGATCCTGCGTCCGGGGCGTTAACCGGATTCTTCACTGAAGCAGAAAACATCGCTGCCACAGTCACCGGACCTGCGCTCCGGTCGGCATTTTTTGCGTCTCGCGCAACCCGCACCCCCTTTGCACGCTTCTCACCGGCACACACCCATGTCGGAAAGGCACGCCGGGGCAATGAATTTTCCGTTCGAAAGCCTGAAAGCCTGTCTTCCCGAACTGGAAGCGGAGGCCTCCGAAAATGACCGCGACGGCAGTTTCCCTGTTGCCGGTCTGGCTCTGATCCGCAGTTTCGGCGCGCTGTCCGCGGCTCTGCCCAAATCCCTCGACGGCTGCGGCTTTGGCACCGATCCCGGCGGCGCCACCGCCCTCATGCAGCTTCTGCGTCTCACCGGCGAGGCCAGCCTTCCCCTCGGTCGCCTTCTTGAAGGTCATATCAACGCCATCCGCCTCGTCGCCCGCTATGGCACTCCTTCCCAGCTCCGGCAACTTGCCACCCATATCCGCGACGGCGCCCTCTGCGGGATCTGGGTCACCGAAACCACTAATCCCGTCCACATTCTCCGCAATGGCACCACACTCACCCTCGAAGGTGAGAAAGCCTTTGCCTCCGGTGCGTTGCACGTTACTCATCCGCTCATCACCGCCGAAACCCCGGACGGTGAAACCCGGATGCTTATCGTCCCGGTCGACAAAAACCGTAAAGCCGCCGCATCCATCGGCGGCCTTTGCGGCATGCGCGGCTCCGGCACCGGCCGCTTCGATTTCACCGGGATCGGGATCTCGCCCGAAGCAATTATCGGAGCGCCCGGCGATTACCTCCGCCAGCCTGAATTTTCCGCCGGAGCCTGGCGCGGCATGGCTGTCGCTCTCGGCGGAATTGACCGGCTCGTTACTCTCCTGCGCGCTCAGCTCATCGCCCGCGGCCGGGATACAAATCCGTATCAGAGAGCCCGCATCGGGGAAGCTCTCATCGCCCGCGAAACCGCCGCCCTCTGGACCTGCAAAGCCGCCCTTGTCTCTGACGACGATGTCATTCCGCCTGCCGACATCGCCGGGACCGTCAACCTCGCCCGGATGGCTGTCGAACGCGCCGGGCTTGACGTCATCGAACTCACCCAGCGCGGCCTCGGTCTCGCCGCCTTTATCAGAACCAATGTCGTGGAACGCATCATGCGCGACCTCGCCACCTATCTCCGTCAGCCAGCTCCGGACGAAACCCTTGCCGAAGCAGCCGCCACTTTCATTCGCCGCGATCTCCCGCAACCATGAAAGCCGGGGATATTCAGGCCGCCTTTCGCGTGCTGCCGACCGGCACTCTCAACGATATCGCTCCTGGTGCTGCTCTGATCCTCGCTCCCCACGCCGATGATGAAAGCCTCGGATGTGGCGGTCTCATCGCCTCCCTCTGCGCCGCCGGGCGGCCGCCCGTCGTGGTTATCATGACCGATGGCACCGGCTCACATCCCGGCTCGAAAACCTGGCCCGCGCACCGCCTCCGGGCGCAGCGCGAACAGGAAGCCCGCAACGCTACCGCCTGTCTGGGCCTGCCCGATCATCATCTCGTCTTTCTGCGCCTGCGTGACACCGCTGCCCCGCATGACGGTCCGGATTTCGATCACGCTGTTCATCATCTCGCCAAACTCGCCCGTACCACAGAGTGCCGCACCATCCTCGCTCCATGGCGGCACGACCCGCATTGCGATCATGAATCCGCATGGAAAATGGCCGTCGCCGTGAGCGACGAACTCAGTCTGCCTCTCCTCGCCTATCCGGTCTGGGGCTGGCTGATTCCGGCCGATACAGATCTCGACACAACATATCCCGAAGGCTTCCGTCTCGACATCACGCCGTTCCGCGCCCTCAAGGCCCGTGCCATTCATCTGCATGAAAGCCAGTACGGAGACCTCATCACCGATGCCCGGGAGACCTTCCGCCTTCCGGAACCACTTCTTGCCGTCTTCGACGCACCTTATGAGGTCTTTCTCCAGCCATGAGCGAAAATTCCTGGTCCCGCGCCGTTTTCGAGCAGCTCTATGAACAGAACCCCGATCCGTGGGGATTCGAGACCAGCCCTTATGAACACAGCAAATATGCCGCCACCCTCTCTCATACAGGTCCCGGCCCGTTCAGAAATGCACTTGAACTTGGCTGTTCCATCGGCGTCCTGACTGCCACCCTTGCACAACGCTGCGGTCATCTGCTCGCCATAGATATCGCAGATGCCGCCCTCACCCGCGCCCGCGAGCGCTGCACCGGCCTCCCAAATGTGAATTTCCTGCGCGCCAGACTTCCGGACGAGTTCCCGGCGCTTCCACCGGAAAGCTGCGATCTCATCCTGATTTCAGAACTGCTCTATTTTCTTACTCCGGCCGACATCACCCGCCTCGCTCAGCACTGCCTCGCTGTCCGCATCTGCGGCACCCCGATCATTCTCGTGAACTGGACTGGCGAGACCAATACCCCCTGCACCGGAGACAGCGCCGCTGATCTTTTCATCGCGACCTGCTGCGGGCATGGCCTGACTGCGTGCCCGACTGAACGCCAGGAAACCTGCCGTTTTGACCGTCTTATCTGACCGCCTCATCTGCCGGAAGGGCAACGGACGCCTTCCGGCAACGCAACGGCGTCGGCATAATATCGCGTATGAGCAGATCTCTCACGATCGCCTCCGCCTCAGCGTGATGCCGTGTCAGGTCACCACGACGAACCATCTGTCGCCGTAACAACGGGCTCACCCGCTCAAGCGTCTCCCAGGCCTGTCCAAAATAAGCCGTCTCCGTCTGCGCCAGCACCTCCACAAACGGAAGCGCCAGAAATGCCGCCAGCCCGCGTATGCTGTCGATCACCTCATCCGTCCAGGAACCTGGTTTCCAGACCGATTTCAGCCAGGCCCGCGCCTGCGCCCGGCGCAGACACAGCACGGCCGGCTCCAGCGCATCATCAAGCATCTCATCCTGCTGCCGCATTCTGCGGGCCATGGTTTCCGCCATTCCGCCCTTCGCACGCCCCTCGGTTCTTCCGGACACCGTTACCACGACATCCGGCGCGTGCCGGACCAACGTATCCACCCGTCGCAAAGCCGCGATAAATCCCCGATCCTCTCCGGATGACAAAGCCGGAATCCCTCCCGCCTTCTGCCAGGCAGCCACCGTCACCGCAATACTGGCTCCGGAATGTTCCGTGTGACGTGGCCATGGGTCTGCGGGATCAGGATCGACCAGCGCATGAATCCGGTCCAGAGCGGTGCCGTAAGCCATTTCAGCCATGTCATCAGCATGGAGACTGGCAGGGATCGCCCGTGCTTCGACCGGATCAATCACCGCTCGTCCGCAAACTGCAGTTACCCCGGTGCTGAATGCATCCAGATTGCGCACCAGCCAGTCCGGCGCCACGACACCGTCCGCATCCGTTGTGAAGAGCAAACCATCCGGCCCGGCTATTGCCGCCGCGATCTCCATGCCCTCACGCCGCGCCGTTCCCGCATGTGCCAGTTCCGGCGGATATGTCCGCTCCGCAGCCGTCAGCCCGAATGGCAGAGATGAAGCGATTCCTTCAGTCACAGTCTGCGTCGCGTCGGTGCAGTTGTTCAGCAGCAGGACAACATGATGGACAGATGCCCTTTCCTGCCGTGCGAGCGCCTGCAGGCACTTTGCGATACGGTCCTCCTCATCACGAACAGGAATGGCAACAACAGGCAGAAGACGGCAGGGCCAGCCGGACATAGAAAGAACCATCAGCCAGAGGGAAATCTCTAAACTCTCCGGTCTGGCCCAGGTTCCGTGCGTTTTCGGCATACCCATCCCGTGACATATCGAAATACCGGAAGCCATTGCCTGTAAAATTTTCTCCGGGGCCGGGACAATTATCATTCATGGTCGTTCCACAGACATCACACAGTCGCAGGAACCCGTCCTTGCCTCACTGGCGCCGCCTCATCTTTCTCCTCCTCCTCATCACCACTATTGCCGCGACGGTCCTTCATCGCGCATGGCTCCCTCCTGTCTGGGACCCCGTCGAACCTCTTGATCTGCAAGCCCCGCCGAACGTTCTGCGCCCTCTCAAGCTTCGTCTGCTCTCATCATCGCCCGCGCTTTGCAAAGCTGCACTCCGGACCGCTCCACTCCATATCCACGCATATTCCGCTGCTGGCAGCGTCTCATGTCCGATCCCCGACGTCATGACCGTCAGCGGTGGTCCGGCTCCAGGCATGCCAGAGCCGTTCCTTGCCTCCTGCCGGCTCGCGGTGCGCTGGTCGCTCTTCGAAACAGAAATCGCACCCATCGTCCGCGATGCCTTCGGCACCGAACTCCGTCGCATCCGTCAGGCCGGCAGCTTCGCCTGCCGCGACATCCGCGACCATCCTGGCGTCCGAAGCAGCCACGCCAGTGCTGACGCCATTGATGTCTCCGGCTTCCTTCTCGCCGACGGTCGGGAAATCTCTGTCTCTGCGTGGAATTCCCATGATCAGCGCAGCATATTCCTGCATACCGTGCGCGACCGCGCCTGCCGGCTTTTCGGGATCGTGCTGTCCCCCGACTACAACAGCCTGCACGCCACCCATCTGCACCTTCAGGCCACCGGCTTCGGTCTCTGTCGCTGAGGAAGTCTGACCAGACAAAACAGCGTGATATAAAAGTTTTTTTACGGGATCAGCCGCCGGCAATTCATTATGCCTGACGACAGACAATGCCCGATCAGACCGCCCCTCTTTCCGTCCGTCACAGGCTCAGAACTGCCACGCAGCCGCGCCACGCCGTTCTCGACACTCTGGCCGGACCGATACACAACGCCGCCGCGTATCACACCTATCTGTCCGGAATCGCCGCCTTCCGCACCGGAGCGGAACAGGCCCTGAAAGCAGCGCCCCGGCCGGAAATCCTCGGCTCCTGGCAACCACAGACCCTCACATCCCTGCTGATGCAGGATCTCAGTGATCTGTCGCTTCCTCTGCCCGCCCCCGTTCTCATAACCCTGCCTGACAGCACGGCCGCCACCATGGGCCTGCTCTATGTGCTGGAAGGTTCGACTCTCGGCGCGCGCGTCCTCGTCCGGCAGGCAGCCGGTCTGGGCTTCACCGGAGCATTCGGCGCGCGACACCTGACAGTGCAGGCGGACGGGCTTTCCGGATGGCAGAGTTTTCTGCATTGTCTCGGACAGATGCCGGACGACGCCATTCCGGCGGCTGAACTGGCCGCCATTCAGACCTTTGATGCCGCCATTCTCGCAATGCAGGCAACCATCGGCCCCCGACCGTAAAGAAATTCCATGACGGCAACAGATACCGACCAGGTCATTTTCGGACAGGCTGACCTGACGAGCTGTGACCGCGAGCCCATCCATATCCCGGCCAGCATCCAGCCCGCGGGATGCGTGATGGCTTTCACCGGCGGCCGGCTCGCCAGATTCTCGGAAAACGCCGCCAGCTTCATGGACCGGCCCGCACTGCAGATGGGAATGACGCCCGAAGACTGTATCGGCCAGGAAGCCGCCGCGACGATCCTCGCCCTTGCCGACCGTGATAACACCACCCATCCGGCTATCAGTTTCGACGTGGACTGCGGCGGAAACCAGAAGCAGGACATTGCGGTCCACCGGTCGGACGACACCATCATCGTGGAATTCGAGACCGCGACCCCGGCACGGCTGCACGCCGGCCTGGCCGGGATGCAGCGCGCCACACTGGAGCGCCTCCGCGACCCGACCGACATTCTGAGCCTGCTGCGCGACGCCGCCGCGTCGATCCGTCAGACCTTCGGCTATGACCGCGTCATGGTCTATCGCTTCGCCCCCGACTGGTCCGGCCAGGTCATCGTCGAAAACCGTCGGGACGATCTGGAAAGCTTCTTTGGACAGCACTTCCCCGCCAGCGATATTCCGGCCCAGGCCAGAGAACTGTACAGACGCTCGCTGATCCGCGTGATCAGCGACGTCACCTATCAGCCCGTTCCTCTGATCGAGGAGGCAGGCGCCGCGCCGCTGGACATGTCGTTCATGCATCTGCGCGCCGTCTCGCCCATTCACTGCGAATATCTGACCAATATGGGCGTGCGCGCCTCCATGTCCGTCTCGCTGATCGTCGACGGTAAACTCTGGGGCCTCATCGCCTGCCATCATTACAGCCCGCGTCGTCTGTTTATGGCGGAACGGATCACCGCCAAAATGATCGGAGAGGTCATCGCGCTGCAGATTATCGGCCTCAACCGCTCGCGCCGCCTCACCCTGACACAGGCAGCGCACCGGTTCCTGTCCCGGATCCTGCGCGACGCCTCCGGAACCGACGGCCTGACCATCTGTGCGCGGTCTCATCTGCCTGAACTGCTCGAACTGATCCCCTGCGACGGCGGCGGCATCTGGACGGACCGGCACTGGTCATCAACAGGCCTGTCCCTGCCGGAAGAGGATGTCAGGACGCTGCTCGCCCTCACGGAGACCGCCGGCCAGAACCATATCTGGCACAGCGACTGCCTGATGCGGGACTGCCCGGAACTACCCCCCTCTGACATTTCCGGCGCGATGGTCATTCCGGTATGGCCCGAACAGGATGACTGCCTGATCCTCTTCCGCCGGGAGATCATCCAGACCGTCGTCTGGGGTGGTGATCCCACCAAAACCTACACCACCGGCCCGCACGGCATCCGTCTGACGCCTCGGCGCAGCTTCGAGATCTGGACCGAGGAGGTCCGGCATCACTCAGCCTACTGGTCCGATGACGACCTCGAACTCGCAGGCCTGTTCCGGTCGGCCCTGATGGAGGTCGTCGCCAGATCCAGCCATCAGAAACTCCAGGAGCGCACACAGGCTGAAGCCACACAGCGTATGCTGAATGACGAGCTGAATCACCGCGTCAAGAATGTCCTCGCCGTGGTCCAGTCCCTTGTCTCCAGACTGCCCGCCGAGCAGGACAGCGCCGCCGACTACCGCCGCACCATCCAGGGCCGCATCCGCGCCCTTGCCAGCGCGCACGACCTCGCCATCAGCGCCGGGAAAGGCACGGGAAAAGGCACATCCCTGCATGATCTTCTGGCCACGGATCTGGCGCCCTACAGTACCGGCGAAGGCCAGATTACCCTGTCCGGCCCGGAGATCAGCCTGACCGGACGGGCACTTACGCTCCTCGCGCTGCTGTTTCACGAACTGACAACAAATGCCGTCAAATACGGCGCTCTTTCCATCCCCGCCGGACAGCTCGCCGTCAGATGGGAACATGATCCGGTCTCCGGCACATGCACCATCCACTGGCAGGAACGAAACGGACCGCCCGTCCGCACGCCAAAGCGCTCCGGCTTCGGCAGCCTTCTGATCGACCGCGCCATCAGCCACGATCTCAGAGGCACCGCCACCCGCCATTTTCACCCGGAGGGCGTGGCAGTGGAGATCTGCCTGCCTGCCGCCGCCATCATCGCCGCGCCTGGCGCCGCGGACAGAAACCCTCCGCGTCAGAAGGATCAGCGCCAGAAGAACCAGTGTCCCGCCGGCCATCTCCCGGCGAATATCCTCAGAGGCAAAACGATCCTCGTCCTGGAAGACGAATTTCTCGTCGCGACAGATCTGGAGGAAACGCTTCAGTCGGAAAAACAGGCCGTCGTCCTCGTCGCCCCGACCATCCAGGAAGCCTTGGATATCCTGGAAACCCGAACGGTCGATCTCGCGATCCTCGATGTGAATGTCGGCGGCACGACCTCCGTGCCCGTCGCCACAGTGCTGACAGAGCGCGCCGTTCCGTTCCTGTTCGCAACGGGATACGGAAAAGGAGCCTCCGTGACAGAGACCTTCCCTACCGCTCCGATACTGGCGAAACCATACGCCACCGGAGAAGCCGTGAACGCGCTCGCCTCCCTGGCGGCCGGCTGCGGCTGACGCGGCGGCAACGCTCTCCTAAACTTCCGGCCATCCCGACGATGCCGGCGCCACGGTCGCCGCCGTCTGTCCACTTTCCGCCAGCGCCCGGGCCACAAACCCGTCCGCCTTCACCTCTTCCACAAAATCCTGCAGCCAGGCCCGCGCCGCCTCACGGCCTTTCGGCACGCCCACCGCCTGCTCAATCGCCGTAAACCGTCCGTCGATCACACGGAAACCGGGATGCGTCGCCGCCCAGGCCTGCAACGGCTGACGGACACCTGCCGCCGCCTCCAGCCCCTCATCGGCGAACAGACCGATCGCCGCGGCCGATGTCGCCGCCCGCACCAGTGTCGCATGCTTCAGAGCCCGGCTCAGATACAGATCATAAGCCGCCCCCTTGCCCACCGCGATCCGCACGCCTTCCCGGTCGAATGCCGCCACGTCCCGCAGCGGGGATTCATCACGAACCAGATACGTCCCTTCGATCACGACATATGGCGCCGTAAACAGAATCTCCGTCGCCCGCACCGGATCGATCGCCAGAAACATCAGATCCAGCCCGTTTTCCGGCACTGCGGCAAAAACCTTTCCGGCAGAATCGAAAGCCTGAAACGTCACATCAACGCCCAGCCGGCGTCCGACCTCCCGCGCCAGCGCCACGGACACCCCCTGCAACGCGCCCGTATCAGGCGCCTTCTGCGCCAGCACCGGATTGCCCAGATTGATCGCCGTACGCACCACGCCCGTCGGCGCAAGTTCTTTCAGAACCGTTTCGGAAATTCCGGTCATCCCGCCGCTCCCGTTCACCGGCGTCCGCCATGCAATGCAGTCCTGCGCCGGTACCGAAGATTGTTATTCTTGAATCCAGTTATCCAAAAAGGCTCAGAAATCACAAGAAAATTCGCACTCCGGAGCATCATCCCGAAACGGTCTCCTGCTCCGGGTTCCCTGTGACATAATATTTCTTCAATTTGCTGTTGCGACACATTCGCATTTTGTGGCACGCCATCCCTCCTTCAGGGAGACGTAACGTGAAAGCCGTGCACACTTTTGTCGCCGTGGTCTCTGCCACGGCCGGATTTTTTCTAAGCCTGAGCACGGCGCAGGCAGCAGAAAAAAGCTCTGCAGACCCCGCCACCATCCAGACGAACGCCTCAAAAACCCAGAAATCCGGGAAGACGTCACCCGCGAATAAAACAGCCGCTACCGGCAAATCCGCGCCCGCCGCCCAGAGCGAAGTCATCCGCATCCATGGCAACCGGAAACCGTCCACAGTCGCCTCTTCGGCCACCAAGTCGGACACGCCGCTCGTGGAAACCGCGCAGTCCGTCACCGTGATCGACCGGCACGAGCTCGACATCCGCGGTGTGCTGAGCCTCAACCAGGCCCTGCGCTACACCGCCGGTATCGAGCCTGACCTGCGCGGCTCGACCGCCACACGTTACGATCAGTTCTCCCTGCGCGGCTTCACCGTCCCCATCTTCCTCGACGGGCTGAAACAGCAGGACAGCCCGAGCGGCTACGCCACTGCACAGGTCGATACCTCCCGGCTTGAACGGATCGAGGTGCTTAAGGGCCCGGCCTCCGCGCTCTACGGCCAGTCCAGTCCCGGTGGCCTGGTCGCCATGTCCTCCAAACTCCCCGGAGAAGGCGAGGCCTACGGCAGTGTCACCGCGACCGGCGGCAGCTACGACCTCTACCGCGTCGATGGCGACACCGGCGGATATGTCACGAAAGACGGCTTCGTGCGCTACCGGCTCTACGGTACCGCCAACGGCTCCCACAGCCAGCTCACCAGAACCGACAGCAAACGCTTCGGCATCAGCCCGTCCCTCCTGTTCGGCGGCGGCACGAACACCACTCTGACCGTTCTCGGCAACTATCAGTATGACCCGGAAAACGCCTCCTACGGCTCCGTGCCGCTCGAAGGCTCCTTAAGACGCGCCACCTTCGGCAGAATCCCGCGCGATTACTATGACGGCGATCTCGGCTACGAGAAGTTCAACCGCAAACACGGCGCCGTCACTTATATTTTCTCGCACCAGTTCAACAATGACTGGTCCTTCACCTCGCGCGGCCGCTACGACAACATCCGCACAAAATACGAAAGCGTCTATACGGACGGCGTGTATCTCGACCCCGCCACCTACGAACGCGACATGAGCCAGGAAGCGCTCGGCAATTTCAGCCGCGGCTCGATCTTCGCCAACGAGGTCATGCACAACCTGGCCTTCGACAGCCAGTTCAAAGGCCGTTTCAACACCTCCATCCTGCACCATTCCTTCATGGCCGGTTTCGATTATCAGCAAAGCCACGCCACGGAACTCGGCGGATACGGAACCGCCCCGGCCGCGAATATCTTCGCGCCGAACTATCATGAGCAGTTCGCAAGACCGACCGCCGGCTTCAATTACATCACGCAGCAGCAGCAGTTCGGCGTCTATGGCCAGGACGAAATCACCGTGGACCGCCTCATCCTGACCGGCAGCCTGCGGAATGACTGGTACCACAGCACCCAGCGTGAAACCTTCGCCGGCTCTGAATCGAAAGAAAATCCGTCCCAGATCACCTGGCGCGCCTCGGGTCTGTATCATTTCAAATTCGGCCTCGCGCCCTACATCAGCTATTCGACATCCTTTCAGCCCCAGGCGGGCGTCGTCTCGAACAATGGCGGAGCCAGCACCCGTCAGGCTGACCCGACAATCGGTAAACAGCTCGAAGGCGGCTTCAAATATCAGATCCCCAACCTGCCTGTTCTGCTCTCGGCCGATGGTTTCCACATCGAGCAGACCAACGTCCTCGTCTCCGTCCCCAACACAAACTACAGCACCGAAAGCGGCAAGGTTCACTCGGATGGCTTCGAGTTCGAAGCGCATGTCAACGTCTATAAAGGCCTGACCGTCGCCGCCTCCGTCAGCACCCAGAAAATCCGCGACACCTCAACCGGAAAACCACTCATCGGCGGCGGCAAGGGCAACGCCACGCTGTTCGCCTTCTACACCCTGCAGTCCGGCCCGATGAAAGGCTTCGGCATCGGCGGCGGCGTCCGCCACGTCGCCGGCTCCTATGGCGGCACCGCGTCCTATGGTGATGTCCATGTTCCCGCCTACACGCTCTTCGACGCCTCGATGAGCTATGACCTCGCCAATCTCAGCCGCTCCCTCATCGGCTGGAAGCTGAACGCCAGCGCCCGCAACCTCTTCGATACCCGCCACATCACAAGCTGCTACGGCTACGCGCCCTATGACGAGTGGTGCTGGTACGGCGAGCGCCGGACGGCTCAGGCCAGCCTTGGATTCAGCTGGTAGCGGCAGGGAAGAACCGGATCCCGCCCGGTTCTTCTGTCCGCATCACTCTCCCCTGCAAACGTGCCTGTTTACGAAAACACCCCGGAGTGCGAGGACCTTCCCATGGCCACCACCCGATACCGCTCCGACATCGCCATCCGCACTCTCACCGGTATCGCCGGCGGCTATCTTCTCGCCGCTCTCCTCTCCGTCGCCATCGCCCGCTGGCTCCCGCTTCCCCGTATTGAAGCCAGCGCCGCCGGAATGCTGGCCGGTCTGCTCGCCTGGCCTCCGCTGATGATGACCGCCTTCGCCATCCACAGTCTGCCCCGTCTCTGCGCCGGTTTCGCTCTGGCCGGCGCCCTGCTGGCTGTTCTCTCCTTCTGGCCGGTATGAAACGTCATTTCCGACCCGCCATGACCTGGCTGCACGACTGGTCCGGCATCATCACCGGATGGCTCCTTTTCGCCATCGTGCTCTCCGGAACCCTCAGCGTCTTCCGGCCGGAGATCACGCTCTGGATGCAGCCAGAGCTCACCCGGCAGACCGTCGATTCCGACCAGGCCACCGAAGCCGCCATCGCCTGGCTGAGCGCCCACGCCTCCGACTCCCCGAGCTGGTATCTCGATACGGCCACGCCCCGCGCGCCCTTCACCCTCGCCTTCTGGTCGGACAAAAACGGCTACACCCAGCGTCCGCTCGATCCGGTCACCGGTAGCCCGGACGGCCTGCGCGATACGCGCGGCGGCGAGTTCTTCTATCGCTTTCATTTCGAGCTCCAGCTGCCCTATCCCTGGGGGCGCCTGCTCGCCGGCATCGCCGCAATGGCTCTGCTCCTCACCCTCATCACCGGCATCATCGCCCACCGCCGTTTCTTCGCCGATTTCTTCACCTTCCGCCCCGGCAAAGGCCAGAGAAGCTGGCTCGACGCTCATAATCTCCTCGGCGTCATCGCCCTGCCCTTTCATCTGATGATTGCCTTTACGGGTGCTGTCACACTTGCGTCTCTGTTCTTTCCCTGGAGTGCAACGGCGCTTTACAAAGGCGATACCGCTGGCATGCAGCACGATCTGAATCCCGCTGCCATTGAGCGCCCCCGAAGTGGCACCGCAGCTCCGCTGGCACCATTCGATGCTATTCTGCACACGGCACAACAGCATTTCGGAAAAACCGGCATTGCGCAGATCGCCGTCGTCAATCCCGGCGATCGGGCCGCGGTCATTACCATGACCGCAGGCAACGAGGACAGTATCGGCATCACCAGCCATACCATCAGCTTCGACGGCCCTACCGGTGCCATTCTCGCGGAGCATATCGAACGTCGCCCGGCCATCATGACGTATAATGTCCTTTATGGCCTGCATGTCGCCCGCTTTGCGCCGGGTGTCACGCGCTGGCTGTATTTCGTCTCAGGGCTGATTCTGACAGCACTTATCGGCACCGGGCTGCGACTCTGGACCGTCAGCCGTGCCCGCAAGGTGTCTCATTTCAGCACGATTCTGGTCGCGCGGCTGAACGTTGGTTTTATAGCGGGAACACCTGCGGCTTTCGCCAGCTATTTCCTCGTCAGCCGTATTCTGCCAGCCGGTCTTGCTGATCGTGCCGGTCTGGAAATCCGCTGTGTCTTTCTCATCTGGGGCGCGCTGCTCGTCTTTGCGGCTCTTCGTCCCGTCCGCAAAGCCTGGCCGGAAATACTTACGCTCGCTGCAGCTGCATGTGCCGCTGTTGCGCTTTTCAGCGCACCGTGGCATCGCGCTGTCGATGCTGCCGGCGCCATCATTGCTATTCTGCTCGCAGCTTCCTTCACCTTCGCTGCCCGGCGGTCATCCCTGAAAAATCGCATTATATGACATGATCTTCCTCATTGGTCTCCTTGCCGTCCTCCTCCTGGCCCTTACCACGCACCGCGACGCTGCAACTCTCACCTTACGCCCTCTCTCTTCGCAACATCGCCTGATCCTGCGTGGCATTGCGTTCCTTCTCCTCGCCCTTCAGCTGACGCTTCAGATCCGGAATAGCGACAGCACTGCCTTCGCGCTGATCGAATGGACTGGTCTGTTCAGCGTCGAAGCCCTGTTCGCTGCTGTCATCTGCACGGTGCTTCGACGCTGGCGTGAGCCGCTTTCTTACAAACAGCGAAAGTTCGGGAGTTTGTCCTGAATCCCGTCAGGGTTCTGACAGCTCTTCTGTTTCCGGCCGCCCTGACCTGCACCGGAAAGAAGCACAGTCCGTCACTCTGTTCTTAAAATTAACTGAAATCAAAAAAGCTGCATCCGTTGCGGAGTCCGGTCCGTGCACCCGAAATCCGACCCGCCCCTCCATATTACTTATCAGAGCATGCAAACGCCCGGATCACCGATGAGCATCGCAATCCTCTCTCTCCCGGTACGAACCCGGTCATTCACGGGACACTCTCTGCTCTGCTGTGCTATCCCTTTCCGAACAGATCAGGCTGCCAGGGAAGCCCTATGCTCTTCAGACGCCGCACTCCCCATATGTCCGCTTCCTCAACAGCTTCACCCGACCGCGACATCATTCTCTCCTCCGGCCTGTTCGATCCGGAATGGTATCGTGACCGCCTGCCGGAAGCCGAGCGCAACACCCCTGACCTCATCGCGCATTTCCTGACCAGAGATACAGAACGCTGCCTCTCCCCAGGTCCGCTCTTCGACATGCGTCGCTATTTCGACCGCTACTGGAACCTGGAACCCGGTGTTCTCAATGGTCTCGTCCATTACCTTCGGCACGGCCTTGCCGAAGGTCAGCAAATCGATGGTATCTGCGATACCAGTCTCCACGACGACACTGGTCCCGTCGCTCCGACCGAACTCCGCCCTCTCCCGGCCGATGCCCCGAAAACCGTTGTCGCCATTCATGCCACCCGCCTGAATACACTCGACCGCATCCTCGACCGGCTCACGCATTTCCCCGGCAACTTCACTCTGCTCATCGCCACAGACAGCCTCGACAAGCGCCGGCACATCGAAAACTGTCTCACCCGGACCGGACTCAACGCCACCCCGGCCCTCATCCGTGTGGCAAACCCGTGCGGCAGCCATTTCGGCACCATCCTCACCACTTTCGCGACGCCGCTGCGCAGCCATCCCCTGATGTTGCATCTGCACACGGAGACCAGCCCTGATCTCCTGGATCGCGTGCTCCCTTCCCGCGCGGATGCCATCGCCGCCCTCATCGCCCGTTTCGCGGAACATCCCGAACTCGGCCTGCTCCAGCCTGCTCCGAACCACGATACTCCCTGGTGGCGCTGGACCTGGCTCGCCAGCCAGCACCTGGCTCATCCCCTGCTCGCCCGCATGAACCTCCACGCTCCGGCCGGCTATTTCAGCCATCCGCCCGAAGGTCTGTTCTGGGCCAGTACCCACGCTATCGCCCCCCTGCTCGATATCCCCTGGAGTGTAGCCGACTTCCCTGTCGACACGATCCACCACAACATGCCCGAAGACGCGGTAATCCGGATTCTGACTCCTGTTATCCAAGCCCAGGGCTGTCGCGCCGACGAATACGATCCGGAAGCCGGCCTGATCCGCATTGGCCACACCCGAATGAATCTGGATCAGTACGAGCGCCGCTCACCGGACGATCTGTATGCCGCCATCCGTGACGTCCGCACCGTATCTTTCGATCTGTTCGATACCCTCCTGACCCGTATCGCCCTGACCCCCGATACCATCCATTACGATGTCGCCAGCCGCCTTGCCTGCCGCTTTTCCGGTCTCACACCCGATCCCGCCGGCTTCGTCACCCTGCGCAAACAGGCCGAACACAATGCCCGCGAAGCCCGCGCGTGGACCGACGATGTCGGACTCGATGACATCTATGCCGCGCTCGCCACCCTGACCGGCTGGCCTGCTGACGTCCTCGCCCTTGCACGGATTCTCGAAGTCGAAACTGACCAGGCGGTCCTCCGTCCCCGTCCGGAGATGATCGCCGCACTGCGTTACGCCCGTGAACAGGGACGTCGCACCCTCATTATCAGCGACACCTATCTCAGCCGTGAAGATCTCGCCCCGGTCCTCGACCGCACCGGCATCACTCCCCTCATCGACCGGATATGGCTCTCTTCCGAATACCTCGCCCGCAAGGACCGCGGCGATATGTGGGACCTCATCCGTGCAGCCGAAGACACCACCTCCTTTCTGCATGTCGGTGATAACGAACACGCTGACATCCAGCGGACCGCCGATGCCGGCATCCGCAACTTCCACGTCATGTCCGGCCTCAACATGCTCCGTCTCAATCCGGTCGGATCCGACATCGCCGCCGTCGTCACACCAGCCCGGCTTCCACCCGGCCAGGTCCTGGAAAAACGCCGTCTCGCCGGCGACATCCTCCTTGGTCCGCTCGTCAGTGATCTGTTCGCCTCACCCTTCGCCAGCACCCCGGAGCGCCGTCTCACCACGCCCCGCTCTCTTGTCACTCCGGAGCAGACCGGCCGCATTCTCTTCGGTCCGCTGCTCCTCGCCTTCATGGCACAGCTCATCACCCATCCCGCGACCCGGAGAATCGAAAAATTCCTGTTCGTGTCACGCGAGGGTTATTTTCTCTCGCGTCTCTACAAAGATCTCCGTGAGACGTATTCGCTTCCGATTCCGGATGCGATGCACTTTCACTGCTCCCGCCGCGTTGCCATCAGCGCCGCTCAGGCCAGCCATTTCGATCCCGATATCCTCGCTGTCAGCGGCGATGGTTTCCGTGGTACCATGGCCCGTCTTCTCTCCGCGCGTCTCGGTGTTACGGTTGCTCCGGACAGCCCTCTCCATGACCTCGATGTTGCTCTCCCTGAAGACCGCGACACCGTCCGCAACCTTACTCTTCTCCTGCGCGATGGCATCCTCGCTCAGGCCCGCATCTCCCGCGACAGTCTCATCGCCTATACCCGTTCCTGCGGCCTCACAGCAGATGCTTCTGCCCTTTCTGGTCTTGTCGATGTCGGTTACAGCGCCACCATCCAGCGCCATCTGCAAACCACGCTCGGTCTGCCTCTCGCCGGTTTCTACATGGCCACCGAGCCTGCCTGCGCCGCCGTCGAGGCCACCGGCGGCACGGCTTTCGGTCTTCTTGCCAGTGGTCCTGCCGCCGAAACCTTCCGTCGTCAGCACGGTCTTTTCATCGAGGCCATCCTTTCCGCCCCTCACGGTCAGACCATTGGCTACGACATGACCTCCATTCCCCCCGCTCCGGTCTTCGCGCCGGATCCCCGCACGAAGCAGGACTTCATCCCGCTGGAAGCAGTCTTCGCGGGCATCACCGGATATTGCCACGACATCATTCGCACCTACGGGACAGACGTTCTGCAATCCCTCCGGACGTCAGCCGCCGCCAGCACAGCCCTGCTCGACGCCTTCGCCGGGAATCGTATCGACGTCGCGCCCGAAATCCTGAAAACCCTTGCTGTAGAAGATGAATTCTGTGGTCGCGGCCATGTCCGTTTCATCTGACTGCACATCTGCCGTTGTCGTGATTTTGCTTATGCAGACGACCGATTATCAGATCTGCTGAATCTTATTAACATTGCTGCAAAACCGTAACATCACAAAGCACTTTCAGATCGTCAGCAATATATCCGGGGACCATTCATATGCGTGTTCGGTCTGTATTGCTCGCAGTCAGCCTTCTTTTCAATGGCAGACAACGTCGTCTTACAGCAATGCGATCAGATCAGCCTGTCTCTTTCAGATCCTGTGACAGGCCGACCGACCCAGCGCCACCCCGATATCGGCGACCAGGCGCCCCGCCACGGCTGGCCATGCCTGCTGTCCCCGGTCCCGGGGCACCACCAGCGGCAAAGGCTGATCCGCGATCAGTTGCGCCAGCATTGCCGAGAACGCCTGCGCCGTCGGTTCGCACAGACAGGTCTGTGGCATGTCCCGAAACTGTTCGGCCAGACCACCAACATTCGTCGACAGAATCCATCGTCCGGCAGCCTGCGCAATTGCTCCGACACCGCTCTGGCTCGCCTCGCGATAAGGCAGCAGCATCACATCCGCCCAGGCGATCAGCGCTCCGACCTCGCCCTCCGGCACCCAGCGGTTCTCAACATGAACGTCCGGCAGCGCCGCCAGCGACCGCAGCGTCGCCGAGTCCGGTCCCCTCCCGACAATACGACATTCATATTCAGCACCTGGCGGCAACATCGACAATGCCTCAAGCAGAATATCCAGCCCCTTATAGGTCAGCAGCCGCCCGAACATCAGCAGTCTTACGGGTCCCGGCCTGCGCTCTCCCTCCCAGGGAACATCCCCGTCATATGTCGCAGAGTAGTCAAACGGGGGAAGCGATGACATCACGATATCCCGTCCGCGCAGTGCCGCCTGCCCGCGCAGTTGCTTCGCCACGTGCGCGCTCAGCGCCACCACGACATCCACCCGGCGCAGCAGATACCGCTGTAGTGTCAGCTGAAACGGAAACCCGTCTCCTGGATGCGCCACCGCATCATGCACCACCACGACACATGGCACACCTGCGCGCCGCAATGCGATCTCCATCAGAAAATCCAGCGGACTTGTCATCGCACAGATCGCAAAATCTGGTTTCCACAAAGAAAGTTTTCTGATCAGCTTACGGACCAAAACCGGGCCACCCAGAATCCGTACGGCCAGCCCGGCGAAACCACCATATGTCTCTTCAGGACTGACCCGAACAGGTACCGGCACGCCTTCCGCCAGAATCTCCGCCCGTCCTGACAGGGACAGCACCACACTCTGTCCCGGCAGAGACTGAATCGCCTCAGCAAGCTTCAATGCAAAACGTGGACCGGCGCCCCGCCGGCCCCATTGCCAGACAAGAATCCGGCTCATTCTGGCTCCTCAGCCATATCGGTCGCTCTGACAATCCTCCTCACGGCACAGAGCCCGGCGCCATGGAAAACGCCCGTGTCGCCGCCATCAGTTCGGCTCCCGAGAATCGCTCCCGCGCCACCTCCGCCGCCCGCGCGCCCAGCCGTTGCCGTAACGTGACATCCTCTGCCGCCCGGCGAAGCGCGGTGACCGCCGCATGCAGATCCGCATCCGCCCAGACTGCGCCTGCCGCCTCAAACACTCCACGGGGATCCCGCGCCGGTATCAGCCGGAACGGAACCGGAAGACTACAGTCCGGAGTCAGGAACTCCGCCGTCGCCGACCAGTCCGTCGCAATCACTGTCCGCTCCAGCAGCATCGCCTCGGCCGGTACCAGCCCGAAGCCTTCACTGCGATGCAGCGAAAGCACGATGTCCGCGCACCGGATCAGAGCGTAGGATTCCTCCACCGGAAAAAGCCGCTCCTCCAGACGAATATTAGCCGCCCCTCCAGCCGCCATGCGCAACCGTTCCATATCCTCCGGATACTTTCCGCCATGCACCACTTTCAGCAGCAGCAGACGATCCGGCCGGTCACCGAAAGCAGCCCGGAACGCCCTGATCGCTGCCAGCGGATTTTTCCGCTCGAAACTCGAAGCCAGACTGAACGACACCAGCACCACAACTGCATCGTCCGGAAGTCCGAACGCCGCCCGATCCATCATCGCCGGTCGTATCGGATTCGCCGCCAGCGCATGCGGCACAACCCTTACCCGGCCGGGAGCCAGTCCCTCCAGGGACTGAGCACTGAACCGTGACGACGTCCACACCTCATGAACACAGGCCGCCCCGGCCCGCCACAGAGGTGGTACCGTCGGCAGTTCCCAGTGCCAGTAGCCAATGATACGCCGGTTGCGAAGAAACCGTCTTCCAAGACGAAGCAGAACCGCAGGCAGAAACGGGGAATTGACGAACAGTACGAGAGCCGCCCGTTCCTCACCCGAATCAAAGCCTGATCCCGGACGATCCGTTCCCTCAAGCAATCCGGCACGAAGCGGTGTCGCCGGAATACCGTATGCTCCATAAGCCCGCAACATGATCCGGGCCGCCTCGCCCAGCCCCGATTCCCGGCCAATCTCGCCTCCGACAATCACATGACCGTCAGAAAACGGACCGGGCAATGTCGCTTTCGGTGCCAGACGGGCCGTCAGGGCGGCAAAACCCTGCCGTCGTCGTTCTGCCGGAAGAAGTCGCCAGAGGCTGTGTAACGGATGAAACGGCCTGCTCACAACCTCATCTGTCTCCATCCCGTTACGAATTCCGTTTCCCGGACGATAGGCTCTCTCCGCATCTTGTGAAAGTACCCGCAGACGGGATTGCAGCCAGCCGCCCGGACGTGAATACTCGATTCCTATGGATACCGCCACGGATCAGCTCCGCTCTCCTTCTTCGGAAACGCCCGCCCCCGGCACCACGGACAGCGTCGCGCTGCTCGCGCATCTCGTGTCCTTCAACACAACCAGCAACCTCACCGATCTGCCGCTGATTACATGGACAGGCCAGTGGATGGACGCTCATGGTATTCCCTGGACTCTCAGCCACAATCAGGACGGTACCAAAGCCAATCTGCACGCCATCATCGGACCCCGCACCAAAGGTGGCCTGGCTTTTGCCGGACACGTCGACACCGTTCCGGTCGAGGGCCAGGACTGGACGTCCGATCCCTTCGTCCTCCGCGACGACGGCTCCCATCTTGTCGCCCGCGGGGCCGCCGACATGAAAGGCTTTGTCGCCTGTATGCTCGCGGCCGTCCCCGACATCGCCCGGATGCCGCTTGCGAAGCCACTGCACATGATTTTCACCTTTGATGAGGAAATCAGCTGCGACGGTGCCCGCGTCGCGATGAAAGACGCCACGGAGCAGAACCTCCTTCCCGAATGGTGCGTCGTCGGCGAGCCTACGCTCATGGTTCCTGTCATCGCGCATAAAGGCCGCCTCGCGGTCCGCCTCACCGTCCAGGGTAAACCCGGCCATTCCTCCCGCCCCGACGAAGGTGTCAACGCCCTGCACGCCCTCGGTGAAGCCATGGCCTGGGTCGCCGCCGAAGCCCGCCGCTTCGCCCTTGAAGGCCGTCAGGTAGATGGTTTCGAGCCGCCGCATACCACGATCCAGATCGGTACCGCCCGCGGCGGTACGGCCCTGAATATCATCCCTGAATATGCGGAAGCCGAAATCGAATGGCGCACCGTCCCCGGCGATGACGCCCATGCTCTGCTCTCGCGCATGGAAAGCGCTCTGAACGAAACCACCGGCCGGTGGATGAAACAGGCCGACCCCGATTGCGGTCTTACCTTTGAGGTCCTTAACGAACTGCCTCCCCTCGCCCTTTCCGCGAACGACCTGCTCGCCACAACCGTCCGTCAGGCCGCAGGAAGCAACGGCGAAGGCTTTGTCTCCTATGGAACAGAAGCCGGGATTTACCAGCAGGCCGGCATGAACAGCATTGTCTGCGGTCCCGGCAGCATCGAACAGGCCCACCGCCCCGACGAGTGGATCGAGCGCGATCAGCTCACCCGATGCGACGCCTTCCTCCGGGACATGGTTCGCCGCGTGTGCCTTCCCGCCGATGTCGCGACACCCGAAGATACAAAATGAAGTCAGGCGTCTTCGCCCCGTCCGAAGAACCTGGCCGTATACCGCAGGCATCAGCGCCGCTGCCAGGGCCTGTCCGTACTCCCGCACCCCGCCTGTCCGACAAACTTCCGCCGACACCTCCGCAGCTTCCTGGCTTCTCTGTTGAAATCAGCCCGCCGGACCTTACCCCCTGGTATAACGGGAATACCGGTCTCCCCGGGGTCTGCCGCCTGACCGGTACCATCCCTGGCCCTCATATCGCCGTCACCGCCCTCATGCACGGCAATGAATATGCCGGTGCCATTGTGCTTGACGAACTTCTTCGCACCGCCTTCACCCCGAAACGAGGTACCCTTTCCCTCATCTTCCTCAATCTCGACGCTTTCAGTCGCTTCACCCGCAACACTCCCACCGCCTCACGCTTCGTCGATGAAGATATGAATCGTCTCTGGTGCCGGAAACGTCTGTCCGCCAGCGAACCGTCTTCTGAACGTACGCGCGTTGCCACCCTTCTGCCTTATATCGAAACCGTCGACATTCTCCTCGACCTGCACTCCATGCTCTGGCCTGCTCCACCCATGCTTCTCGCTGGCCCTGGTCCGGGCGGTCTTATTCTCGCCACCGAAATCTCCACCCCGCCGCTCGTCGTTACCGATAACGGCCACGCCACAGGTCCCCGACTGATCGACTCACCGCATTTTACGCGACCAGACGGCTCGGCGCAGGCCTGTCTGCTCGAAGCCGGCCAGCACTGGACCCAGGCCACTCTATCCATGACTCGTGAAACCACTGCCCGCTTCCTCACTCTCACCGGTCTCACAAATGCCGCGGCGACCCCGCTTCCGGTCCCTGCGCAGGCTCATGTCACCGACCGCGTCGTCGCTCACACCGCCCGCTTCACTTTCGTTCCCGGCATCCACAGCGGCCAGATCATCCCGCAATGCGGCACCCTCATCGCC
This sequence comes from Acetobacter musti, assembly GCF_011516835.1. Taxonomy (GTDB): domain Bacteria; phylum Pseudomonadota; class Alphaproteobacteria; order Acetobacterales; family Acetobacteraceae; genus Acetobacter; species Acetobacter musti. The sequence goes on along the minus strand of NZ_WOTB01000002.1, from coordinate 9,458 downwards.
CAGGATGGCCCCGACGAAATCCGGACTCCCTACGATAACTGTCTGCTTGTCATTCCCAATTTCCGGACCGCCCGTGGTCACACCGCCGTCCGCCTCGCCCGTCTGGCGTCCTCCGTCTCAGGATAGACTCGTTTTCGTCTGAAGAATGACCGGCGACGGTTAGAGCAGGAACTCTCAATCAGTCTGAAAATGCTGTGAAGTTCTGAGAATCCTGCCTCGTCAGGTTGTCCCGTCACCGCCAGAACGGCGTGGCGTCCTGAAACTCATCCCAGGCGCCTGACAGCTTCCCGATCGCCTTTCGCCGCCGTTTCTCACTCCACAGGCTGAGCGCGCCGGCAGCAGGTGCAAGCTCGATCCGCTCCTCACTCATCGCAACCACCAGGTTCTGAGACACCACCGCGTCATTGATCTCACCCAACAGCGCCTGCAGATGCCTGCAGTGCTTCAGCCAGGATTTCACCGTCCGATGCGGATAAAGCCCCGTGCAGCAGTCAGCACTGTAACGAAGCCTCTTCAGAGCCTTCCGCAGGGAGTGCAGCTCCTCCATCGACAGCCGGTCAATATGGCGTCCCCGCCGCCGCACCCTGCGCGCCATCTTATCAAGCAATACCGGCGCCACATCGGAGAGCGGCTCCGTCACCGACGCGCCCGCACCGGAAAACGGCTGCCCCTCCGCCCAGGCAGCCAGCGACAGCACCAGCGCCGTGAGAGCCGGCCCCTCAAGCTCCTCGCGCAACTGCTCATGGGCACCGGTCCTCTTTTCCATCGCCGCATCCATCAGAAGACGCCGCCATTCCTCTGACTGCCCATCGGGAAAAGTCGCCGGCAGCGTCTCCAGACAAAACACATCCCGGTCCCGCGCCTCACCCAACTCCCGCCCGATCCGACGCAGCTCATCCTCAAAAACACCGGCGACGGACGCCTCCAGATGATCCGCAAACAACCGCAGCACCGCGCGCAGCCGCCGGTTCGCCACCCGCATCTGATGAATACCCTCCGGCTCCCCCGTCTCCGCCGCAGGCAGATTGCCGGCCAGCGCGCTCAGACAGGCCCCGACCACAGACCGGAATCCATCCTGGGCTGTCGTCTTTTTTCCGGCTGCCGGTTTCTGCACATGCACCGCCTCCGGCAAAGCACCGGTCAGCAGCCGGTATCCCCGCGCCGCCTTCGTCTCCACGCCCAGCCGTAACGGAAGCGTGTACTGCATCTCCAGCGCCAGACCATACAGCGCCCCGACCGGCCCTTCCTTCAGCTCAAGCTCCATCTCCCGGACAGGAACCTCGCCCCCGTCCGCCCGGACCACGCCCTCGTCAATCACCAGCTCCACCGTCGCGCTTTCATAACGCAGCAGCCACGCCGTCCAGTGAATATCCGACACCCAGACCGGCTTCACGTCGCCAGCCGGAAAGGACCGCATGACCGAAGCCGGGATCTCCGCCAGTAGCCGCAGATCAGGCGTGTCCGCCTTTACCGGCCACTCCCATTCTCCGCGCCCGGACGCCAGCCCGTCCTCCGCCCCCTGAGACTTCAGTGTCTGAACCCGGTCCTTCCCTGTCCGCCGCACCCGCAGGGATAACCCGGTCCTGCTCAGCGCCAGATCCGGCGTGTCGTAATAGGTCGTCACCAGATGCTTTGCCTGCGGCGGTAACACAGCAGCCTTCAGCACCGGATGTCGTTCGATCAGCACGCGCGCATCCGGCGGAAAGAGCAGCTTCAGCTCGATCTCGACCGGAGCCGGAGGTTTACCTTCAGACATCGACACCTCCATACGACCCGGCCTGGACCGCCTTTTTCTGTCGCAGACCCGGCATTTCCAACGCGCCGTCTCCCGAAAAGGCGCCACGCCGGAAAACGGTGAAAAGCGAGACCTTACCGGCTGATCGCCCGCGCAGCCTCGATCAGATATTTCGGATTATGGATCGAATCATAAACCGGGATCGGCTCCTTTCCGGTCTCGAACAGTCCGTACACCGCCATCTGCGCCGTCCGCACCGAATACTCGACCGTAAACACACAGTCATGCGGCGCCTCCACGAACTGCCCGAGGAAAGCGAAATTCGCCGCACCCGCCGGCACTACATCCGGCCGATCCCCGATCCTCCTCGGCATGAACAGCGCATCGACATACGGCATCGCAACAGGAATGCAGTTCACTTTCCCCTCATCGACATACGGCTTCATCAGATCCTGAATCTTCAGATGCCCCCACAGCTCGTCGAGAATTTCCTTCCCCGTGCATTCCGCCATAGTCTTACTGACGAAATTTCCCTTCCGGTCCGGATACAGCGCATATCCCCAGAAAATCTTCACATCACGCGGCTGATTCGGAAAATGCGGCTGCCGCGCAATGACGAACGACATCAGCCAGTTCGAATCTGTCAGCGTCACCAGACCGCCTGTTCCGGACAGATTGCCCGAAAACTCCTCCATATAATCATGGAAAACCGGATCTTTCAGCGTCGCCGTAAACGAATACCACTTCGATCCCTCAATGTGATCGCAGAACGGCGACGGATTCCCGAATGTCGCGTCCTTCGCCGCCAGCGTCTTCCACAGCTTCCAGGACCCGGACTCCGCCAGACCTTTCAGAACCGGCGCGCGATCCCATGCCCCGTTATCCGAACTCTCCGTGATCGAGCCCAGCGTGGTAAACACATAATCGTTCGCGCCCAGCGGAATACTCCCGCCATCGGCAAGCTGCAGAATCGTCGCGCGCTTTTCGCCATTCGTGGTCTCAAACCCGATATCGGTCACCTCTGCGCCAAACCGGACCTCAACGCCTTTATTCTCCAGCCAGCGCTGCAAAGGCACGACCACGGAGTGATACTGCTCGTATTTCGTCCTCAGCACGCCACCCAGATGCGGCAGCCCCTCCACCATATGAATGAAGCGCCGCATAAGCGCCGCATCTCCGCCAGACTGCTCCAGCGCTGAAACGCAAACATCGTCGACCAGATGAACCAGAAATTCGTCCCGAAAAACGCCCCGTCGAACCAGTCCTCGATCTTCCGGTCCCCAAGAGACGCTTCCGATTCATAAAGAAGTTTCAGAAGTCGCGCCTGCTGCGCCAGCGACAGTCCGTAGGACGACACATCCAGCCGCCTCCCGTCCTTCAGAAGCCGTGCCTGACCATGCGAAATCAGCCGCTCATTAAACTCGAACGTCTCATCCGTGACCGAAACCTCCGGGTTCTCCAGAGAGGGAATCCCCGAAAGCAGATCCCAGTAACAGGCATAATGCCGTTCATGCATCTGGCCGCCACGCGCGACAAAACCATGTTCCGCATCCCCGGAGCCATCCAGCGCCCCGCCCGCGATCCTGTCCTTTTCCAGAATATGAATATTCCTGCCCGGCACGCCCGCATCCCGGATCAGCAGCACAGCGCTCGCAAGCGACGCGATCCCGCTGCCGATCAGATAAACATGCGCATTTTCAGGAGTTCTGTTTCTGGTCCGTGTCATCCGTTTCTCTCCGGCGTCACTCAACACGTCAGACACGAAACGCGTCCACACAACAAATACCTGACAACATAACAGTGTCTGGCAAACCCGTCCTCACCCTGACGTCCGTAACGCGATACAGCAGATAACCGCCCTGCAACGAAAATCAGGTCACAACGGCATTACAAATCAGACACACGGTCCTTGACATGCTGAATTCAGGAAACCCGTCATCTCTGCCCGTTCCTTTGCAGAACAGGCAGTGACTTCCGTTCTGTCCAAGAATGCGACCAGGAAAGGCATTCAGGCTAGACAGGCGAGGTCATGGAATTACTAACGTAAAATTAATATGTTTTATCAGCAATGAAGAATAATGTGTCCGGCGAACAGCCCTCTTCCATCACGGAATACCCTCGCATCTCCGGCATCCGGACGGTGTGGAGACACGAAAACATGTCTGAAAACAATAATATATCAGATATTTACGATCTCGACCCTGTGTTCGGCGACGAAACGGATTCTCTTCCGGTGTTTCCTGTCCTGTCAGACGAAAATCTGACGCGGATCGCGGAGGATATGGACAGATACGGCTTTGGTGTCGTCACACACTGCGTCAGCCCCGACAGGCTGGCGTCGCTGGCCCGGTTCGTTGAAAAAGAAGTCGCGGCGTCATCCGGCGAATATGTTGCTGTCGTCGGTTCCGCTCCGCTGACCGGTACATTTCTTGAAAAACTTCCTGCTTCCCCTGAATTCAGAGCGGCCTGCGAGGCACTTTACCGGAAAGGAACCGGAAAACAGCCACCATCTTCGCCGCTCTACCAGCTGTTACGCTGTCTTTCGGGTGGAAGCGGTGAAAAACATTCCTTTTATTTCCATTATGATTCTTACATTCTGACCATTCTTCTGCCCGTGCTGATACCATCAGAAGGGAGAACAGGTGATCTGGTCATGCTCCCCAACATACGCAGGATCAGAAAAACCTACGGTGCGAACCTGATCGACAAGGTATTTCTGGACAGGAAAATAGTTCAGGGAGCTCTGAAAAAAATGGTGACTTCCGGCATACTGCCTGTCACCCGTATCAGAATGGTCCCTGGTAATATCTATTTTTTCTGGGGTTACCGCTCGATCCACGCGAACGAGCCATGCGACAGACACCGCATCCGGGCAACGGCATTACTGCATTATGGCAATCCGCACGAAAAAAGCCCTATGCGCAACGCCGTGACCAGAGGACGGGCAGCCATAATGCATGGACTCAGACGGAGCACCAGAACAGCAGGCAGCCCGGTATCTCAGGACAGCGCCTCAGCCTTGTCATGAACCTCATCATCCCGGCCGGAACGTTCCCTCCTGCAACGACGTTTCAATCTCTTCCAGACTGCGCCCCGCTGTCTCCGGCACGTATCGCCACACGAACAGAAACGACAGCACATTGATCGCGCCAAACAGCCAGAACGTCCCCGTCGCTCCCAGCGCATTCACAAGAGAAAGCGTCACCAGCGAGACGATCGTATCCGCCAGCCAGACCGTCGCACTCGCCAGCCCCATCGCCCGGCTCCGCACCGCCAGCGGAAACACCTCCGCCCCGACCAGCCAGACCGCGACCGACAGCGAGCCGAAATTGAAAAAAATGTAGCCCAGCAGAGAAGCGACCATCAGCGCCATGCGAAATCCCGTAATCGGCGCAGGGCTGATAAAAATCGCTCCGAGCACGAACAGCGACAGCGCCGCGAACGGCAGCATCACCAGCATCATCCGCCGCCGCCCCACCCGGTCGATCAACGCAATCCCCATCGCCGTCGTCACTGTGGACGTCACCCCGACCGAAACCGATGTCAGCAGCGCCGCCGAATGACCCAGCCCCGCCTGCGAAAGAATGATGGGCGCGTAATAAACAATCACATTCGGCCCTGAAAGCTGTGACAGCGCCGCAATCCCGAGCGCCACCACCAGCGCCGGACGTACCCATCCCTGCATCAGCTCCCGCCAGCCGCCACCCGCTTCCGCTTTATCGACCGTCAGCACATCATCGAGTTCCCGCCGGACACAATCGCAATGCCCCCGCAGCCGGTACAGAATGGTCACCGCCCGCTTCTCCTGCCCGTTATGCAGCAGCCAGCGCGGGCTTTCCGGCAGAAACACCATCCCGACGCCGAGGCACAGCGCGGGCACAGCACCCAGCATGAACATCGGACGCCAGCAGTCCGGCGGCCCCGAAAGCGCATAGCCGACAAAAAACGCTGCGAGCAAGCCAAGAGAAAATGCAAGCTGGAACAGAGAAACCAGGCCGCCCCGTCGCTCGGGAGGCGCCAGCTCGGCCATGTAAACCGGCACGATCTGCGTCGTCGCGCCGATCGCCACACCCAGCCCCAGCCGGGCGACAATCATCATACCGATCCCGGGCGCCAGTCCGCAACCGAACGACGCCAGAATAAACACCATCGCCGCCATCATGACCGCCGGCCGGCGTCCGAAACGATCCGAAAGCGGTCCGCTCAGCACCGCTCCGAAAATCGCACCGATATTCAGCGCCGCCGCGACCCACTCCTGCCCCACCGTCGTCAGCGAAAAACTCTGTGTCACGAAAATCAGCGCTGCGGCGATAATCCCCGTATCATAGCCGAACAGAAGCCCGCCCGCCGCCGCAACAGCCGCCGCCATCCGCACATATCGCGCCGCCGTCTTTCGCCGGTCCCCCAGGATCTCAAATTCGGAAACACAGGACATCGCCCTGTCACGAAGTCCCGGTCCGGCCTCACCATGCAAAACGGTCGCCATCACTCTGTTCTCTTTTTAAATAACCAGCTTTTACGGGGCTCTGACCCGTTCCCCGGCAGGAGGCACAGCCGCCTGCACCTCGATCTGATTTAATAAAACGGGATTAAAGGGACCGCGTCCCTTTGCGGGTTTCAGGGCAGAGCCCTGAGGCTCAGGACGACACCATCACTCAGACGCGCCGAAAATCTCCTGAAGCGTTTTCTGCATCACATCGGCATCCAGAGTTTGGCCCAGCCACAGCTCCACACCGATCACGCCCTGATTGACCAGCATCCCCAAACCATCCAGCGTCGTGCAGCCCCGCTCTTTCGCCAGCCGCAGCAGCTTCGTTTTCGGTGGATTCGGAATGACATCGGCAACAACAAGCTCTTTCCGCAACGTCTCCTGCGCCAGCGGTGGCATCGCCTCCGCGCCCCCCAGCCCGACCGACGTCGCATTGATCACAATATCAGTGTCGTCCGGCACCCGGACATCGCCTTCCCAGCCCTGCGCCGCAGCATCGCAGGCAGTCCTGTCCCGCACCAGAGCCGCAATCGTTTCCGCCTTCTCCGGATCACGATTGACCACAGTGATATGCGCCACCCCGGCCAGCCCCAGTTCCACCGCAATCGCCCGTGCCGCGCCTCCGGCCCCGAGCAGCAGAACCCGTTTTCCAGACGGGTCCGTCACCTCCTTCAGCGAGGCAAGAAAACCCTTTCCATCCGTGTTATCCCCGATCAGCTTCCCGTCCCGGATCGAAACACAGTTGACAGCGCCAATAATTTTCGCGGATTCGGCCAGCTCGTCGAGATGATCGATCACCGCCACCTTGTGCGGCAGCGAGCAGTTGAACCCCGCCCACTCCATCGCCACGGCTCCGGACACCGCATCCCCCAGTGCCTCCGGCTTCACGTCACAGTTGATATACCGCGCGTCGATCCCCGCCGCCCGGTATCCCGCCTCGATCATCGCCACCGTCGGATTATCCGCGCAGGGCGTCGAAAAAGATCCCGTCAGGATGCTGAGAAAACTCTGACTGCTCATGATGTCGCTCCGGTCGGACTGGATTGCATAGCTATGCAATCAAAAGCCCGCTGCCCGGATCATGCAAGTAAAAACTCTCACACCGGACCCGTGCTGCCCCGCTCCAGCAGCTCCGCCCCGATCACAAGACTCTGCGAAACCGGCTCCGCTCCGTCCGCCAGCGCCTCCGCCAGAAGCGCGCAGGCTGCCCCGACAAGCCGCTCCACTCCCTGATCGAATGTCGTCAGATCATACGCCCGCCAGGCGCCCTGCGGAATGTTGTCATACCCCAGCAGCACCACATCGCGCGGACAGCACAGCCCCGCCCGGTCCCGCAGCGCGTCGATCGCCCCACACGCCATCATGTCATTGCTGCAGAACATCCCGTCCGGCCGCACGCCACGCGCCAGCATCGTGCTTACCGCCTCATACCCACTCTCATAGGTGTCGTCCCCCTGCAGAGATACCAGACCGGCGGCCAGCGCGCCCAGCCCCTCCCGAAATCCCTCGCCCCGCGCCACCGACGCCGCATTCCGCAGCGGCCCCGCCAGCCAGGCCGGACACGCCACGCCCCTCTCCCGCAGCAGATGCGCCGCCGTTACCCCCGCCGCCCGGTTGTTCGAGGACACGGTGGAAATCCACGGTCCCGTCAGTCGCGAATTGAAACAGATCACCGGAATACGCAGCGTTCCCAGCGCCTGCGCCACCACCTCCGACCCAATCGCCAGCGCCGTCACCACCGCGTCGATCCGGTAGCCCAGCAACTGCTCCAGCGCACTGTCCAGCGTCAGCGCGTCATCCACATGCACCAGCAGCACCTGCAGGCCCTGGTCGCGCAGCGAACAGACCAGATGCTCCAGAGCCGACGCATAGAACGGATTGGAAAGCCCTCCGACCACAACCCCGACCATGCCGGAACGTCCCGACAGCATGATCGCCGGAATGCGGTTTGGCCGGTAATCCAGCTCCGCCGCCGCACGCAGAATCTTCTCCCGCGTTGCCGGCGCAATACTCGCGGTTCTGGAAAATGCCCGCGACACCGCCGACTGCGAAACCCCGGCCCGTTTCGCCACATCCACCGATGTCACCCGTCGCCCGTCCTGCGCTCCCACATCTTTCCTCCGCGCCACGATCACATCCGGACATAGGCGAGAAAATCAGGAATCCGCAAGTCGGCGAAAAATCGTCAGTAAGAAAGCCACCACCAGCACAACGAGACTGTACCGATAAAAACCGCTTACCCGAACAATTAAAATATCTCGTTTGCTCCTGATCAGCCGGATATCTATCCAGACGCCACTACATCACTTCAGGAATACTGTTGAATTTATGCGGACGTTTCGCCACAGGTTATACGTAACCGCGACTCTTTTTACTGTTCAGAACATAGTCACTCCGGTTTCCCCCGCTGCCGCACAGGAAAGCCCGAGTGCTGCGACCGGCACAAAAACGGAGAGAAAAACCCCGGTGCAGACACGCACTGTCTCCCGTTCTGCCGCGATGCCACAGAAGACAGGTGTCAGCCTGGTAAAAACCGTCAGACACCCGGCTCTCCCGGCCACTGAGACAGAACAGCTCATCGTCACCGGCACCCGCGACGCCCATCGCACCGCACGCAGCAGCAGCAGTCCCATCGACATCATCACCAGCGCGGAGCTTGCCAGAACCGGCGCTCTCAACATCAGCGACGCCCTCACACGAACGGACCCGTCCATCAACAGCAGCATCACCGGCGGTTCCGGCGTCGTTGCGGGCCTCAGAATGCGCGGGCTAAGCCCCAATGAAGTTCTCGTGCTGGTCGATGGAAAAAGGCGGCACGCCACTGGTGTTGTCGCCACCTATTCCGGCCCCGAACATGGCGCCACTCCTGTCGATCTCAACGCCATCCCGATCTCGGCCATCGATCATATCGAGGTTCTGCGTGACGGCGCAGCCGCCATGTACGGCTCGGACGCCATCGCCGGCGTCGTCAACATCATCCTGAAAAAAACACCTCATGGCCTGAACACATCCTTTCAGACCGGCGCGCATCCCTTCAGCAATCTCTACGGATCACCTGGCTGGGATTATCAGCTTAACGCCGATGGAGGCATTGGTTTTTCAGGCAACGGTTATCTCCATCTCAGAGCCTGAATCAGAAAGCGGTTTGATTGATTTTTCGCAGAACTCTGCGGATATGGGCAATCATCAACCATGCGCAGGATGACGAGATTGTTGTCTCGACATCCTTCGTGA
>NZ_WOTB01000001.1 GCF_011516835.1 Acetobacter musti | reverse complement strand
CTCTAAACCCCAAAGGGCTGAAGACTTTACCCGAACCGGAAGAGCTTTTCAAGGGCCCCGCCGCTGCGGTGAAGCGGGGTATAAGACCCCTACACACACACCGTCAACACCTAAATTTCAGAAAAATCACACAAATCAAAAAATGCCTCGTCTCACCCCCGGGCAGATAACGGGAAAACCCGCTCCCAGCCGCCGCCAAGCGCCAGATACAGCCGCACAAGATCAGACGACACGGTCGAGGTGATCTCCGCGAAATCAGTCTCCGAACGCAGCACACGGCGCTCAGAATCGAGCACATTGAGGAAATTCGTCATCCCGTGACGATACTGCTCCGACGCCAGTACATAAGATCGACGGTTGGTGCCCACCTGCGCAGACAGGATGGTCTTGCGGTAGGCCGGCTGACCAGACGAAGGCAATGGCATGACCCATCCGGCGCCCTGGAGGCGCCGTGTGCCCGGCGGCAAATCCGACAACCGGCTTGGAAGATCGCGCCTGTTTCAGAAACTCCGCCGCATCCAGTTCCGACTGGTTCACTCTGGAACCAAGAGATAGCCGCTGTAGTTCACGTTCATCAGGAATACACTCCGATGATCGCATGCAGTCGAACACCAGCCCCGCGACAAGAGCCCTGAATTCGGCACTCCCGGTCAACGAGACAGACCGATTATTGTCGAAATGCTGGCCGCCGGTGTCAGACGAAGGCGCCCGAGATTGCTCCGAGCATCAAAATTTCACTTAATAAGGTCAGGGTTGCACCGGCCACTGAAGCGTCAGAAGCCTGTGCTTAAGTGGCAGCAGCCACGCCTGCCTATATAAAACAGACACCTGTTCCGGTTCCTCCGATCGGCGTGCCCCGACAATCCGGTTCTATCTCCACTTAATCGGGTGTCAGTCGTAACAAATGTCCCATCTGCAGCTTCAATCGCAAGCTACCCCGCAAAAATTTCAAGCAGAAACTCTGAAAATTTTCTGAAAATCAAACATATTTACTGCGCGAGAACCATTCGGAAAACCGTCCGATCCCTTCGTCGAGTGTGATCCGGGGACGCCAGCCTGCCAGATTTTCAATTGCATCGATTGATGCCCAGGTGGTTTCCACATCTGCAACGGGACGCGGCATCACGGACACGGACGCATTACGGCCGAGGTGTTTTTCCAGAAGCGTCACAAGGTATGATACGGATTCCGGAGAATTGTTGCCGACGTTCAGAAGTCGTTGCTGATCTGAAGACGGCGGGGCGGCGAGAACCTTCAGAACGGCGTCAGCGACGTCATCAATGTAAGTGAAATCTCTCGCGAGTTCCCTGCCTTCGTATAATGTAAGAGTTTCCCCGCGCATAATCGCTCGCGCGAACTTAAAATACGCCATATCCGGCCTGCCCCAGGGACCATATACGGTAAAGAAACGCAATCCTGTCTGGGGAAGACCATAAAGATGCTGGTAACAGTCTGACATCAGTTCAGCAGCCCGCTTAGAGGCGGCGTAAACAGATCCAGGGCGGTCGACCCTGTCACTCTCACGAAATGGCAGGGCTGCGTTACGGCCATATACTGAAGATGACGACGCATAAACCAGATGCTTCAGGTTCGCCAGTTTTCTGGCGAACTCCAGAATTGCGATATGCCCTTTTACATTTGTATTTATAAAGTCAATCGGCGCATCCAGAGAGTGTCTTACACCAGCCTGTGCTGCAAAGTGCAATATACCCGTTATTTCGCGCTGTTCTTCCAGCTTAAAGAGATCAGATAAATCGACTGATTCTATATCAACCTCTTTTAAGTCGAAGTATCTACTCGATGAGAGAGTGGAAATACGCTCTTTTTTCAGATCAGTATTATAATAATTATTTAAATTATCGACCCCGATAACGTGCGCACCCTGCTCAAGCAATACCTGGCAAACTCTTGCTCCTATAAAGCCGGCAGCGCCAGTTACTAGAATACTCACTCCGGCTCCCCGTTATTGCCGACCAATACAACGTGCGACAGACTGCTACACGCGTTTCCCAATCCAGTCCAACCAGACCTGCACTCCGGCCGGCTGCAGATCAGAAACCGCGAGAAGTATCAGGATTTTCTTTTGTCGAGAGACGGTACGCTCACTGTATCACCAACGGAAATTCCCAGCCTGGCAGTCTCGCCGCCCCGCAATTCAAGTGTCGCAATCACCGGCCCGTGACTGCTCACATGAGCGAGACTTTCAGGCACGGTATCCTCAACGATCGACTGGATACGATGGTCGCTGCCGATAAAAACGATATCGAGAGAACTGAGCGTATTTTTCATCCACATGTCACTCTGCTGCGGATACGGCCATACAAACAACATACCTCGGTCAGCAGGTATATTTGTCCGGAACATCTCGCCGATTTCCTGCTCTTTCGGCGTTTTTGCCACCTCAATTGAAAACTGATGTGTCCCATTGCCTGAGCGAATACTCAGCGGTTCATGCACCAGCTCGGGTTGCGCTACGGAAGACTGTTCACCCATATTATCAGCCGCAAGAGCAGCGGATCCGGAGACACCACCATACAAAGCGACGGCAAGACAGAACGGAAGAAAGTTTCTCACCGAAAAAGGTGCCTGCACGACAGTACATTCCTCGCAGAAATGAGACAAAACATAGCGTTCTCTGTTTGAAAATTTTTCGGACAAAATCCTGAAGAAAAAATTATTCAGCCTCGTCACCGAAGAAACGGGTTGCTCTCCCGTTCAATCCCTATTGTCGTGGGAGCTCCATGACCGGGCAGCACCACAACATCGTCACCGAGCGGCAGGATTTTTTCGACGATTGAGTCAATCAGCTGTTTCCCATTCCCGTATGGGAAGTCCGTTCTTCCGACGGTGCCTCTGAACAGAGTATCTCCGGCAAACAGCACGCCATCCTGTCTGTCAAAAAATACTACATGTCCTGGCGTGTGGCCGGGAACATGACTCACACTGTAGGTACGCCCGAGAAGGGTCAGAGTATCACCGTCCGCGGTATACTCGTCAGGCCGGGCGTTTTTCAGATCATTCAGACCAAAATGCGCAGCCTGAGTCTCTATTGAGTTCAGCAGAAATTCGTCTTCCCGGGAGGGACCGATCAGCTTCACCGAACCCTTTCCCTGCCGGGCCTCCAGAGCGCTGCGCAACTGCCCGGCACCGCCGGCGTGATCGAGATGGCCATGGGTCAGCAGGATCGCATCCACAGTCAGGTCTGACGCTTCCACCCGTTCCATAATCGTTTCGACGTCACCGCCGGGGTCGACAATGAAAGCGTGCTTCGTCTGCGGACACCAGACAAGGGAGCAGTTCTGGTGAAAAGGAGTAACAGGTATCCTTTCCACCTCGAAGCGGCACACATTACTCATGGACACGACTCACTCTGCACGAACCTGACCGCGGCTTTCCGGTCAGGCGGTTTTCCAGCCTGTTTCCGGAATATCGAAGTGCGAAGGCAGTTCGCTCACCGGGATATTGGTCAGATCTTTTACCAGCGTCTTGATGAGTTTCTGCTGGGCGGGCTTTGACAGATGCTCGCGAAGGTCGTGCAGAACCTCGCCCGGAGCGGCCAGCACGAAACCGTCGAGATTCGAACTTCTCTGCGTGATTTCATTCATCCGGTCAGCGACGACGCGGGCGAAGGCATCTTTTTTCTGTTCTCCGAGGGAAGAGCCGGACGGGGTCATCCCCGGTGTTCCTTCGTGCTTAGCGGAATCGAAGGATGCGATCTCCTCGAATTTTCCATCCTTATGCTTGAAAAACTTCGCTTTACCGCCATCGACGACGACATAGGCTGTCTCACCATCAAAGCTGTTCGGCATAGGTATGTCCTCTCTTCGGTTGCATGTCCCGACGACAGATCCGGACACGACTCTTTCAGGAGGGAGAAATGAGCCCAATGGCCCTCTTCGGCAACCCCCCAATGCGAGAACGATGCTGGTGCACTCTGTACGAGCTGATACAGTCATCACCATGTCAGACAGATTGCCTGCCGATCCTTTCCATTATGCTCATCGGTGGCTTGCCGGTGGCCATGGTGTCGCGCTTGCGACGGTTGCCGGCATGTCCGGCAGTTCTCCGCGACCTCTGGGAAGCATGATGGTCATGGGTTCGGACGGGCGGGTTGAAGGCTCCGTCAGCGGAGGATGTGTTGAGGCGGATGTCATCCGGGCAGGACGGGAGATTATCGCCGGCGCGCCTCCGGCGCTGCTTCGCTATGGCGGAGCGGGAGCGGAGGAATGGGGCATCCGGCTGGCCTGCGGCGGCAGTCTGAGTGTTTTTGTGGAGGCGTTCCGTGGTCCTGCGTCTCCTCAGGGGACATTCAGCCACGCTCTGCTGGAGGGAATCATCCGGGGGATGCGTGAGCGAACGGCGCTCACGCTCGTGCGGTCTTTTGACGGGCAGCATCATGCCGTCTTCGGCGAAGGGGAGGAAACGGCCGGATCAGATCCGGTGCCGTCCGACATTCTGGCGGCGGGACGGAAGGCCGGAGCCGGGAAATGCGTCAGGCTGGGTGGCGGGAGCGAGCCGGGCTGGTTCTGGCAGAGCATCTGTCCGCCTGTGCGGCTGGTCGTCATTGGCGCGGTGCATATCGCGCAGGCGCTGACGACAATGGGACGGGCGATGGGTTTCGAGACGATCGTGATCGATCCGCGGGGTGATCTGGCGACGCCTGAGCGCTTTCGCGATGCATCGCTTATTGCGGACTGGCCGGATGAGGCGATTGCTGCCCTGAAGATCGACTCCCGGACAGCTATCGTGACGCTGACGCACGACTCAAAGCTCGATGATCCCGCGCTGACGGAAGCCGTTAAGAGCGCGGCGTTTTATGTTGGCGCCCTGGGATCGCGGCGGACTCATGCGGCGCGGCTGAGCCGTCTGAGCGAGAATGGTGTGGCGAAAACCCTGCTGAAGAAGATACGGGGGCCTGTGGGTCTGCCGATCGGAGCGGTCGGCGCACAGGAAATAGCTGTTTCCATTCTGGCGGATATTGTTGCGGTGCGGCGGGGAGCTCCTCTGGCTATCCGGCAGGACTGGTGGTCGCCTGCTGCCGGCACGCGTACGTCCGGCGAGACCTCCTGTGCCGTCGGGGCTGGCGGAGAGCTTCTATAACCGGGGCCGGAGCAGCGGGCGGGATCGTCGCGGTCATTACCGCGGCCGGGCGGTCGTCGCGGACGGGGGAACGGCACAAGCTTCTGGCGACAGATGCCGCGGGCCGGAGCATGATCGCCCGGACGCTGGCGCAGGTTGCGTCGAGCCGGGTGGCGGGTATCTGCGTCGTGGTTCCTGATGTGGACGGGCGGGTTGCCCGCGCTGCCGCATGTGCCATCGAAGAACGGACGGACAGGGAGCGGTTTGTAATCCGGCTGGCGGCCGATGCGGCGCAAGGGCTTTCGGCGTCGCTTCGGGCAGGGGTGGCGTATGCGCGTGATTGCCGGGCGGCGGGAGTCGTGATCTGTCTTGGGGATATGCCTCTTGTCACAGGTGCCACGATCGATGCGCTGGCGGAGTGTCATCGGGCGACCGGTGCTGACGCGGTGGTGCCTGAATGCGACGGCCGGCCCGGCAATCCGGTATTATGGGATGCGCGGCGGTTCGGGGATCTGATGGGGCTCACGGGCGATGAAGGGGCGAGGAAGCTTCTTCGGATGCCGGGTCTGCATAAGGTGTCAGTCAGCACGGATGCTTCGATCTTTGTCGATTTCGACACGCCGGAGGCGCTTGATGTGTTTGCGGGACTTTGAATCCCGCGGGTGTGGCTTTATTTCTCTGATCCATCTGCCCAGGTTCGGGCGGTTACGATATGAGCGCCGGGTGCGCTTAACATCAGGAGTATTCCATGAGTAAAATTCTGCGGACCGAGCCGAACGCCATTCTGTCCAAAGCTGTTGAGTATCATGGCTTTGTCTTCACGCAGGGCGTGGTGGCGGGCGATCTGTCGCTGGACGCCGAGGGGCAGACGAAGGACATTCTGACGCAGATCGATGCGATCCTTGAGGAGCATGGCACCGATAATACGCGCATCCTTCAGGCTCAGATCTGGCTCAAGGACATCAAGGACCGTGACGCGCTGAACCGCGTGTGGAGCGCGTGGCTGCCGGAAGGCATGGCGCCGGCCCGGGCCTGCGTGCAGGCGACGCTGGCTGATCCGCGGGTGCTGGTTGAGATCATGCTGATCACGACGAAGTAATTCGTCAGGTTCTGTCCGGCGCCCTGCGGGGTGCGGGGTGCGGGGTGCGGGGTGCGGGGTGCGGACGGAGCCTTTTCCGGTCCTGAGTTTTCCAGAAGGGTCGGGGTCATTCGGACGGGGTATCACGGATTGTTTCCGGGGCCTTGTTCGGGTGGTGGTTGCGGGGTTTACGGGATGCTGTGTCTGTGGCGGTGATCCCGGAGTGAAGCTGTCCCTGCCCTGCCGGTGGTGAGAATTTTTCTGTTTTTTATTGTGGGGACGGACTGAGCGGCAGCCGGATTCCGGAATGTTATGGACATTTTCGTTTCTATTCCGGATTGATTTCAGGAAGTCCCCTTCCCTCCTTAATGGGCTGATGTCTTTGAAAAGAGATTCATGATGAGGCAGCCGGCGATGATGAGGGTCATGCCGATGATGGCCGGGGTGTCGAGCTTCTGGCCCTGGATGAGCCAGGCGATGAGGGAGATCAGGACGATGCCGACGCCGGACCAGATGGCGTAGGCGATGCCGGTCGGGATGGTCTTCAGGGCCTGGGAAAGGAAGTAAAACGAGACGAGGTAGCAGAGGATGCTGACGGCGGAGGGCGCGAGCCTGGTGTAGCCGTCCGAGGCTTTCATGCAGGATGTGGCGACGACCTCGGACAGGATGGCGATGGTGAGGGCAAGTCGGTTCAAGGCGGGGCCTTTGTGTTCCGGGAAACGAGATTGCAGGGTTATCGGGCCATCGGCACGGGGGCGGTGAATCTGAGGGCGCTCGCCTCTCCGTTGCTGGTGTCGACGCCTTCGAGCTCGCCTTTCTGAACTTTTTTCATGATATGGGCGACCTTATCGGCTGTCCAGGCGGCGCGGGTGCCCTGGGTTGCGCTGGCGAGGGCCATGCCGATCATGACGGCGGCGGAAGGGAACATGGTGGTGCCGTTGAGCTGGGTCAGGCTGAGGACGATGGCGCCTCTGACCGCGTTGTTCTGACGCAGAAGGATTTCGGTCTGGGTGTGGGCGTCGCCTCTGAGGGTGACGTCGTCGCTGTCGGCCTGGTTGACGATGCCGCTCATGATGACCGTTTGCGGGGCGGGCTGTGTGTACGGGTCGAGCAGTTCGACGGAATGGAAAAGACCCTGTGCTTTCAGGTGTGAGACGAGAGCGGTCGGAAGATTGCTGGCGACTTCTGTGGCTTTCGGGTTCCCTGCGTATGCCGTGAAGGGCGCGATGCGGAGGTCGATGGTCTGCGGGATGAATGGCGGGGCGATGGTGTAGACGTATTGCGGTTCGAGGAAGGCGCCGCCTGTGCGGGCGGGGTTCGCCTCGGCGCGGTGGAGTTTGGCGTTTCTCTGGTTGGTGATGGCTTCCAGGCGGTCGAATATGGGTTCGGGGATATTGCCGGTGGGTAATACAGCGTAGGATAATGGCGGTGTGCCGGAGCAGGCGATGAGAGAAAAAGTCAGTGCGGTGAGGATTATGGAGCGAACAGGGATCATTATACTCTGATTTCAGGTTGTCTTTATATCATGTATTTTTGAATTTGCCGGTGCGTTAGGCAAGTTCTTTTTGTATTACCTGCCATGATTACACGGACCGGCAATCAGGTTCTGTCTGGAGAAACATTTTCCGGTATCTGTCTGAGTGTCCGGGTCTTGTCTCTGCTGCTTCCTGCATCAGGATGAACAGCGTTTCTGTTGTCTGGTGTGCTTTATGGAGACAGGCTGACGACACCGCAGCATTGCCTGTTACTTTCAAAAAGGCAGCGGTTTCTGAAGCTTTTTGGAAAAAGCTTCACCAAAAACTTTTTATAATTGATCGGAAGTTTCACGAGGGCTTTTGAAACAGTCTCTCTGATCAGAAGAGTGCCGGGAAAAGCCCGCTCTGTCTCCCGTTTGCGCAATGGGTAAATGTTTTTTGCGGTGTGATTATTCGTTATTCCAATGTGGCTTTCATGACGGCTTCGGCTTCGGCGGCCATTCCGGCCTCATCCAGTCCGGGGAATTCTCCGTCTTTCCAGACGATGCGTCCGTTGACCATGGTGAGGTCTGTCGGCATGCCGATGTCTTTGCGGCCGAGGAGGCCTGCTCCTTCCGACGTGGCGTATCTGAGAAACTCCTTTGGTCCGGGCACGGGATTTTCGCGCTGTGCGGCGACGAAGTACTGGAGCATGCAGGCTGAGTGGATACAATGCATCAGGTTTGAATTGTCGTTGGCGTCGCCGCCGTCACAGCCAGGGCCGATGCACACGCCTTTTGCGGAAGCCCCACGCACGACGAGAACGTAATCTGAGATGAGGCAGACTGTTTTCCGGCAGAGCTGCACCCGCTGCCCCGCCGGCAAACAGTATCTGCGTGAATTGACGCACATCAAAGACACCGGTCACCAAAAAGCTATGTACATTCACAAAACTCTCTTTCCGTCATATCGATCGGGCCACTGCCGGCTCTGAAAGACACAGCACGCCATGAGATACGCCCACAGTAATTTCGAAGCCTTCGCCCGCCCGGTAAAGCCCGAAGGCGTGGAAAACCGGTCGGCATGGATTATCGGCGGCGGACTGGGCGGCATGGCGGCAGCGGCGTTTCTGATCCGTGATGCACAGATGACGCCTTCGAAGATCACAATTCTTGAAGCGTCGGACGCCGATGGCGGAGCGCTGGACGGCACGGGCAACGCGGAGACCGGCTGGCTGATCCGCGGCGGCCGGGAAATGGAGGAACAGTTCCAGTGCCTGTGGGATCTGTATCGTTCGATTCCTTCGCTGGAAGTTCCGGACGCCTCGGTCCTCGATGAATTCTACCATCTCAACCGGATCGATCCCAGCAGCAGCCCGGTCCGGGCGATGTGCGGACATGGCCAGCCGCTGCCGGATCGGGACAGCCTGACGCTGACCGGCAAGGCGCGGCGGGAGATCATCGCGCTCATTCTCGCGGATGAGGAGAAGCTTGCGGGCCGGACCATCAGCGACATGCTGTCCGCCGACTTCATGAAATCGAATTTCTGGCTGTTCTGGCGCTCGATGTTCGCCTTCGAGCCATGGCACAGCGCGATCGAGATGAAGCGCTATCTCGCCCGTTTCGTGCACCAGATCCTCGGACTGAAGGATCTGCACACACTGAAATTCACCCGATACAACCAGCAGGAATCCCTGAGCAGACCGCTGTCGACATGGCTCGCCGATCAGGGCGTCGTGTTTCGCCACGGCGTGCGGGTGACGAATGTCGCCGTCGATATGTCGCGCGGAAAAAAGGTCGCGACGCATATCGACTGGCTGGAAAACGGGGCGGCGGCAGGCGTTGATCTCAGCCCGGACGAACTGGTTTTCGTCACCAACGGCTCCATGGTGGAGAATTCCCGCTGGGGCGATCACCATACACCGGCACCGGTCGATACGACCATCGGAGAAGGCAGCATCTGGCAGTTGTGGCGCAACATCGCGGGCCAGGACCCGGCTTTCGGCCGCCCGGATGTGTTCTGCGGCGATACGACGAAATCCCGCTGGCTGTCTGCAACCGTCACAACGCAGGACGCGCGGATTCCCGATCTCGTGCAGAAGATTACGGGACGCGATCCGTTCTCCGGACGCACGGTAACGGGCGGCCCGATCACCATTCAGGACTCCGCCTGGCTGATGAGCTGGGTGGTCAGCCGCCAGCCCCATTTCAAAGGCCAGCCGAAGGGCCAGATGGTGGCGTGGCTCTACGGGCTGTTCAGTGATGTGCCAGGCAACTATGTTCAAAAACCGATGCAGGAGTGCACCGGCGAGGAGATCACGCAGGAGTGGCTGTTCCATATGGGCGTGCCACCCGACCAGATCGACGACATGGCGGCAACGGGCGCGATCACGCATCCCTGCATGATGCCGTTCATCACGGCGCAGTTCATGCCGCGTTCTCCGGGTGACCGCCCGAAAGTAGTGCCGGATGGCAGCGTCAATCTCGCCTTTCTCGGACAGTTCGCCGAAACGCCGCGTGACACCGTGTTCACCACGGAATATTCCGTCCGCACGGCGATGGAAGCGGTCTATACGCTGCTCAATGTCGACCGGGCCGTTCCGGAAGTCTTTGGCAGCATCTATGACATTCGGATGCTGTTGCAGGCGGCGGCGGAACTGCGGGACGGGAAGAAAGTTCCGGCGTCCGGACTGCTTCATCATCTGACGGATGGAACGGAGATAGATAATCTTCTGGAACGTTACGGACTTCTCTGAAAATTCAGTGCAGGACAATGACGTTCCTATCCGGCTCGCCGGTCGGCTGACGGGACTTTATCGGGAAATGTATCCGTCCCATCAGTCCCGGCAGAAATGTCCGGCAATGGCCGGGGGAGCAGAAGGTTGCCTGTCGGAGTGTTCTTTCAGGAGAGTGTTTCAAACGCATTCCTGCATAATCTTCTTTGAATTATAAAGATATTTCTTGTTTTTTTAAAAGGAGACACCCGGAAACTTCTGTTTTGTCAAAGGCCTGTTGTGTGGTGTTTCCTGAGACTGCCTGAAGCGAACAGATGAGCGGGATAAAAAACATAATCTCATCGGTCTGTTATGAAAGATTTTGTCCCTTTGAAGCTTTTGAAACAGGCTCTGAAAAAGCCGACATCCGCAGTTACGTGTCAGGATGACGCGATACGCCGTAACTGAAGCGGGTTCATGTAATCCCTGATCGACGTCACTTTGCCGTCGCGTCGTGTGATGAACCATACATAGGTAACGTCGCAGGGAGCCCCATCCGAAATCCGGCGATGGTGGCCCGTCGCTTCCACGATCAGTTCGTCACCGACATCACGCGCGCGCACATCACTCAGTGAACCGAAGCAAATGAATGACGGCAGACGCCGCATATATGCACCGATAGCATCCCGTCCCGTCAGACTGGTCGGAGAGCCTTCAGGAGCAAATGGAAACTCATGAACGGCATCGGTCGCATACATCGACATCCAGCCGTCGATATCGCCATTTCTGAGCGCTTTAAGTGCTGTCTCAAGCCAGTGAGGGAGGACAGATGCTGGTGCCATGTACCACTCTCCGATATGAATTAAGGACCATGAGTCCAGAAGCTTCACCCTTAACGGACCGTCGGTCCGTAATGCAATGTAAAAATCGGGGACGGCCGCCTGCCTCACCTGACGATATGCTGGCGGCCGCAGACAGACTGTTCGCTCAGAGTGAGCTTCCGGGCGCCGTGACAATGGATGCGATCGCTCTGGCCGCGTCTGTTGGAAAAGGAACCCTGTTTCGGGCCTTCGGCAGTCGGGACGGCCTGCTGGATGCGCTCTGGGCTGCCAGGATCGCTGCACTGAGAGAGAGTGCTGAAAGCAATACGCCACCATTTGAACCCGGCGCGGCACCTGCAGACCGTCTTGTTTCGTTTCTTGATGCCATTCTGACGTTCAAAATTGCGAACAGACATCTGATCCGCGCCCGGGAGCTCAGCGGAGGGTTGCTGCAATCTCCGCACTATCAATGGATGCATGCCGAAATAAAAAGATGCATTACAGATGCGGCAAACCCTGCCGACGCAGATTATGCCACCTACAATGCCCATGCTCTGTTATCGGGACTGCATATCGATCTGATTGATGAAATGCTGATGCAGGGCTTGCCTCTTGAGACGATCCGGAAACTGCAGACAGCCCGGGCGAGAAATGTTCTTCACCCTCGATAAGTGGTCCCTGCCAGCACTGCGCTTCGCTCTCAGATGCCACTCTGGCCGGGGATGCGGACAGTCTGCTGTCGGGCAGAAATAAGCCAGAAACAGACGGAACCAGCGGCGATCTGTTTCACGAAATCTGCAACCGTCGCCGCAGGCTTCTGCCCGGTCAGGGGAATATAACGCGCGTAAGCCCTCTGCGCACAATCCCTGATTTCGGATGCGTCTTCCACTACTGCATGCCGGGACGACATAAATGTAAACCTGCCTTTGTACTCTGTGTATGACGTGTCTGGGGGGCCAGAACGAAAACCGTTCCCGACCGTCTGAAACGGAAAATATTTCATGACTTCACATACTGTTTCCTTCCGGTGGATCGTTCTGATCGTCGCACTCCTCAATCCTGGTTATTTCGTGATCGAGTTCACGGTAGCGCTCTCCATCGGTTCGATGTCCTTGCTTGCCGACAGCGCGGATTTTTTTAAGGACGCCGCCGTAAGCTTTCTGATCAGTGCAGCATTCGGCTGGAATGCTGCCCGGCGTGCGAAAGTCGGCATGCTGCTCTCCGCTGTGCTGTTCGCACCGGTGATCGCGTTCCTCCGGACGCTCTGGCAGAAGATCGCAGCCCCGTGCCACCAGATCCCATGTCGCTTACCTTCACTGGTCTGGGTGCGCTGGTCATCAGCCTGATCCCGGCTTTTCTGCCGGTCCACTATCGTCATCAGGGTGGCAGCCTGACAAGGCTGCGTTCCTTTCGGCACGCAATGACGTGCTGGCCAATATAGCCATCATTATCGCAGGCATTATCACGCTCGATCACTATTCGATCTGGCCCGACCTTCTGGCTGGTCTGGGAATCGCCTTCATGAATCTTGATGCCGCACGAGAAATCTGGGCTGCGGCCCGCGCCGGGCATCGTATTGCCACGACTGAAACTGAGAGCGCGGCCCCTGACCCGCATCAGGATTTATGACCCTGCCCGGTGGCTTCAGACATCTCTATGATGCGGAACGATATCTCGACCACAGTACAGATACAGATCCAGTTGATTTCTGCAATCATCGAAATTATTTGGTGTGCTTCCCCAAAAGCAGAGGTCGATTTAAGCGCAACTAAGCGACACTTTCGATCAGGCAGAATTTTCGACAGCAGGGCAGGAATACGGTCGCCATGAATATCCGTTACGCTGATTTTGATCCGGGGGATTTCTCTACGAAGTGCAAAATCCCCGGAGCCTGACGTGCCTGTGAAATGACCCATTACCTTAAAAATCAAAAAAAATATGATAAGAAATACACAGATGAGAATGGAAATATTTATTGTTCAGGTTTTGTATTTGGAAGAAATATAGTCAACAGCCCAGCCAGAGGCAGAAATGAGCATAAATGATAGACGAAATCTATACCATGAGTATCTGCCAGACCACCGAGAATGGCTGCCGCAATGCCTCCGACACCAAAAATCAGACCAAAGAACGTCCCTGAAATCAGGCCGGTGCGACCGGGAATCAGTTCCTGAGCGTACACAACAATTGCCGGGAAAGCTGAAGCCAGTATGACGCCGATAATCACGCTCAGGACGATCGTTGTACCAGGCCCCACATAGGGCAATGCCAGCGTGAAAGGCAGGATGCCGAGAATAGAGAACCAGATTACAACCTTGCGGCCCAGCCTGTCGCCGACAGGACCACCCGCGACCGTGCCAGTGGCGACAGCGGCAAAAAAGACGAACTGGCAAAGCTGGGCGTTGCGAATTGTGAAATGGAAGTGGTGCATCAGGTAAAATGTGTAATAATTGGTGATGCTGGCAAGATAGATATATTTTGAGAAAATCAATGCTACCAGCACGGCCATGGCGCGCCGGACGTGTGCTGCCGTGATGTGGGCAGGGAGCGGGCGTGGCTTACTGACGTTCATGCGCGCCTTGCCGTTTTCTTTGTACCATTGACTCAGCCGCGTCATAAGAAAAACGCCACCTGCAGCCACGATGGCTATCCAGGCCAACCCATGCAGCCCGCGTGGCAGGACAAAAAAGGCTGCAACCAAAGGACCGAGGGCCGATCCGAAATTACCGCCCACCTGAAACAGGGATTGCGCTAATCCGTGCGCCCCTCCGGATGCGAGCCGTGCGATCCGTGAAGATTCCGGATGAAAAATTGAAGAACCGAGCCCCAGCATAGCTGCACCTGCGAGCAGGCCCGTGTAATTCGGTGCAAAGGCCAGTATGAGCAGTCCAAGCAAAGATGCGATCATGGCAAAAGGAAGGGAATAGGGCTTTGGATGTTTGTCGGTATAAAACCCGATCAACGGCTGCAAAACAGAAGCTGTAATCTGATAGACCAAAGTAAGAAATCCAACCTCTGCAAAGGACAGACTGAAGTTTCCACGCAGTATTGGATATATAGCCGGAAGAAGCGCCTGCATCATATCATTGAGCAGGTGACAAAAACTCGCTGCACCTAATATTGTGAACTCTGTTGATGGCGCAACAGGACGTTCCAGCGTCGTCTCACTCACGGGATAGCCCTCTTTATTATAGAAAGATTGTATTTTCGCCCCTGTCCTTGTAATTCCACCTTCCATGGCCTGCCACCTTATGCGGGCCATGAAATTACGAGAGTGGGCCACGATGCGACATTTATCCGTCGATATTCTGCACACGACGCCGCATGGAATGGTAGCGCTGGGAAATGATTATCCAGACGGTCATGTCATTCCGCGCCACGAACATCGGCATGGACAACTGGTTTTCGGGGCATCCGGTACACTGATCCTGTCAACACAGGCTACAACCTGGATCATGCCACCTCAACGTGGACTATGGATACCTCCGGCTACCCCGCATGACGTCCGGATGCTGGGAGAAGTCAGCCTCCAGAGTATCTTTGTCGCGCCTGAGCTGACCGATGGTTTGCCACAGAATTGTCAGGTGGTGGAAATCACTCCTTTTTTGCAGGCGCTTATCGGCCGTGCCGTGGATCTGCCGGCCGAAAACGAGCCTGCGGCCGGCACAATGGCCCTGATGAATCTCATTCGGTGTGAGATGCAGTCACTGACAGCGCTGCCGTTATCCCTGCCGTTCCCGGGCGATAAGAAGCTTGCATCCCTGTGCCGGAAATTCCTTATCCGTCCTGATATTCACACTACAATTGATGAGTGGTGCCAGTCGCTCCGCATGAGCCGCCGCACCTTTACACGTCTGTTTCGGCGTGAAACCGGTCTGTCCTTTGCAGAGTGGCGGCAACAGGCGTGCCTGGTTGCCGCCCTGCCCCGTCTCACGGCAGGAGAATCCGTGACTGCCGTGGCGCTCGCTCTTGGGTACGATAATCCCGCCGCCTTCACAACAATGTTCCGACAGCGGCTGGGAACGTCACCGCGTTATTATCTGAACCGATCGCACTGATCGTTTGGCCGGGTTTCGGTAAGCCCGGAATGAAATGGTACCATCCCTTTAAACATACAAATCGTTGACAGTTCCCCGGGCGGCTAAACATGTCTAAACGACATTTTTGAGTGCAGGATTGAAAAAACCAAAGGGAGGCAAGGCAGGCGCATAAAGCTGCCGGATGCTGCCCCTGATCTGATCTCCCGACGACAACTTGCGGAGACAGCCGCACAGATCGAAACACTGCGCACCCCGGCGCGAATGTAATGTCCGCTTCAGGGACGTTGACAATTGCGTACCAGGGTCATCAGGGATGGGCGTAAAAAAAAACAGTCCCAAACGACACAAAAACAAAAAAAAGCCGCCCCGGAGGGCGGCTTTCTGCACATCGGAAATGTGTCTTAAAGCGTCAGGCCGCCTTGAGACTCACTGCAGATGATTTGCCGTTCCGGCCAGCCTCAAGCTCGTAAGAGACATGCTGACCTTCGGTCAGGGTATGCATTCCGGCGCGCTCGAGTTCAGAGATATGAACGAACGCATCCTGCCCTCCGTCATCAGGCTGAATGAAACCAAAACCCTTGGTAGAGTTGAACCATTTTACGGTGCCTGTTGCCATAACGAGGCTCCTTTTTAACAACAGCGGTCGTGCACAAAACACACACGAAATCATAACTTTTAAGGAGAAAAACTGACGCAACACGCGTCGATACCCGAATAAAAGCACCCGCTGGCCGACACAGATGCGCCGAAGACAGGACAAATGCAAGGAGAAACTGTCCGGCGCGTCAGATCAGACGACAAAACATCCCCCGGCGCACGATCCGCACCGATGCCGCCCGCACCGGATCACCGCAGCGGTCGCCATCCAAATCAGATCCATGACCCGACGCCATAATCCGTCCGGTAATCACACCGGACAATACCATCCCATTGCATAACAGAACCTGAAACACCCCGGAATTTCTTTGCATCATCAGAATATTATTCAATATCGGGATAATACTCCATCATATTCTTCCCGCGTGAACCGCCATAATCAGTCCTCATCCCTCACCCCGGAATCAGCCGGACCTTCAGAACCAGATCGACCGTCAGCATCACATCGAGCAGAAGGATGACCGGCGACATGTCCCGGTGCCGGCGCGAGAAAACCATGATGAGCGTGTAGGAAAGACAGCCCGCCGTCAGCGCCACCATGAAATCACCGGCGACCGCCATGATGAGGATGATCAGCAGGGCCGGCACCCAGTCCTCGGCCCGCTGCATATCCACATCCGCAAGGCTGCGCAGCATCGAAAGTCCGATCATGACCAGCGCCGGAGCGATCGCCTGTGGTGGAACAGCCGTCAGCATC
This sequence comes from Acetobacter musti, assembly GCF_011516835.1. Lineage (GTDB taxonomy): Bacteria > Pseudomonadota > Alphaproteobacteria > Acetobacterales > Acetobacteraceae > Acetobacter > Acetobacter musti. The sequence continues at coordinate 282,513 of NZ_WOTB01000001.1, read as the reverse complement.
GGCCACAGACACAGCGAAAGCAGGAACAGGGCGGCCGTGATAACCGAGGCAAACCCCGTCCGTCCCCCGCTCTCGACGCCTGCCGAGGATTCGAGAAAGACGCCGGCCGTGCTGGTGCCCAGGACTGAACTGGTCAGTTCGGAAAACGCATCGCACAGAAACAGACGGTGTCCCTCCGTCACCACGCCGGGGGTCATGGACAGAGGTGGCCGGCCGGCCACCGCCACGATCGTTCCGGCGGCGGCGAAGAATTCGGAGAGAAAATAATAGAGCGTCAGCGGCAGAACCACGGGAAGATTCGCGAGGTAGCCGTGGAAATCCATCGCGAAAAAATACGCGTCCGGCAGACCGGGCCAGTCCAGCAGCCGCGACGGCAGATGCGTCACGAACCCGCCCCCCGGCAGAGGCACGAACAGGCCGCCCGCCGTCATCACCAGAATAGAGATCAGCAGGGCTCCCGGCGTCCCGGCCGCGAACAGCGCCGCCGTCACCAGCAGACCCACCGCCGTATAGATCACCGCGGGCTGAACAAGCGGCGCCACGTGCAGTCCGGACGCCGTCGCATGCACAAGTCCGCCATTCTGCAGGCCGATATAGGCGATCAGCAGCCCAAGCCCGCCCTGGATTCCGGCGCGCACCGCCAGAGGCAGCGCCAGCAGCAGGCGCTGTCGCAGCCCGCTGACAGCCAGAAGCAGAAAGAGACTGCTGCTGATGAACAGCATCGCCAGCCCGACAGCCGGCGAGAGGGACATCTGCCCGACGATGACCTGCGCGAACAGAACATTCGCCGCCATGCCGGGCGCGACCGCCAGCGGCATGCGCGGCCAGAGCGCCACCAGCAGCGTGCCGGCGAACGCCACCCAGGCCGTGATGGTCGTCTGCGCATGCCGGTCGAGGCCTGCCCCGGCCATGATCATCGGATGCACGATGAGGATATAGCTCATCGCGCTGAACGTGGTGACGCCGGCCAGAACCTCACGCGGGACCGTCGAGCCCCGCGCCGTGATGGCGAAGAAAGCGTCCAGCCGTCTCATCCCGGTGCTCTTCTCCGTCCGTTCCCGGGGGACGGCGCCGCTTCCCTCATCCCGCACGCGGCGGATCAGGCGGCCGGAGCCCGGCGGGCCTCGTCGAACCGGTGCCCCGCACGCAGGCGTTCTTCCAGATACGCTCCCGACCGCATCGGCGCATAGCGCGGCGTCTCCCCTTCCCGCAGGCAGGTTGGCAGGCAGGAGACGGACGTGTCAAAATCCGGGCTGAAAAAGGTCGGAATGGAATAGCGCTCGCGTCCGGTCCGGTTGACCACGCGATGCGGCGTGGACACGTACAGATCGTTCGTCCACACCGAGAACAGATCGCCGACATTCACGACGAACGTATCCTCGATCCAGGGGGCGGCGATCCACTCCCCGTCCCGCCGGCGCACTTCCAGGCCGCCGATCGGGTCCTGGTTCAGAATGGTCAGCATGCCCAGATCGCTGTGCGGCGGAATGCCGAACTGATCGTCCGGAGACTGCGGCGGCTGTGGCGGATAATGGAACAGCCGCAGATGCATGGTCGGTTTCTTCGCCAGGGACACGAAAAACTCCGGTTCCAGATCAAGGCTCAGGGCGAACAGCCGCATCAGGCGCTCGCCGAGTTCCAGCATCGCCGCCAGATAAGGATCAACCGCCGCCTGCAGCCAGGGGTGACGCGCCGGCCAGCGATTGGGGCCATGCAGGAAGCGGCCGGCGATGACATCCGGATCGTCCGGCGGCAGGTCCAGGGAAACCTCGTAGCTTTCCTTGAGGTCCGGACGCCACGGGGCCTTATGGCTGACACCGATCGGCATGTAGCCGCGCCGGAAACGCTCGTCGATCAGATCCTGCCGCTTATCCTCCTCCGGCAGCGCGAAATATCGCCGGGAAGCGGCGAAGATGTTCTCCGTCAGCGTGCGGGGGACACCATGGCCGGCGACATAGAAGAAACCGAGCGACAGACACGCTTCCCGCAACCGGGTGGCCAGTGCCTGCTCCCCGTCCGGTGCGGAGAGATCGAGAACCGGAACCTCATCGGCGGACGCAGCACGAACGGACGGAATCATACGGAGAGTTCCTTTTCGTCGGGAGAATGAGCGGAAGAGGAAACAGGCTCAGCCACAACGTCCGCAAAATCGTAGCGGTCCGTATCGACCAGCCCGAAATCCGTGAGGCCCACGCGCGGGACCACCGGAGAACAGAAGAAACTGAGCTGGAGCAGCGGCTGATCCGTCAGCGAGCAGCCCAGCTCCGTGATCACGGCCTGTTCGACGGCCCGCAGCCCGGCCGCGACCTCCGCGAGCGGCGCCTCCGAAATCATCCCGACTACCGGCAGGGCCTGTTCGGCGATGATCCGTCCGTCCAGCGCCGCCACGTAGCCGCCGCCGATCTCCACCAGCCGCCGTAATGCGCAGGCCATATCCTCGGGCGCAACGCCTGCGACAAACGGGTCATGCGCGTTGTGGTTGATGCTCGACGCCACGGCGCCGCGCCGCAGCCCCGTCCCGTATGCAAAGCCCCGCCCGATCCTGCCGCTACCCTGATACCGGTCCAGGACCGCGAGGCTGACGACATCCTGCTCCGGATCGGGCCGGATCAGCCCGCCACGAACCGGCAGCCGCATAGGCCTGAACACTTTTTCTCCCTCGCGGGCGATCACCCGGCAGAGCACCGTTTCCTGCGCCGTTTCCAGAGGAATCAGCAGCTTTTCCGGCGCGGGTATGGAGACCCGCTCCATCGTCCGCAACGCTTCCGGCGGACAGGGGAAGGGCGGAACCGGCGTCACCAGCTCTCCGTCCCGCGCCACGACCCTTCCTGCGCGCAGAACCATCCGCACCGTGCTGAGTTCGGCATCGGTGCTCAGGATGATATCCGCCTTTTTCCCCGGCGTGACCGAGCCGTAATCCCGGTCGATCCGCATGGCCTCAGCGGAATTGATCGTCGCCATCTGGAGGGCCGTCAGCGCCGGAATACCGGACCGGATGGCCAGCCGGACGCGGTAGTCCAGGTGTCCCTCCGTCAGCAGCCGGTCCGCCGGCACGTCATCGGTGCACAGGCAGATCCGGCGGGTATCGATCCCTTCCCGCGCGATCAGCCCGGCCAGCGCCCGGAACTGATCCGGTCCGAACCGTCCCGGACGGGGCGTCAGGAAAAGATGCAGCCCGGCCCGCAGATCCTCGCACAGTTCCTCCACATCATGCGGGGTGTGGCTGTCCTCCACTCCCGCGGCGACATAGGCCGACAGTTCGCGCCCGCTCAGCCCCGGCGAGTAACCGCTGACCGTCTTGCCGAGCGCGATCGTCACATCGATCAGCCGTCGCTGCCGCGGGTCGTTCTCAAGCGTGAAACGGGGATGGATATCCCCCGCGAGACAGGCCGCTTCCGGCAGCGCGAGCAGTTCCAGGGTCCGGGCCATGGTCCACGACCCGCCCGCCGTCTCCAGCTCAGGCGGCAGTTCCGGGACCCGCGGCGCGACCCGCAGCAGCAGGCTCATGGGCACCCGCCGGCTTTCCTCCAGCCAGAGCCGGATGCCCTCCCATCCCATGATATTGCCGTATTCATGCGGATCACAGATCGCCGTCGTCACGCCGCGCGGGACCACCGCGCCGGCAAATTCCGCCAGGGTGACGGCGCAGCTCTCCGTATGCAGATGCGGGTCGATCAGGCCGGGCATGGCGAACAGGCCGGCAGCGTCGATCACCTGCTCCGGCTCCGGCCGGCCGGGATCGGAAGGTCCCAGAGCGGCAATCCGGTCTCCCAGGATCAGGATCTCGCCGTCATGAATCTCCCGGCTGAGGACATTGACGATCCGCGCATTGCGGATCGCAACGGAGGCCGGTCTGCGGCCCATGGCAACATCGACAAGCTCAGACCGTGTAATCTGCTGCCCGTTCATCAGCCCTGATCTCCGTTTACCGCCATATCAACCCGCATCGCCTCACAGACACCGCTCCGATCCCGCATTCCGGTTAAGCCCCTTGCCGGCCCGGCCCCAAACGACCAGGCCCTCAGGCCAGCCCCTGTAACAGCCCTCCATGATGGCCTCCTGTGACGCATCCCGGTGATTCCCCGCGATGACTGGTCCCGTGACTGGCCCCTTTACCGGCACCCATGACCGGCCTGTATAAGTGGCCCGTATGACCGGCCTCTGCTACCGGCCGCCGTGGCCACACCCCTGTAACCGGCCCGTCCATCCGGCCCGTCCGGCTGATCCGTCCGGCCAGACAACGCTCCGAACATCTCTCCGGACAACTCCGGAAGCCCGGCCCGCCAGGATCAGACCGCTACCGATACAATAAGACCGGGATTTTCTCCGGGAAAAGTACAAAATAATGCTATCCATGTTCTCATATGGAGAACATTCCCAGGACCATCCGGAAATGACAGCCTTCGCCGAAACCCTGATGCTCGGCGCCCCGCTGCGCTATTTCCTGGCGACAGCCAGGGCCGGATCGTTCCGGGGCGCCTCGGACCTCGTGCATATCGCCCCGTCATCGATCCTGCGTCAGATTACCCTGCTGGAAGAAAGCCTCGGCATGCCCCTGTTCGTCCGGCGCCGGGGACGCAACACCCTCGCCCTGACACGCGCCGGCGAAACCCTGCTCGAACACGCCATCCGGATTCAGGACGAAGTCACCCGCGGCCTCGGCGCCGTCCACGGGCTGAACCGGGAAACCGGAAGCCGCCTCGTCATCGGCACATCCGACGCCCTGGCCCACGACGTCCTGCCCGACATCCTTTCCGCGCTCCGCCAGGCCCATCCCGAACTCGCCTTCGACCTTCAGATCAGCGAACCCGCCGCCCTGATCCGGGATCTCGTCTCAGGCACAATCGACGTCGTCTTCGCCTACGACGTCGTCCCGCAGATCGGCGTCACCACGCTCGCCGAATTCCGTCTGCCCAGTTCCGCCGTCATGCAGCCGGATCATCCGCTCGCCGGCCGGGCGGCACTCACCCTGGCCGAATGCGGCGGCTTCCCCCTCGTCCTGCCGATGAACCCGATCTACTGGGGGCCGATCCTCAGAAAACTGCCCCGCCGCGACGACACGCCGCTGATACGCACCAATTCCTGGCTGCTCATGCGCGATCTCGTGACACGCGACAACATGATCGCCTTTCAGACAAATCCCGGCGCCCGGAACAGACATATCGATAACGGCCTGGTCTGCATCCCGCTGCGCGACCCCATGGCGAATTACAGCGTCCTCTCGGTCTGCCTGCGGGACGGCACGGAAACCACCCGCACTCCGTTCACAACCATCATCCTGAACACCATCCGCCAGCACATCCACGCCGCCCGTGAACCCTCCGATAAATAAAAAAGTTTCTGGTGAAGCTTTTTTCAAAAAGCTTCAGAGAACGACGCCTTTTTGAAAAAAAGCGGCACCCAAAAACTTTCTTTTTTATCAGCAGTTTATCGTCGGGCGCTCTCCCGATTCTGGCCGGGGCGAACAGATGACCGGGACTTAAAAACAAACACAATCAATCCATTCAGGAATATTTTTGCTCCTGCCCGACCTCTGAAACAGTCTCCGGAATCCACCGGACAACAGCCGCACCCATCACCCGAACAGCAGCGCCCGCATCACCATTTCCTGGCCGCCATCCCCGGCGAGAGCCCGCCCGCCGATCGCCGCCACCGGCACCACCGACAACGCCGAGACCAGCCACGCCGCCCGCACATCGGCAAGCCGCGCCAGAGGCACACTTCCCTCCACACAGAACCCCGCCTCCAGCAGAACCGCCCGCGACGTCCCCGGCAGCGCCCCGTCGGAAACCGGCGGCGTCAGCACCATCCCGTCCAGCAGAACCACGAGATTCGCCGCGCTCGTCTCAGCCACCACGCCGCCCGCCCCAGGCAGCAGCGCGTCATCAAACCCCGCCGCCGCCGCCTCCATCCGCGCCATCACCGACGGCAGATAGTTCAGAGACTTCACCCGCGACAGAGGCGACGCCCCGTCCCGCACATACCGGCTCACCCCCAGCCGCACCGCACCCCGCCTGGCGGCTGGCGGCGCACAGGTCAGCAGCACCGTCGGCCGCACTTCCGCCGGCGGCATCACCCCGCGCGGCCCGCAACCCCTCGTTACCGTCAGCCGCAAAGACCCGTCCCGCATCCCCGACGCCTCCACCAGCTCCTCCACCGCCTCCCGCAGCATCGACGGATCGGGACAGGGCAGCATCAGAACCGCGCACCCCTCCGCCAGCCGCGCCAGATGCCGGTCCAGCCGCGGCACCGCCCCATGCGCCAGCCACATCGTCTCAAACAGACCATCCCCCAGCAGAAACCCGCGATCCGCCGGATCGATCCGCGCCTCTCCGGCCGGCATCAGCCGCCCGTCCAGCCACACCATCCCCATCACACACCCTCCTCAAACATTTTCCGCACCACCAGACACCCCGATTTCCGGCCACGACCACCGTCCGCGATTACCGACGACGATTACCGGCCCGACGACCACTCATGATTACTGACTATAATTACCGGGCATAATTATCTGGCCGCCGCGACCCGCGCCCACTCCGATCGCCGACACAACCGATGACCTGCGCCGGTTACCGTACTCCCCGACAAACCATTCCAAAAAACACGATCTTCAGCCGGTCCCTCCGACCCTGCCGGAGCCGCTCTCTCCGCCCGCACCCGGCCGGACTCCCACTCCCGCAGACCCCGATCCACCGGGCAATACCGCATCCGGAAAGCCGACGCCTCCCGCCACGCTCCCGCCCCGTTTCCGGACAGAAATCCGGATACCGCGCCTCGCCCGTCAGGACAGTCACAAAAAATTCCTGCGACTTCCTCACCCCCGCGACGTTTCCTTCCCCATGACCCGCAAACCCGGAAACCGGAGGACCGCCGCATGCCCCGCACCCGCTCCCATACCCTCCCCGCGCCTGTCCGGTCTTCGCCCCCGACCGCTCTCGACATCGGAAAAGTCGAAAACGATCATGTCGTCTTCGAAAACTGGCGCGGCGCCGCCGACCTGCCGCAACAGGACCCGCCGGCCTTCACGCCACCCGATCAGCGAACCGGTTTCGCCATCATGGGCCTCGGCCGCCTCGCGCTCGGCGAAATCCTTCCCGCCTTCGCCGAAACCCTGCACAGCAAACCCACCGCCCTGATATCAGGACATCCGGACAAGGCCCGCGCCGTCGCGAAACAGTACGGTATCCCCGATCACGCCATCTACGACTACAGCAGCATCCGCCGCATCGCCGACAACCCGGAGATCGACGCCGTCTACATCGTCACCCCGAACGGCCTGCACCCCGAACATCTCGCCGCCGTCGTCGCAACGGGAAAACCGGTCCTGTGCGAAAAACCCATGTCAAACACACTCGAAGACGCCATCCTCATGGACACGCTCTGCCGCGAGGCCGGCGTGAAACTGATGATCGCCTATCGCTGCCAGTACGAAAAATACAACCGCGCCGTCATCGATCTCACCCAGGGCGGCCAGCTCGGCAAACCCCGTCTCATCGAGGCCACCAACACCCAGATGCAGGGTCCCGCCGATCAGTGGCGCATGAAACCCGGCATGGCCGGCGGCGGCTCCCTCCCCGATATCGGCCTCTACTGCCTCAACGGCGCCCGCAACGTCATCGGCGAGGACCCCGAGGAAGTCTTCGCCTGGACCTTCAGCCCCACCGGAGATTCACGCTATACCGATATCGACGAAACCACCGCCTTCATGCTCCGCTTCCCCTCCGGCGCCATCGCCAACTGCGCCACCAGTTACGGCGCCCACGAAAGCAAGGACATGCGCGTCCGCCTGGAAAACGGCTGGATCAGTCTGGAAAACGCCTTCGCCTATCAGGGCCAGCGCCTTTTCGTCGCCCGCCGCGACGGCGACCATGAATCCGTCAGCGAATGGCGCATCGACGCCGGCAATCAGTTCGCTCTCGAAATCGATCACTTCGCCGACTGTATCAGAAACAATCGCGAACCCCGCACCCCGGGCAGCGAGGGCATCCGCGACCAGATCCTCATGACCGCCCTCTATGAATCCGCCCGCACCGGCCGCCCCGTCCGCACCGACACCGCCCTGCGCGCCCGCGGCCTCACCCCGAAAACCGTCTCTTAGGGACTGTTTTCAAAAGCCTGCTGTAAATTACAAAAAAGTTTCTGGTGAAGCTTTTTTCAAAAAGCTTCAGAAGACGCTGCCTTTTTGAAAAAAGGCGGCACCCAAAAACTTTTATTACTTTATCAAAGATTTGTCGTGGTGTGCCTTTTGAATCTGGCTGAGACGAGCAGAGGTTCGGGACGTAAAAAACACAGTATCATCAGTTTATTATGAAACCTTCTGTGCATTTCAGGCTTTCCGGAACAGTCTCTCAGAAACCGCATCCCGAAAGAGATCACAGTCCCTAATATTTTAACAAACCGGGATCAAAGGGACCACGTCCCTTTGTGGGGTTCGGGGCAAAGCCCCGAAAAACCACCGCACCTGCATTTTCAAAACATACTGACGCCATAAAAAACCTCGCAATGCCTCACGATGAAAGTCCCCCCATGAAAGCCGGCTGGTTCCTCCTCGCCATCCTCGCCGGACTGACCAACCCGCTCCAGTCCGCCGCGAATTCCGGCTTCAGCAAAGCCGCCGGACCGGCCCTCGCCCTCATCGTGCTCTACGCCACCGCCATCGCCACACTCGCCTGCGCGCTTCCCTTCTTCCCACACGCCGGCTCCGCCCCCGTCACCGCCCGCCTCGCGAAAGTCCCCTGGTGGGCCTGGACCGGCGGCGCCCTCAACGCCACTTTCGCCCTCTGCGCCACACTCGCCACAAGACAGATCGGCTCCGCCAGCTTCACCGTCACCGTACTCGTCTGCGCCGTCATCCTCTCCGTCGCACTCGACCATTTCGGCCTGCTCGGCCTCGAACAGCACCGCGCCTCATGGCCCCGCATCGCCGGCAGCCTCATGGCCATCGCCGGCGTCATCCTCATCAGCCGGACCTGATCCGCCGGAGAAAACTCCCGCTCAGCCCGATGACTTTCCAATCTCCTCAAACCGCACATTCTGAACCGGATACAGCGCCCAGTCCTTATAATCGAAATGCCACCACTCCTCAGGAATCAGCAGAAATCCTTCCGCCATCATGGCCTTTTTCAGAACCTCCCGCGCCGCCCGCTCAGCCGGCGTCCCACCCGGATAGTCGGACCAGGCCCGCTCTGTCATCTCGTCATACCCGCTGGGCATCGACACAGGCTCCCCGGTCCGCAGATCGTAAAGCGTCAGATCAACCGCGCATCCACGATTATGCATCGATCCCGGCTGAGGATTCGCCACATAATGATGCTTGTCCGCCGGCGTCGCGTCCCAGAACAGCTTCGTCACATACCAGGGCCGGTACGCATCATAGATCAGCAGCCCATACCCCTGCGCCCGCAACGCCCCGAGCACCCGCACCAGCGCCTCAGCCGCCGGCCGCTCCAGAAACGCATGCGAAGACGAATAAACCGGTGTGCCCAGAAAATTCCGCGTCGTCGCATACCGCACATCAAACCGGAAATCCGGCGACAGCGACGCCAGATCGACAAGATCCGGCACCCGCAGCCCTTCCTTCTGCACCGGCGGCTCAGCCGCAAGCGCCTCCTTCATCAGCTCCGCAACAGGACGCACCGGCGTCACCCGAAAAACCTTCGCCACATTACTCTCCTGCGCCAGAGCAACATTCCCCTGAACAACACCTCCCAGAAACAAACCGGCCGTCAGCACAAACACCGGAAATCGTAATGTCATCTGAATAATCCTGATCCGCCAGATTGTTACCCTATCGCATTTATCAGCAACACGAAAACTCAGCTTCCGCCCCCGAACACCCTCAGCAGCGGCGCAACCTTCAGCATCATCTCGTCATATTCCCGCTCCGGGTCAGAGAGAAACGTAATCCCGCCCCCGGCCCCGATCTCCAGCCGGTCGCCCGCCCGCGCAATGCTGCGGATCACCACCGAACTGTCCAGCGCCCCGTCCCGCCCGATCCGGAACACGCTCCCGCAATACGCCCCCCGCGCCGATCCCTCGACCGCATCGATAATCTCCATCGCCCGCCGTTTCGGCGCCCCCGTCACCGATCCCGGCGGCAGCGTCGCCCGCAGCAGATCCACCGCATCCAGCCCGCCCCGCAGCCTCCCCCGCACACAGGACACAAGATGATGCAGATGCGTAAACCGCTCCACCGCACATAACTGCGGCACCGAAACCGACCCGATCTCGCACACACGCCCGATATCGTTGCGCATCAGATCCGTAATCATCAGGTTCTCGGCATTCTCTTTCTCATCCGCAGCAAGAGCCGCCACAAACGCCGCCGCCTCGCGTTCATCGTTCCCGGGAGGCGCCGTCCCCTTGATCGGCCGCGTCTCGACCCCCCCCTCCGCCGACATCGAGACAAACCGCTCCACCGACGCGCTCAGCAGAGAAAACCCCGGCGTCCGCAGATACGCCCCGAACGGCGCCGGCGACCCCCGCCGCAACGCCCGATAAGCCGCCCCCTCATCAAACCCGCCCGGCACAGCCGCACGCCAGCGCATCGTCAGATTGGCCTGAAAAATATCCCCCGCCTCAATAAACCGGATCACCTCCCGCACCGCCTCAAGCCAGGCGCCACGCTCCATATCCGGCCGGAACACAACCTCCGGCACAGCCGCGCCTGCTCCACCCACGCCCCGCAGATCCGGCGCCGCAAGCCCACGCCCGCTCACCCACCAGAGCCTGCGCTCCAGCCGGTCGAAAACCAGCGCCTCCTCATAAGAGGCCGCCACAGCCTCCGGCCCCGCTACCAGGTGCCGCGAGACCACTCCCTCCAGCCGCATCCCCGCCTCATAAGACGCCAGCCCGATCACCCCACCCGAAAACGGCCCATCCGGAGCCCCGCTCCGTTCCGATCGCCGCATGTCCCGCAGATGCCCCCACACATCCCCCGGAACCGCCTCCCCGTTCCGCCACACCGCCCCGCCCCGGCACAGCAGCGTCTCCACCGGCCACGGACACAGAAACGACCACCGCGCCCGCTCCCCCGCCGCATCTCCGCCACTGTCGAGAAACGCTACCCACGGCTCTCCTGCGAACGCCGCAAGCGCACGCCCGGGCGCCACCCAGTCCAGTTCCTCCACCCGCAGCCCGGCAACCATCCCGAAGACACACCCGCCCTTCCGTTTCCGGCATCCTCATAAAGCCTCACACCACGCGAGACCATCACGTCACCCGCCGGCAGCATGACACCAGAGGGGCCTTACCTCAGACCTTCTCCCCCGTGTCCGGATCGCCGGAAACCGCCGCACCGGACGCCCGCATCCCGCTATGCCGGAGCGCCCCCGGAAGCGACAGACAGACCAGCAGCACCGCGAGCAGCAACAGAAAAAAGGCCGACCACCATCCGTAGAGAAACGCACCGACGATGCCGCCGGTCGTGAAAGACACAACGATCGCACCATGCAGCCACAGCCGCTCCCGTGTCCGCGCAAGCGACCCCGCATCGACGCGATGGACAAAGGAATCGAACCAGTCCGCCAGTTCGATCCCCACATCGGTCAGCATCCCCGTCATGTGCGTCGTCCGCACCCGCGCCCCCGATATGCGCGTGACCGTGGCGTTCTGCAGCCCCATCAGAAAGCTCAGCCCATAAGCCAGCGCCGGCCCGCGCGGCGTCGCCGGCAGCAGCATATCCACCAGCCCCAGCGCGCCAAGCAGACAGGCCTCCAGCAGAATGCTCCAGGCGTAAATGGACGGCAGACCCCGCCTGCGCCCGGCATTGACCAGCACGGTGGACAGCACCGCACCCGCCACAAAGGCGCCGATCAGGCCAAGACAGGACGCCACCAGACCGAAACGCCCCTCATGCAGCCCCGTCGCCAGAGCGGACACATTGCCGGTCATGTTGGCGGAATAATAACCAACCTCCAGAAAGCCCGCGGCATTGACCGCCCCGGCAATCGCGGCAAGCGAACAGCCGAGACGGCGATCGATCACCGCGTTCCGTTCGGCCCCTTCATGAACGAGCACTCCGCCCTCCTGTTCCCCTCTGGCACGCCCTCTATGGCACGCCTCCGGTGTCATGACCCGGATGTCATACCCCGGCGCCACGCCGATGCACCGCCATCCAGGCGCACCGTCCCGCCGGAACGCAGGCTCTTCCGGTTGCCCGCCGGACCTGCCCCGCCAGCCTCACAATGAACCATGACACCGCCTGAAACAAAGGCAGCCCGTCCCGGACGATGACCCGGACGATCACAGACCCGCCCCTGTCAGATTACCGTGACCACCGGACCCCGGCGCTCGCCGCACGGACAGTTCCGTCTATACTCACCCTCCAGCAAATCTCTGAGGCAGAAAACGGAGCCATCCCGTCATGGAGCAGACAAAACCGGAACCGCCGCCCGCGCACAGTCCGGTGTCCGCCGCCCAGCAGTTCATTCATGACGCCTCGGAGCCGCCACCCGTCCGGACGGGCATGAGCCATCATGTCTTCGAAAACCTGGTCAGCCGCACAGCCGGCATCCCGAAAGTGGCGACAGCCGTCGTCTGGCCGCGTGAGACCCACGCCCTCGAAGGTGCCCTGTCCGCCGCCGCGCACGGTCTCATTCATCCCGTCCTCATCGGCCGGGCCGCCGAAATCAGGGAGACCGCGAAAACCGCCGGTCTGGACCTCGCGGACAGCGAGATCGTCGACGTGCCGGATGACGTGGAAGCCGCCGTGAAAGCCGTCGCAATGGCCCGCGACGGACGCGTGCAGAGCGTGATGAAAGGCAGCCTGCACACGGACATCCTGATGCGCGCCGTCGTCTCCGCCGAAGGCGGCCTGCGGACCGGGCGCCGCATCAGCCACGTCTTCCTGCTCGCCTCCCCCCGTTATGACGATCTTCTCTTCGTCACCGACGCCGCCATCAACATTTTTCCCGACCTCGATACAAAGCGGGACATCACCCAGAACGCCATCGATCTCCATGTCGGCCTCGGTCTGGGCGCGCCCCGCGTCGCGATCCTTTCCGCCGTCGAGATCATCAACAGCAAACTCCCCAGCACCGTCGACGCCGCCAGCCTGTGCAAGATGGCGGAACGCGGCCAGATCACAGGCGGCGTGCTGGACGGCCCACTCGCCATGGATAACGCCATCGACCCCGAAGCCGCCCGGATCAAAGGCATCGCCTCGCCCGTCGCCGGCCGCGCGCAGATCCTCGTCGTCCCGGATCTCGAAGCCGGAAACATGCTGGCCAAGAACCTGATCTTCATGGGCGGCGCCGCCTCCGCCGGCATCGTGCTCGGCGCCCGCGTCCCGGTCATTCTCACCAGCCGCGCCGACAGCGTCCAGGACCGGCTCACCTCAGCGGCAATCGGCGCGCTCTACGCACACCATATCGCGGCCATCATGCACGATATAAAGTAAGAACCTGTTTCAAACGCCTCAAAGAGATAAAAAATAAAAGTTTTTGGGTGCCGCCTTTTTTCAAAAAGGCGGCGTCATTGAAGCTTTTTGAAAAAAGCTTCACCAAAAACTTCTTTATGATTTATCAGGATACTGCGCGAAAAAGCTTCTGAAACCGTCTCTGAGCACGGAAAACAGCCATTCCTTCGGTGAATTCCCTGACAGAAACGAACCGCCTCCTACCGCATCGCAAACAGTAACCGGACCACTGAAGAACTGCACCAGAGCGTATCGTCAGTCAGCGCGCAACGTATCCGGGATCTGAACTTTCCCACATGATATGATGTTTTCTCCCTGATTTTCAGGGGATATGCGGATCAGAAACAAAACCGGCCAGATGACGACACGCCGCGTCAAACTTTCCGCTCCCGCCGGCGTTCAGTCCGGATAACACCATTTTCGGAACGGGCTCCAGGTGACGCAGAGCGTCGCAACACCGGCGCCGCGCAACAGGCCGCCCCGCTCCGCCGATCATGGAGGTCATCATGGCTTACAAAACAGTCAATCCCTATACCAACGAAACCACGGCGACATTTCCCGATCTCAAAGACACCGAACTGTCGACATGTCTCGATCGGGCACAGTCCACATACGAAAACTGGTCCACGACCTCCTTCGCGGACCGCCGCACCATCGTAAAAAAAGCCGCACAGCTCCTCCGTGAACAGACAGACGATTACGCCCGCCTGCTCACACTGGAAATGGGCAAGCTGTTTCGCGAAAGTCAGGCCGAAGTCGAGCTGTCCGCATCGATTCTCGATTATTACGCGGATCACGCGGAGGAATTCCTCGCCCCGCAGAAAGTGGACGACCTCGCCGGACGAGGCGACCAGGCGATGATCATCAGCCAGCCCATGGGCATCGTCCTGGCGATCGAACCCTGGAACTTCCCTTATTATCAGCTCGCCCGCGTCGTGGGGCCACAGTTCATGGCCGGCAACGCGGTCATGGTCAAACACGCCTCGAACGTTCCGCAATCCGCCGCCGCGTTCGAGCGCCTGTTTCTCTCCGCCGGCGCTCCCGAAGGCCTCTACACCAACCTCTACGCGACCCACGAACAGCTCGAACGCCTGATCGATGACCCGCGTATCGTCGGGGTCGCCCTCACCGGCAGCGAAGGCGCAGGCGCTAAAATCGCCGCCCGGGCCGGAATGAATCTGAAAAAGACCACGATGGAACTCGGCGGCAGCGACGCGTTCATCGTCCTGTCCGACGCCGATATGGATCAGGCCGTTAAATGGGCGGTCTGGGGCCGGATGAATAACGGGGGCCAGTGCTGCGTCGCATCGAAACGGATCATCGTCATGGATGATATCGCCGATGAGTTTCTCTCCCGCTTTCAGCAGGCTCTCGAAAAAATGCGTCCCGGAGACCCGATGGACGACGCAACGGAAGTCCCCCCGATGTCATCGCAGGCCGCCGCAGACCAGCTCAGAAAGCAGGTGGAAGAGGCCGTTCAGCACGGCGCGAAGGCTCTGAAAGCCGGCCCCGTGCCCCCCGCTCAGGGCGCCTTCATGCAAACGACGATCCTTACCGACCTGAAACCGGACAACCCGGTCTACCATCAGGAACTGTTCGGTCCCGTCGCCATGTTCTTCCGTGTCAGCGATGAAGACGAAGCAATACGGATCGCCAATGATAGCCCCTTCGGCCTGGGCGGCTCGGTCTTCACCCGCGACACCGCCCACGGCGCGGAAGTGGCCGCACGGATCGAAACCGGCATGGTCTTCATCAACCACCCGACCTGGACCCGCGCCGATCTTCCTTTTGGCGGCATCAAACGATCCGGTTACGGGCGGGAACTGTCCTCACTGGGAATACAGGAATTCGTCAACAAAAAGCTGATCGACATCGTCCCGGTCAATGCCGCCGCCTGAGCGGCATCCTTTTCGATACGGAGTGCCGGATAAATCACCTTCCGTCACCACAACCAGGAGACTGTTCCAAAAACCTTCCCGTGAAACCTCCTGTAAATTAAAAAGAAGTTTTTGGTGAAGCTTTTTTCAAAAAGCTTCAGAAGACGCCGCCTTTTTGAAAAAAGGCGGCACCCAAAAACTTCTGTTTATTATTCCACCCCGTTGTTACGGAACAGTCTCTGAGAGAAAGACCGCGGCGACGTTCTGCCGGACGATGCAAAAAATGCCCTGCCGTGTCGCTTTCTCTCATACGTCTTTTCCCTTGTACGGAAAAGACGATGAAACATGACAGCAAAAAAATGCCATCCTCTCCGGTGACGTCAAAGCAGCAGACCAGACGCGTCCGGTGGAGACCCTGAGCGATACGAAAGCGCGGCCACGGAAGACTATCCCTGATCCGCTCCCACTGACTGTCACTCAACTCACCCGAACGTCTCCGGCCACCTCTCAACATAGCAGGAAGCAGAAATCACCGATTGCCCGACAGCACAAAGCCGGATTCAGGCTGGCCTGACTGACAACACGCTGTAAACTGCGGGCAATGG
This sequence comes from Acetobacter musti, assembly GCF_011516835.1. Lineage (GTDB taxonomy): Bacteria > Pseudomonadota > Alphaproteobacteria > Acetobacterales > Acetobacteraceae > Acetobacter > Acetobacter musti. Next base: position 266,614 of record NZ_WOTB01000001.1, on the reverse strand, counting down.
ACACCCTGAGTAAAATAAGCACGCTTCTTCGCACCGATCCGCTGCGCTGGCGTCTTCTCGGAGCAGTCCGGTCACTGAACCTCCCCGATTGCTGGATCGGCGCGGGTTTTGTCAGAAATGCGGTCTGGGACCACCTGCACCGACGCCCGGCGTCCTCCCCCGGAAGCGACATCGATGTGATCTGGTTCGATCCGGATCGCACAGACCCCGAAGAAGACCGCCGTCTCGAAGCAGTCCTTCAGGCAAAAGAGCTCTCCGTTTCATGGTCCGTCAAAAACCAGGCGAGGATGCATGAACGAAACGGCGACCTCCCCTACCTGTCAGCCGTCGACGCCATGCGATACTGGCCCGAAACCGCAACCGCCATCGCAGCACGACGTGACGCCAGCGACCACTGCCAGATCGCCGCGCCATTCGGAGCGGCCGATCTGCTGAACCTGATTCTGCGCCCGACACCACATTTTTCCTGCGAGAAGAAGAGCATTTACAGAACCCGGTTACGCGACAAAGGATGGACATCCACCTGGCCCCTGCTCCGCGACGCCGGAAGATGACGCTAACAGAAAATCAGTACGGACTCTGCCCGGATATACCAATATACCCAGGCTCCGAAAACCTTCCCACGAAACCACGTGTAAATTACAAAAAAGTTTTTGGTGAAGCTTTTTCCAAAAAGCTTCAGAAGACGCCGCCTTTTTGAAAAAAGGCGGCACCCAAAAACTTTTATTGTTTTTCCAAAGATTTATCCCGCAGTGCGCTCTGATCCCGGCTGAAGCGAACAGCCGACCGGGACTCAAAAACCCATAACATCATCAGTTTTCTATCAGAATCTTTGTGCATTTAAGGCTTCTGAAACAGCCTCTTATATTTAACCAACCCGGTCAGCCCGTCTTCTCCGCCTCATCCGGCCACAGAAACGACAGCGCCGCCAGAACCGGGACCGGGAACAGAAAAAAGCCCGATGTCGCATGCCGCACCGGAACGGAGAGAAAAGCCCCGGCGATACAGCTTCCCCAGGCGAGGCCAGGCAACGCGGACGCCAGGGAAAAAGCAGGCTTTCCGTTTTTCAGACCGCAGAGAAAACCGGCAATATTGTCGGCAAATTTCACAATATTGTTTGTCACGACAATCGTCTGGACAGACACCCCGGAAAAGCGCGAAAGAACCTCCCCCTGCATCGCCATGGCGACCGTGAGAAAAAGCGTTTCCAGCGTGGAACCGGTCCGGACGGAATGAGACCAGTGCACGAACTGGGCAAGAACCAGCAACCCCGCAATCCACAGCCATTCATGCCGATATGCCCGCAGGGACCGGCGCAGAAGACTGGCCGCAAAAGCGCCAGTGAAAAACAGACCCAGCACCGTCCCGACAACAGCAGCCCGGGACCAGTTTCGTTCCGCGAGAACAACGCCGAATGTCGTCGAATTGCCGGTCATGGCGGCACTGAAAATGCCGTGAAGCTCCACATACCCCACGGCATCGACATAACCGGCCACCAGCCCCAGCGCGATCACGCGCAGGGCCGAACGCGCCAGAGGAGTCATCAGACGATAAGCGGTTTGTCCTGACGCAGTTTCGACAGCGTCTCATCATCGAGATTGAGATGCTCTTTCACCATCTGACGCGGCGACAGCCCCAGCCACTGATTGGCCGAGAAATCGGCGAAATGGTCGCTCTTGAAAGCCTCCAGAAAAACCATCGGCTCATCGCCAATGTTTTCCAGATAATGCCCCATCCCGAGTGGCACATACCCCACATCGCCCGCACAGTAATCGAACGTCCGCGCCTTGCCGCCTGATGCGAAAACCGTCATACGCGCCCGGCCACGCACGAAATACTGCCACTCGTCATTGTTCGGATGCCAGTGCAGCTCACGCATCCGCCCCGGCTCGACAACATTGATCGCCGCCGCAATGGTCGAGGCTGCCGGAAAATTGCGTGAATCCACAACCCGCACGGTCCCGCCAGCCGCTTTCGCAGGCTCCTGCTTCAGAAAACGATGCGTATACCGGATCGGCGACGGCCCCTGCGGACATTTGATCGCATCTTCCTTCGCAACCGTCGGTTCGGTTCCGCTGAAGATCCACCGGGTCTTTTCAACATCCGTCGGCAGATTGGCAAAAGCGGATTCCGGCACGCCGAAATTCTTCGCCAGAATATGCCGCGGCGTATGCGCGAACCAGTCGCTGATCAGAAACGTCTCGTTTTCGGAAAAATTGGCGTCATCAAAGACAAGAAGGAACTCGCAGCCCTCATTGCCAAGCCCCTGAATGGAATGCGGAATCCCGGCCGGAAAATTCCAGATATCCCCGGCCTCGACATCATCCACAAAAGGATGTCCGCTGGTATCCAGCGCCGTCACCCGCGCCTTCCCCGCAATCATGAAGCCCCATTCAGCTTCCTTGTGATAATGCAGCTCACGGTACCCGCCCGGCTTGAGCCGCATGTTCACCCCCGCCAGCGTCGTGGCCGCCGGCAGCTCGCGGATGGTGATCTCCCGCGCCCAGCCTCCGGAGCCCAGACGATTCCGCGCGTCGGCATAAGAGAATTTCAGATTGGGAATGGTTCCGGCATCCGTGTCCGGAGAGGCCAGAAGATCCGGAACCTCACGTTCACGAGGAAGATTGCGCGGCCCGAGAATGGAAGCCCCCCTGTCGCCACGGATCGGCTCGGGAGCTTCGGATTTTGAGTCGTGCCAGGGAAGATCGGTCATCATGTGTCTCCTGATCTGCATCCGCTGAAAACTATGACAAAGTATGTCCAGATGGAGACAGGGACCATTGATCCTCGTCAAGACACAGAATTTTACAGGCACTCCTCACAGTAAAGTGACAACGATACAGCCTCATGCCTCCAGGTGTTCACCCGGCAGCCGCCTCATCCGCCCTGCACCCGCTCCGCTCAGCCCGCACCCGGCTCACCGCGCGCTCCAGCGCATACCCTATCGACCGGTACCCCGTGCACCGGCAGATATTCCCCGCCAGAACCACCGGAATCTCGCCGGCCTCCGGATCGTCCCCGATCAGAAACGGCAGCGCCGCCATGATGAACCCCGGCGCGCAATACCCGCACTGAAACGCCGTATGCGCGATCATCTCTTCCTGCAGAATCCGCCCCTCCGGATACCGCCCGATCCCCTCCAGCGTAACAATCTCCGTATCCCGGCCATCCAGACGCCACATCCGGATCAGACACGCATTCACCGCCTCCCCGTCCAGAAGCACCATGCAGCCCCCGCAGCGTCCGACCCGGCAGGCCGGCCGGCACGACACCGCCCCGCATGCCCCGCGCAGAAAATCCACCAGCGACATGTCCGGATCGTCCGGCTCCGGCGCCACAACCCCGTTGACCAGAAGCGTCATCGCAAAATCTCTGAATTTATCAGCGGAGAGAAAAAAACCGGACCCGCCCCGGCATTCACCCGGCCGCCTCGCGCCGGAACACGAACTGAATCACCAGACAGGCCAGACAGCACAGCACCGTCCCGTTCGCCGCGAAAAGCTGCACCGCCGGCGGCAGCGCGGTGAACAGCTCCGGACGGATCACCGGCAGCAGACTCACCCCCAGACCGAGCGCCACCGTAATCGCGTTCCCGTCCTTCCGCAGATCCGCAAGCTGCATCTGCTGAATGCCCGCCACACTGATCATCCCGAACATGAAAAACGAAGCCCCGCCCAGAACCGGCAGCGGAACACAGGAAATCACCGCCCCCAGCTTCGGACACGCCCCCAGCAGAATCAGCAGCACACCCGCCGCCGCCACAACAAACCGGCTCGCAACCCCGGAGAGCAGAATCAGACCGGTATTCTGCGAAAAGGTCGAATAAGGCGCCCCGCAGAACATCCCCCCAATCGCCGTCGAAAGCCCGTCCGCCCGAAACGCCTTCACAATCCGCTCATGCGGATCGGGCACATTCAGCGCCCGGGTCAGAATCATGCAGTTGCCCGTCGTCTCCACCAGCGTCACTGCCATCACCAGAACCATCACCAGAACCGGCGCCAGATGAAATGTCGGAACCCCGAAATGAAACGGACGGATCCAGCCCAGCCAGTCCGCCCGCGCCAGCGGCGCCCAGTCCGCATGCCCAGTCACGCTCAGAAGACCTGTCATCACCGCAATGCCCGCCAGAATCGCCGCCGACCGCAGACTTCCCGACAGAAACCGCTGAAACAGCAGAATCAGCGCCGCCGTCCCGACAGCCACCGCAACCGAGGCCCCCGTCCCCAGCCCCGGCACCGTCATCACGCTCCAGTTCAGCGAAACCGGAACCAGCGTCAGCCCGATCGAGAGAATCACCGTCCCGATCACAACCGGCGAAAACACCGACAGAGCCCGCCCCGCCACCGGCGCCATCAGAAACGTGATCACCCCCGCCGCAATCGCCGCCCCGAACGCCGCCGGCAGCCCGTAGCTGTGACCGATCGTCAGCAAAGGCGGCAGACACACAAAGGATGTCGCCTGAATCGCCGGCAGCCGCGACCCGATCCCCGGCAGACCCAGAACCTGTATCAGCGTCGCAATCCCCGAGGTCGCCAGACTGGCGCAGATCAGCGCCGACGCATCCAAGGGCGGCAGATGCAGCGCCGTCGCCACAATCAGCGGCACAGCCACCGTCCCGGCATACAAAACCATCACATGCTGAAGCGCATAGACAAACAGCCTGACCGGATGCGGAATCTCGTCGATCTCACACAGCCATACCGTCGGCGTCACACTGACCGGCGCATCGGACATCGACACTCCCCCCGAAAATGCACAGCCCGGCCCCCGCCAGGCACAACACGATCCGTCCGCTCGCGGAACAGACCGCATACGCAACAGACCGGAAACGACATCATCCCCCGACGGAAACGAAAAGTCACCGGAAAGAATTATCCAATGCCGATATTGTTTAATCACCGCAACAGATTTATTCCGGATAGCCGAAGGAACACCGCACACCCCGAACCGCCCCGGCCGGAACAAAGCCGCCCCCGGTCCGGCAACGCGGGGAACGGCAAACCGGAACCGGCAAAACCGGGGCTGGCAAAACCGGGGCTGGCAAAACCGGGGCTGGCAAAACCGGAGCCGGCGGGACCGGAGGATAGTACACCCCGAGGCCGGCATGACAGGGCGCCGGCAATACCCCCCGGCAGAGACAGACAGAGCATTACGGACAGAACGTTACAGACGGATCATTACAGCGGGGGCAGTCATGAACAGCGCGGACAGCAACAGCACGAACCCGGACAGGACAGTCCGGAACAGAACGGGCCAGAGCGGAACGAACCGGCACCGGACGGACCAGAGCAGGACCAGCCCGGACAGAGCAGCTCCGGGCAGGGCAGCCCCGGACAGAACGGCGACAAACAGAACAGGCCGCAACAGAACCGCCCCGACCGGCACGCATTCCGACAATGCGGACCGGAACAGTCCGGACACACCCCACGGACCACACCCGATCCTCTCACTGCTGAAACGCGAAGGCGACCGCTCCGCCGCCGACCTCGCCCTCCGCCTCGGCACCTCGACCGAAAACGTGCGCCAGCAGCTCAGCCGCCTCGCCGCCGGCGGTCTCGTCAGAAAAACCAGCGCGCCCGGTACAGTCGGCCGCCCCCGCCATATCTGGTCCCTCACCCCCGCCGCCGCCGCGCAGTTTCCGGACGCCCACGCCGACCTCGCCACCCGCATGCTCCACGCCATCCGCCAGACCTTCGGCGAGACCGCCCTCTCACGCCTGATCAGCCTCCGCGAAGCCGAAGACAAACAACGCTACAGCAACGAGCTTTCCGGACTCACCCACCCCGCCGACCGGATCGCCCGCCTAGCCCGCCTCCGTAGCGAGGAAGGCTACATGGCGGACTGGCAGCGCAACCCGGACGGCTCCTTCGACCTGATCGAAAACCACTGCCCCATCCGCGACGCCGCCGGCCACTGCGTCGAATTCTGCGCGGCAGAACTCGCCGTTTTCAGATCCTGCCTCCCCGACGCCGCCACCATCGAACGCACCGAACACATCCTCTGCGGAGACCGCCGCTGCGTCTGCCGCATCACCCTTCCGGACCAGCCCGCGTCCGGGTCCCCGTCCGCATCCGCATCGCCGCCCGCGCCATGAAAACGCTGCCTCACCCCACTTTCCTGCGCCCCACAACCCTGCACGACGCCGCCATCGCCCTGACCCGCCCCGGAGCCCGCCTCTCGGCCGGCGGCACCGCCATCGAAACCGAACGCGCGGCCGGCGCGCCCCGCCTCGATCTCCTGATCGATCTCTCCCTGATCGAGGACCAGGATTTCCGGACCTGCACCCCGGACCGGATCGGCGCCGGCGTCTCCCTCGCCACCATCGAACACGCCTCCCACCTGCCCGCCCTGCTCCGCCAGGCCGCCACCAGCGTCGCCGCCCCTTCCATCCGCCGCCTCGCGACCCTCGGCGGCCAGATCGGCGGAAAAACCGGCTGCACTCTCCCCGCTCTGCTCGTGCTCGACGCCAGCGTCATCTTTCGCGATCAGAACACGGAACACACCTTGACCCTCGCCCGCTGGCTCGCCGCCCCGCGCGGCCTCATCACCGGCATCAGCCTCCCGCCCCTCGCACCCGCCGCCCTCACCGGATTCAGAAAAACCGGCTTTAGACAAAGCTTTTCCCCTTCCGCCATCACCATCGCCAGCCGCGTCGAGCACACCCCGCGCAACCGCTTCCGCACCGTCCGCCTCGCCGCAGGCGGCGGCCCCACCCCGCCGGCACGCCTGCCGGACACGGAAGCCTGGCTCGCACGACAACCCCCCGACGCCGTCGACTGGCGCCAGTTCCGTCAGCGCGTCTTCCATGAAATCCGCACCACCGGCGACCTGAAACGCTCCGCCGCCTGGCGCGCCTGCGTCGCCGCCAACACCCTCGCCCTCACCCTCGGCGGCCCCGCCGCCCTGCCCGCGCCCCCCGAACACACCCGGCACACCCCAAAGCCACTGCTGCCGCTTCCTCCGGAAACCGAACTCACCCGTCCCACCTCCCCTCATCAGCGCCCCGACATGGCCGCCAAAATCCACGGCGAGCCGCATTTTCATACCGACCGCCGCCACACCCCCGACGGCACACCCCTGCTCACCGCCCGCATCCTCCGCTCTCCGGTTCCGCACGCCCTCATCACGGAACCGGATGTTTCCGAAGCGAACTCCATGCCCGGCATCCGCGCCATCATCACCGCCCGCGACATCCCCGGCGACAACGCCTATGGCATCGTCCGCCAGGATCAGCCCGTCTTCGCCCGGGACCGCGTCCGCTATACCGGCGAGGCCATCGCCGCCATCGCCGCCGACACCCCCGCCCAGGCCGATGCCGCCCTCGCGAAAATCCGTGTCCGATACGAAGACTTACCCATCGTCAGCGACCCTGTTCAGGCCCTGGCGCCGGATGCTCCCCTTCTCCATCCGGACCATCCCGACGGCAATCTCTGCGCCCGCGCCACCATCACCCACGGCGATCCCGGCCCCGTCTGGGAGCGCTGCGCCGTCATCGTCGAGGCCACATACATCACGCCCCGTCAGATGCACGCCTATATGGAAACGGAAGGCGGCTGGGCCAGACAGCGAAAAGACGGAATCCTTGAAATTTACGCCGGCTCGCAATACGGCCTGCGCGACCGCCATCAGCTCGCCCGCATCCTCGCCCGCGATCCGGAAAGCATCCGCGTCGTCTCCGGCCCCACCGGCGGCTCCTTCGGCGGCAAGGACGACCTCACCGTCCAGCCCGCGCTCTGCCTGCTCGCCCTGAAATCCGGCCAGCCCGTCAGCCTCCGTCTCGAACGCCGCGAGTCCGTCATCGCCGGCCAGAAAAGCGCCCCCTTCCGGATTCACATGCGCACCGGCTGCGACGCCGAAGGCCACATCCTCGCCCACCAGGCCGACCTCATCGCGGATTCCGGCGCCTACGCCTCGCTCTCCCCCGCCGTTCTCGACACCGCCGTCGAACACGCCTGCGGCCCCTACCACATCCCCAACCACCACATCGAAGGCCGCCTCGCCTACACCAGTAACGGCGTCACCGGCGCCTTTCGCGGCTTCGGCGCCAACCAGGTCAACTTCGCCCTCGAATCCCAGATCGACCGCCTCGCCGCGAAACTCAGCCTCGATCCGGTCACCATCCGCGCCCGCAACCTCCGCCGCCCAGGCGATCCCGGCGCCTTCGGCCACCAGGTCGCCTCCTCCGAAAACGTCGCCGAAATGCTCCGCGCCGCCTCCGCCAGCCCGCTCTGGACCACGCCCCGGGGTCATCTTTCGGGCAGCCACCTTCCGGACCGCGCCGTCACAGCCGGGGTCGGCATGGCCCTCATCTACCAGGGCAACGGCCTCGGCTCGCAGCTCCCCGACCCCGCCGCCGCCCGCCTCCGCCTGCGCCCGGACGGCAAAATCGAGGCCGCCGCCGACCTCGTCGAAATGGGCCAGGGCGTCGTCGCCGTGCTCCAGACCGTCACCGCCCGCGCCCTCGGCTGCACCCCCGAAGACGTCGCCCCCCTCGCCGGCGACACCGATATCGGCCTCGATTCCGGTTCCACCTCCGCCTCGCGCGGCTCCATCTCCGCCTTTCTCGGCCTCGAAGGCGCCGCCATTCCCTTCCGCGAACAGCTCCTCACCGCCGCCTCCGCCGCACTCGGCCTCCCCGCATCGGAGCTGCGCCCCGGCCCCGGCGGCATCCACAGCGCCACCGGCAACAACGCCCCGCTGATGTCCTACGCCGAACTCGCCGCCACCTGCCCGGACGCGCTCCCCGAAGCCAGCTTCCACAGTGCCATCCCCGCCGCCCGCTGGACCCGCGACAACGCCCGCTTCCTGTTCTGCGGCGGCGCCGTCATCGCCCGCATCGAACTTTCCCTCGCCGACGGCCAGATCCGCGTCACCGACACCGAACTCCACTCCGCCGCCGGCCCCGTCCTCAGCCACGCCGGCTATATGGGCCAGATGGAAGGCGCTCTCCTCCAGGCCACCGGATTCAGCCTGATGGAAAACATCCCCTTCGTTTCCGGCCACAGCCAGACACAGAATTTCGACAGCTACATGCTCCCGACCATCGCCGACACCCCCGAAACCGTCCGCATCTTCGCTTACGAGGAACTCGATCCCTCCGACCCGGCCCGCTCCCGCGGCATCGGCGAAGTCGGCATGTCCTCCCTCGCCCCCGCTCTCGCCAACGCCGTCGCCGACGCCTGCGGCACCTGGCCCGAACACGCCCCATTCCGCCCCGAAACCCTCCTCAACGCCTGCGGCACCGGCCCGCATGCGCTGCAAGAACCTTCGTAATATAAAAATTAAAAGTTTCCGGGTGCCGCCTTTTTTCAAAAAGGCGGCACCCGGAAACTTTGATTACTTGTTCAAAGACTTATCGCTGAGTGCTGACTGAAGCGAACAGATAAGCGGGACGTAAAAAACATAACATCATCAGTTTGTTATGAACGGTTTTGCTTCTTTGACCCCGATTGTCAGACGATAACGGGGTCAGGAAGGAGCATTATGCACAGCACATCCCGGCACTCCGGATACAGAGCAATGCCCCGCGCCCCGCAAGTTCAGCACCGGCACAAAAAAATCCGGGCATCGAGGCCCGGACTCCGCGAAGATCACACGACCTCCGCAACCTGTTCAGAACACCGGACAAGCCGGAACCACCAGCTCGCGCCTCAGCGCGCCCGGCGAAACCGGATAATGCTGCGTGACAGCTTCCCGTCACCCCAGTTCGGCATATGCCGCCACGGGGTCAGAACATTCGCATACTCGCCATCCGTGGTCACCGTCCGGCGCTGCTCGGACCCGACCCATTCCGGAGCCCAGGCCGTCTCCACCGAAGTGATCCACTGATTCCCCTCGATCCGGTACCGCCCGATATACGCCACCAGCCGCTTCATCAGCGCCGCCCGGTCGCTCTCCGTGGCGGCCGGCTGCCGGCCCGTGCCCTCCAGATTGAACGCAACCCAGTTATCCGGCGTGAAGATCACCCGCCCACGCGGCGAATCCCCCATCGCATCGATAAACTCGCCTGTCTCCTTCAGCTCGACCTGATAGGAAACCAGCTCCCACGTGCCCGTCAGCGCCGCTTTCAGCGCCTCATCCCGCAGGCCTTCCGCCTGCCCCTCTCCGGCCCGGCTCTCTTCGCCGGCCGGCGCCTCACCCACGCCACCACGCGCCTCCTCAGACATCACACGCAACGCCGAAAGCTGATCCCGGCCGGACCTTACAGAGGTTTCTTTTTCCAGGGTGCTGCTCACGTGACCGATCTCCCATTGTTTTGAAGAGCGTTGTACTTCACACATCGGTGAGGCCGGTAGCATCGGCGCGCGTAAAACGCTTTTTCACTGAACGCAAAAAGGAGTGCACACTCAATGCAGGGCGAAGTCAGCGATCTCCGGTTCTTCACCTCCCTGGTCGAAGCCGGAAACATCACCGCCGCCGCCCGCGCCACCGGAAGCTCGCCCGCCGTCATCTCACGCAAGCTCGCCAAACTCGAAGCCCGCCTCGGCGTCACCCTCATCGTCCGCACCACCCACCTCTTTCGCCTGAGCGAAGCCGGACAGCTCTATTACGACCGCGCCCTCGACATCGTCGCCGAAATCGACCGGCTGGAAAGCGAGATCACCTCATCCGAATCCGAACCCCAGGGCACGCTGACCGTCGGCGCCCCCATGGAACTCGGCCGCCGGCAGATCGCCCCCTTCATCGAATCCTTCAGCGACAGCTATCCCCAGCTCGCCATCAGCCTCGCCCTCGCCAGCGAAGGCATCCACGACGCCGCCGACGGGCTGGATATCAGCATCCGCCTCGGAATGCCCAACACACCGGGCAGCATCACCACCCTGCTCGCCACCACCCGCCGCGTCCTCTGCGCCTCCCCCGCCTATCTCCGCAACCGCCCCGCGCCCGCCCGCCCGGAAGACCTCACCAGCCATGACTGCCTGTGCATCCGCCGCCAGAAAACCATGACCGTCATCAACAAATGGGCCATCGGCAACGACACCGAAAGCACCACCGTCACGGTAAATCCGAAACTTTCCAGCACCAACTGCGAAATCATCCATGACTGGGCCGTCGCCGGACGCGGCATCGCCTCCAAGCTCCTCAGCGATGTCCACCACGACATCGCCACAGGCCGCCTCGTCCGGGTTCTGCCCGGCTGGTACGGCGAAACCGTCGAACTCTACGCCGTCATGCAGCCCCGTCAGAACTCCGCCGCCAAAGTCCAGGCCTTCCTCAGACAGCTCCGCGACTTCCTGAAAAATTCCGACGGATTCAGCAAAGATCTGACCAGATCCCACGCCTCCGCCGCCTGATCAGCCGCCCTGCCGCACCACCGGCCTCGTCGCCGGAAGGCCCATATTTCTCACCAGTCGAAAAAACAGAGTTCCCGATAAAATTTCATTGCCTTACTGCCAGAGAACCTGCTTTTCTGCGGCTCAATAAAATACAAAATAACCGGATACCTCGCCATAGACTCCGGCTTCTGCAAAAACCGCACAGCACAATACGTTACCGGGCAAAGACAGCCCCGGCATCAGCATGATCCGTCTCAGCGCCCTCGTTCTCAGCAATCCCGCTCTCACCGAAAAACGCACGGAAAGGTCGTCGCATGTCAGCAGGCAGCTCCCGCAAAAGACATTTCGGAACCTTCTGGTACGGCGGCCAGCTCAGCGCCCTGGAACAGGCCTGCGCAAACTCCGTTCTGTCATTCGGTTACGATATAACGATCTTTTCCTACAGCCCGCTCACCGGCCTCCCCCCGGGCGTTACCACAGCCAGCGCAGGCGAAATCCTCCCGGAGGATATGACACGGAAATTCTTCTTTAACGGCAAGCCCGACACCAGCCATTTCTCCGACCTGTTCCGCTACGAGATGATCCGACAGAAAAATCTCATCTGGGTCGATCTCGACATGCTCATGCTTTCGGAACTGCCCCGCACGCTGCCAGACGATATCGTGGTCCGCGAAGAACAGGGCAACATCAACGGCGCCATTCTCTATCTCTCCGGACCAGAACTGACCGAGGCCCTCATCACCGACGTCAAGGGAATGACGGGCCGCAATCTCCGCTGGGGAGAAACCGGACCGCTGGCGCTGACCAGACTGGTCTCAGCCCGCCCGGACGACATCGCCCTGTCCACTCCCGCGACATTCTATCCGATCGGTCATAATGAGATCTTCAAAGTCTTTCTGCCGGACTATCGCGAAGAATGCCGCGCCCTGTGCGCACAGGCGTCGATGATGCACCTCTACAACAACATTCTCGTGAAAATGGGCTACTGGAAAGATGTCGCGCCTCCGACCGGCAGTTTTCTCCATGACGCGATCGCCCGGACCGACGGGCTGAAATTCTTCAGGGAAACCTATCCCGTCGATGTCATGAAGAACGTCATCAGCAATTATCATTTCCGTCTCAACGGAAAAGAACTGGGCATCAAAAGCATCCTTCGGGAGGCCATTCCCAGCGTCCGGCGAACATACCGGCATTACCGCCCCACATGACAAACCCGCAGAACCAGTCGCAGACCATCCCGCCCGGCCCCTGTCAGTAGCCCCGAACGCGTTCGACAACCCGCGCAACACCGCGCGCCAGAGCCGCCCGGCCGATCTCCGACGGACGGACGGCACCGGGAAACCGACTCAGCTCCCGTCTCAGCGAACTGCCCGGCCAAAAGTAATCTTTCACGAAATGTGTATGCAGGAGAAGGCTTTTTATATACCGACTACGGTCCAGAACCGGATGAATAAACGCCATCTCCGCCCCGGCACGGAAATCCAGATCGTCTTCCAGAACCGGCGGAAACCACTCGTACCTGGAAATATCACCAAATTCCGAAAGGCACTCACACCTGAAACCCGCAGGCACAAGCTCGGACAGAATCACCGCCTCGCTCAGCGGCCAGAAGGAAATATCTTTCCGCCGTGACATTTCCTTCCGTTTTTCAAAAAGAAACGCCAATGCTGCGCGTGAATGAATCGTGATGCAGTTGAGCGAAGCCCGACAGGACTCACCCGGATAAAGATCCTGACAGAACTTCGCCCAGAACCAGTTCTTCATATCCCGACGGACAAGAGTCACGGTCTCCGCCCCGCTCCCCACGACCCGATCCATCAGCTTACGCACGCCCCCGAGAACCCAGGCGTCATACTCAATAAACAGATAATAGTCGTAATCAGGTATTTTCTGAAAAACCTGATAATGCGTATAATCGGCATTCCACCAGAGCAGACTGCCTTTCTCATAACGATCGGCCAGCCCCAGAGCGATCATTTCAGCCTGATTTGTCATCAGGATATTATCCTGTCGCGGCGGATTCACGGTGCCACTCGTGTTATCGACCGACAGATAAACATCAAAGCCGGAAGCCACCTCCTGCATCCGCGCCAGCTGCCGTTCGACAAACGGATCCCAGGAAAAGCATTTCACGACCACAGCACAGGAATAATCAGGACCAGGCATTACCGGAGGCATCATCTCATTTTCCCGATGCATAATAAACCGTCACCGGAATGCCCCCGGAACCTGCAAAACACGTCATCCATCCGAATTAGCAAACCAGGATCAAAGGGGGACCATATCCCTGTGTATGGTCCAGGGCGTAGCCCCGAAAACCCCCTCTGTATAATTGAAAAACACAAAATTCTTTGTGAAGACAGTCTTTACGAACCCACCACTATACGCTGTAAAGAAGCCCGGAAGCTGCAGGCGGACGCAAAGGCAAGGAACTGAGGAACACCGGTTCAACCGTCTTCTGACCCGGCCTGCCATACGATGCCGCGGAGACACCTTTCTCCCCGCCGACAGGCCCCAGAACAGCGCTGACAATCAGACCGCCCACATCCTTCTGCCAGAGCCACAGCCCGTTCGCCTGTCCCCGAAAACTCGGCTCGCCGCCAAGAGGGCCGCGCGGAACGAACCCGGCCGCCAGCCCCAGACCGAACAGTCCCGGCAGAACCTCACCGGCATCGGTCACAACCCGGCACCGGTCATCCACCAGTGGCTCCTGCGGCCCTCTTTGCGCCATAAGCCGGACCGGCCTGCCGTCCAGATCGCTGACCGGCAGGGCACGCGGACGATAACCAAGCGCAGCCACCACCACATCGGCTTCCGCAAGCAGCCGGAGAGCCTCAGGATCATTGCCCGGCATCAGACGATGAAGCCGCAACCGGGGCTCAGGAGCACGTCCCCCGATACCCCGCGCCTGCATCACCAGCTCCCGCGAGTCGAGCCGGAACCCGGCAAACCGGAACACCTTGCCGCTGATACCGCAGATGTCGTCCGGACCAAATTCGGTGTACCCCTCCCTGATCGCACTGGCGGCGTCAGGATAATAAACACGCAGTTCACGCCGATGGAGCAGCGAAACGCCTCCTGCCTGAAACCGCACGTCCGGCAGACGGTTGAGCACGGCATGACAGACCGCAACAGCACTCGTCGATCCACCGATCACGGCCATGCGGGGTGTGGAAATACCACCGAGACGGCGACGAATGTCGTCAAGCCCCTCATCGGTCAGAACATAGCCGGACTGCACAAGTCTGTCGCCGCACAGGGCGGTCAGAGACGAATCGGCCAGAGACGAATCACCCAGATATTCAGTCGCCAGACGCTCCGGAGGCTGATGCGCGCCAGTGCACAGCACCACATTCCGCGCCCGGAGAAAGCGGATTCCGCCGGCACGGTCCTGAACTTTCACCCGCCAGCCGGCAGCGGTGCGCGTCACACCCGCCGCCGTATGGCGGGTAAGAACCTCGCAGTTTCCATGCTCCGAAACCATTTTCCGCAAAACAGTCCCGACCAGATCGAGAAACCGCGCCGCCTCCTTCAGCGCCACCGCGCCCTCCCCGGCCGCGGCAAGACCACGGGTGAGAGGATGATTGCAGAGCGCCGTCAGGGGTGTCTCATCCGGCGCGCGAAGACAGTCGACAAACGTCATCCCGCTGCTGTCGGAACTGATCGCATAATCACCAAGCGCCCCCGCACCCGGTGCATCCCCCTGCTCGATGATGGCGACCCCGGCATCAAGAAGCTCGTTCAGACGGCCCTCGTAATGCGCGGCAAGAAGCGTCGCCATTCCCGCAGGGCCGCCCCCGACAATGACAAGACGAAATGAACGCTCCTGACGAAGACTCCCCACAGGGGTATTCAGCGTCATGGCAGGACTCCCGGATCGTGCCTGACGACTCCGGCGTGCCTCCCGATCGCATCAGACGAATTTTTCAAAAGCGGCACTTCCCCGCGCATGGTTGCGGGAACCCGACAGAAACAGGATTTTCAGTTAAAAGCCCGCTGCATATTCATCCGGAGCCTGGAGGAGATATACTCAATGTCGCCTTCCGTCATCGAGTATTTAACCGGAAGCGATATGATGGAAGACGCAACCTCCGCCGTGACCGGCAGACTGTCAGACCCGCCGAAAGAAGAGAAATACTGCTGCTCCGCCAGATGAGGAGAAAAATAGGACGCCGTGCCGATCCGGCTTTCCGCCATCAGCGTGAGAAGACGCCCACGCCGCTCCTTATCCGCGCCGGGAACCCTGACAGGCATGAACTGATAGGTGGAACGCTTCCCGCTCTGCTGCTGAAAAACGAACTCAGGCAGATAAGTCCGGTAAAGACCGGCAATCTCCGATTTCTTCTCCGATATCTCCTCAAGTTTCTTCAGCCCCTCCAGACCGAGCAGGGCGCTGATCTCAGGCATTTTCGAATTGATGCCGCAGATCGTCGCATGCCTGCTCTTCTCAAATCCGAAATTCCCCATCGCACGCATCTGGGCGATCGCCGTGGTGTCGGCACAGTAAATGAACCCGCCCTCACCAACACCAAGCGATTTCGTCGCATGAAGGGAGAAGACAACCGGAAACGGAAACCCTGTGCCAAAATGGCGGGAAGACAGATCCACCGCCCCCAGGGACGAGGCCGCGTCAACGACGATGGGAATGTCGTACATCTGCGACAGACCGTTGTAGTAATCCAGATCGATCGGATTTCCGAAAGTCGCATAAGGGAAAATCGCCGCGATCCGGGAAGAGAACGCCGCCAGCATCTCCCCCTCCGACTCACGGGAAGACGCCCAGGTCGCGGGATCAATATCCGTGAACAGCGGCGTAAACCCCGCCCACATGACCGCATGTCCCGCAGCCGCAAACGTGAAGGACGGCATGAGAATATAAGGCTTCTCAGAGCTTCTGATATGCCGCGTGACGTATTTGAGTGCGAGCATGATACCTATAGTAGCGTTACAGACTGTAACGCAGCCGCCGATACCAGAGAAATTATTTTCCACAAGGCTTTTTTCGAACTGCGTATTAACAGGACCATAATTACTATAAATATCAGATTCTTCTATTTCTTCTATATACGATACAAGTTTACTTAGTTTAGGCACATTTGTCTCAAGAAAAGATATGCTGCTCGCACTCATAGCAGGCTCCTGTATCGTATTGTAATAGGAACAAATTTTAGCTTGGCGCAAAAAAAGTCTCAGTCTATTTAATTATACGTCCTGTTAACACGATAATTACAGGCGAGACAAAATACGTCTAAGTTATTTTTTTTTAAATTTCCAGCGCTAAGATCTCAAAGTTAACACATCACACCATTGTGATTCACACAAAAGATCTCACAATCGCGGAAAACCGCCACTTCGGGTTGCAGACACCCCGGACCACCATATTGTTTCGAAAGTAAAAACATGCATGCTGGCGAAGACTACGTCCCGCGCCGCTGAGAAACGTCGCCAGCCCGCCGCATATCCGGGAAGGCCGCCCCCTCTCAGACTCCCACCCCGGCGCGTCAGAGCCCGGCCGTTCACATCACCCAACGCGCCACCAGCTCACTTCCCCTGAGCCGCAATCCCCATCTCCGCCAGCCGCTCCCGCACCCGCGCAAGCAGCCCCGCATCACCCCCGGTCCCCAGCCGCATCAGCGACCGCTCCATCGCCAGCAGAATGTCAGATGTCGCTTCCACAACCGCCCGCCGCCACCAGTCCAGAGCCTCCGCAACCAGTCCCGCCTCCGCCAGCGCCGTCGCGTAATTATGCTGCCCGCGATAATCACCGCCCTCAGCCGACCGGCGATACCACCCCAGCGCCGCCTCCGGATCGCGCTCCGTCTCCCAGCCTTCTTCCAGAAACCGCGCCAGAATGTTCATCGATTTCGCATGACCGTTCCGCGCCGCCTCACTGAACAGCGCAAAAGCCCGCGACCGGTCCGCCGGCATCCCCAGCCCCCGCAGCGTCAGAATCCCGAGATTATACCGGCCCCACTCATCTCCCAGCGCCGCCGCCCGGCCATAATGAACCGCCGCCCGCGCCAGATCCTTCGGACACCCCCGTCCGAAATGATGACACCGCCCCAGCATGTTCTCCGCCGGACCGAACCCGGCCGCCGCCGCAATCGAAAACCAGCCCATCGCCGCCTTCGGGTCGCTGTCCATATAGTCACTGTCGAGCAGCGCCTGGCCCCACTGCACCTGCGCCAGCGGATCGCCCTTCAGCGCTCCCAGCCGGATCGCCTCGATATGTTCGGGAAGCGGCCCCCGCACTGCCGGAGACCGCGAGGAACGACGCAGCACGGAAAACATGACCTGTCTGCACCTGTTGTTGCGAGAGCGTCGCATTATCAGGGCAATCTTTACCCCGCAACCCGCAAAAACCGCAGTTCACCCCCGATGAATCACGTCCTTGTGTCGCGCACCGAATCCCGCACGATCAGAGACGCCGCAATCCGCGTCACCCCGCGCGGCGTCTCCGGACGCGCCAGCGCATCCAGCAGCCGCTCCGTCCCGATCCGCCCCAGCTCCGCCGCATCCTGCCGGATCGTCGTCAGCTTCGGCGTCACCAGACAGGCCAGCGCCGTGTCATCGAACCCCACAACCGACATGTCCTCCGGAACCCGCACCCCGTTGCGCTTCAGCTCCTCCAGCATCCCGATCGCAATGTAATCGCTCGCCGCGAACACCGCGTCCGGCAGGACCGGATGCGACAGAATCTGCCCCACCACCTCGCGGCCAAACCGCTGCGAGTAGTCATGATGGAATATATGCGCGTCCGGACAGGGCAGACCCGCCTCCTCATGCGCCAGCCGGAACCCCTCCAGCCGCTCCTGCACACTCATCAGCGAAACCGGACCCGTCACATGAAAGATCCGCCTGTGCCCGGTCCGGATCAGATACCGGGTCGCATCCCGCGCCCCCGCGACATTGTGACAGAACACCTTGTCCTGCGCCGTGCCCGGAATGTCCTCATCCAGCAGCACCACCGCGCCATAACGACGAATATCGAGCTGCAGGCGACGATTATCCGGACGATTCGTCACGAACAGCAGACCGTCCACGATCGAATCATCGATCCAGCGCAGAAATCCCAGCTCCTTGTCCGGATGATTCCGGCTGATTCCCAGAATCAGATTGTACCCCCGCTCCGAAGCCGTCTGCTCGACCGCCTCCGCCATCTCGGAGAAGAAGGTGTTGGAAATCTCCGGCACCACGAGACCAATCGTCTCGCTCCCGCCCTTGCTCAGCCGCCGCGCAATCGAATTGCGCCGGTACCCCAGAGCCGCGACAGCCTCGTCAATCTTGCGGCCCGTCTCCTGGGGAAGCCTGATCGACTTATTCAGGTACCGCGAAACAGCCGCCTTCGAAAGACCCGCCCGATCCGCAACATCCTGAATGGTAGGTCCTTTTTTCTTTATCAACAGCGTCCGGCACCTTCAGGCCCAGGGCGTGAAAACTCCGCCACTGCGTCTTCCATTGTAATGATCAATCTCCGCGCAGACAAATACCGCAAGACACATGCCGCGCCTTTCCATTTCGGCTTGACAACAGAACCCACATCCGTTTATCCGTTTTCATCAGATAAACCGGTTTACAAACACCCGAACGGGGATACCCGGACCCGTCGCCCTGCTCAGGAACCCCGCCCCGGATGCCATGCTGACCGTGCATCGAAGAAAACTGATCTGCGGCGCACTCACCCTGTGCCTGCCAGCCGCGCGCGCCCGCGCCGCCCATGCCGGAACAGCCGCCGGCCTGGACGCCCGCACGACTACCGGCACAGCACAGTTCAGCATCCCCCGGCCGGGAGCCGCGCAGACAAACCCCGTCCGCATCGCCCTCGTCCAGACCACGGAGTCCTCGCAATACTTCAATGAAATCACGCGCGGCGTCCGAAGCCGGTGCGATCAGCTCGGCTACACCCTCTCCGTGTTCGACGCCGACAACAGCCCCGTCGCCCAGTCCGACGCCATCGAGAATTACGCGGAACAGAACGTCAGCGCCATCCTCCTCTGCGCCATCGACGTCTACGGCGTCCGCGACGCCATCAGCACCGCAGCCCGCTCCGGCGTGCCCGTCATCGCCATCGACGCCATCGTCACCGGAAAAACCATCGCCCAGATCGGCGTCGATAACATCAGCACCGCCGCCCGCCTGCTCGACGCCCTGCTGCAGCCCGGCCACACCCCGCCGGCCAGCATCGGTATCGTCGGCGCCACCAGCTCCTATATCCAGACCCTCCGCTGCAACGGCTTCCTCGACGCCATGAAAAAACAGGCCCCCTCCCTCCATGTCGCCGGCTTCGTTGACGGTCAGAATATCCTCGATTCAGCCCAGACCGCAGCCGAGGACCTGCTCGCCGCCGCCCCGGAACTCGACCTCATCTACGCCACCGGCGAACCGGCCATGATCGGCGCCCTCTCCGCCCTGCAGACCAGCCCGCCCCGCAAACCTGTCCACCTCGCCGGATGGGACATGTCCCCCGAAATCGCGCGCGGCCTCCGCAACGGAACCGTCCTCGCCACCGCCGTCCAGGACACCGTCGGCATGGGCGAAGCCGCCGTAAACGCCGCCCGCGACTGGCTCACAAATACCCCCGCCCCGCACGACATCACCGTGCCCGCCACCATCGTCACCCCCCGCACCCTCGTGGCCTCTGTCACCCCAACGGACCGCATCCGCACAACCATGATCAGACAGCCATGACCAGCCAGCCCCCCGCCGTCGAAATGCGCGGCATTACCCGCCGTTTCGGCGCCATCCAGCCTTTACGTGGCGTGACTCTGACACTCGGTCGCGGCGAAGTCCTCGGCCTCCTCGGCGATAACGGCGCCGGCAAATCCACCCTCACAAAAATCCTGTCCGGCGCCCTCGCTCCCAGCGGCGGCGAAATTCTCATCGACGGACAGCCCCGCCACTTCACGTCCCCGCGTGACGCCCAGGATGCCGGCGTGCACATGGTCTATCAGGACCTGTCCCTGTGCGGCACCATCGACGTCGCCGGCAACCTGTTCATGGGCCGCGAGCCCACACGCCGCGTCCTCGGAATTCCCCTGCTGGATACAGAAACGATGCACAGCCGGGCCGCCGAAATGCTCCAGGGCCTCGGCGTCGTCATCCGCGACACCCACGCCCGCGTCGAAAGCCTGTCCGGCGGCCAGCGTCAGGCCATCGCCATCGCCCGCGCCGCCGCCTTCAGCCCCCGCGTGCTCATCCTCGACGAACCCACCGCCGCCCTCGCCGTCATGGAAGTCGAAGCCGTGCTCAGCCTGATTACAAAACTCCGCGACCAGGGCGTCACCATCATCCTCATCACCCACCGGCTCCAGGACCTCTTCCACGTCTGCGACCGCATCGCCGTCATCCGCAACGGCGTCGTCGCCGCGGAACGCCATATCGGCGAAACCAGCATCGGAGAACTCGTCGATCTCATCGTGGGAGAGCGTTTCCATGCCCGTTCCGCACACTGATTCCGCTTCCGGGAATTCCATGCCCGCAACATCCTCCCCAACGCCGCAGAAAACCCCCGCACGCACACAGACCAGCCCGCTTCACGCCATCGCCCTCCTGTTCGAAAGACAGCCAGGCCTCGCCAGCGTGCTCTGCCTGCTGCTCGTCTGCGTACTGACCTTCTCCCTCTGCGCGCCCTCTTTCCTGTCCGTCACCAACCTCCTGACCATCCTCCGCCAGAACGCCGCCGCCTTCATCTCCGCCACCGCCATGACCCTCGTCATCACCACCGGCGGGATCGACCTCTCCATCGGCGCCGTCGCCGCGTTCAGCGGCATCACCATGGCCGTCCTCGCCACCTTCTGGCACCTCCCGCCCGCCTTCGCCCTCGCCGGCGCCCTGCTCGCCGGCACGGTCGCCGGAACCGCCAACGGCCTCCTCATCACCCGCGTCGGCATGGCCCCCTTCATCGTCACCCTCGCCACCATGTCCGTTTTTCGTGGACTCTCCCTCCTCATCGCCCAGGGCTACTCCCTCCCCCTGCCCGAAAACGCCCCTCTGCTCGAATGGCCCGGACGCGGCTGGATCGGACCCGTCCCGGTCCCCGCCCTCATCATGCTCGCCTGCGTCGCCGCCGGCAGCATCACCCTCCACCGCACCCGTTTCGGGCGTTACATCACCGGCATCGGCTCGAACCAGGAAGGCGTGCGCCGCACAGGCGTCAACGTCCGCCGCATCTCGCTGACCGTCTACGCCCTCAGCGGCCTCGCCGCCGCCCTCTCCGGCATCCTCATGACCGGACGGCTCGGCAGCGCCTCCTCCAATATCGGCGTCGGCTTCGAACTCGATGTCATCGCCGCCGTCGTCCTCGGCGGCACCAGCCTCACCGGCGGCTACGGCACCGTCATTGGCTCCGCCCTCGGCATCCTCACCCTCGCCTGCCTGAAAAACGGCCTCATCCTCGCCCACGTCTCCCCGTTCCTGACCCAGATCTTCACCGGCCTCATCACCATCGGCGCCATCTGGATCAATATGAGCCTCAAAGGACGCGATCTCTTCGGAATCAGGAAAAACGGCGATGACAACTGAACCCTCCCCGAACACCCCAGGCACGACCGCGCCGGCAACGACTACCCCGGCAACAGACACCCCGCCTCCGGGTTCCGTCGGCGTCGCCAGCGGCCGCGTCATGACCGTCAGCGGCCCCATCACCCCCGATGAGATGGGCGTCACCCTCATGCATGAGCACATCCTGCTCGACGCCTCGAAGAAATGGACCGCATCTCCCGAAACGTCAGGTCTCTCCGGCCCCGCCTGCCCCTGCCACTCCTCCTGGGCCATGCGCCCGCTGGCCATGGACATGCTCGGCGAAATCGCGATGAACCCGCTCGGCAACCGCGACAACTGCATGCTCGACAATGCGGAACTCGCCACTGAAGAGCTGAAGAAATTCCACGATCTGGATGGCCGCACCGTCGTCGATCCCACCAATGTCGGCATCGGCCGCGACCCCGCCACATTGCGGAAAATCTCACAGGAGACCGGCCTGAACATCGTCATGGGCGCCGGATATTACCTCCAGCCCTCCCACCCCGGTTACGTCCATCCGGAAAGCACCGACCAGCTCGCCCGCCGCATCATCCGCGATGTCGGCGGCGCCGGACCGGACGGATCAGAAGAAAACGGACCGGAAGAAGGCGGATCAGAAGAAGACAGGGCCCCCCGCATCCTCGCTGGCATCATCGGCGAAATCGGCATCTCCTCCGTCATGACGAAAGACGAGGAGAAAGTCCTGCGCGCCGCCGCCATCGCCTCGGCCGTCACCACCGTCCCCCTTTCCGTTCATCTTCCCGCCTGGATGCGCGTCGCCCATACCGTGCTCGATATCGCGGAAGAAGAGGGAGCGGACCTCAGTCATGTGATCCTCTGTCACATGAACCCGAGTTTTTCAGACCCGGACTACCAGCACAGTCTCGCCGACCGCGGCGCCTGGCTCGAATACGACATGATCTCCATGTCGTATTATTACCCGGAAGAAGACGCCCAGTGCCCGTCCGATGATGAAAACGCCACAGCCATCACACGCCTGTTCGAACGGGGATACGGAAAGAAAGTCCTCGTCTCCCACGACGTGTTCCTGAAAAGCATGCTCACCCGCTACGGCGGCCACGGATATGGATACATCCTCCGTCACTTCGTGCCCCGCCTGAAACGATACGGGCTGCAGGATCGCGACATCGAACAGCTGCTCGTCACCAACCCCCGGCGAGCCATGTGTGGCGGAAGATAACCCCGAAAAAGGAAAACCCAGTGTCCGAGAAAAAGAAAATCCTCCTCGTCGGCGAGTCCTGGATCAGCTCCGCCAGCCACGCCAAGGGATTTGACCAGTTCTTCACCACCACCGCCCATAACGGTGCCGTCAACTTCCTCAAGGCCATGAGCGACACCGCCTACGACATCACCCATATGCCGTCTGAAATCGCCCAGAGCCAGTTCCCGGCAAAGGCGGAAGACCTCGCGCAATACGCCGCCATCATCCTCTCCGATGTCGGCGCCAATACCCTGCTGATCCACCCCGACACCTGGCTGCACAGCAAAACCTTCCCCAACCGCCTGAAAGTCATCGCCGAATATGTGAAAAACGGCGGCTCCATCATGATGGTCGGCGGCTATCTCAGCTTCCAGGGCGTCAACGGACAGGCCCGTTACCGTAACACACCGGTCGAAAAACTCCTGCCCGTCACCTGCCTCCCCTATGACGACCGTCAGGAAACCCCCGAAGGCAGCGCCGTCAAAGTCGTCAGCGCCACACACCCCGTCGCCTCAGGCCTGCCCGACACCTGGCCGGTCCTGCTCGGCTACAACGAGGTCGTCCTGCATCCGGACGCAACACTCGTCGCCACCGTCGGCGAAGATGACCACCCTCTCATCGCCGCGCGCGACATGGGCAACAGCCGCTCGCTCGTCTGGACCAGCGACATGTCCGCCCACTGGATGCCCGACGACTACCTCGCATGGCCCGGCTACAGAACCCTCTGGGTCAACTGTCTCGACTGGCTGACAACACGGGGCTGAACCGCATGACCGGAAACCACACCGATCCCGTCAGACTTCTTCAGGACCTGATCCGGATTCCCAGCATCAATCCGCCCGGCGACGAAGCCGCCTGCGCGGAACTCTGCGCGGAAATCCTCACCGGCATCGGGTTCGACGTCACCACGCACGGCTTCGGTGAACGCCGGGTAAACCTCGTCGCCAGACCACCCGGCAAACAGCCGGGTAATAATCTCGGCTTTTCCGGCCACCTCGATACCGTCCCGCTCGGCGGCGGCACATGGACACACCCGCCCTTCTCCGGCGAAATCGCCGATGGCCGCATCTATGGTCGCGGCAGCTCGGACATGAAAGGCGGCATCGCCGCCTTCATCGCCGCCTGCGCCCGCCATCACGCCGAAACCGGGACCTGTCCCGACGTCACCATCATCCTGACCGGCGGCGAGGAAACCGGCTGCGAGGGCGCATCCGCCCTCATCTCCGATTCCCTTCTCGCCGGCTGCACCTTCATTGGCCTGCTGATCGGTGAATCCACCCGCAATTACCCCGTGCTCGGCCATAAAGGCGTCGCCTGGTTCGAATGCACCGCTGAAGGCCGCACCGCCCACGCCGCCATGCCGGAATTCGGCGTGAACGCCATCTATCATGCCACCGACGCCATCACCCGCATCCGCGCCGCCGATCTCGGAGAAGACGACCCGATCCTCGGGAAAACAACCGTCTGTATCGGAACCTTTCATGGCGGCATGAACATCAACTCCGTCCCCGACAGAGCCAGTTTCACCGTCGACGCCCGGACCAGCAGCCCCGCCACACACAGCCGCATCGGCGGCACGATCAGAACCTGCCTGTGCGACGCCCTGTCCCTGCAGACCCGCCTCAACATCCCGCCCGTCGTCGCCCCGCCCGATAATCCCTTCGTGCAGGCCGTCCGGACAGTAGCCACCCGTCACGGCATCCCCGACCGGGGCGTCGTCACAGTGCCCTATTTCACAGATGCCGCCATCCTGTCACCGGCTTTCGGCAATGCGCCCGCCGTCATCATCGGTCCCGGCGAGCCCGATATCGCCCACCAGACGGACGAATACTGCCCGGTCGACTCTCTCCTGACCGCCACGCATCTCTACAGAGACTGCATCGAATTTTTCTCAGCCTGTCCCGGCATTCCGGGATAACCCCGGCCCGTTCCATCAGCCCGCCGGTTTATCAGCACTTTTCCGCACCTGACTCATCTCCTCACCACCGGTTCCACGCCATTTCAGACCGTATCATTCTTTTAATAACGATAACGAAATATATTGACGGCGATCTTTCCGCCACCTATTAAATAAACCGGTTTATCTCTCCCGATCACAAGGCCTGCGCAATTCGTCAGCCGGATCAGGAAGATCTCGAAAAATCATGTCCTGTCCACGACGCGCACGTTCTACGGAGGCAACCCATGGGTCAAAAAAGCGCGCTGCTCACCACCTCGGCACTCGCCATCCCCCTGCTCGGCCTGCTCGCCACCCAGAAGGCGGAAGCAGCCCCGCGCCGGCATCCCCCGGCGAAACTCACCACACCCGCTTCAGCATCCCCCGCAAAGAAGCCACCCGCACCAAAACGCCCTGTCAGCACCATGGAAAGTGCGAAAGCGGAAGAAATCCGCGTCGCCTCCGCCCGTCTGCGCATCTCGTCCGGCGGCGGTATGCTCCAGCGGCGCGATGACACCCGCTCCGTCCAGTCCGTCAGCGCCGATTACATTGCCAAACAAAATCCCACCTCCAACGTCGTCGGCCTGCTGGCAATGATGCCAAGCGTCAACTCAATGTCTCAGGACCCGACCGGAATCCTCAGCAACGGCATCATGGTCCGCGGCCTCACCGTCGACGATATGGGCTGGGTGCTCGACGGCGCTCCGACCCTCTCCCCGGGCGCCGGACGATTCCAGGCGGAAATGCTCGACAGCGAAAACATGGACCGGGTCTCCATCACCCCCGGCTCCAGCTCCACCGACGACCCCGTCACATCCGCCACAGGCGGCGTTATTTACACAAAGATGAAGGACCCGACTGCAAAAGCCCGCGCCCAGGTCGATTTCACCTATGGCACCTTCAACACTTATCGCGGCTTCATCAGGCTCGACAGCGGCGAGATCGGCCATTCCGGCGTCAGAGCCTTCGTCTCCTACTCAAACGCCTCGACGGATTTCTGGCGCGGCCCCGGTATCGCGAAAAAGCAGCATGTCGACTTCAAACTGCTCAAGTCGTTCAATAACGGCAGCACCATCGCGCTCGAATCCGTCTTCAACAACAACAAGAACGGCTATTATTACTATCCAACCCAGGAAGAATGGCGCCAGACCCGCTGGGTCAACCCGGACGCCACCTACAGCGGCATCCATGACGGCTCCTATTACAAGCTGAACCAGACATCGCTTTTCTACAGCGGCACCGTTCTCGCCCCCGCCCACGTCGTGCTCACGCCGCACCTGACCTGGGACACCACACCCTATTTCTGGTACGGCTTCGGCTGGGGTCCCGGCGGAACAACCCTGACCCAGGGGCAGACTTACCTCGGCAACCAGCGCGTCGATATCAACCTCGCCCAGGGGACCGGCGGCACCGCCCAGAACGGGCAGCAATACCTCGCCTCCACCGGCTTCGGCGGCCCGACCTATATCGGCGGCATCAACTCGAAACTCGCATGGACCCAGGGCCACAATACCCTGACCTTCGGTTACTGGTACGAAAACTATAATCTGCGCGAGAAAGACCCCGTCGGCTTCGTCAACCAGGAAACCGGCGACCCCGCCGATCTCAGCCACTCCTACAATTACTATCGCTTGCCAAACGGAAACCCGTATTACTACGACAACTATTTCCTGCACTACCAGATCAACGCGCCCTATGTGATGGACACGCTGCGCCTGCTGAAAGACCGGCTGATTATCAACGCCGGATTCAAGGACGTCATGGTCACGCGCGGCGTTGACAACTATGTCCCCGGCTCCACGCCCCACATGGGAATCAGCGAAAACATCCCGCTGCCCTCCTTCGGCGCCCGCTACAATTTCGACCGCGCCAACCAGATCTACATCAACGCCGAAGGCGATTACCGCCAGCCCTTCATGGGTTCGACCGCCCAGCAGTACAGCGTCTCCACCGGCGCCCTCACAACCGGCGCCACCTCCCCGAAATCCCAGTACGCCATCAAGGAAGAAATCGGTTACCGCTACAACGGCGACAAAATCGTCGCCTCTGTCTCGTTCTTCAACATGAACATGACCAACCGCCTCCTCACCCTCAACACCTACCAGGAAGGCGTCCAGGTCCAGCGCGAATTCAACGCCGGCGGACAGACCAGCCGCGGCGTCGATGTCCAGCTCGGCACAACCCCGCTCTGGGGACGCTTCACCCCCTACGTCACCTTCGCCTATCTCGACGCCCGCCAGGACAACAACCTGCAGACCGTCAACAGCGCCGGACAGACAGACTATCTGCGCACCGCCGGCAAAACCCAGATCGCCAGCCCGCATTACCAGGCCGGCCTCGGTCTGTCCTACGATGACGGCACCTTCTTCGGCAGCGTCAATCTCAAATATATCAGCTCACAGTATTCAACACTGATGAACGACGAAAAAATGCCCGGCTACATCACCAACAGCGTCATCCTCGGATACAGACTGCCGAAATTCGTCGTGTTCAACCGCCCGTCCATCCAGGTCAACCTGAACAACATCAACAATTCCACCCAGAGAACCGGCGTCTACGGCTACAGCGACAACGCCAAAGCTACCACGGGCGTCTTCGGCGGCACCATCGCCGGCGGCGCGCCAACCTATTACGTGGAACCAGGCTTCTCCGCCCTCATGACCGTCCGCGTCCCCATCGAGTAACCCTGCGAGAGCGTCCTGCGCACGACGCCCTTCATCCGGCTTAATTCAGCAAACGGGGATCAAAGGGACCGTGTCCCTTTGTGGGGTTCGGCGCAAAGCCCTGAATTTCGAGAGGCTTCAGGGAACGCCGCCTTTTTGAAAAAAGGCGGCACCCAAAAACTTTTTTCATAAACATTCCCTGAATCCGTCGGGACGCACAGAGTCAGAAAACATGTCGATATAACTCAGGATTCCGGAATACCCCCTACCCGCGCGGCTTCTTCCCCCGCTTCCCGCGCGGCCCCGCCGAACGCTCGCTCACATCGATCGCCGCGCGCAGATGACTGATCATCTCCGCCTTCGCCACATCCTCCTTGCGCCGGATCAGCGCATCGGCAATGCGCCGGTGCTCGGCAATCGTCCCGTCGACCGAATACTCCTGCAGCGACACCAGATTTCCCACCTTGGAAAACCAGATCTGGTCATAACTGACCTCAAGCTGATGCGTCAGAAGCCGGTTGTCGCCCCCGTTCGCAATCGCCACATGAAACAGCGCGTCCAGACGCTCATAATCGTAAAACCGCTTCTGATCCGCCGCGTCCTGCTGCTCCTCGACAATCGCCCGGATCTGCTCCAGCGTCTCCTCACTCGCCCGCCGGCAGCACAGAACGATCGTGCTCGCCTCAATCGCCTCCCGAAACTCATACAGCTCGCGAATGCGCTCCAGCGGCGGCTGCACAACCGTGTAAAACCGCCCCTTGCGCCCGATCAGATTGTCCTGATGCAGCCTCTGCAGCGCCTCACGCACCGGCGTCCGGCTGACCCCGTACCGCGCGGCAATCTCGTTCTCCTGAAGAACCGCGCCCCCCGGCGTCCTGTCATTGATCAGATCCTGCCGGAGAATGAGATAAAGCTCCTCGCCGGTATAATGCCGGCGCACCCCGCCATCTTCCGCCACACCAGGCAGGTCCGCTTTCGTCATGACGCCAGACACCACATCTCTCACCACCGCATTCGCCGGAACATTCGCCAGCACATCCACAGGCGCTACAGACTAGCCCCGAAAACAGCGGTGGCAACATCCGGCGTCACCGTCCGGTTTTCCCCAAGCGCATAGGACGCCCCGTGCGTCCGCTCCAGCGCTTTCAGCAAAGCCGAAACATCATCCCGCCCGAGATCATAGCCCGACAGACGGGTCTCAAACCCAAGCCGCTCGAAAAACGCACGGGTCAGCCCGATCGCCGCGTCGATTTTTTCATCGCCGGTCCCGTCCCGCACGCCCCAGACCCGCTCAGCATACTGAATCAGCTTCGCCCGCTTCTCCCCGCGCCGCACCTGCAGCGTCGCCGGCAGCACCACCGCCAGCGTCCGCGCATGGTCCAGACCATAAAGCGCCGTCAGCTCATGCCCGATCAGATGACTCGACCAGTCCTGCGGCACACCCGCCCCGATCAGCCCGTTCAGCGCCAGCGTCGCCGCCCACATCAGACAGGCCCGCGCATCGTAATTCTCCGGCTCGGCCAGCGTCACATCCGCCACATCGAGCAGAACATGCAGCAGCCCCTCGGCAAACCGGTCCTGAACCGGCGCATCGACCGGATAGGTCAGATACTGCTCCAGCACATGCACGAACGCATCCACAATCCCGTTGGCGATCTGCCGCGGCGGCAGCGTGAAAGTCAGCGTCGGATCGAGAACCGCGAAAACCGGGAACACATGCTCGCTCCGGAACGCCCGCTTCGTGGACAGTTCCCCCCGCGTAATCACCGCTGTCCCGTTCATCTCGGACCCGGTCGCCGGCAGCGTCGGAATGGCCGCCAGCGGAACCGCCGCGCGGATTTTGCTGCCGCGCGTCTCCAGAATCTCCCACGGATCGCCCTCATACAGCGCCGCCGCCGCCACGAACTTGGCACCGTCGATCACCGAACCGCCACCCACCGCGACCAGAAAACCGATCCTCTCCTCGCGCACCAGCGCCACCGCCCGCATCAGCGTCTCATAAGACGGGTTGGGCTCGATTCCGCCGAATTCCAGAACCTCATGATGCGAAAGCGCCGCCAGAACCCGCGCCATCGTGCCGTTCCGCACCACGCTCCCGCCGCCATAAAGCACCAGAACCCGCGCCCCGACGGGAATATGCGCCTCCATCTGCGGAAACATGTCCCGGCCGAACAGAACACGCGTCGGATTGCAGAACGAAAAATCCAGCATGGCGAAATCCTCAGTCGTCGTTGAGATGAAACCGCTCCAGACGGAACGGCGCCGCGGACGCAGCCGGCGCCTCGCCCATGACAATATCCGCCATCAGCCGGCCCGAAGCCGGCCCGATCCCGAAACCATGCGCCGAAAACCCGGTCGCCAGAAACAGACCCGGATACCGCGCGACAGGCGAGAGAACCGGCAGCGCGTCCGGCATCACATCGATCGTTCCCGCCCAGGAGGACGCAATCCGCGCGGACCGGAAAACCGGCGCGTCCTCCTTCAGATGTTCAAACGTCTCCTTCAGCGTGTCGATATCCGGCGCCGGATCGCAGGCCCGGAAATCCTCGAACGGATTGGACTGCCCCGGCCCGAACCGCCGCTCAAGCCGCAGTTCCTTAAAAAAGCTCGTCCCGGCCCGGACCCGGAGAAGCTGCTTCTGCTTCAGATAGTTCGGCAGATACTGCCGCATGAACCGCACCGAGTCCGGCGTCACCCAGGTCAGCGACGAATTGCGCCGCGCCACCGTGTAGCCCCCGTCCCGCCGCCGCCGCAGGCAGTAGCGCGTCGACGCCACATTGACTTCCGGCCCGCCCTCCACCGGCGTCGTGCGCAGAACCGAAGCCGTCACCCGAAGCTGCGGAATGACGATCCCGACCGTCTTGCACACCCAGCGCGACCACGCCCCCGCCGCCACCACAATCCTGTCCGCCGTCACACGTCCCGTCTCGGTCTCCACCGCGCAGGCCCTGCCACCGGAAATATCGATGCGCCGGATCGCATTGCCAGTCACAATGCCGACACCGGCATCCAGAACCTTCTTCTCCAGAAAACGCATGGCCAGATCAGGCTCGATCCCGGCATCGCCCGGCGCGAACAGAGCCCCGGCCCAGCGCCGGTGAAACTGCGGCAGAAGCTCCGCCGTCTCCGCGCTCCCCAGCTCCCGCGTGTCCAGCCCGCGCCCGGCCGCATGCTCCAGCCAGCTCCTCAGCCCGGCCCACTCCTCGCCGTCGCCGGCCAGAGAGACCAGACCACAGCGCCGGAAACCGAAATCGCCCTCCTCCGCCCATTGCCGCCAGAGCGGCCGGCTCGCCAGAGCCAGCTCCAGCTCCGCCATGTCCTGCCCGATGGTGCGCATCCAGCCCCAGTTCCGGCTGGACTGCTCATAGGCCGCCTCGCCCTTGTCGAACACCATGACCGAAAGCCCCCGCCCGCGCAGGAACAGGGCCGTGGACAATCCGATAATGCCGGCACCGGCAATGACGACATCATAATGCTGACTCATACTCTGCTGCGACGTCATGGCGTACAGGCTCCGCATCCGTTTCAGGACTCTCCGGCGAATCCCCGTTCTCCGCATACACGCTTTCCGCATACCGGCGCAGGTCAGGAGTGTCCGGCGCAGAGACTAGACCGCTTTTAAGTATACTGAAAAGAGGGAAACAGACTATCGCGTTACAGAAAATTTCCTTTTTTTCTCATATTTTTCAGGAAAATAAGAAAATTATAGATACTCCATCAAAACGATGTGGACAGGCGCGTTATTTTCAGCATACCGTAATGCCATGCACGGAACGAACCTCTCCGTTCAGCCAGGCATGTCAGACCATTCAGTATACGCGGCGACACCATCCGCCACAGTCTCCACCGCGCAGACAGTGAGGCCCCCTCATGTTCCGTCCCGGACTCCGTTCTCCTGGTGTAATGGCCGCAGCCTGCGCGGGCGCGTCCCTGCTCGCCATCGCCGCAGCGTCAGCCCCCGCCACAGCGGCCACAGCGGCGGTCCGGGCAGCCCATACCCGGCATCCCTCCCACGGCAGCACCGCGAAACCCGGCGCCATAGCGACCGCTAAAACAGCGGCCGCTAAACAGGCAGGTACCCAAAAAACAGGCACACAGGCGGCCGCCGCAAAACCCGCCCCGCACGCCACCTCCATGCAGGGCGGCAGCGAGGACCTCTCCGTCCGCGCCACCCTGTCCGCAACCGGAATGACCGGCAGACCCCCCGGCGGCGGCCTGATGGCGAAACAGACCTCGCCCTACGCCCGCAACACCATTACGCGCGACTACATCGCCGCCCAGTCGCCCACCACCAACGTCCTGAACCTCGTGCGCAACACACCCGGCGTCGTGGTCGCCGGCGCCGACCCCACCGGCGCCACCGACCGCATGAGCGTCTCCATCCGCGGCATGAACCAGAACGAAATCGGCTACGAATTCGAAGGCATGAATCCTTCAGACGTGCTCTATTACAATCCGTCCTCCTCCACCTGGGCCGACACCGAGAATATCGGCTCCATCACCGTCTCGCCCGGATCGCCCGACCTCATGGCCCCGACCTTCAGCGCCGTCGGCGGCCTCATCAGCGCGAAAATGCGCAGCCCGTCACAGAAAGCCGGCGGCCTCGCCGATTTCACCTTCGGCGGCAACGATCTGGAACGCGAATTCATCCGCGCGGACACAGGCGAAATCGGTCATTCCGGTTTCCGCTCCTACGCCTCGTTCTCCAACACCACCGGCACCAACTGGCGCGGCCCGGGCGGCCTGAACCGCTGGCACGTCGATTTCAAGGGCGAAAAGACCTGGGGCGACGGCAACTCTATCTCCCCCTTCATGTCCTATAACGACGTCACGGAAAGCCTCTACACCTACCCGACTATGGCGCAGTGGCGCGAATACGGAGATTCCTATAATTACGCACGGAATTTCACCGGATCGAACACCAGCTACTACAAGTTCCACCAGTACGAATGGCGTCACGCCCATGCCAGCGTCCAGACACATTTCAATCTCGGCCACGGGCTGGAACTGACCGCGACCCCTTATATTTACGACGTCGACGGCACCCTGAACGGCGCCACCACCCTCAGCCAGACCGGCAGCTTTCTCGGCAACGAGTCCGCCGGAACCCTCCAGTTCCCGTCAGGCACGTCCGGCAGCGCCGTCGGCGTCTCCGTCGATCATTTCCGTGAGTCCACTTTCGGCTTCAACAGCGCCCTGAGCTGGAAATACCATCATAACGAACTCTCGCTCGGATACTGGTATTCCTACGTGAACTACACCGAAGACCCCTCCTACTCCCTGCCCGGCGCCAACGGCCAGGCCGCCAATCTCTGGGGCCAGTATCCCGTCCTCACCGGCAGCGGCCAGAGACTGCTGCAGTGGAACGCCCACGTCATCCAGCAGCTCAACGCCATCACTCTCCAGGACACGTACCGCGCGCTGGGCGACCGCCTGACCATCTCCGCCGGCATCAAAACCGTCATGATGACCCGCAACGCCACCAACCTGATCCCCGGCGCCACCTACGCCACCGGCTTCAGTGACTTCCAGCCGCTGCCCCGCGTCGCCATCAGCTACCAGATCACCCCGCACGACCAGATCTATGTCAACGGCACCACCGCCTTCCGCGAAGCCGCCGCCGTCACCCCCTCCATCGACATGTTCAGCGTCGCGACAGGCAAGATGACCAGCGCGCACTCCGGCGCCGTCAAACCGGAATACTCCATCGCGGAGGAAGTCGGATACCGCCATTACGGCGCGTTCAACTTCACCGTCTCCCTGTTCAACTACAACTTCACCAACCGCCAGATCACCAGCAACCAGCTCGTCAACGGCACCACCATCACCTCGTCGCTGAACGGCGGCGGCCAGACCACACGCGGCGTCAGCGCCGAGTTCAGCCTCCCCGCCTGGCATCATTTCTCGCCTTACCTGTCCGGCCAGTATCTTCACTCGACCATCGACAACAACATCGCCGCCGGCGGCGACTACCTGCCGACAAAAGGAAAAACCGCCGTCCTGACACCGAAATTCACCGGCTCCATCGGCATCTCCTATGACGACGGGACCCTGTTCGGAAACTTCTCGTTCAACTATATCGATTCCCAGTACACCACCTTCATGGACGACCAGAGCATCCCCGCCTACAAAACCGCCAATCTCAGCATGGGATACCGCTTCCACGATATCGGGTTCCTCAAACGCCCGCAGATCCAGCTCAACCTGGTCAATCTCGGCGACTCCCGCTACCTCTCCGGCGCCTGGGGCCTCACGTCAAACGCCGTCGCCACAAAGGGAATTTACGGACACACCATCGCCGCCAGCCAGCCAACCTACATCACCGGCGGAAAATTCTCCGGCCTCGTCTCCCTCACCACCGGCTTCTGAACATGGCCGCACCCGGCGCCCCGCCCGGAACCTCCGCCACCTCCCCGCCCGTCCGGAGCCAGAAACGCACCATCCTCGCCACCACCCTGGGCGGCGCGCTGGAGTGGTACGACCTGCTGCTTTACGGCCTGTTCTCCGTCACCTTCTCACGGCTGTTCTTCTCCACCGGCCAGGGCGGCCCGCTCGCCCTCGCCCTCAGCCTCGGCAGCTTCGGCGTCGCCTTCATCGTGCGCCCCCTCGGCGCCGCCTGGCTCGGCTCCTGGACCGACCGCCACGGACGCCGCAACGGCCTCATCCTCTCCTCCGTGCTCATGACCCTCGGCACCGGCGCCGTCGCCCTCATCCCCGACAGTCGCACCATCGGCCCGCTCGCCCCCGTCCTGCTCGTCCTCTCCCGCATGGTCCAGGGCTTCGCCGCCGGCGGCGAATTTGGCAGCGCCTCCGCTATGCTCGCCGAACGCGACCCGGCGCGGCGCGGCTTCTATTCCAGCCTGCAATGGTCCGCCTCCGGCGCCTCCGTCACCCTCGCCGCCTTCCTCGCCTGGTGCGTCCACCACTTCTTTACCGACAGCCAGATCGACGCCGGCGCCTGGCGCCTCCCCTTCCTCTTCGGCCTGCTCATGGGACCGTTCGCCACCTGGATGCGCCTGCGCGGAGAAGAGTCGCAGGAATTCACCCGCGCGGAAAATCACCTTCCCATCCGCGAGATTTTCAAAAACGACAAGCAGCGCATCCTGCTCGCCGTCGGCGCCGTCGGCCTCGGCGCCACCGGCAGCGCCCTGAACGTCTACATGCCAACCTACGCCCGGACCTTCCTGCACCTGTCCGAAACCGGCTCCCTCGCCGGAACCGTGGTCTCCGGCGTGCTGTCCATCGTCGTGCCGCCCCTCTTCGCCTCCCTCGGCGACCGGGCCGGACGGCGAAAGATGATGATCGCCGCCGCCACGACCGGCGGCCTCATCGCCTGGCCCCTCTTCGCCTGGCTGACCGCCGCCCCCTCCGCCGGCCGTCTGATGGCGGTCCAGTCCGCCTTCATCCTGTTCATCTACGGCGCGTATTACGCCTCCGTGCCCGCGCTCATGGCCGACATCTTCCCGCCCAGAAACCGCGCCAGCTCCATCGCCCTCAGCTACGCCGCCAGCCAGCTTCTCTTCGGCGGCTTCACCCCCGTCCTGCTCTCCACCCTGACCCGCAACTCCGGCCTCCTCACCATACCCGGACTCTGGCTGCTCGCCGTTGCGTCGATGAGCGTCCTGTGCCTCAGTCTCGCAGGCCCCCTTATGCGAAAAAAAGGCTGAAGGACTCACATCATGACATGTCTCGCGATCAGAGCGGGCGGCAGCGCCGCCCTTCCCGAGTGGACCGAAGCGTTCGGCCAGCTGATGCCGGAGCTGAAGGTCATCGGCTGGAAAGAAGCCTGCCAGACGCCCGAAGCCGTCGATTTCGTGCTGGTCTGGCAGCCGGAAGGCGAGATCCTGCGCAAAATGACCGGCCTGAAAGCCATCATCAGCAGCGCCGCCGGCGTCGATCACATCACCCGCGATCCCCTCTGGCCCCGCGAGACCCCCCTCTACCGCATGGGCGACACCGAACTCGGCCCGCAAATGTCGGAATACGTGCTCTGGGCCGCCCTGTGCTGCCTGCGCCGCACGTGGACCTGGCAGACAGCGCAGCAGAAACACGAATGGCTGCCCCCGGTCACAAACCGCCTCGCCTCGGATATGACAATCGGCATCATGGGCCTCGGCAATCTCGGCCAGGAAGCCGCCAGCCGCCTCGCCGCCACGGGGTTCAGAGTCGCCGGCTGGGCGCGTTCGAAGCATGATCTGCCGGGCATCACCTGTTACGCCGGCAAAGACGAATTCACTCCGTTCCTCGCCTCGCTCGACACGCTCGTCTGCCTTCTGCCCGCCACCCGGGAGACGAACGGCATCCTGAACGCCACCACCTTCGCCGCGCTGCCACGCGGCGCGTCCATCATCAATGCCGGTCGCGGCAGCCATATGGTCGAACAGGACGTTCTCGACGCCCTCGACAGCGGCCAGCTCGGCGGCGCCGTGCTCGACGTGTTCTCGCCCGAACCCCTCCCCGCCGACAGCCGCCTGTGGTCACACCCGAACGTCATCATCAGCCCGCACGCCGCCGCCGAAGCCTCCCGCCCGGCCAAGGCCGCCCATGCCGCCGGCGTCATCCGCGCCCTCCTGAACGGCGAGGAAGCCCCCCTCCGTTACCAGCCCGATCGCGGCTACTGACCAGCAGGACCATCCAATGAGCGAACGCCGCCTCGCCCTCGGCCTCTCCATGCGCTATCTCGGCTACCACGCCGCCGGATGGCGCCACCCGGACGCCGATGCCGCCGGCACAACGTCGTTTGCCCATTACCGCACCGTGGCGCAGGACGCCGAAGCCGCCGGTTTCGACCTCGTCTTCCTCGCCGACGGCATGGCCGTCCGCGCCCGTGACGAACCGAAAGGCGCACTCGCCCAGTCCTCCCAGATCGCCGATTTCGAACCGCTCACCCTGCTCTCCGCCCTTGCCGCCGTCACCAGCCGCATCGGCCTGGTCGCCACCGCCTCCACAACCTACAACCAGCCCTACTCCCTCGCCCGCCAGTACGCCTCGCTCGATCTGCTCAGCGATGGCCGCGCCGGCTGGAACGTCGTCACCTCCTGGTCGGACGCCGAAGCCCGTAATTTCGGCCTCGAGACAAATCCCGACTACGCCACCCGCTACCGCCGCGCCGAGGAATTCGTCGATGTCGTCACCGGCCTGTGGGACTCCTGGGACGAAGACGCCCTGCTCCACGACAAAGAGAACGCCCGCTTCCTCGATCCCGCGAAACTGCATCCCCTCAACCATCACGGCGCCGAATTCCGCGTGCGCGGCCCGCTCAGCGTCCCCCGCAGCCCCCAGCGCCGCCCCGTCATCGTCCAGGCCGGCGCCTCGGAAGCCGGCATGAACCTCGCCGCCCGCACGGCGGACCTCGTCTACACCGTCCCGCAGTCAAAAGACGCCGCCATCGCCTTTCGCAAAGACCTCCGCGCACGCGCCGCCGCCTTCGGCCGAGACCCGGACTCTCTCCGCGTCCTCCCCGGCATCACCCCCTTCACCGGCGCCACCGATCAGGACGCCCGCGCGGGATATGACGAACTCAACGCCCTCATTCCCGACGAACTCGCCCGTCAGTATCTCTACAACCAGATGGGCGACCTTTCCGCTTACCCGCTGGACGGCCCCGTCCCCACGCCCCCGGCCGACGCCGCCGTCGGCAGCATCGCGAAAAACCTCTGTGACATGGCGCAGAAAAACAATCTGACCCTGCGCCAGCTCGCGAATATCATCGCCGCCGGTTACGGCGCCCGCGTCATCGTCGGCGCCGGCGAAAGCATCGCCGAAGAAATGCTGGACTGGTTCCACAGCGGCGCCGCCGACGGCTTCAACATCTGCGCACCTCTCCTGCCCAACGCCATCAGCGCCTTCTCCGCCCATATCATGCCCGCTCTGGAAAAATCCGGCCTCCTGACCGACAGAACCATCCCCACCCTCAGAACCCGGCTCGGCCTCCCGGACGTGAAAAGCCGTTACGCATAAACCCGTTCCGCACTTACTGCCTGTAAATCATAAAGAAGTTTTTGGTGAAGCTTTTTTTCAAAAAGCTTCAGAAGACGCCGCCTTTTTGAAAAAAGGCGGCACCCAAAAACTTTTGTTTTTATCAAAGACTTATTGTGGGCTGCTTTTGATCCCGGCTAAGGCGAGCAGATAACCGTAACGCAAAAAAGAATCACACCATCATCGTGTTATGAGAATTTTGTGCGCTCAGGGCTTTGCCCCGAACCCCACAAAGGAACGCAATCCCTTTGATCCCACCCTGTTAAAATAAATAGACGAAGAGCAGAGCCCTGCCTGATTCCTGTTCGCAAATACATAAACACCTTTTATAACAGACTGACGATCCTATGTTT
Organism: Acetobacter musti; assembly: GCF_011516835.1. Classification (GTDB taxonomy): domain Bacteria; phylum Pseudomonadota; class Alphaproteobacteria; order Acetobacterales; family Acetobacteraceae; genus Acetobacter; species Acetobacter musti. The sequence goes on along the minus strand of NZ_WOTB01000001.1, from coordinate 228,665 downwards.
TTTCATTCCGATTGCCTGCTTTCCTCAGCCAGAATCAAAAACATTTCGCGATAAATTTTTAATAAAGAAGTTTTTGGGTGTCGCCTTTTTCCAAAAAGGCGACGTCTTCTGAAACCTTCCGGGAAAATCTCTACCAAAAACTTCCCTATAATTTATAGTAAGGTTCACAAACAGAATTCCGAAACAGCCTCTTATTATTTTTATCAGTGCATCATAATGAAACACCCATCGAAACAGGACGTCCGTCCCCGGACAGAACACCGCGCCCTTCGCAAGAAACCGGCAAACCACCTCCCCCCACAGGACACCGGCCCGCATACGCCCTCACAGACAGAAACCGCATTTTTCTGTTCGTTACGGTTAAAAAATATATGGACACAACCGGACCCGGCCCATAATCTCAGCATACCGGAATCGTAATGATCCCCCGCTTACGGAAAACGGCCCCGCCGTCCGGCATACAGAATTCGTCCACCACGCCTCCAGAATCCGTCGCCTCCACAGAAAGTCCCTCCCTCCCACACACGCCCCAGCCCCCGGAGACACACACGTGCCGCGATTAACTCATTTCGTTATCGGAACAACAATCTTCGTCGGCGTAAACCACTTCTCCCTCGCCGGACAGGCGCGCGGACAGACAGCCCACACAGCCGATCTCCCCGCCGCCGATGAGCAGGTGATCGTGACCGGCACGCGCGATCCGCATCAGACAGCCCGCAAAAGCACCAGCCCCATTCAGGTCGTTACCGCAAAACAGCTCGCCGCGACCGGCCAGAGCGACATCCGCGACGCCCTCATCCAGCTCGCCCCGTCCATGACCCGCTCGGACATGAATATCGGCAACTCGAACATGACCGACGCCATCAGCCTGCGCGGCCTCACTCCCAACCAGACACTCGTCCTCGTCAACGGCAAACGCCGCCACACCACCGCCGTCCTCTCCACCTACCAGGGGCCCCAGCAGGGCACCAGCCCCGTCGATATCGACCTCATCCCCGTCTCCGCCGTCGATCACGTCGAAATCCTCCAGGACGGCGCCGCCGCGCAGTACGGATCGGACGCCATCGCCGGCGTCGTCAACATCATCCTCAAACACGATACCAAAGGCCTCCAGGCCCAGGCCATCAACGGCGGCTATTACGCCGGCGACGGCTTCACCTCCGGCGAATCCCTCAACTGGGGCACCTCCCTCGCCGGACGCGGCTTCTTCGACCTCAGCGCCGAATACAAATACATGGACCACACCTCGCGTGACGGCATCGACAACCGCACCGGCGTGAAAGACAACTTCCTGCTCGGAAACCCGCGCCAGATGCGGGAAACCATCGGCTACAACATGGGTTTCCACATCACACCGGATATCGAGCTCTACTCGTTCTCCACCTTCGGCCACCGCGACGGCGAAAGCATGCAGTATTTCCGCCCGTCAACCGTCATGCCCTCGATGTACCCCGAAGGCTTCAGCCCCCAGATCACCCTCGGCGAAAACGATTACAGCGTCACCGTCGGTTTCCGCGGCACAAAATTCGACTGGGACTGGGATGTCAGCACAACCTACGGCGGAGACAATGCCACAATCGGCATGCTCAACACCGAAAACCCCTCCCTCATCGCCGATTTCGGCTCCTCCCCGTCCCGCTTCAATAAAATGATGACCCTCAGCAACACCCAGTGGACGACAGACGCCGGCCTCCGTCACGCCTTTCACGTGCCGTTGCTGGCCGCACCGCTGAATTTCGCGATCGGCGCGCAGTACCGTTACGACAGCTATCACATCGGCGCCGGTCAGTACGGCGCCTGGTACGGCGCCGGCCCCGCCGCCGATCACGGCCTGAGCCCGCAGAACGCCTCCGACAGCAACCGCGACGTCACCGCCGGCTATATCGATCTCTCCACACAGCTCCTGCCAAAATGGCAGGTCGATTTCGCCGGCCGCTTCGAGCACTACACAGACGCCGGAGACACCGAAACCGGCAAGGTCTCCTCCCGCTACGATTTCAACAAATACTTCAGCCTGCGCGGAACAGTCAGCAACGGCTTCCGCGCCCCGACCCTCGCCGAGGAAAACTGGTCCAGCCTCGCCGTCTCCCCCACCGGCGCCAGCGGCTTCCTCCCCGTCGGCTCCGTCGCCGCCCGCCAGCTCGGCGCCCGCCCCCTCAAACCCGAACGCTCGACAAACTTCAGCGCCGGCTTCGTCCTCAACCCCGTGCGCGACCTGCACATCACCTTCGACGCCTACCAGATCGACCTGCGCGACCGCATCATGGTCGGCGGCGTCTATAACGGTCAGCAGGCCATCGACGCCCTGAACGCCGGCGGCTTCGGCCTCCCCTCCGACCTCGTCGCCTCCGCCGTCAAAGCCCAGTATTTCGCCAACGTCGCCAGCACCCGCACCCGCGGCATGGACATCACCGCCTCATACCGGACCGCACTCGGCAATTACGGCAGCATCGACTGGGACCTCGCCGCCAACTTCAACCAGACCAACATCCGGAAAGTCGATAAGGACTCCACCGGCAAGGACCTGATCAACGCCCAGACCCAGGGCTACATCACCTCATACACACCCCGGAACAAACTGATCTTCGGCGGCACATGGCATATGGGAAAATGGGATTTCACCGCTCACGAAATCCGTTACGGCCGCGCCACCTCGCAGCTCGAATACTACACCGGCCCCCTCGCCTACTCGAACACCCAGTTCATGCGCTTCGTCAACAGCCCGCGCTTCCAGACCAACCTGATGCTGGCCTACCAGATCAACCCGCAATGGCGCGTCGCCCTCGGCGCCAACAACATCGGAAACGAAAAACAGAAAAAGATACCAGCGGAATTCCGCTATCTCGGAACCGCGCTCTATGATTACGATATCCAGCAGATGGGCTTCAACGGCGGCTTCTATTACTTCCAGGTCAACCTGAAACTCTGATCACCGAAACCCGGAAAGCGGAACCCGGCGAACCAGGCACAAAGGATACACGATGACAGACGCCTTCGTCTCCCGCCTCGCCAGAATGGCCGTCACCCTGGCGATCGTGTCCGTCACCGGTTTCCTCCTGCTCCATCTCGCCCCCGGCGACCCGCTCGCCCAGTTCGCCCTCTCCCCCGGCATGACCGCCACCCAGCTCGGCGCCATGCGCCACCAGATGGGCCTCGACGCCGCCCTGCCACTGCAATACCTGCGCTGGCTCGGCGCGCTGCTGACCGGAGACTGGGGCCGCTCCTTCCGCGACCACCAGCCCGTGCTCACCATCATCCTCGGCCATCTCGGCGCCACCCTCGAACTCGCCGGCACCGCCGCCCTCCTCGCCATCTGGACCGGCGCCGCCGCCGGGCTGTACGGCGCCTTCCGCCAGGGATCGCGCGCAGACCACCTCATCACCGTCGCCTCGATCATCCTCCTCTCCATCCCGACATTCTGGTTCGGACTCGTCTTCATCTCCCTCTTCTCCGTCCGCCTCGGCTGGCTCCCCTCCGGAAACATCCACACCGTCGGCGCCCCCTTCTCCCCCGCCGACTACCTGAAACACCTCATCCTGCCCGCCACCGTCCTCGCCCTCGCCTCCGCCGCCACCTGGTCACGCTACACACGCAACGCCGTCGCCGACGTGCTCGGACAGGACTTCATCCGCACCGCCCGCGCCAAAGGCCTCTCCCCCCGCAAAATCCGCTCCCGCCACGTGCTGCGAAACGCCCTCCTGCCCATGATCACCCTCGCCGGCCTCCAGTTCCCCACCCTGCTCAGCGGCGCCCTCGTCACCGAAACCGTCTTCACATGGCCCGGAATCGGCAGACTCTTCCTCGATTCACTCGAATACCGGGATTACCCCGTCGCCATGGGCATCCTCATGTTCTCCGCCGTCCTCGCCACCGCCGGCAGCATCGTCACCGACGCCCTCTACACCGTCGCCGACCCCCGCCTCCGCCAAGCCCGCCCCTGACCCCTGAACCCCTGAACCCCGCGCCCCTGCCCCCCGAAGAAAAACACGCTCCGGCGACAAACACACCCGAAACGGCACGAAGAAAAAAGAACCCCGATTTGAATACAGTCCGACGCCTCCTGAAAATACGCACCGCATCGGCCGGCCTCGTCCTCGTCGCCCTGCTCGCCCTCGCCTGCGTCCTCGTCCCCCCGCTCCTGCCCCGCGGCCCCCTGCAGATCGACCTCCACCACCGCTTTCTCCCCCCGCTCTCCGGCATCCACCCCCTCGGCACCGACGAAATCGGCCGCGATATCCTCGCCCGCCTCCTCGCCGGCGCCCGGACCTCCCTGCTCATCGGCCTCTCCGCCATGGCCCTGAGCACCGTCACAGGATGCATCACCGGCGGCCTGACAGGATTCTACGGCGGCTGGACACGCATTATCCTCATGCGCCTCGTCGACGCCGTGCTCTGCTTCCCCACCATCTTCCTCCTGCTCACCCTCGCCTCCTTCGGACAGCCAGGCGCCGCAACCATCATCGGCATCGTCTCCCTCGTCGCCTGGATGGAAGTCTCCCGCGTCGTCGACGGACAGATCCGAGCCCTGCGCGACCGCGAATTCATCGTCGCCGTCGAAGCCATGGGCGCCTCCGCGACCCACATGCTCCTGCGCGAATTCCTGCCGAACATCGCCGGCGCCATCGTCGTCGTCTCAACCCTGAACGTCGCCCGCGCCATCCTGATGGAAGCCTATGTCAGCTATCTCGGAAACGGCATCCAGCCCCCGCAGCCCAGCCTCGGAAACATGCTGAACGACGCACAGGAATATCTCAGACCCGACCCCTGGCTCGCCATCCTCCCCGGCATCGTCATCGCCATCGCCGTCATCGGACTGAACTTCATCGGCGACGGCCTCCGCACCGCCCTCGACCCCCGCCAGAGCAACGCGTCAGGCAGCCGCCGATGACAAAATCCCCCACCGGACATACCGCCTTCCCTGGGGCCGTCCCCGGAGCCGCCCCTGAAGCTGTCCCCGGTCCGGCCTCCGCCCCCCTCCTCTCGGTCCGCAAACTCGCCGTCACCTTCACGCAGTCCTCCGGACCGGACATCCCCGCCGTGGAAGGCGCCTCCTTCGACGTCCGCCCGGGCGAAACCATCGCCCTCGTCGGCGAAAGCAGCTCCGGCAAAAGCGTCACCGCCATGGCCCTCATGGGCCTGCTCTCCTCCGGATCAGGATCGGGCGCCGGCCCCGTCATCACCGGCCAGGCCCTGTTCCGGACCAGCGACGAAAACACCGTCGACCTGCTCTCCCTGCCCGAACCCGCCCTGCGCGCCATCCGCGGCCGCGACATCAGCATGGTCTTCCAGGACCCGATGACCAGCCTGAATCCCGTCCTGACAATCGGTGAACAGATCAGCGAAGTTCTCATGACGCATGACGGCCTCTCCCGCCGGCAGACCCGCGCCCCCGTCATCAGCCTGCTGACCCGCGTCGGACTCCGCAACCCCGAAGACCTGATCTCGCGCTACCCCTTCCAGCTCTCCGGCGGCATGCGCCAGCGCGTCATGATCGCCATCGCCCTCGCCTGCCGCCCGCACCTCCTCATCGCCGACGAACCCACCACCGCGCTCGACGTCACCGTGCAGGCCCGCATTCTCACCCTGCTCAGACAGCTTCAGGCCGAAACCGGAATGGCCATCATCTTCATCACCCATAATATCGGCGTGGTCGCGCAGATCGCCGACCGCGTGGTCGTCATGTATTCCGGCCAGATCGTCGAAAGCGCCCCCGTCCGCGACGCCCTCGACACCCCCCTGATGCCCTACAGCCGCGTCCTGTTCCGCACCGTCCCCACATACGAGGCCGTCCTCGCCCGCCGCCGGCACCTGCCCACCATCCCCGGACACGTCCCCGACCCCCGCCACCGGCCACAGGGCTGCACCTTCCACCCGCGCTGCACCCATTTCGTCCACGGCCCCTGCGACACCTTCCGCCTCTCCCCGGAACACGCCACACCGGACCACGAAGTCCGCTGCGCCCGCTGGCGGGAGATCGCCCGTGACTGAATCCCCGCTCACTGAGTCTCCGCTTCTCGACGTCCGCAACCTGACAAAAACCTACACGCGCAGAAAAGGACTTTTCGGAAAAAAGGAAACCTTCATCGCCCTGGACGACGTCTCCTTCAGCGTCCGCGCCGGCGAGGTGCTCGGCATCGTCGGAGAATCCGGCTCCGGAAAAAGCACCGCCGGACGCGCCATCGTCAACATCCTGAAACGCACATCCGGCGATATCCGTTTCGAAGGCGCCGACCCCGCCACCATGGACAAACCCGCCCTGCGCGCCTTCCGCCGTCGCGTGCAGATGATTTTCCAGGACCCCTACGCCTCACTGAACCCGCGCATGACCGTGGAACAGCTTCTCCGCACCCCGCTCACCATCCACAACCTGACCGCCACACCAGAGGAAGACCGCAAAAAACTGGTCACCGCGCTCGATCTCGTCGGCCTCCCCGAAACCCTGCTCGGCCGCTACCCGCACGAATTCTCAGGCGGCCAGCGCCAGAGACTCAACATCGCCCGCGCCCTGATGCTGAACCCCGCCCTCGTCGTCGCCGACGAAGCCGTCTCGGCCCTCGACGTCTCCGTGCAGGCCCAGGTCGTCAACCTGTTCATGGACCTGCGCGAACGGCTCGGAATCGCCATCGTGTTCATCGCCCACGACCTCCCCGTCGTCGGCGTCATCTCCGACCGCATCGCCGTGATGTATCGCGGCCGCATCGTCGAACTCGGCGAAACCCTCGCCCTCTTCACCCGTCCCCGCCACCCCTACACCGCCATGCTCCTGAACGCCGCCCCGGCCCCCGACAGCACCGCCATCAGCGCCTCCGGCGGCATCTCCGGCAGCCGTTGCACCAGCCATCCCGGCATCAGCATCTCCGGAGACAGCACCTTCACGGGCGGCACCCCCATCGGTAGCACCCCCATGGGCAGCCACGCCCCGGGCAACCACGCCCCGCACACCGGCGCTCCCGCCACGGAACAGCCCCCGGAAGACGAACCCGCCGACGTCACCACCGGCTGCGCCTTCCGCCCCCGCTGCCCCCACGCCATCGCCGCCTGCGCCGTGGAAAAACCGCCCGTCCGCACCCTGCCCGACGGCCACATGACCGCCTGCCTGCGCGACGATCTCGTCATCGACGGCCCCCTCGCGGGGAAATCCCCCGCCCCGGAACCCTGTTATCGCGAACGGAACACATCCCATGGGACCTGAAGTCGTCACCATCGACAGCGACACCACCCTCCCCGCCTCCACCGACATCGTCGTCATCGGCGGCGGCATCGTCGGCGTCAGCGCCGCCCTCGCCCTCAGCCGCAAAGGCATCGCCGTCACCCTGTGCGAGAAAGGCCGGATCGGCGCCGAACAGTCCAGCCGCAACTGGGGCTGGGTCCGGAAAAACGGCCGCGACGCCCGCGAACTTCCCCTCATGCTCGAAAGCATGCGCCTCTGGCACGGCCTCGCCCCGCTCGAACACGCCGATACCGGCTTCAAAGTCACCGGCGTGCTCTCCGTCGCCCTCACCGACGCCGATCAGGCGCGCCACGAGCGCTGGGCCGAAAACGCCCGTATCTGGCAGACCGGATCGCGCGTGATCGGCACGGCGGAAATCGCAAAACTCCTCCCCGGCGCCACGCGCGAATTCCGCTCCGCCCTCTACAACCCCACCGACGCCCGCGCCGAGCCGCAGAAAGCCGCCCCCGCCATCGCCGCCGCCGCCCGCGCCCGCGGCGCGCACATCCTCCAGTCCACCGCCGTGCGCGGCCTCGATATCACCGGCGGCCGCGTCACCGGCGTCTTCACCGAAAAAGGCCGGATCGCCTGCAACGGCGTCATCGTCGCCGGCGGCGCCTGGTCGCGTCTGCTGCTCGGCAATCACAATCTCACCCTGCCGCAGCTCAGGGTTCTCGCTTCCGTCGCCCGCACCTCACCGATCGAAGGCCTCCCCGAGACCAGCGCCTACACAGGCTCCGTGGCATTCAGAAAACGGGATGACGGCGGCTACAATTTCGCCCAGTCCGGCACCGTCGTCGCCCCCGTCGTCCCGGACACGTTCCGCTTCCTGCCGAAATTCCTCCCCGCCCTCAAAGCCGAACGACGCTCCCTCAAACCACGTCTCGATCACCGCTTCATCGAAGCCCTCCGCCAGCCCCGTCACTGGGCCATGGACCGCCCCACCGTCTTCGAGCGCGTCCGCACCCTCGACCCCGCCCCGGTCGACTCTCTCCTGAAACAGGCCGAAGACGCCTTCCGCGCCCTCTTCCCCAGGGCCGCCGGGATGACAGTCGTGCAGAAATGGGGCGGCATGATCGACGTTCTTCCGGACGCCATCCCCACCATCAGCCCCGTCCCCGACCTCCCCGGCCTCACCGTCGCCACCGGCTTCTCCGGCCACGGCTTCGGCATCGGACCCGGCGCCGGACAACTCGCCGCCGACCTCGCAACAGGCGCCACACCCGCCGTCGACCCCACCCCCTTCCGCTGGAACCGCTTCACAGACGGATCACCCCTCCAGATCGATGTCGGATTCTGAAAGAGCGTGATGAGATGGAGGAGTGTGTGGCCGGGGGTTCTTCTTTTTCTGAAGAAAAAGAAGCAAAAAGACTTTTGTTTGTTGCGATGCCCGCTCTGCCTGGAAAGTTTATTTCAACAATGTGTTTCTGTTTCCGGACTTCGCCCGCACTCTCCGGAGCAACGCAATTCTCAAATCACCTCACAACAAGGTTTTGATAAAAACAAAAGTTTTTGGGTGCCGCCTTTTTTCAAAAAGGCGGCGTCTTCAGAAGCTTTTTGAAAAAAGCTTCACCAAAAACTTCTTTGAAATTTATCAGGATGTTTCACGAACAGGATTCTGAAACAGTCTCACGGAGAGTATGATGCCCTATATGAGCGCCGGCCATATCAGTCAGACAACCCATCCTCATCAGTCCAGCCTGCCGGGAAAGTAAAACAAATCCGGAAATTTCCATTTTATGCTCCCGCCTCACCAGCAGATGAACGACCGCAGACGGCGAAGATCCCGGTGCAGCGTGCATAACACTCTCCAGCCCTCCACCGGCCTCAGACAGAGCCCATCCCACCGTCCCCGGTCCGCTCCGACACCCTGCTGATCCGGACCGTCCCCGGATCTCCCGGCCAGAACACCAGGAAACGCCCATGCAGACTTTCCGAAACCATCCGCTCAGTCGCAGAAGCTTTACCAGCCGTCTCGCCGCCTCCCTCCTGCTCCCCGCCGGTGCGGCGGGACTGACACCCCGTCCGCTGCGCGCCGCTCCCCCGCACGAACGACGCGGCCGTGTCGTTGTCGGACTGTCGCAGGAACCCACCGTCTTCAACCCGCTCTTTCCCCATATCGAAGTCGATGACGGCGTTCACATGAACCTGTTCAGCCCGCTCTGGTCCATCGACAATACCGGCGCCTTCGTCCCCGAACTCGCCGCCGCCATCCCCACAACGGAAAACGGCGGCATCTCCGCCGACGGCACCTTCTGGCGGATCACACTCCGCCCCGACGTGTTCTGGCACGACGGCGCCCCCTTCACCGCCGAGGACGTCCGGTTCACTCTCGCCCTGCTCCACGACCCGGATTTCCCGGCCTATTCCCGCTCCGGCCACGAGCTGACAGAAGAGATAACCGTCACCAGCCCGACAGAAATCACATGGCGCATGAAGGAAAATTCCGCATCCTACATCTCCGCGCTCGCCAATATGTTCATCGTTCCGTCCCATCTGCTCGCCCATGAGCACAACTGGAACACCTCCTCCTTCTCACAGTCCCCGGTCGGAACCGGCCCCTTCCGCTGGGAAAGCCGCATCCCAGGCGATCAGATCACCCTCTCCGCCAACCCGCGTTATTACCGCCCGGACGAGCCGCATATCGAAACCCTGATCTTCAAATACATCCCCGACCAGACAGCTCTTTTCACACAGTTCGAAGTCGGCGCCATCGATTATCTCGGCATGCAGGGCATCGCCCCCGACCGGTACAGGGAAGCCCTCGCCCTGCCGCCAGGCCACCGGATCGAACTCGCCCCCGCCGCCGCCACGGGCGTCATCGCCCTCAACCTCGGACGCCCCTGTTTCCAGGACCCCGCCGTTCGCCAGGCCCTCTATCTCGCCCTGAACAAGGAAGAAATCATCGCAATCCTTCTCGAAGGGATCCCGCATGTGACGGAATCATACGTCCCCCGCGAGTCCTTCTGGTTCAGCCCGGATCTCCCCGCCCACCGCCACGACCCCGCCCAGGCCCGCGCCCTGCTCGACGCCGCCGGCTGGCGCCCCGGCCCGGACGGCGTACGCAGCCGGAACGGCGTCCGTCTCGAGTTCAGCAACTCCTCCACCTCCGGAGACCCGCTCCGCCAGCAGATCCAGCAGGTCATGCAGGCGCAATGGCAGGAAATCGGCGCCGCCATGTCCCTCCACGACGCGCCCCCCGCCATCACCTGGGGCACATCCTGGACACACTCGCAGTTCGACTCCGCCCTCGTGGAAATCGATTTCATGGTCGGCGCCGATCCGGAATGTTCCCTGCATTTCGACAGCCACCAGTCCGTCGCCAGAGGGGGCACCGGCGGCAACGTCTTCCAGTACGCCTCCCCCGAAGCCGACCGGCTCATGGCCGCAGGCATGCACGAACAGGACAGAATGAAACGCCGCGACATCTACCGGAAGATCCAGGCCCTCATCCGCCAGGACCTCCCCATCCTCCCCCTTTACCAGCGCAGCGCCATCGAAGGCATAAAATCCGCCCTCACCGGCTACGCAAACAACATCAACGTCCGCTCAAACTGCTGGAACATCCGCTCCTGGTACTGGACCTGAAACGCCACGGGGCTCTACAAAAAGCCGCAGACTCTCTGTTTCCCTTCCTGAAGAAATAACACGGCAACAAACCAGACCGCGCCCGCCAGCCGCCTTCACAGACTCTCCGGCGCAACCGCGCCGATAAGAGACTGTTTCAAAAGCCTGCTTGCGAAACTTTCCTTGAATCACAAAGAAGTTTCTATTGAAGATTTTTCCGGAAAGCTTCAGGGAACGCCGCCTTTTTGAAAAAAGACGGCACCCAAAAACTTTTATTATTTTTTTTCAAAGGCTTGTCGTGGTGCGCTTTTTTGAGGCTGACTCAAACGAGCGGATAAGTAGGACAAAAAGCATAATATTATTCATATATTATGAAAGGTTTTACCCCGGTGAGGCTTTTGAAACAGCCTCTTACGGTTTCAACAGCACGGGGAACCACCCCGGAGCCGGATAAGCGCCGCTCCCGGTCCATGAAAACACCCTGCACACTTCAGGATTTATCAAAACAGCTCTCAGAGATGCAGCATCACACCACTCACCACCGGACGGAAACACAACCCGAATTCCGGCAGCAGTTGGCCTCCCGATGAGCTGGCATCCTTTTAAACCTGAAAGCCCGATCACCCCGCCTCTCCCCTGCTTACAGGTGAAAGCCGGCACCACCATCATATACAGAAAGAAAAACGTTAAAGCCCTGCTCCGGCACAGAACTTCAACAGGCATTCCGATTCACCGCCTCACGTCCCCGCCTGCGGCACCAGTTCAGCCTGCCCCCTGGCCGACCCGACCTCATCCGGCATGGCCTCCCTGCGCCGCCCCCGGCCTTCACTCCTGTGAAAACGTTTCTTTCTTCTGCAGCTTCTCCAGTTCCGCTTCGGCCCCGGCTTTGTCCGTGAATGAACGGATCAGTTCGTCCTCATGATAGATTTCCCAGCGAACTGTCCTGCCGGACTCATCCCTGATTTCCTCAATGCGATATTCAGACATTCATCATTCCTTCCGATGACGTCCGGGCAGCAGAACAGACGGGCTGCCCGTCATCCATTTCCCGGCATCAGAGCAAGCAGAACCACAGGGGTCAACCGGGGAACAGCCAGACCAGCCCCTCACAGATCACACCACTCCCGCATCAGATTATGATACACATTCACCAGCCCCAGCACCGCCGGATCATCATCCGGCAACCGCGTGCGCAGATCCATGATCCGCTGATCCAGATCGAACAGCAGCCGCCGCCGGCTGTCCTCCCGCACCATCGACTGCGTCCAGAAAAATGAGGCCCACCGGCTCCCCCGCGTCACCGGCAGCACGGAATGCAGAACCGTCGTGTCATAAACGATCATGTCCCCCGCAGGCAGTTTCACCTCCCGCGTGCCGGACTCATCGTAAATCACCAGCTCCCCGCCGTCATACTCCTCCGGCTCCGTCAGAAACAGCGTCGAGGACACATCCGTCCTGATCCGCATCCCGCCGGACTCAGGGATGGGGCGCACCGCATTATCCACATGCGCCCGAAACTCCATGCCCACATCGTAACGATTGAACAGCGGCGGCACGACCCGCAGCGGCACCACCGCGCTGTTGAACAGCTTATTCCGCCCCAGCGCCCGCAGCACCAGCTCCGCCAGTTCCCGATGCTCCGGATGATTCAGCGGCAGCTGCAGATTGTTCTTCGCCCGCGCCGACTGCTGCCCGGCCGTCACCTTCCCGTCCCCCCAGCGCGCCGCCTCCAGAACCGCCCGGCACCGCGCCAGCTCCTCCGCCGTCAGAACATCCGGAATATGCAGCAACATCGCTTTCCCCTGGTGTTTGTCCGCTTTGCAGATGCAGACGTGGCGGCTTTTCAGGGCTTTGCCCCGAACCCCACAAAGGGGCGCAGCCCCTTTGATCCCGACCTGTTAAAATAAATGGGCTAAAGACCGTGCCCTGCTTCTGTCTGCAAAATACATAAACCCCTCTCCTCCGCGTCCTTTCATCGGAAACGATGCTCCCGGGCCGCATGAGACTCATCATCAACCACACCGGCCGCCCCTGTCCCGGTGACCGGACCGGCAGCTCTGGCGCCATCACCGTCCGCCTTACAGTCGCCCCAAGACGCATCACCAGTACCCCGTCCGGCGTCCCCCTCCCGCTCACGGCACTTTCCACAACGAAACCGAAACGAAAAAATCCATAACGTTACGGACTTTCCGTCCCCGGACCGACACGTCCCCGTATCAGTGCAAACAGTCTGACCAGACACCCGGAAAATAAAAATCCCCGCCAGACGGCAGGGACACCTTTATTCAGCCGCTTGAACCGCTCCGACACCCCGACACCGAAAAGCCGCCCCGCCATGCCGCCAGCCCAAAACCCCGCCCTCCCGCCAGAACCGCCGGAAACCAGACCGGAAAAACCGTCACCGGAATGTCACACACGCCGGAACCGCATCACCTCGCAGACCCCCCGACCCTTCTGGAAAACCAGCGAGGAGAAAAACCGGAAATCAGTCCCCCTCACCCGGCGCCAGATGCTGCACACGCTCCGGATGCCCCGACGAATCGTAATAGATCACACTGTCTCCGCGACGCTGCGCATACCCGTCGGGCTTCCCGTCTTTCGTCCAGAAGAGCAGACGGTCCATATCAGGCTGCTCCTGAACCCGGTCGCCGGCAGGCCGGCTGATATAACTGTAATCCTTCCGGACACGGGTCGAGTTGAACTTCGACGCCATCGCATGCATGTCGGGTCCGGTCTTCTCATCCCCGTCACCGCCATCACCGCCGCCGCCATCTCCCCCGCCAGGCTGCGCCAGCGCCGGAAGGCTCAGCAGGCAGGCCAGAAACGCCGCACCACACCCACGCCACAGCAATTTACGTCTCACCGTTCCATCCTTCTCAGCCGGTCGCCAGAAACCACAGATCATTCTCACCCGGTTTTCGCAGGACAGGCAACAGACCGCCACACCCCGAAGCACAGATCAGAACCGCACTCTCACAACCGGCGCAGCCCCGCCAGCAGAAACGCCGCCACGCTCAGCACCGCGATCCAGAACGAGACCGGCCAGTCTGTCCACCAGGACAACGCCAGCCCGCCCCAGGCCTCGCCCAGCGCCAGAACCGTGGCGCAGCCAATCCCCGCCAGCGGCGCCAGCCCCAGCCGCTGCGCCGCCGCGCCCGGCCCAACCATCAGTGTAAAGACCAGCAACACACCGGTAATCTGGGCGCACTCCGCCGTCGCCGCCCCCACCAGCATCAGAAACAGCGTCGAGACCAGCCGCAGACTCACGCCCCGCGCCTCCGCCAGCTCCGGCTGCAGACTCGCAAACAGCAACGGCCGCGACAGCACCCCGAGCGCCACCAGCCCGGCCACCGCCGCCCCGGCCAGCGAGACCAGCATTCCTCCGCTCACTCCCAGCACATTGCCAAACAGCAGCGCCGTAGCCGTCACCGCCGGGCGCGGCATCAGGTGCAGGAACAGCACCCCGAAACCCATGGCCAGCGACAACACCATCCCGATCGCCACATCACGCTCACCCGTGTCGCGCCCGGTGAGCCCCATCGCTCCGCCCGCCAGAACCGCCGCTCCCAGCAGCCCCGCCAGCGGCGAAATCCCGAGCAGCGCCGCCCCGGCCGCCCCGGCAAACGCAATATGAGACAGCGCATGTCCCGCGAAACTCTGCCCCCGCAGCACCAGAAACCAGCCCACCGGTCCTGCCAGAACCGCCACGCAGGCCGAAGCCGCGAAGGCCATCCGCATGAAGTCGTAAGCCAGCATCAGAGCCCGTCCGCACTCACCAGAACCCGGCCCGAAGGCGCATGACACACCTCCACCGGCACCCCGTACAGCTCCGACAGCACCGGCTCCGTCACAATCTCATCCACCGGCCCGATGCGGGCGCGTCCCCGCGCCAGACACAGCACCGTATCCATCACGCCGATCAGAGGATTGATGTCATGCGCCGAGCAGATCACCGTCATTCCCAGCCGCCGCGCCACGTCCCGCAGCAGCAGCGCCACCTCCCGCATCCGCGCCGGGTCGAGACTGGCCAGCGGCTCATCCAGAAGCAGCAAACGCGGCGAGCCAAGCAGCGCCTGCGCGATCAGCAGCCTCTGCCGCTCGCCGCCGGACAGCGCCCCGAGCCGCCGCCTGCCCAGCGCCACCGCGTCCACACCCTCCAGCGCCGCATCAATCTCCGCCATCCCGGCCCGCGACACCCATGGCAGCCCCCATTTCGCGCCGGACAGACCGGAAGCAAGCAGATCCCGGCCTGTCAGCATCGCACCACTGGGCGTCCGGCTCTGCGGCATATAGCCGATAGCAGGATTTCCGCGCGCCACCGGCTGTCCGAACAGAGTAATATCGCCGCTGACCGGCTTCACCAGCCTCAGCAACGCCCGCAGAAATGTCGTCTTTCCGGCTCCGTTCGGTCCAAAGAGCCCGACAAAGCTCCCTTCTGCAACCGAGAGACTGATATCCGACAGGACCGTCCGGTCACCCAGACGAAGCGTCACATCATGACAGGCAACAGCGCTCTCCCGCTCCATCACTTCGCCCCGGCAACCCGTTCCGGCTGCCCCAGCGTATGCTCGATGGAATCCAGAATCCGCGCCATCCAGCCCTGCCAGTGCAGTCCTGGCGGCAACGTCTCCGTCATTGCGAGACAGGGCACGCCAGCCTGGCGCGCGATTCCCAGCAGCCGCGACGCCGCCGGCGTAACCGTCTGCTCGTTATATATGAGAAGCCGCACCTGTCCGCCGCGCAGATCCGTCTCGAACCTGGCCACTTCGGCCGGCCCTGGCTCGACATCGTTCATCACCGCAAGCTGGAATGCGTCATTCTCCATTACCAGCCCAAGTTCGGCGGTCAGCTGCCCCAGCAGCGGCTCCGTCGCCGAAACCCGCATCCCGCCAAACCGACGACGCATATCCGCAATCCGACTCTTCAGCGCCGCCACATCGCGATCCAGCCCGGCAAGCCGCGCTACAGCACCATCATCCGCCCCGGCACGATGCAGCGCCGTCCCCAAGGCCACCCCAAGTTTCGCCACGTTATCAGGATCGAACCAGAGATGCTGATTCTCCCCATCATGCCAGCCGACGACATCAGCCACGCGGAGAAAGGTCACACCCAGGTCTGCACCCCGCGATGCGGCCAGACGATCCATCCAGGGATCGAACCCCGCGCCGTTAGCGATGATGACAGAAGCCCCGGCAACCATCCGCGCCGTCGCGGGGGTCGGTTCGAACAGGTGCGGATCAATCTGCGGTGCGCTGAGGATGCTGCTGACCGCCACGTCGCTGCCACCAATCTGCGCGGCAATATCGCCCCAGACGTTTTCCGCCGCGACAACAGGCACGACCTGTCCCGCCATGGCGGGAGACGCTGCCAGCAGGAGGGCGCAGACAAACAAAAACGGGAACAGGAACCGGGACAGCCGCATGGGCATGAGCCTGTAGAGAGAATGTTATATTATATCAACTCAAAACAAGGCTGCGTTGTGCGGGGATGGGCAGCGGTTCCAACATGTCTTACCATATGAGCAGCATGACAAAGACGCCCGCCCTCGCCCCGGATCGCTTTTCCGACCGCATGGAGACACTGCTCAACCGCGCCGATCGTCTGTGCGCCGCGAAAGGCGTGCGGCTGACCGCGCTTCGCCGTCAGATTCTCGGCCTGATGCTGGCCTCCGACCAGCCGCTTGGCGCGTATGAACTGCTTGAGCGGCTGCAGACCAGTCATCCGGGCGCAGCGCCGCCGACCGTCTACCGGACGCTCGATTTTCTGCTGGAAACCGGACTGATCCACAAAATCGAGCGTCTGTCGTCCTTCGTGCCCTGCACGCATACACTCGACCACGATCACAGCCATGAAGGCGAAGGGATTCACGCGACGCAGTTTCTGATCTGCAGCCAGTGCTCGCATGTCACGGAACTGGAAGAGCCGGCCATCCTGTCGGCCATTCTCGAAGCCTCACGCAATGCCGGCTTCCGGCTCCGTCAGTCCACCATCGAGATCGAAGGACTTTGCGCCGCATGTGCCGGGTCGCAGGCCGGAGCAGACAAGGATCATGGTCACAGTCATCAGGAAAGCCGGCGGACGCCCCGCTGATGGCCCGGCGTTCCAGTTCCGCCCAGGGCCGGTTCGATCTCGCTGAAACAGAATCAGGCCCCGATAAACCGTCTCCCCCTGCCCGTGTCCGCAACACCCCACCGCCGCTGCCTGAGCAGCCGGACCTGTTTTCCTTACCGGTCACGCAGGCCGGCCCGGCCCCTGACAAGCCAGCCCAGCCCGCACCGGAACGGATACCGGAACCTGTGCGTTTCATCCTCTCTCCGGTGCGGCTCAGACAGTTCATCGCCACAGCCGGCAGCAATGCCATTGATCACTGGCTGTATTACTGCACTGACGACAATGACGACGCCCGTATGGTGCAGGAACAGGGTCTTACCCCGGATCGCGAGACCCCGCCTGTCCTGCGCGAGGCCGGGGCTGTTACAGCCTGGCTGGCGCATTTCGACGAGGACGGGCAGGACGAGACGGGCACAGGGGAGCCGGTGATTTTCCGCGTGCGACGCAGTCTGGTCCGCACAGCCATAGAAACCGACCCGGATGCGTCGCAGCAGCCGGGTAAACGCCATTATCTGCTCGCAGGAGACAAACAGGATGACTGAAACCGCGGCAACCGGAGCGGATGTGCCTCTGGCTGAAGTCCTGCGTGGCGAACGGGTGGAATCGCTGCATTGCGGGTCCGTTGCCGTCGTTGACGATACGGGCGGGGTTGTTCTGGCACTCGGCGATATTGAGACGCCGGTCTATCCGCGTTCGACGACCAAGGCGTTGCAGGCGCTGCCGCTTATTGAGACCGGAGCCGCCGACCATTATGGCCTGACAGAGCCGGAACTGGCTCTGGCCTGCGCCTCTCATGGTGGCGAACCGGAGCATGTCGCGATCGCCAGACAGATGCTCGGACGCACCGGACGTGACGAAGGTTCGCTGGAATGCGGGGTTCACTGGCCGACAAACGTCGCTGCGAGCCGGGCGCTGGCGGCTTCCGGCATCGAGCCTTGCGCGCTGCACAACAACTGCTCCGGCAAACATGCCGGCTTCATCTGCACCGCCTGCGCCGAAAACATCGATCCGACCGGCTACATTGCTCCGGATCATCCCGTCATGCGGCGCGTGACGCAGACACTCGCGGAGATGACCGGGGTTCCGCACACCGATGCCAATCGCGGCCCCGACGGATGTTCCATCCCGACCTATGCGATTCCCCTACGTGCTCTGGCACTGGCTTTCGCCCGTTTCGGCACCGGCCGGACGCTCTCTGCTGACCGGGCGACAGCGGCCGGTCGCCTGCGTCAGGCTGTCGCTGCCGCACCGTTCATGGTCAGCGGGACAGGCGGTTTCGATACGCTGGTTATGCAGGAACTCGGGACAAAAGCGTTCACCAAAATCGGAGCGGAAGGAGTGCTGATCGCCAGCCTGCCCCAGGCAGGTCTGGGCATCGCCATCAAATGCCGGGATGGCGCGTTACGTGGGGCCGAAGCGGCGATGGCCAGTCTGCTGCGACGTTTCGGCGGCGCCGACTGCGCTGCGAGCCCGGTTTTGCAGTCTCTGACCCGGAAGGAACTGCGGAACTGGAACGGAATTCATGTCGGTGACATCCATGCCGCGGCCGGACTGAATGATTCGCGATAATCCCTTCTGTTTATATCTTACAAGATACAGTAATAAATTTTCTGTTTTGCCATCAAAACCTGTTGCAGGGCGCGGTAGTTATCCGGTTATGATATTTCATCGGAACGGAGAACCTTCAGGCGCGTCCCTGCCCTGGCAGAGCACGTCACGCGGTAATGCACCATGCGGGGCGGTCGTTGCCGGATTTCAGGGCGCCCCCCTTCTGAAAACAGAGAGCACTCCATGCTGACCGTCCGCATCAATGACACGGATTATCAGACGGATGTGACACCCGACACGCCTCTCCTCTGGGTGCTGCGCGATGTGCTGGGACTGACCGGCACGAAGTTCGGCTGCGGGATTGCCGAGTGTGGCGCCTGCACGGTGCATGTGGATGGAAAAGCGGTTCGCGCCTGTT
The DNA here is from genome assembly GCF_011516835.1 of Acetobacter musti. Classification (GTDB taxonomy): domain Bacteria; phylum Pseudomonadota; class Alphaproteobacteria; order Acetobacterales; family Acetobacteraceae; genus Acetobacter; species Acetobacter musti. The sequence goes on along the minus strand of NZ_WOTB01000001.1, from coordinate 209,811 downwards.
CTTTACCGGTCGGGCTGCTGAACGGCAGACCGGTCACCACGATCGAAGGCATCGGAAGCGACCCGCTCGGGCAGGCCGTGCAGATGGCCTGGATGGAGATCGACGTGGTGCAGTGCGGTTACTGCCAGCCCGGTCAGATCATGAGCGCCATTGCCCTGCTGCGGGATAATCCGCATCCGACGGATGCGGACATCGATGCCGCCATGTCCGGCAATATCTGCCGTTGCGGCACTTATCTGCGTATCCGCCAAGCCATCCACAACGCGGCGGGGCTCATCACGTGAGGCTACCTGTCACCGCCCCCACCTCCCGGCGGCACTTTCTGACCGCCGCGACCGGGCTGGTAGTCGCAGGACTGCTGCCCCGACATCGTGCCTTCGGGCGACCTTCGGAGTTTTATCAGGGACCACTCGTCGGGGAAACGAAGAGTCCCTTCGCGCCCAACGCCTATATCCGCATCGCTCCGTCCAGGGTGGCTGGCGACAGCGGGATCACGCTCATTCTCCCGAATGTGGAGATGGGCCAGGGCATCTATACCGGCGCTGTCACCCTGATCGCCGAGGAGCTTGAAGTCGAGCCGGATCAGGTAAATCTGGAAGCCGCGCCGCCTGATGACGCCTATGTGGCCGCCGATATGGGCACCCAGGCGACAGGCGGTTCGACCTCCACCATTTTCGAATGGACAACCCTGCGTCAGGCCGGAGCCGCCGCGCGTCTGATGCTGGTACAGGCGGCTGCCGGCCAATGGGGTTGTCCGGTTTCGGACTGCACGACCCGTCAGGGCCAGGTGTTTCATACACCGTCCGGACGCAGCATCGCCTACGCCGACCTTGCCGCCGATGCGGCAAAGCTGTCTCCCCCGAAAGACATTCCTCTGAAGACGGCAAAAGACTGGACCCTGATCGGACGGTCGCGGCATCGACTGGACAGCCGCGCCAAGGTCGAGGGGCAGCCGCTGTTCGGGATCGACATCCGGGTCCCGGACATGAAGCACGCCACGGTGGCTGCCTGCCCGGTGATGGGCGGAACAGTTGGCGGAATAGATCGAGATGCCGCGCTTCGTACACCTGGCGTCCATGCGGTTCTGATGATCGACAATGCCGTCTGTGTCGTTGCCGATCATTACTGGGCCGCGAAGAAGGGGCTGGACGCGCTCGCCGTCACCTGGAATGAAGGGACTAATGCATCCGTTGATACGCAGCGGATATATCGTGAGCTTCACGACGGTCTGTCGGAACCGAAACCAGTTGTGGCGAAAAGCACCAGCGATGCCACTGCCGCCATGGCCCGTGCCGCCACACGATATGAAGCCACCTATCAGCAGCCGCTACTCGCGCATTCGCCGATGGAACCCGTCAACTGCGCCATCCATATCCGCCCGGATGGGGCAGATGTATGGGTGGGCACACAGGTACCGATGTGGGCCAGGGACAGTGTGGCGGACATCGCAGGACTGCCGAAGAACCGGGTTCAGCTGCACTGTCAGTATATCGGCGGCGGCTTCGGCCGGCGGCTGGAATATGAATATGTCACGCAGGCAGCGCAGTTCGCGAAACAGGTGCCTTACCCGCTGAAAATCGTCTGGAGCCGGGAAGAGGATCTGACGCTCGATCGTTTTCGCCCCGCCTATGTCGATCACGTCCGCGCCGGTCTCGATGCACGGGGACGGATCGAAAGCATGGAATTCCGCGTCATTGGTCCGGCTGTTGTCGCGCGCTGGGAGCCGGCGGGACTTTCCCCCGATGGCTTCGATGAGGATCTTGCCGCTGCGATCAGCATCACACCCTACACCTGGCCGGCATCGCGGCTGGATTATGTGCGGCGGGAAGCACCCGGCGTCGTCACGGCCTGGTGGCGCGGAGTCGGAGGAACACGAGGGCTTTTCGTTGTCGAGAGTTTCATCGACGAACTCGCTTTGCGGGCGGGCGCCGACCCGGTGGCGTATCGTCGTGAACTGATCCGCGAGCAGCCCCGCGCCCGCGTGGTGCTTGATCTGGCAGCTGAAAAATCAGGGTGGGGCACACCTCTGCCCAAAGGGCACGGGCGCGGCGTCGCGGTGCAGTTTCTGTTCGGTTCCTATCTCGGCACCGTCATCGAAGTGGATATGACAGAACCAGCCCAGGTCCGCATCGTCCATGTGACGGTCGCGGTGGATTGTGGTCAGCCAGTCAATCCGGATCAGATCCGGGCACAGATCGAGGGCGGCATGATCTTTGGTCTCGGCACGGCGCTTTTCAACGAAATCACACTCAGTAACGGGCGGGTGCAGGAAGACAACTTCAATCTGTGGCGCATCATGCGGATGAACGAAGCGCCGCCGGTCGATATCCATATCGTGGCGAGCACGGAGACACCCGGAGGCATCGGTGAGACCGGTACAGCCGCTGCCGCCCCTGCTCTGGCCAACGCGATCGCGGCAGCATCTGGCCGTCGTCTGCGCACACTTCCGCTTTTGCCAGGGCTGGAGAGCGCGTGAGAATGCGCCCCTTCCCTCTTTTTGCCGCTATGGCCTGTATGACGCTTGCTGCTGGCCAGTCGGCGCGGGCGGCAGCAGCAGACCCGACTGATCCGGGCCTTGTGACTCGTGGCCAGTATCTGGCCCGCCTGGCGGACTGTGAGGCGTGCCATACAGCGCCGGGCGGCCCATCGTTTGCTGGCGGCCGCGCTTTCGCGTTGCCTGGCATGGGCACGCTTTATGCGTCCAACATCACGCCGGATGCACAGAATGGCATTGGCGCCTGGTCAGATGAGCAGTTTGTCCGCGCGGTGCGGGAGGGTGTTTCGCCCGGCTGGAAGCATCTTTATCCCGCTATGCCGTATCAGGACTACGCGCGGATGACTCCTGACGAGGTGCGGGCAATCCGGGCATATCTTGCGACCGTAAAGCCGGTAGCCCGCAGACCACCTGAGAATAAAGTGCGTTTTCCGTTCAGCATTCGGGCTGTCATGATCGGCTGGAATCTCTTCAACGGTCCGGCCTCGTCCTATCCGGATGACCCGGCGCGAAGTGCGGCATGGAATCGTGGGCGCTGGCTGGTGGAAGGACCCGGTCACTGCGCGGAGTGCCATTCTCCCCGCAACCTCACAATGGGAGTATCACAGAGCCACACCTATGCCGGAGCCGTCACGGCGGGGTGGATGGCGTATAATCTCTCTTCCGATCTGCACGATGGTCTGGGATCGTGGTCGGATGATGCGCTGAGCGCTTATCTGACAACCGGTCATGCCGACGGGCACGGCACGGCAGCCGGACCAATGGCGGAGGTCATCAGCTACAGTCTGCGCTTCATGACTCCCTCTGATCGCATGGCGATGATCACGTATCTGCGGAGTCTGACGCCGCAGTCCTCTGCGCCGTCGCGGGATGCTTCGCGGGAACAGGCTTCAGTCACGCTGGCACAGGGAGCTGCGCTGTTCGCGGGAGCGTGCGCCGGGTGTCACCTTACGACCGGGGCCGGACGGCAGGTAGATTTTGCGACGATCACCGGGGCGCACAGTCTGAAAGATCCGGATGGGCACAATCTGATCCAGGTGATGCTGGAAGGCTCCCGGCTGGAGACAGATCAGGGGGCGATCAATATGCCTCGGTTCGGCGCGGGGTACAGCGATCAGGATCTGGCGGACATTGCGGCTTATACGCTGGTCACACTGGGAAAGACGCAGCCTGCATTCAACGAAAATGCCGTACGGGACGGAAGGCAGAGATCAGAATAAAGACCCGAAACCCGGGTTTGAGACGGATATAAATCCTTCGCAAATACATCCGTTTACGCCTTTCCGTCTGTGACTATGGAAGGCACGTTCAGTTCCGGAAAGCAGATATCAGGACGTGGTCCGATCAGTCCTCGCAACACATTCCATTCAGCAGCACGTCCAGCGCGGCCCGAACCGGCTCTGCCCCGACCTTCTCTTCAAGAAGCTGGCCATTGATGGCCAGCATGGCCAGACCATGCACCTGCGCCCAGCCCGCCGCCGCCTGCGCACTGATGGCAACCGGGCGGAAACTGCCGTCCCGCTGTCCCTTTTCCAGAAGCCGCAAAAGAATCCCGAATGTGCTTATGGCCGCGTCATGTAACTGCGGGTCTATTGTCTTGTCCGCATCGGAACTGAACATCAGGCGATAAAGACCGGGATTCCGAAGTGCGAAATCAATACAGGCCTGCGCTGCGGCCACGAATTGCGCACGCGCGGAAGGCAGGTCCAGAGACATAGCTTCCGTCATGGTCTCCCCAAGCCGGACGAAACCGGTCCTGGCCAGTTCCCGCAGCAACATCTCCCTGTCACGAAAATGCTTGTATGGGGCTGCGTGACTGACACCCGAGCGCCGCGCAACCTCCCTCAGCGTGAAGGTCCAGTTCTGGTCTGCCGCCAGCATGTCCAGCGCCGTGTCGATCAACGCACGACGCAGATCGCCGTGATGATAGGGCCGGTCCTTCGTTTCACTCATTCGTGAAGTCCATGTTTACAGAAGAAACTTTCATTGACACCGGATCGTCATACTCCATATCGTGCCCTGATAAGTTTCTCCTGTAAACATGGAGGATGCAATGTCCGATGTTACTCCCGCTGATCTGCACCGTACTCTTGACCGCCAGCGTGCCGCGTTCCTGCGTGCCGGTCCTCCCGATCTGAAACAGCGCCGGGCCGATCTGCGTCGCCTGAAAGCCGAAATCCTGAAGCGGCGCATCGAAATCGTGCGCGCCCTGAAAACTGATTTTGGCCAGCGGTCGGAGCGGGAAAGTACCATCGTGGAACTGATCCCGCTGGTCCAGTCGATCAATTACATGATCGCGCATCTGGGACACTGGATGAAACCGGAACGCCGTCATGTATCGGCCTATTTCCAGTGCGGTCGCGCCTGGGTGGTCCGGCAGCCAGTCGGGGTCGTGGGGATTATCGCACCGTGGAATTATCCGGTCTCGCTGGCTCTTGTGCCACTGGCGACAGCGATTGCCGCCGGCAACCGGACCATGCTCAAACCCTCGGAATTCACACCGGCCACATCGGGGGTGATCGGCGAGATCGTTCAGGCCGTCTTTCCGCCGGAGCAGGTTTCCGTCGTCACGGGAGACGGCGAAGTGGGCGCCGCGTTCTCGGCTCTGCCCTTTGATCATATCCTGTTCACCGGCAGCACGGCGGTCGGAAAGAAGGTGGCTGAAGCAGCGGCGCACAATCTGACCCCGGTCACGCTTGAACTGGGAGGTAAGTCTCCCGTAGTGATCGAACCCGGCTTTTCCATGAAACGGGTGGCGGACCGCGTGGCGTTCGGCAAGCTGACCAATGCCGGGCAGACCTGCATCGCGCCGGATTATGTGCTGGTTCACGAAGACGACAAGGACGTCTTTGCCACAGCCTGGCAGGACGCCGTGAAAAAGCTGCATCCAGGCGGCTATGTAGGGTCTTCGGATTACACCGCCATCCTCAACCAGCACCACTACAAGCGGCTGACCGGCCTGATCGACAATGCCGCGGCACAGGGCGCACAGGTGATCCATCTGGGGAGCGACTCAAGCGAGAATCATGTCCTCGCTCCCGTGCTGCTGCTGGATGTCACACCGCAGATGGCGATGATGCAGGAGGAGATTTTCGGACCCGTCCTGCCGGTGCTGACCTACCGCACACTGGACGAAGCAATCGCCTTCATCAATGCCCGTCCCCGGCCGCTTGCGTTGTATTACTTTGGGGAAAAGCGCGCTGAACGGGACAGGCTTCTGAAGCGCACGATTTCAGGAAATGTCACGATCAACGGCACATTGATGCACTATGTGCAGGACGATCTGCCCTTTGGCGGCGTGGGAGACAGTGGCATGGGCGCATATCACGGGAAGGAAGGCTTCATGGCGCTCACCCATCCTCGCGGCATCTACAGGCAGGGCCGTTTCAACGCGGCGACTCTTCTTAAGCCTCCTTTTGGAAAAATGACTGACATCATCACGAATTTTATTCTGCGATGAGAGACAGGCCGGTCTGACAGGATGTTCATTACGTGACGCCATGCTATACACAACGCTTCCTGCATCCTGATTTATTTAACAAAATGGTTTACAAATATCTGCGCGCTTTTCCTTGTCCGAACAGAGTCCGAATGTCCCTTCCGGTTCAGTCTTCCAGTCGCACCGAAAACTCCGTCATCGATAATGGAGGATTCCGCAATAATGTTCCCGCAAATGTAAGCGCCTCCCGCTGACGGGCAGCTTTTTCGGTCGTGTCGGACAGATGGTCGAAATCAGCGACCTGGGCGTAGCCGATCGTGCGGCGGATGATCTCCGCTGCCGCGAAACCGGTCATGTCCTGAAAGATGCCGTTGAGATAATGTTCCCTTTCCGCGTGAAGCAATGACGGGAAAGCTGCGAACGTCCCTTCTGCAAGCAGATCGCCACGCAACGCGCATGTCTGCCAGAGTGACAGGAAGTGCGTGCTGAAGCCGGACCAGAAAACCTCCATCGCCTCAGCCAGATGGGTGCGTCGTTCATCGGATCTGGCCGCAGCGCGAGCGAGTACGAGGTTGGCGAGATAGAGGCCGCAGTCAAAGCCGATCGGCCCGTAAAGTGAAAATTCTCCGTCAATGACGCGGACCTGCTCGCCGCGCACCATGACCGAGCCGCTGTGCAGATCACCGTGCAGAAGAGCCTGAGGACAGGTCAGAAAACGCTGTTGCAGGCGTATCATGGCGCGCGCGATGGCTGGATCATTCTGAAGCGCCATGACGTCCTGATCCAGTTCGCTCAGCCAGTGATTACGGGGATGGACACAGAACGGATCCGACAGAACCAGATCGAACGTAATTCGCGTCAGTGTGGTGTTATGCGCGAACAACGCCATATCCGGCATGACGTCTTCCAGTCTTCCTGCCAGAAGAGAGGACGAAAATGCTATCCGGGTGACGAATTCCGCGATGATACGCGACGGACCTGTGGCGTCGGCATCTTCGCCGAGGGCTTGGCGAAGTGTCACGAAGTCGTCGAGACATTCCATGACGAGAACGAACATATCCGGGTCGAACAATAGAAATTCCGGCACATGTCCCGGCGCGAACCGCTCTGCCCGGCGCAGCCATTCCGCCTCAAACGCCGTGCGGTCCAGAGGCATTCGCCATTCGGGATCGACGCGCACATGCGGGAGGGACTGCTTGACGCACACCGAACCGTCCGGGCCGTGCACCAGAAAGACGAGGTTCAGGTTGCCATCACTGACTTCCCGGACGTTCCACTGCGCTGGTTTACCCCCCAGACGCACAGCCAGAGTCTCATACCCAGCCAGAAACAGCCGTACTCCTTCCGGTGTCAGAGTTTCGTAATGCCGCTTCATAAACCTGTGTTCCTGTCATCGCCCTGAAGACGGTGCGCCTGGGAATAATCTTACCGCTGATGGGCTCCTGAAGCAGAACCGATCACATGTTCCGGACGCCAGTGCGTCTCGAGCCATTGCCAGATGACCAGAGAAGGCAGACCCCACGCAATTTCGCGGAGCCTTTTGATCAGTGACAGAGCAATGGAGACGGTCGGAGGCAGTCCGAACAGACTCCCTACCAGAACATATCCCCCTTCCGACACGCCCAGTCCTCCCGGCACGGCAAAGGCCGCAGATTTAGCAATCTGACCGACGCTTTCGATAACATATCCCGTCGCAAGAGACCGGTCGTGTCCCATAAAATGCAGAATAATGCAGACCTCAGCCGCACCGATCGACCATCCCGCAAACTGGGCAGCACCAGCGGCCATCGTGCGCGAGGATGTTTTGTAGAGCGCCATGATCTCCTCATGCAGCCCCCGGATTCCGTCAACACCGCTCCATCCCAGATGTCCGGCGATTCTGACCAGAAGCTTTTCGACAATGGAAATTGCCCCGAACCACTGACTGCCAAAAATCGCAATTCCGATCAGGACGACGACGATACCGCTTTCAACAAGCTCATCCGTCGTCGCAGATCGTTTGACAAGACACAAAAGCACAGCCAGTCCGGCTACTGTAAACGCGACCTGTGTAAGCAATTCCACTGTCAGATCGCAGATCGTCGCGGCCGCAGCACGCCGCATACCAAGCCCCCGGTGTGCGAGAAGACGCGCCGATACCACCTCACCACCAACCTGCGCAACAGGAAGAAGATTATTCACGCCTTCACGGACACAGCGAAGAACATAATAGTCGTACAGATGCAGTACGGTACCATCCTGCCCCTCACTGCCGCCAATCACCCGCCAGGACAAAGCTGATAACAAAACCTGCAGACTATGGAAAAGGATCGCCAGAACGACTCCCCATCCACCGGCGGCAACCAGAGCCAGGATCGACCCTGCCCCAAACCGGGCCAGCATCCACACGGTCAGACCAATGCCAAGCCCGGATGCAAGGATGGTCAGTCGTTTCATGCCCTATCAGTCTCCTCACCAGCGATTATCACATCCGAATAATCAACGGTCCATCATGTTCAGCAATCTGGTGAGAGAATGAAACACACATGCTGCCGGAAATAATACCTCAGCCTTTAACCCTGCGAAGCAATGCAATGGACTCCACGCAGGCCGCAGCGGCTTCCCGCCCCTTATTATGAACATTTTCCCGGGACCGCTCGATCGCCTGAGACTCCGTGTAAGTGGTAAGAATACCAAAAGCGACCGGTGTTTCAGTAGCCAGAGAGGCCTGCATTATTCCGACAGTCGCCCCGAGACTGATAAACTCAAAATGGGCTGTATCACCTTTGATGACACAGCCCAGACAAATGACACCTTCATACCGGCCGCTACGGGCCAGTGTCTGAGCAAGCAGAGGCAGTTCAAACGCACCGGGGGCCGGAAAAAAGTCCTCCTCTGCGACACTGATCCCATGCTCCGAGAGCCATTCAGAAGCCCCGTGACGCAGGCCACCGGTAATATCCTCATTGAACCGGCTCACAACAAGCGCAAGCCGGGGAGATGGTATAAGATGCAGATCAGGAACAGAAGATGGTGAACGGGTGCTCATAGCGATCCTTCCGGAGAAATCGGTCTCCCGGTAGCCGGTGTTAAAACTTATTTTTACTTGCCTGCGCGAACAGATTCAGCCTTCAGCGAATGACCCATCCGCCGGCGCTTTGCATCCAGATACGCCCGATTAAAAGGATTGGGCGGAATATCCAGTCCGATCCGCTGACGTACATTAAAGCCTCGCTCTTCGAGCGCACGGACTTTTTCCGGATTATTCGTCATGAGATCCAGGGTACCGACACCGAGATCCCTCAGAATCGATGCTGCGGATGACCAGTCCCGGGCATCCGCCACAAACCCCAGCCGATGATTGGCATCAATCGTATCCAGCCCCTGATCCTGTAATGCATAGGCGCGAATCTTATTGCCCAGACCAATGCCCCGTCCCTCATGACCTCGCAGATATATCAGCACACCACTGTCGGCTTCGCTGATTTTCCGCAAAGCAGTCTGGAGTTGAGCCCCGCAGTCGCACCGTAATGATCCCAGCGCATCCCCGGTCAGACACTCCGAGTGGAGACGTACAAGAGGCACATTGTCAGATTCGGAAAGATTTCCCTTTACGAGAGCAACATGCTCGATGCCCTCTCCGTCCCGGAAAGCATGGATAATGAGATCATTGCCGCCAAACACCCCAGGCAGCGCGGCTTCCGCCACTTCGGCAGTCAACGCAGGTTGTGCGCCGTTTACTGCATCCAAAAGCACCGAGGGTAAAATCGCTGCAGAGTCGATTTCACCTGTTTCGACCGGACTTTTGCCGTGCTGACCGATCCAGTCACAAAGTTCGGCAATAGACACAATGGGCAGACCATGTTCGGCCCCAAAAACTTCGAGTTCGGGCCGACGGGCCATTGTGCCGTCTGCACTCATAATCTCACAGATCACGGCAGCCGGACGACATCCGGCCAGCAAGGCAAGATCAATTGATCCTTCAGTATGTCCGTTGCGCTCAAGCACGCCCCCAGGCGCCGCACGAAGCGGAAAAATATGCCCTGGTGACACCAGATCCGATGATTTTGCTTCAGGAGCAACAGCCGTAAGAACCGTCTGCGCCCGATCATACGCCGAAATACCCGTAGTAACGCCCTCAGTCGCCTCAATCGAAACCGTAAAAGCAGTTCCTCGTGGCGCCGTATTGACCCGCGTCATCATCGGCAGTTCCAGCTGGTCAACACGTTCCGGCGTGAGCGGAAGACACACCAGACCGCGACCATATGTCACCATGAAGTTCATTGCTGCCGGTGTCATGAATTCGGCAGCCATAACCAGATCGCCTTCGTTCTCGCGATCTTCGTCATCCACCATAATAACCATCCGGCCGGCCCGGATTGCCTCAACCGCACGCGCGAGCGATGCCGGCACCGCTCGTTTCACCGATACTGACATATGCTCTCCACATATTTTGCGATTACATCGACTTCGACATTCACGGGATCACCCGGCTCAAGAGTACCAAGCGTCGTATGATCCCAGGTATGCGGGATAATCATCACCGCAATCGTGAAACACTCACCTCCCGCCAGTCCGGCCACCGGAGAGCCAACTTCGTTAAGCGTCAGGCTGATTCCATCAAGCGTAACCGAACCTTTTTCAACCATGTAGCGTCGCAATGCAGCCGGAACCGAAAACACGACCTTCCGGGCGTCACCGACGAAATCAACCGAAACGAGTTTCGCAACGCCATCGACATGTCCCTGGACCATATGACCTGACAATCGCGTTGTCGGGGTTATTGCACGCTCCAGATTAACCGTTCCACCGGGCTGAAGACGGCCGAATGCTGTCCTGTCCAGAGATTCCGCACTGACGAAAAAACGGACACGCCCGGTGTCTCCAATATCAGTGGCAGTCAGACAGACGCCATTCACAGCAATACTTTCGCCGGGAATAACATCCGTCATACCTGTATCAATTTCGAGAATACACGAGGCATTTCCGGTCTCAACCGAAGCCACTTCACCCTGATTTTCAATAATTCCTGAAAACATATTGCTTCTCATACCTGCCCGACGACACAATTACTCACATATGCCTTTGACGGCGCTGAGGTCATTAGCCCGGGAAGAAGCCACATCGGCGTTACTTTATGCCGTCTCTCTACGCTCACGCACTCTGAGCCGTCTGGATTCACTTCGATACGCAACCAGTCATCCCATAACTTTCGCTCGGCAATTGCGGAGAGGAGAGATGGACCAGCTTCAACAAGCGCCCACATCGCTCCATTTTCCGCGAGAAGACGAGGAGCATCTTCCACCTTAGAGCACCACAAAACGTCAAAACGCTTATGGGCTCCGTCAAGCCAGTCTTTCGGAACGTTCCGGCTCCGACTGCAGATCAGTAACAGGCGGCGCCGCTCTGCATGATCCTCGATGTGCCTGACATCAAGTCGCGGCAAATCAGCCAGAATAGTGCCCGGAGCCGTCACAATCGCATCAGCGGAACGACGAAGCTGATGAGCAAGTTCAAGCGCGCCTGAAGACGTAAACGTTTTTTGTCCGGGAGGTGGAATCATAGATCCATTAGCGTCGACTGCCTGTTTAATCGTGAGCCACGCCTCGCCCAATACACTTCGTTTCTGAAACGGTGCGATCAGCCCGCAACATTCTTCAGCAATCAGCATCGCCTCTGGCCGGATCCCCGAAATCTCGCTTATCCAGCGTACTTCGCGTCCGGCGGAACGCAGCCGGGCGGCGCCTCCGCCAGCAACATCCGGATTAGGATCCGAACATCCTATCCAGACAGTTTTTACCGGTGTCGCCAGTAGGGCTTCACTGCACGGAGGAGTCCTTCCCGTGTGATTACAGGGCTCAAGCGTTACAACCGCTGTGTCGATAAGGTGCGTTAAACCGAGTGCTGCGCATTGCTTCAGCGCCAGAGCCTCAGCATGCAGCTTTCCCGCACGCTGATGTGCCCCGACCGATAAAACATTTCCCCGATTATCCAGCAGCGCGCAGCCGACAGGCGGATTTGGAGCTGTCGCGCCAACAAAGCGACATGCTTCAGCGAGCGCAGCCCTGAAGGCTTCCACGATAAAGTTGTAATAAGGGCTTTCCACCATGCTGATGCTCGCCAGTCCGACACAATACGACACGTCGATTCAGGGCGACACACAGGAAACATGCCAAAAATCCTTGTACAGGACTCCTGACAGTTCCAATGTTCTCTTTCATCCGGACTATACCGTCGGCTCCGGATTTTCACCGGATCAGCTAAATTCGTCAGCTAAGACGAACCGCTCGCGGGCTTTCGGACATGAATGACCGATTTACCGCCGGTGGGGAATCTCACCCCGCCCCGAGAACGCTGAGGAACTATGAAGGATAAAATCTGATAATTGCAAGTGCCTTACGTCTTACCTGATTTTGGATTTCGGAAATCGAAACTGACGAAAAGTCAGTCAGGCCTCAAAATCTGGTAACCCCGCATAAATCTGCACAAGATGCGGTCACTGAATATTTTGAAGTATCATTTAAAATTATATACAGATGCGAAAACGATGAAGTGATCCTCGAATTGTCTATGGTTATCGTCCCGGATATGCCTGAAAGTATCATCTTCATGAGAGCTTTTCATCAAGTCTGACTTATGATGTTTTTCCAAATGCCTTCACGTCAAACGAGATGGCTATTGATATAGCTCCTTATCGCTTCCACTCAAAAATGTAGAGAGTTAATGGGCCGGCCGACACCCAATAAAATCAGAAACCAGATACCACCAGTCAAATATTTTAATATGAATTTCTGTGTTACATAGAAATATTCACAATACTTTCCAGACTAATTTTTACCTGAAAAAATTGCATTACTTATTTTTCTGAATTATAAACAATATACTCAGAAAAACAGAAGCCCCCGTAAATCCAGAGCCTTCTGTTATTACTTCTTCATATTACTCAAACGGCCGGAATAATATCGGGCAGGCGGGATTCGAACCCACGACCCCCAGTCCCCCAGACTGATGCGCTACCAGGCTGCGCTACTGCCCGTCCGTTTGCGATACTGGCGTTTAGCAGGACTTTCAGGTGGAGACAACTATCTCACGGATATTCATATTCAAAATAAGACTGTCGCTTAATCTCAGATGCCAATTTGATTGCTGAACAAAATATCGCATTTCAGATTGCTACACACCTAATTTTTATGAACACAAAAACCTGAAGCAAGCTATAAAATTAAATATGAAGTCATCCAAAAATCATTCAGATTTAATCAAAAAAACTTTAAGAGTATGAAGCTCTGTCAGTACACCTAACAGACTTTGCCGAAGTCGTTTGTTATCTTCATAAATATATTGAGGCTCAGGCAGAGACACCAAACTATCGCTGATACCTGCTTCGAAAGCTTTATATTTATAACTTTGAAGCAAATGTGAAGATGCGCCGGCTTCGTCACATAATGTTCGCACATTCTCATTATCCGCACCCGAAACCGAGTCATCCGTGTCAATCGGGCTGCTTCCTTCCTCACGCAATACCCGCTGCACACCCTTTATGGTGTAGCCTTTTATATAAAGAAGGGTTGCGATGCGTCTTAGTAATTCCACGTCTGCAGGGCGATAATACCGGCGGCCGCCACCTCTTTTAAGCGGACGGACCTGCTCAAAACGCGCTTCCCAGAATCGAAGCACATGTTGCGGAACCTTCAGTTCGTCAGCGACCTCGCTGATCGTACGAAATGCCATTGGCCCTTTATTATTCCGAGCACCGGTATCATCGTCACTCCAAGTCTGAGGAACTGACACAGACTGACTGACAGCTTCAGTGTCCGGATTTTCCCTCATTCTCGAGCGCCATTGGCGCGCGCGCGCAAAATCTGACTCGGACGAAAGACAATAACAGATCGGGGAAGGATCGGAATTTCCATCCCCGTTTTGGGATTTCTGCCACTACGACGTCCTTTACGACGAAGCATAAATGTTCCGAATCCACTTATTTTAACCGAATCCCCACTCTCCAGGGCCCTGGCCATGGTTTCCAGAACAGTCTCCAAGAAAGCCACAGATTCAATCCGCGACAACCCCACCTGAGTGTAGATTTGTTCCGCCAGACCAGCGCGCGTGACAGTGCTCATACCTCTATCGTAACACGCTGATACGGCAGGTCAATTCGTTCCGTTTCTCACATATGTTCGTCAGGTATCGGCATCACTGAGACGGTCACAGACGCGCGAGAGCGGATCCCCATGTCAACCCACCACCAAGCGCTTCCATCAGAATTAAATCGCCCGATTTAATTCTGCCATCACGCACCGCCTCATCCAAGGCAAGAGGAATTGATGCCGCAGACGTATTCGCGTGGCGGTCTACCGTTACAACCACGCGCTCCATAGGAAGAGCAAGCTTTCGGGCAACACCTTCAATAATTCGAATATTTGCCTGATGAGGTACAAGCCAGGTCACATCGGCATAAGTCAGACCTGAATCTTCAAGAGCCTCGTCCATGGATGACGAGAGTTTGGAAACAGCGTGGCGAAACACATCGCGGCCGCTCATCTTCAGAAAACCCGAGTGTTCGGGCTGCCCCAGTGCACCGTCAACATAGAGCAGATCACCTGTCGCTCCATCCGCATGAAGATGCGTTGCTATCAGGCCCCGCTGGTCATTTGAATCATCACAGGCCTTCAGCACGACAGCTCCTGCCCCGTCTCCAAAGAGAACAGCCGTTCCCCGATCAGACCAGTCAAGAATTCGCGAGTAGACCTCACTGCCAATCACAATAATACACTTCGCCTGACCAGCACGAATAAATGCATCGGCGGTCGAAAGAGCGTAAATAAACCCCGAACATGCAGCGGCAATATCAAATCCAAATCCATTTTTAACATTCAGTTCATTCAACACACGAACTGCTGTCGCCGGGAATATCTGGTCAGGAGTCGATGTCGCCACAAGGACAGCGTCAACGTCTTCAGCCGGGATTTTAGCGAATTTGAGGGCGGCCCTGGCGGCTTCGGCCGCCATACTGACTGCCGTTTCGCCCTCACTGACTATATGCCTCTGACCGATTCCTGTTCGCTCACGAATCCACTGATCAGAAGTATCAAGTTTCTGCGCAAGCTCATCGTTCGACACAACACGTCGGGGAAGATAACTGCCAAAACCGGCAAGAACAGAACGTGTCGCCATAAATTTACCCTTTAGAAGGCCAGCCCCGAAGTCCGTGCCTTCAGCACCAGAACTAAACTCGACAAACGGGCATAAAGCAGAATTCACACAGTCAGGCGACCGTCTCACGCTCTGGTTCGGCATTGGAACGATTGGCGGTTAACGAGGCCATCGGCAGAAGGCGTGAGCGAATACCGTCATTAAAATCATGCGTAACCATATCCATTGCGACATCTACAGCCGATGCAAAACCTTCTGCATCAGTACCGCCATGAGATTTTACGACGACGCCATTCAGGCCCACAAATACGGCACCATTGTAACGTCTTGGATCCAGCCAGTCTTTCATACGCTCAAGTGCAGGACGAACCAGGAAATAGGCGACACGGCCCGGAAGACTGCTCGTGAAAACTTTGCGAAACAAGCCTGAGGCCATTTTCATAGCCCCTTCTCCCGTCTTCAGCGCAACATTTCCCGTGAATCCATCGGTCACCACAACATCGGTTGTTCCGGCGGTAATATCATGCCCCTCAACAAACCCATGAAACTGCGAGGCAAGCGGGCTTTCTCTGAGAATTTCCGCCGCCTGGCGAAGCTTCTCATCCCCCTTAAGCTCTTCAGCTCCCACGTTGAGAAGGCCGATCGTCGGCGCAGGCAGCCCTAGCACAGCCTTGGCAAAAGCTTCACCCATAACAGCGAATTCCACAAGATTGCGCCAGTCACAAGCGACATTAGCCCCCAGATCAAGCATGACCACGTCGCCCTTCATACTCGGGCTGATCGCAGCCATCGCCGGACGGGAAATGCCGGGCAGCGTCTTAACAACGATCTTCGCAAGTGCCAGCATCGCACCGCTGTTGCCTGCCGAAACGACTCCTGCCGCCTCGCCTGCGGCGACAGCATCCATCACTTTCCGCAACGAAGAATCTCGAACACGCAGGGCCGCCGTTGGCTTCATATCCATACTTATGGAAGACGCTGCATGCCGCACTTCGCAGATTGCAGCGGCTTTCGGATACCGCGCAAGCAATGGGATCAGACGACTTTCATCGCCAACAAGCAGGATTCGAGCACCCGGATGGCGATCAGCGGCGATAGCCAGACCGGAAACGACGACATCCGGCCCACCATCTCCGCCCATAGCATCGACAGCCAAAGCAAATGGCTCACTGTGCAGGCCCGACATTTCGTCGTGGCGATCAATCTCGCTCATGAATGGTTTCCGCCATCCTGATTCAGGCCGGCAGCCGCCACATCAAGGTTGAAGTTATTCAAACCGACGGGCCGACTCAGGCGCGGACAGCGACTTTCAGAGCCTTACCAGCAGCAATAACCTCACGCCCATCGTAATGCCCGCAATGGCTGCATACATGATGCGGGCGCTTCAGTTCACCGCAATTACCGCATTCGGCATAGGATTCAACACGCAACGCCTCATGACTGCGACGCATACCCCGGCGAGAAGGCGAGGTTTTTCTTTTAGGTACTGCCATGGGTCCAAGCCCCTCCGAAAAGACGACATGCCCGATCAGCCCACCAGCGAGCACCGGACAAAAACTGTAATTGAGCGGGGGCCTCTACCAGACCCACTGTGTTTACGCAAGCCAGAGCACGTCGACATGTCTCCTTGAGGACGAAAACGGAAGACTATCTTTTTTTGCGCTTTATCTGTGCAAGATCAGCAAACGGCCTGCGTACAGCCTGGTCGTGTGATACCGCCCCCTCTCCGGATGATAAATCGTCATCCGTCATCACTCCAACCGGACGGTCTGCCCCCGGCCTGTGTGGGTAGGGATCCATTATCAGCGACAACTGCTCAACCGCTGCCTCACCAAGATCGATACTATCCCCTTCATAAGGAATCTCGTCCATCGAATCGATCTCACCGCCCTCATCTTCACGGAACTCGCTTTCCGGAACAAAACGCACGACAAAGCGCTCTGCAATAACGTCTTCAAAAACGTCCAAACTTAGAACACATATCTGACTAAGCCGTGCGGTCAGAGCAGCCTCCGCCAGCACCGTATCACGTGCTTCGGCAGTCAATCTGTAACGACAGGAAAGTCCTGCAACTGATGGAAGGCCCAGTCTTTTTGCTACGAGATTACATTCTGCGTCAGTTGCTTCGATCATCACTTCGCGCGGCGCCTTGGATCTGGCGCCCCGAAGCGACCTCAACAGGATCGGACGGGAAAATTCAGGAGACCGGGCATCTGTCACAACATCTCTCTTTCAAGGCTGTCAGCCTGACAACAGATCACCTGCCCCGTTTAATGCAATTACGACGCTGAACCAATTGACAGAACGCATTGTATGAGGCACCGGACACAAATGCCTTAAACTATCAAGCGGCATATGTCTGAATAAGGATAGCAGATCAGCCTGATGTCAAATCGCGATATTCCCATTCGGACCTTGGCCACACCGGCAGCCAGATATCGTAGTGTAGCGACTTCGCTGGCTCTTCTTGGTGGAGTCGTTTTAATGTCTGGCTGCTCAGTCTTTCAGTCCACCCCAATGCCGCGGGGCTCCCTGATCGAAGCTGATGATTATAAACAGCTGAAACCCGGCAGCAGTAATCGTGCTGATGCACTGGATCTGCTCGGTTCGCCTACGGCGAGGGCGACATTTGACGACAATACATGGATCTACATCTCTATGATGACGGTTCCCCAGCCTGCGAATTTCCCGAAAATCACGAAACAGCAGATCGTGGTTCTGAATTTCGACCCGGCAGGGAAACTACGTACTGTCCGCACCCTGAATCTTAAAGACGCCAAACACCCTGGAATGATACAGGATACAACACCGACACCTGGAACAAAAATTAATGTTATTCAGGAAATCCTCGGAAATGTTGGTCGATATAATCCTATGTCGGGTATGATGGGCGGCAGTTCCTTTGGTGGAGGCGGAGCGACAGGTCCTATGGGTAGTAATAGTGGCCCAGGTCACGCTGGCGCGGGTAATACGCTGCCCTGATTATCGGTTTTATCTGATCTGAATCGTAGACAAACCTCTTATCAGCTTGCAATATTTTCTGGATTGCATTTTCAGTTAGTTCTGTTTGACGTGAGTACGTCGTATATTAAATTCATAGTTCTATCGTGGCAGAATAATTTTTACAGCTAATCCTCCCATTCTGCTAGTCGCAAGCCTGACGTCACCACCATGGGCCCGCACAATATCGCGAACAATGGTCAGACCGAGCCCGGTCCCTCCCTGCGCACCACTCGTGAACGCTCTGAATACATCTTCGCGTCTGGCTGCCGGAATGCCAGGTCCATCGTCGTCAACTTCGATAATGACCGTCTCTCCCTCCGCGTAACCTGAGAGCCATACACCCGCATTATGCCGGCGAACATTTTCAACCAGATTTGTCAGCATGCGTCGCATCGCATCAGGTCGCGCTTCCAGACGAAGACCAGAATCACAATTTACAGACCGGACTATCGTCCCGGCACGAGAAGCTGAAGCAGCGACATCCTCAAGTAGCGCTCCGACATCAAGCATAACCGGCACCTCCGCGCCTTCTCCTCTGGCAAATGACAGATAGCCCTCGATCATACGCTCCATTTCAGCCACATCTGCAATCATGTCATTAAAGTCTTCACTCAGAAGTCGGGCATCAACGACTCCTGACCGGGGAAGCATCGCCAGGGAAAGTCGTAGTCTTGTAAGAGGCGTTCGCAGATCATGTGATACGCCTGCGAGAACTGCTGTACGTTGCGATACAAACCTGAAAATCCGGTTTTGCATACGATTGAATGCTACAGCTGCCTGCCTGACTTCGCGTGCTCCCTCAGGTTTGATTGGCCCTATATCTCGTCCAAGCCCAAATTGCTCCGCCGCATTGGCCAGCCGACGAATTGCCCGGACCTGATTGCGCATAAAAATTGCCGCAATAACAAAGAGAAGCAATGAACTTCCAAGCGCCCACAATACGAACAGCCATAACTGCCCGACATCAAGCCGCTTTCTCGGTGTATCAACACTCAGAACGCCATCCGGAAGTTGAATCGAAATAAAAACTGTATGCGGGTCTTTCAGCCAGTCGATAAAAAATGGATAAGCAATTGCACTCTGAAGTTCATGGACAAGATCTTCATCCATCGGACCGACAACATGGGTAGAGCCAGTTGTTGCCAAATGATCCCCCGGATGCCAGTCCATCACGAGCTGTGTCCGGATACGCGCCTGCCTGATCAGCCAGAAACGATCGCCGTGCCCATGATACCGCTCAAGCAAATCAAGAGAAAATGCGATCTCGGATGCGATACCTTCGGAAAGACGGCGAGACATCACACGCAGATAATTCCCGTAGAACAGTTCGAGCGCGATGCCCTGCGTTACCAGCATCGGGATGAGAACAATAAGAAGAGAACGTACCAGAAAAGACCGGGGCAGAACCCGGCGCATTGAGCGATCAAACCGCTCATCACTCCAGAACTGCCACCATCGTTTCATCAGACTGTCCGTTCTGACAGCAATAAAACCCACACTCTAGACGCCCGGCTTCAGCACGTAGCCCTTACCTCGAATTGTATGCAGATAGCGAGGTTCACGCGGATCCGGTTCAATCCGGCGCCTTAATCGTGTCACCTGCACGTCAACAGCCCGCTCTCCAATCTCTGTCATATCCAGTTCCTCCGCAATTTCCTCACGGGACAGAACTTCGTTGGGACGTCGCGATAAGGCTGCCAGCAAAGCTGATTCGCCGCCGGTCAGATGCACCGTGCCGTTTTCACCCGCGAGAAGGCCCCGTGCCGGATCAAATTCCAGCAATCCAAGTCTCACGACGCGCAAATTTTCCGAAGGTACCGCCGGGGTGAGACGACGCAGATGCGCCTTCAGACGTAACAGTAACTCTCGTGGCTCGAACGGCTTCCCCAGATAATCGTCCGCGCCGGCCTCCAGGCCGGTAATCCGGTCTTCCGCTTCTCCGCGTGCCGTCAGAAGAAGAATCGGGATATCCAGCCCCTGCCCACGCAAAGCCCGTGTAAGCTGAAGTCCATCCTCCCCTGGCATCGTGACATCCAGAACTACGGCGTCAGGCAACATGAATCCAAGTGCCTGTCGTGCCTCCGCCGCCGAAGCAGCCGCAGTTACGCGAAAACCATTTTCTACCAGGTAGCGACGCAACAGGCGGCGTAAACGAACGTCGTCGTCTACTACAAGAATATGGGCATCACTGATACCATCGTCACGCATGTCGGGCATCACATCCCGACCAGAAACCATAGGATCTATATTCTCACCGACCATCTCGCGTCTTCCCCTTTATCGGATCCACCTGCCTGAAGTCACTGGCAAGAAAGATCCGACTCTCCTCCGACAGCATTCCGCGCAAAACCTGCCGAAAACCAGTTACGGCATTTCCTCCGGCCTCCCGATAGGCAGAAACGAGCCGCTCCCGCTGGGCTGCAAAGAGACGAGCCTCAGATGCGCGCCCTACCTCTGTCAATCTGAGAAAACGCTGACGTCGATCCTGACGCCCCGGCAGCGAAGTAACCAGTTGTTTTTCCTGCAGTTCTGCAAGTGTCCGGGCAAGGCTTTGCTTTGTAACGCCGAGCACATCCTGAAGCGCACCCACGGTGAGTCCCGGATGCAGCGCCAGAATCTGAAGTGCTCTGCAATGGGCATTACCCAGCCCGAGTTCGTCAAGAACAGGTGCGAGCACGCGCCCCAGGTCACGCCAGACAAGAAGCATGAGTTCCTGAGCGAGACGGATTTGCTGCTCGCGTAAAAAGAGAACACCGTCTCCGGCAGCTTCTTCACATCCGCCTTGATGCGGCCAGAATTCACTCACGCTGCATACATTTTCTGACGAGAAGAAAGTTCCTTCTTCAGATTGCCAATACAGCGTGTCCGGATCAGGCCTGAATCTACAATTCTTTCGACTGTCACGCTGCTGGAATTGCCCAGCCAGCTTAGAAATGCCGGTATATATATCCCGGCGAGACTAACACGCCGGGTCATCCACATAATACCTTGTGCCTCGCCATTATCTGCAGCAGCCCAGATCATATTAAGGCTGCGCGCCATGACTCTTCCGAAAGTACCGGCAGCGCCAGAAGATAGCAGATATCCCACTGCCCTTCGTTCTGCCTCCTTATAAGGCTTCAGCACTTCAAAACGAATGAGTATAGCATTTCGCACGCGTTTACTGACTCGCCTTTCTTCATTATGTACTTCTTTCATACGACGCAGCACTTCGCGATCAATGAGATCACTCCAAGCTTCAACGAGTTCGGACTGACCTCCGGGGAAGAGCAGATCAACATTCTGTCCACCTACCTCGCGAAGAGCTGATAATGTCCAGCCTGTCTTTCCGGCGATCGCAGCAAGGGAGTGCAATGCGGCATCCCGTTCAGGGCTTGTTACAACGATATCCGGCGTCATAGCCAGCGTGAACCAGACTGAGGCTTCAGCTATAAGTTGCCTGGGACTCATAATGAATTTCACAGCGTTACCTCCAACCCCGTCAGGCTAAAATGCATCACTCCACCCAATTCTACGAAATATTTATGAAATCCATCGGTAATTCACAAAACTATTCCGCATTTACATTTGGATTCCTTATGGTTTACCGATAAATATCAAATCTCCTTTTCGGTCACAAAATCTATCTGCCCCGTGCGGTACTGATTGTAGGATTGATCAAAGTATAATTAAGTATCTTGGGCATGACCCGACTGTGGCTGACAGAGTCTCGAAGATAATTAGGTAAAATTCTTTTTAAAACATACATCTGCGACTCGGTCAGCCCAATGCTGCTCACATCATCGACAAGCATATGTATGAGCGTCTATCTCTCCGACGCTTTCAATGGAATCTGCCTTCGCAAGCAGAGCCCGGATGACCTGGCCCCGACAATCGTCTTCCGGCAATCTTCAGCAGAAACGTTAACGACCTCCTTTTCTGCGATACAGCGCATATCGGCTTATTCTGCTAACCTTAGAACATCCGCAGATTCGAATTGTCTTCCCTTTGTAATCCGTGCTAAGCACCCGCCACTTCGATTGCGTGATCCCGATAACGGACACCATGCATCTTCAGTCAGATATGAATCCGGATGACAGACGTCAGCAGATTCTTATGGGAGAAAACTAACCAGTGCAGGTTCTCGTTCGCGACAATAATGTCGACCAGGCTCTTAAGGCGCTCAAGAAAAAAATGCAGCGTGAAGGATTGTTTCGTGAAATGAAACTTCGTCGCCACTATGAGAAGCCTTCGGAGCGCCGTGCCCGTGAGGCTGCAGAAGCTGTGCGTCGTGCCCGAAAAATGGAACGTAAACGTCTTGAACGTGAAGGCTTCTGATTAGAAATTATATTCCTAAAATACTCTAACGAAAAATTTTACTCAGGCATGTCATCAGTTAGCACCGGATGCTAACGAGGCTTGTAATCCCGTTTGATCTGTGATGCGTTTTTCCCTGTTTTTCGGGGAAAGATGTGAATGCGTCGGTATTGTCTGAGCGACAGTCAGCGGGAGCGGATAAAGGCTTTTTTGCCGGGTCGTGAAGGCTATGTCGGCGGCCCAGCCGCAGATAACCGTATGTTTGTGGAAGCTGTGCTGTATCGTTATCGCGCAGGCATTCTTTGGCATGACCTGTCTGTCTGCTTTGGTGACTGGAAGAACGTCCACCGGTGATTGCGTCGCTGGTGCAAAGGCGGCGTGATCGAACGGATTTTCCGGCATCTGGCCACCGGTCATGACAACGAACACATGATGATAGACAGCACGATTGTCCCTACTCACCAGCATAGTGCAGGAGCCCGTAAAAAAGGGGCACGGATCAGGCCATCGGACGGTCCCGGGGCGGGATCCACGCTATCGTTGATGCCGCGGGAAAGGCCGAGGCGCTTTCCCGACACCCGGGACAAAGGGCCGACATTACTGAAGCAGAGCCATTGCTCGATGAAGTCGATCCCGAGACCTTCATCGCCGACAAGGCTTATGACGCCGATCTGTTCATCGAAAAGCTTAGGGAACGACAGACTACACCGGTTATTCCATCAAGAAAAAACCGCTGTAATCCACGGGAAATCAGCTTCTAACTTTACAAAAAGAGAAACGAAATCGAACGGCTCTTCGCCAGCGAGCGCGCCTCCAATCTGTAAGCATGCACCAGTCGCATGATAGCCGGCAGCGGCGCATAATTGTTCTTTCCATCGCCCCGCATTCAAGGGCAATCAATCGCGGCCGCGCAGACTCCCGGCTCCTATTCGCTTACCGGGACCAACTGCAGCGGCGCTACGCCGATAACAGGTGCAAGCTTCTGCTGGATGGCGACGATATTGGCGAGCGGCCGCCACTGGACTGACATGCGGGTGATGAGGCCTTCCTCATTGATCGACATGTCGTCCACGCCGGTGACCTCGACGTCACCGACACGGATACGGAGTATCACCGCGGCTCGTTGGTCGCCGCTGATGACCGCTGTGGTCGCAAACTCGTCTACGTTGGTTAGCAGCAACCGAAGCACGTTGACCACGGCATCCTTGCCGACAAACGGCTCGGCGACGAACGGGCTCAGCAGTACGACTTCGTCCGAGAGATGCTCGGCAAGTCCGTCAGCCTGTCTCGCGTCCATGGCGGCGAGGTAAGGGTTTACATGGGCGGTGTTCATACGATGTCTCCTTCGAGGCGCAACATCGCACCGAGGCGTCTCCCCTTGTAGTTCGCCATCGGGTCAAGCAGTGTTGACACAATGTCCACAAAGTCCGCCCTTACGCTTGCTCAGCTGCAATGCTTCGTGTGCGTCGTTGATGTTGGTTCCTTCGTGGAGGCCGGGCGCCGCCTGGGCATGACCACGTCGGGCGTATCGAAGACGCTCGCGCGGCTGGAAGCGGCGTGCGGCGTGCGGTTACTGAACAGATCGACCCATGCCCTCTCGCTTACGCCGGAGGGCGAGCGCCTCATCTGCGTCGCGCGCGATGCGCTGCAAGCTGTCAGTGAAGTTGATTTAACGCTGCGATCTGCAGCCTCGTACACAGGTGGCGGAAGGGTCAGGGTCAGCGTACCCACCGCGATCCTGAGATCATGCCTGGTTCCGCTTCTGCAGGCATTCCGTACCGAGCATCCCGACATACTCCTCGATCTTCGCGGCAGCGACCAGATGATGGACCTCGCGGATGGGGCTTTTGATCTGGTGCTGCGGACCGGAGGCCTCGAGACCGTCCCTGGTCACCGCCGCCAGTTACTCGCCCGCTTCTCATGGCTGGTTTGCGGCTCCCCGGACTATCTGGGACGTCGCGGGGCGCCGAAGACGCCGCTCGATTTGCGAGCACATGACGTAATCGCTTTTAGAAACCAACAAACCGGGCTGGTGGACGCGTGGCGCTTCACGGACAGGGAAAATGGCATCACGCGCTGGCAGCCGGATCCTGCCCTGGTGCTCGACGACGCGAACGCTATCGCAGCGGCAGCCGTCGCCGGTGTCGGACTGGTATGGACGCCGAGTTGGCTCGTTAGGGAGGCGATCAGTTCCGGAAGTCTTGTGCCCGTGCTGAGCGACTGGTCCTGCGAACCGATGGATATTTCCATTGTTCGTCGGCCGCAGGAGCAGAACCCGGAGAGAATCCGTAAGGTCATCGCCTTTCTGATCGCCCATGCCCAGGTTTTTGCGTAGGTCGTGGAAGATCCTGTGACGATCAGAACAACCTCGTCGGCGAGTTACAGCCTCGGAGCGGCGCGATCTGCGTTATTTATTTCCGCAAAAGAGTGCCATCGCGGAATGCCGGTCCGCGCCAAACGCTCGTTCGGCCGGGTTCACCGGCGGTTGGCGGTCTGAAGCCTTACCGATCAGGATGTCGCCTGACTGGGCGACACCCACTAAACGCATCGAGTCCAGAAATAGCCCTTTCTTATGGCTACGTTCCGCATGCAGGCGCCAAACATCCGGAACGGCTCGACATAGGTGTTGTCTGATTACTCGATGACAGTAACGAAATCGGCGCTGTAACGGCGGACTTTTGGCAAATTCACAAGCCGGTCGCTTCGGGCGCACGATAGCCAAGCGAGAGCAGAACGATGCTGCGCAAACCTTTGGATCGTAGGTTCAGAATGTCATCGACCGATGACGGATCGAAGCCTTCCATCAGTATCGAGTCAACCTGTTCAAAGGCGGCCGCGAGTATGTTCGCCGCAGCCGTGGCAAAGTGAGTACATCGAGACGTCCGCATGCACGCCTAAGCACGCTGAGACCGCACCTGGCTTTCGCTAGATTGCTTACATTTTTGAGCCAATGCCCGTGTAAGCAGCGAAACGGCCTCAAGCGACCGTTCTAAGCCATTTATTTTTCTATGGAAATTTGGAGCGGGCGATGGGATTCGAACCCACGACCCCAACCTTGGCAAGGTTGCATATACTCTACCATCCCACACTCTACCTTTCGCTTCCATACGATAATATCGTTTTATAACAGAGTATTATTTGGCGGCGCTTTGTAAGGCGTTCGCTCCAATTTGCCAGAGTTTCTCTCTACGGTGGACACCATGTGGACACCATTTTATGGTGGTGTCCACCCGAGAACTCAATACGAGGCGTGCGATGAAACGATCGTCCAGCGTACGTTTGACCAAGCCCGTCGTCGACAAGGCCGAGGTCCGAGATAGTCGATATGACTTGTGGGATCTCGATCTCGCTGGCTTTGGACTACGCATCGAGAAAAGCGGCACGAAAACTTTCATCATACGCTATCGCATTGAGGGCGGTGGCCGATCGGCACCAAGGCGATTCCTGGCGCTTGGACGATTCGGAGCACTTACCGTCGAACAGGCGAGAAGGAAGGCTAGGGGCCTGCTGGGCGCGGTCGCACACGGCGAAGACCCAGCGGGTGACGTGCAGGAGAAGCGGCGCGAAAAAACGATTCGGGACTTACTCGACTTCTACGAGGAGCATGGATGCATCGTGCAAAGGGGTATTCATAAGGGCAAGCCCATGAAACCTCTCACCAAGCAATACACCATGTCACGGCTTCGTCACCATGTTGAACCACTTCTAGGGGGACGTCGTGCGAGCGAGATCACTTCGGGCGATGTCGAGCGATTTGTGGCCGACGTAACAACTGGCAAGACCGCGAAAGACATAAAGATTGGGCCGCGCAAACGTCTTATCGTTCGGGGCGGTGAGGGCGCAGCACGGAAGGTCGTTCGTGATCTTTCGGCCGTATTCAGTTTCGGCAGGCGGCACGGCTTTATCGCCCAAAATCCCGTCGAAGGGGCTTCCGTCAGAAAGACGGATAATCGTCGCATGCGCTTTTTGACGTTGGAGGAAGTAGCCCGACTAGGCGACGCGTTCAACAAGGTCGAGACACGAGGGGCAAATCCTAAAGGGGTCGCAATCGCCCGGCTTTGGGCGCTTACCGGATGTCGTCGAAACGAAATTGCGGCGCTCAAGGTTGAGGAAGTCAATCTAGAGGATAACCTCTTCGAGTTCGAGGATAGCAAGACTGGGAGATCGATTCGCCCCATCGGCCCCACGGCGAGAGCAATGCTCGAGAATCTCCTGAAGGACCGCAAGAAAGGCTATCTTTTTCCGGCGGAGAGAGGCGAGGAAGGACATTACCAAGGCACGCGCAATATCTGGTCGGAAGTTATCAAACTTGCCGATCTACCGGGCGTAACGCCTCACACCCTTCGGCACACTCTTGGCTCTACTGCGACGTCAAGCGGCGAAGCATTGGCCCTGACCGGTGCTCTTTTAGGACACGCCAACCTCAAATCGACCGCCATTTACGCCCATGTCCAACGCGATACTTCGCTCGAGGCTGCCAAGCGTGTAGAAAAATTACTTGCAATGGCACTAGAGGGAAATGTTATTGGGGAAACAAATTCCGCGCAGGAGATAAAACCTAAAGAATTGGATGCAGATTTGATCCGAGAGCTATCTAAAAGGTTGTCAAAAGAAAATGCAGATACAGCAAGACTTCTAGGAATTATAGCTGACAGCATTTCTAGTACTCTATGAATCTCCGAGTTATTTTGCTCTTTAATCTCCGTACACTAGTTCCACATACCGATGATGCCGCACCGTATTCTCTTCGCGTCTGTCAGACTGGGATCAAGATGAAGTTCCTCCAGATAACGGCCGCCTCGCAGATCGCGGCGAGGTCGTTCAGTTCCAGAACGGGAACGGTGCAGGCTGGATTAAAGGCACAGAACGCAGGCGCATACACGCGCGACATTAGGAGCGGTCGGACAATCATAAAGCTTCATGGCAATGCTGGGCGCGGGTGGTGAGAGGGCGGAGACTCCGACTGTTCCCGGATAGCCGTGAGCATGCGACGGCGGATCAGGCCGCTGACCGGGCGGATCAGATACCAATAGGGGGCGAAGCGACGCCTGGCCCGGTCCGTGACGCAAAACACGCGGGTTTCCGTCACCAGCCGCTGGGTGCCGTGTGGTCCCCGCTGGATGGAGAAGCCCAGAGCGAGCTTGCAGACGTCATCTTGGCGAGGGATGAGAAAAGCGCCGGTCGTAGGAATGTCGCACAATCCGTAATCCGTCCGCCAGAACGCGCCGATGAGGCCATAGACCAGGGCGGCATCGCCCCGCCGTTCCAGCACCGTGAAGTCGGTGAGGTCCAGATGCCGTTGCCGCGCATGGCCTAACAGCCGGGCGGGCATTTCGCGCAGGCAGATGGCGGCACGAACCAGCGGATCGTCCTGATTCCGCCATGCAGCCACCGCGTTCATGATGCGACTGGCCGGGGCGGAGATATCGACACTGTGTCGCTCGCTGAAATCGAAGCGCGGGATGAATTCGTCCAATAGGTTCATCATGCTTCCATTTCTCTCCGGCGAGGTGGTACATTAGCGCACTATGCCACAAGAGCATTTCGCACCGTAGTGCGGATACTGCGATGGCTTCATGGCGAAGCCAGACAGTAATTCCATAATATATTGTGAACGAAATATGATTGCAGACTTGAAAGCACGATGACTGGATTTTGGCACGTCATGCCGAAGGTCTTCAAAAAATCGGGATAGACAGAAAATGTCGGTTCGGCGACCACCTCTCGATCTGCGGGAATTGCTGTTCGTGCGTGTCATCGCGAGGGAGGGAAGTATCCACGGAGCCGCACGGGCGTTGGGAGGCAAACAATCTGCCGTAAGCCGGTCTTTGCGATTACTGGAAGAGCGACTTGGCGTCTCCCTCTTTCGACGCACGTCGAGCGGTGCCAGACTGACCCCGGCGGGAGTTGCCTTTCTGCGAGAGGCTGAGAAGCTGCTCGATGGAACTGTCGGACTGTACGAGCGCACGCGGCGTTGGAGCCGGGGCGAGACCGGCGTCATCTCCGTGGGCGTCCAGGGCAGCATCCCACCCGGCCGGATCTCGGCGATACTGGAGTCGTACAGCCGTGCGCAACCCGGTATCTCCTTCATTTATCGGGATAATGCGAAAAAAGAACTGCTCCAGGCCCTGGAACAGGAAGAGATCGACCTCGCGATAATGACGCTGCCCTTGCCCGGCAGCATGGCGGCCACGATCCCGCTCTGGAGCGATCGTGTCGTTGCGATCATGCCGGTCGAACATCCGATCGCACAGGTCGGAACCGCGTCATGGGCCGAGTTGCACGACGGAATCTTTCTGATCGGGAAGGATGATACCGGCGACGAACTGCTCGCGCTCCTGATGCGCAAGATGCGGCAGGCGGGATTTGTTCCTGTGACACGTCAGGAGGCGGTCAGAAGCCTGCGGGTCGTCGCATTGGCAGCAAATGGAAGTGGCATTGCCCTATTGCCGGATGCCTGGCTGGGCTTTCTGCCCGCTGCCATCCGGGAGCGGATCGCTGTAGTGGAAGTCATCGACGGGGACGGGTTTTCCCACTTCGCGTATGGCGCGGCCTGGCACCGTGAGCGCTGCCCACCGGCCGCGAGAACAGTCATTCGTTTTCTGGAGCAGCAGGCGGCTGCGTTTTAACGGCTGCCCGCCGTGGCCCCTGCCGGAGCTTTCGGAACGCGCGGTCGGATGTGATAAAGCCACGGATCATGTGCGGCACGAGACGGGCAGGCTCGACGGGCTGGCCGTTCTGGCTGACCAGGGCAGCATAAGTGACGAGATCGCGATGAAGGTCCGCAGGCAGGTCCACGGTGACGCGGACCGGCTTTTCGTCGGGAATTTCGGTGATGCGCAGCTTCGTCATGGAGCCGGTTCCTTTGGGTGCCAGGGGTTCAAGATCAGGTCGCGATTCAGGATAAGCATGAACGGCAGGCCCGGCCGGTCTGTCAGCGTCGGCTGAATATTCAGGCTGCGATCAATCAGCCGGTTGCCGACCATGGAAAACCCGTTGCTCGCGCCGGAGCGGATGGCCTGCATCAGGTTGTTCTCGTTCCATGACGTGCCCGCTTCGGAGCCCACGCTGAGGAGGGTCGTGACGAGCGCCGCCCTGAAGAGCTGGCCCCAATGATTGTTCACCTCGTCGGACAGGCCGGACTGGCCGATGGCGTCGCCGCCGGGCAGCTTTTCCAGGACGAGGCTTTCGCCGTTCGGATAGATCAGCCGGGTCCAGATGATCTGGGTGCGCTGCTGCCCGAAGGAAATGCCGCTGTTATAGGCCCCGAACAGGGTGCTTCCCTGCGGGATAAGCAAGGACCGTCCGGTCGGGCTGTCATAGACGTTCTGGGTGACATGCCCTACGATCTGTCCGGGCAGATCGGAACTGATCTTCGTATTGAGTGCGCCGGCAATGACGGTCCCAGCCTGGAGGATATAAGGCGAGGCGGGAGATACGATCCGATCCGGGCTGACGGTCATGCGGTCCGGCTGACCCGCCAGGAAGGCGCGATTGCCGGTCTGCTGGTCGGGGCCGGTCGGTGATGCCTGTGCTCCGGGAGCGGTGGCCATGACCGGAATCGTCTGCGCAGTCTGGCCGTCCCGCGCCTCGATCTGGGCGAAGAGCCTGCTGGTGCGGGCCGCCTCGATTTCCTGATCGCCACGGCGGTCTCCCATGCCCGAGACCGGTCCCGCGCGACCGTTCCGCTGTGCGTCGAGGATCGGCTTGCCGAGATCGCCGGGCAAAGGCGGCCCGAGTTTTGGAGTGGCGGTATAATCACTGGGGAGAGCGGCCAGCCCGTCGGCCGAAGGACGGGTGTCGGTGTCCTGTGCCCCCTGGACCGACCCCTTCTGTGTACCATTTTGCAGCGCGTAGCCCAGCGCAAGACCGATCGCGAGCATCCCCGCACCACCCAGCGTCCAGATGACGGGGCGCGAGAGCCGGACCACCGGCGGACGCTGCACGCGCAGCCGCAAATCGGGAGAGGGCGGCGGGGATGATGGTCCTGTTCCGCTTCCGCTTGTGGTGGCTCCCGTATTCCCTTCCGGGCGCTCTTCCGCGCCGCTCATGACTTCCTGCCATCCGTGCGGACGATCCGTACTCGCTGCTCGGAATGTTTATCCCCAAGCCGCAATTCGGCCGCCGCAAACAGGCGATCGACGATCATCCAGTTCTGCCTCACCCGGTAGTTCACCAGTTCCGGGCCGCCATCGGCCCCCAGCACGAACAGCGGCGGCAGTTCGCCCTGCCCGATACCGGACGGAAACGCGAGATAGACTTTGTGGCCATCGTCGAACGCCCGGCTGGGCAGCCAGGGCGGTGTTCCGCCTTTCACACTCTCGATCGCGTATCGGAAATTCAGCGCGTCGAGATTCAGCCCCGCATCCACGGGCGCCGCTTCGTCGGCGTTACTGTCCTGCCGATGCAGGGCAATCAGCTCATCCTCGGGATAGTCCCAGGAGACGGACGCCATATAGGTCGCGGGTGTCGCCCGCAGTTCGGCAAGGTAGGTCCGCCGGTCGGTATTGACGATCAGATTGGTGGTCAGGTCCGGTCGCGTCGGCTTGACCAGGATATGCACCCTTCTGGTCGTACCCGCGCCACTGGTGGTATCGCCGACAATCCAGCGCACGGTGTCCCCCACCGCGACCGGGCCAGTACCGACCAGCTTCTCGCCCTGCTGGAGCATGATGTCGGTGATCTCGCCGGGCGCGGCATAGACCTGATAGAGCGCGCCCGCGCTGTAGGGATAGACCTGCACCGCATTCACATAACCGGCCCGCGTCGGCTGGATGCGGGCGGCAAGATTGGCCTGGGTCACGCGCACGGTAGGGTCAGCCGCCTCGGGCACGACATGGGCACGCCGCAAGGGTGGAAGCGGCTTGAGTTGACCCGGCAGGGGAAGCAGCCGCGGGACTTCCACCACCCGCACAGGCTTCGGCGGATCAGGCAGGAGCATGGCCTGGGCCGCGTCGTCATATCGTATGACGGGTGGATGGTACTGTTGCGCGCAACCCGCCAGGGGCAGGGTCAGCAACGGCAAAGCACGAAGAGCACGACGGATCATTGGCCAAGCTCCTTCGACCAGTTAATGGCGGAGACGTAGATTCCGAGCGGGTTTTTCCGCAGATGATCCGCGTCGCGCGGGGTGCGCAGAACAACCGAGACGATGGCGGTCCAGCGTTCGGTGCCGGTGAACGCGCCGTCACGGTAATGGCGCTCCGTCCAGGCCACCCGGAAACTTCCGGGAGAGGCCCGGATCACCGAGGCGATGTCCACCTCGACCTGCTCGTGCCCGATCCGCGAAAACGGATCATTCAGGCGGGCATAATCATTGAGGGCCACAGCGCCGGACGTGGTGGTGAAATCATAGGCGCGCAGCCAGTTCTGCCGGACAACCACGGCATCCGAAGACAGGGACCGCACGTCATGGACGAACTGCGCCAGATACCAGGCGATCTGCGGATCGGCGGGCATGTAGCCGGACGTGGCCGGGGCAACGACCTGCGCCTGCCCCAGCCGGTCCACCTGCACGACCCACGGCGTGATGGTGCCGCGCGCGGACTGCCAGACCAGCCCGCCCCCGAGACCGGCGGACAGGAACAGGGAGCCAAAGGCCATGAGACGCCAGTTGCGGGCTTGCACGCGGGCCGAGCCGATGCGCTCATCCCAGATCTGCGCTGCCTTCTGGTATGGGGTGACGGGCTCGGGCGTGGTCCCGTAGCGTGTTGTGGAGCGACGGAACATCATTCTTTCTCCGAGAGATCGATGGACGTGGACCCGCCCCCGCCATCGGCGGAGCGGATGATATGGGCGGCCTCGGCGGCATGGGTGGCGGCGTTGCGGCGCTTCATGTTCCGCGCCCAGCGGGGCGGCTTGCCGTCGGAGCCGTCGCCGCTATCGGGGTCGCCTCCCGAGGGGCCGCCACCAGGGTTACCGCTACCGGCAGGCCCGGTACCGGGATCACCTCCGCCGCCGGACGGGCCTGAAGACCCACCGTCACCCGATGGCCTATCGCCTTCTCCGGCGCCGCCCATCGCACCGGCGGCCCAGCGTCCGCCAGCAGAGTAGCTTTCCTTCAACGAGGATGTTGCCGCGCCGACCTTGCTCTTCACGGCGTTCATCGCAGCACCCCCAGCGGCGCGACCGACATTGCCAGCCGCCGATGCCATGCCCGCCGCACCAGTCTGTCCGGCCGCCCCCATGGAGTAGGCTGTCGTGGCGGCACCTGCGACGGCAGCCCCTCCGCGCGCTGCCGCTGCCGTCGCACCGAGGGCCGCCGCTCCGCCAGACGCCACGGCGGCGGGCGCGGCAACAGCCGCAGCCCCCATCGCGCCCACCGCCATCGCGGTTCCCGCTGCTGCCCCGGCACCAAGCTGCGGGGCACCGGAAATCAGCCCATTGGCGAGCGAGCCGCCGAAAATGGCGAGACCCACGATGCAGAGTGACGCCAGCACGACGGACAGCGCCTGGCCGATGGTGGGCGCACTATCACCGTAGGACGTCGTGAACTGCCTGAAGAGCACGGAAGCTATGGCGGAAATAACCGCCAGCACCATGATCTTCACGCCGGACGACACGACATTGCCCAGTACCTTCTCGGCGAGGAACGCCGTGCGGTTGAACAGGGCAAACGGGATCAGCACGAAGCCCGCGAGTGAGGTCAGCTTGAACTCGACGATCGCCACGAAGAGCTGCACCGCGAGGATGAAGAAGGCCGCCAGCACGATGAACCAGCACAGGAGCAGGACGAGGATCTGCACGATGCTGGCCAGCGCACCGAAGGAAAACGCCAGTTTACTCGCCGCATCCAGCAGCGGCTGCGCGGCATCGAGCCCGGTCGCCGCCAGTCGGCCGGGATGCATGAAATCCCCAAGCGCCAGCGTGCCGCCCCCGGCTTTGAGCCCGAGGGCCGCGAAACTGTTGAAAACGATCCCCGACAGGCCGCTGAAATGGTCAATGACGAAGGCAAAGAAGCCGATATACAGCGTCCTCTTCACCAGACGCTGGATGATGTCCTCATCGGCGGCCCAAGCCCAGAACAGGCCGGCCAGCACGATGTCCAGCACCGAGAGCGAGCCGGCCAGCGACACCACACTTCCCTTCACCAGACCGAAACCGCTGTCGATCGTAGTCTCGAAGGTATTCAGGAAACCGTCGATGATGCCGACATTGTCGCTCGCCATTGCTCAATATCCAGAACTTGGGATGGCGACGGCCTGGGGAACATAGGCGTCATACTGCGAAAAATGCTGATATTGGGCTTCCGCCCCTGCCTCGTTCGCCGCCTGTCGCGCCCGTTCGAGGTCCGCAGCCCGGCCATTGGCGGCCAGTTCCGCCTGGATGTCGAACAGTTGCCGGGATTGCAGGGCCATAAGCTGGTTGCCGGCCTGCGCGGCCTGCAACGCCCCGGTTGACGTCTGGCTGGCCGAAACCAGTTGCGTCATGGCCGAACTGTCGCTCGGGATGTTTCCTACCACCCGCGCCTGAAGCTTCAGGGCGTCCTCGAACCCACCCACAGAATTCTGCCAGCGTGTCTGTGCCTGGCTGAACAGGGCACCGTCGGACATGCCAGAGGACACGGACGTGTACGCCTGCTGGTACTGCTGCTCGACGGACTGGACGCTGTAGGCAATATTCTGCGCCTGCGCGAGCAACGCTGTGGTTTGGGAAATCGTCGATTGCAGCGTCGACAGTGTCGAAAGTGGTAGGCTCGCCAGATTGCGACCTTGGTTGACCAGCATCTGCGCCTGATTGGCCAGTGACGTGATCTGGTTGTCGATCTGCTGGAGCGTGCGGGCCGCGATCAGCACGTTCTGGACGTGGTTGGCGCCGTCATAGACCGCCCATTGGGCATGGGCTGACACGACTGGCATGACAAAAGCCAGAGCAGCGCCGAAGACCACGGCACATCCGGGGCGGAAATCTTTTGCCCGAATACGGAAAGGTTCTTCCGTCATGGCATCGCTCCTTCCCGAAGAAGATCGGCCGCCCACATGACGCCACGCGCCTCGAACCAGGCTGGGAGAAAGCCGGCCCGCCCATGTTCCACCAGCATCGCGTCGATCAGCCGGTGGTCGTCCTTGCCGGAGGCGGCGCACAGGGCGAGTGCCACCGGCCCGAGCCCCAGTTCGAAGAGGCGATTTCCCCGCTGGGTCTGGCAGTAATATTCCCGCTTCGACGCCGCGCGGGCGATAATGGCGATCTGTCGGTCGTTCAGCCCAAAATCGCGGTAGATGGCCGCGATCTGCGGCTCAATGGCCCGTTCATTGGGCAGGAAGATCCGCGTCGGGCAACTTTCCACCACAGCCGGGGCAATGCGGGAATTGGCGATGTCCGACAGGGACTGGGTGGCGAAAATCACCGACGCATTCTTCTTGCGCAGGGTTTTCAGCCACTCCCGAAGCTGGCCAGCAAAGTCCCCGTCATCCAGAACCAGCCAGCCCTCATCAATGACCAGCAGGGTCGGACGGCCATCCAGCCGTCCTTCGATCCGATGAAACAGGTAGGACAACACGGACGATGCCGCCCCGGACCCGATCAGCCCTTCCGTTTCAAACACCACGACATCGGCGTCACCCAGCCGCTCGGTGTCCGCATCCAGCAGGCGGCCATAGGGACCACCCAGGCAATATGCCGCCATTGCCTGCTTCAGGGCGTTGGACTGGAGAAGTGCTACCATACCTGACAGGGTCCGCTCCTGAACGGGCGACGACGCCAGGGAGTTCAGCGCCGACCAGAGGTGAGACTTCACCTCGGGGGTCAGCGTTACCCCTTCACCGACAAGGATCTGCCCCAGCCATTCCGTGGCCCATTTGCGCTCGTCGGGATCGTCAATCCTTGCCAGCGGCTGAAGGGAGACGGCGGAATGCCCATCGCCCTCGTCCGTCAGCCCGCCTCCAAGATCGTGCCAGTCCCCGTCCATCGCCATCGTCGCCGCACGCATGGACCCGCCGAAATCGAAGGCGAAAATCTGCGATCCCGCATAACGCCGAAACTGGAGCGCCATCAGCGCCAGCAGCACGGATTTGCCCGCCCCTGTTGGTCCTGCGATCAGCGTGTGGCCAACATCGCCGACATGAAGGCTGAACCGGAATGGTGTGGCGCCCGCCGTCCTGCCGTAGAACAGCGGTGCTGCCTTGAAATGCCCGTCCTGCTCCGGCCCTGCCCAGACGGCCGACAGCGGAATCATATGCGCCAGATTCAGCGTCGAGACCGGGGGCTGACGAACATTGGCGTAGACATGGCCGGGCAGCGAACCCAGCCATGCCTCCACCGCGTTGAGGCTTTCCGTCATGCAGGTGAAATCGCGGCCCTGGATGATCTTCTCAACCAGCCGAAGCTTTTCGGCCGCGATGGAGGCGGAACCGTCCCAGACCGTGATGGTCGCGGTAAGATACGCCTGTCCGACATCGTCGGCACCGAGGGACTGCAAGGCCAAGTCAGCATCGGCAGCCTTATTGGCAGCGTCGTTGTCCACGAGAACGGATGCCTCGTTGGTCATCACCTCCCGGACAATGGCTGCGATGCTCTTACGCTTTGCAAACCACTGCCGGCGGATCTTCGTCAGCACCTTGGTGGCGTCGGTCTTGTCGAGCAGGATGGCACGGGTTGACCAGCGATAGGGCATCGCCAGCCGGTTCAGGTCATCCAGGATTCCGGGAAAGGTCCGCGACGGGAAACCGGTGATCGTCAGCGTTTTCAGGAAGGCATCGCCGAGTTTCGGCTCCAACCCGCCCGAAAGCGGCTGATCGACCAGCAGCGCGTCAAGATGCATCGGGATTTCCGGCACCCGGACACGCTGGTTCCGCGTCGAAATGGTCGAATGTAAATAGGTCAGCGTTTCACCGTCATTGAGCCAGGTGGCCTCGGGCATGAAACCGTCCAGCAACGCCAGCATCCGGTCGGAGCGATCCACGAACGCATGGAGTATGCCGTGTGGGTCCGGCCCTTCGCGCTCCCTGCCCTCGAACAGGAACCGGGCAGCCCGGTCGGACGATTCCGCCGGTGGCAGCCAGACCAGGGTCAGGAAATACCGGCTCTCGAAATGCGCGCCCTCATCCTCGAACTGCTCACGCCGTTCCAGATCGACCATGTGCGAGGCGGCATCCGGGAAATCGCTCTCGGGATAGAGTGTGGCCGGGACGCGCTGCGCCTCGACGAACACCGCCCATCCGGAGCCCAGACGGCGGAGATTACTGTTGAGCCGTGCGGTGACACCGACCAGTTCGGCAGGCGTGGCGCTATCCATATCGGGACCACGGATGCGCGCCGTGCGCTGGAAGCTGCCGTCCTTGTTCAGGACGACGCCTTTCTCCACGAGCGCGGCCCATGGGAGAAAATCCGACAGGAGGGCGGCGCGATTGCGATATTCGCCAAGGGACATCATCGCCCTGCCCTCCCTACGCCCGCAGCCAGGCGGGGTAACGGAGATGTCGCCGCCCGACCTCGATGAACAGCGGATCACGCTTCGCCCCCCAGACCGCGAGCCCGTGGCCCACGATCCAGAATGCGGCTCCGATCAGCCAGAGCCGCAGGCCCAGCGCGATCGCGGCGGCCAGCGTGCCATTGGCGATGGCGACGGCACGGGGCGCACCACCCAGCAGGATGGGATCGGTCAGCGAGCGATGCACCGGGACATGGAACCCCGGCAACGCGTCATCGTCATATCCCGCCATCAGATCAGTGCTCCGCCGGAGAACGAGAAGAACGACAGGAAGAACGAGCTGGCGGCGAAAGCGATGGACAGGCCGAAGACGATCTGGATCAGGCGGCGGAACCCACCCGATGTTTCCCCGAACGCCAGGGTCAGACCCGTGACCGTGATGATGATCACCGAGATGATCTTGGCGACCGGTCCCTGCACGGATTCCAGAATCTGGTTGAGCGGCTCCTCCCACGGCATGTCGGAGCCCGACGCCAGGGCCGAGGAGCACCATGCGATGGACAGCAGCAGCATGGTGGAGAGGACAGGCGCGTGCCGACGCACACGGAACAGCGTGAGGTTCATTTCTAATCTCCATCGGTATCGATTGAATGAATGCGATAGGCACCAGTGCCGGGATCAATCCCGTCCACGGTGGCGAGTTCGGACAGGCGACGGGCCGTCCCGCGTCCAGACAGGACAGCGATCACGTCAATGGTTTCCGCGATCATGGCGCGTGGCACCGTGACCACCGCTTCCTGGATCAGTTGTTCCAGACGATACAGGGCAGCCAGCACCGATCCGGCGTGCAGCGTGCCGATACCGCCCGGATGGCCAGTACCCCATGCCTTGACCAGATCAAGGGCCTCGGCCCCACGTACCTCACCGATGGGGATACGGTCGGGACGCAGGCGGAGACCGGACCGGACGAGATCCGACAGGGTGATGACGCCCTCACGGGTGCGCAGGGCGATGAGATTGGGCGCCGTGCATTGCAGTTCGCGCGTGTCCTCGATCAGCACGATGCGATCGCCGGTTTTCGCAACCTCGGCCAGGAGGGCATTGACCAGCGTGGTCTTGCCCGTCGATGTGCCGCCCGCGACCAGAATGTTCCTCCGTTCCGTGACAGCGCGGCGCAGGAATGCCGCCTCGTCCGTTGTCATGATCGCGGCCTCGACATAGTCGTCGAGGGTGAACACGGCGACAGCGGGCTTGCGGATCGCGAAACTTGGGGCGGTCACAACGGGCGGCAGCAATCCCTCAAACCGTTCGCCAGTCGGCAATTCCGCCGATACGCGCGGGGCTGCCTCATGCACCTCCGCCCCGACATGGTGTGCGACCAGGCGGACGATGCGCTCGGCATCGGCTGGTGCAATCACATCACCCGTATCAGCCAGCCCCTCAGACAGACGGTCGACCCACAGCCGCCCATCGGGGTTGAGCATCAGCTCGACCACAGCCGCATCGGCAAGGTGCCCGGCGATCGCAGGCCCCATCGCCGTACGCAGCATGGAAATGCTCCGTACCCTTGCCCCTTGGTTGATGGCGGAAACCGACATGATCTTCCCCGGTATAAGCCGAGCGCGATGGGCGCACGGCGACGGGGATCATTAGGAAAGGCAGGAAACGGGGCGGTTCAACAAGAATTCAGGCGTCGTAGAAACGCAGCGAGACGGAGGGCAAAAATACTTGCGGGGTGCGAAAATTACGACTCCGGATCATCCTGTGCGGCGGGGTCCGAAACGTCCTCCGGAATTTCCTGCTGGAGTCGTGGTCCCTGAGCCAGCCTGCGGCCGAGGGCCGCGACGAAATTATCGTAGCGCGCTCCGGCTTGTGCCCGCGCTGCCTTGGCGGCCGGTTCGGGAAGTGGCGGGGTCGTGGTCAGCCAAAAGCGGATGAACAGCGCCAGGGTCTCCACCGTGATGCCAATATCACGCTCCAGCCGCGCGAGGCGCCGGTCCTGCCGGTCGAGACGCTTCGATGTGGCAGCCTCGCGGCGCTCCTCGCCATCGGGCGAAAGGAAGGAGGCGACAGCGGCCTCGACGATCAGCGACATCGGCTGCGCGCGTCGCGCGGCATAGGCGGACAGAGTCTTCATCACCTCGGGATCGAGATAGACGGAGATCTGGGCCTTCTTTTTCGGCATTGCCATTGCGGCCTCACAACTCAAGCTCATCGCCACGGTCGAGCGACGCCTGCCGGGCGACACCGCGCATGAGATCATTCATCCGGTTGTTGCGGGGCGCGATGTCGTCGAATTCATCGACCGGATCGGGCGTGAACTCGTTCTCCATCGGCTCCTTTTTCTCGACAGTGCCTTCGTCCAGTTCGGGCTGATGGCGCCGGGCGGACTGCTTCGGGTCTTCTTCCTCGTCCTCCACTGTCCGCGTTTCGGCCGCCGCATCGGGTGCCGGCGGCCTGGGTGGGAGGGGGCGGCGGCTCCAGTCGTCCGGGCACCCGTCCTTCGGGGGCGTAGGCTTTGGCGGTGGCAGAATGCGTTCCTGGAAGCGCGCATCCTCGAAGTAACGGGCCTTCTTCGCACGGATCGGATACAGCCCGGAGACCATGACGATCTCGTCCGCTGGCGGGAGCTGCATGACTTCTCCCGCCGTCAGCAGCGGGCGTGCCGTCTCCGAGCGCGAAACCATCAGATGGCCCAGCCAAGGCGAAAGACGGTGGCCCGCGTAGTTCTTCATCGCCTTCATCTCGGTGGCGGTTCCGAGCGCGTCGGAGACACGTTTGGCCGTCCGTTCGTCGTTGGTGGCGAAGCTCACGCGGACATGGCAGTTGTCGAGGATCGAATTGTTCGGCCCGTAGGCCCGCTCGATCTGGTTGAGGGACTGGGCGATCAGGAAGCTCTTGATCCGGTAGCCCGCCATGAAGGCCAGCGCCGATTCAAAGAAATCCAGACGCCCGAGGGCCGGGAATTCGTCGAGCATCAGCAGCACACGCCGCCGCCGCGCCGCAGCATCAAGATCTTCTGTCAGCCTCCGGCCGATCTGGTTCAGCACCAGACGGATCAGCGGCTTGGTGCGGCTGATGTCAGACGGTGGCACGGTAAGGTAGAGCGTCACCGGGCGATCGGCGCCGACGATGTCGGC
This sequence comes from Acetobacter musti, assembly GCF_011516835.1. GTDB lineage: Bacteria > Pseudomonadota > Alphaproteobacteria > Acetobacterales > Acetobacteraceae > Acetobacter > Acetobacter musti. Next base: position 169,939 of record NZ_WOTB01000001.1, on the reverse strand, counting down.
GATCCGCCATTCGCAGCGCCGCGTCACCTCCGCGACCACCGGGTCGCGATAGAGGCCGAGGAAGGACATGGCTGTGGACAACACGCCCGAGCGCTCGTTGGGGGACTTGTTCAGCAGTTCGCGCGCGGCCGAGGCCACGACGGGATGCGGGCCGGCATCGCCAAGATGCTTCGTCCGCATCATCGCTGACAGCGTGGTGGCGATCGGGCGCTTCGGGTCCGACAGGAAATTGGCGACACCGGCCAGAGTCTTGTCGGGCTCGGCATAGAGGACATGCAGGATGGCGCCGACGAGAAGGGAGTGCGAAGTCTTCTCCCAGTGGTTGCGCTTCTCCAGGCTGCCTTCCGGGTCTACGAGGATATCGGCGACGTTCTGGGCATCACGGACTTCCCACTCCCCGCGCCGAATCTCCAGCAAAGGATTATAGGCGGACGAGGCTGCGTTGGTGGGATCGAACAACACGACACGTCCGAAACGGGCGCGGAATCCCGCCGTCAGCTCCCAGTTCTCACCCTTGATGTCGTGGACGATGGCCGAACCGGGCCAGGTCAGGAGCGTGGGGATGACCATGCCGACACCCTTGCCGCTGCGCGTTGGTGCGAAGGTCAGGACGTGCTCTGGCCCGTCATGCCGCAGGTACTCTTGACGATAGCGGCCTAGTACCACGCCGTCGGGGTCAAGTAGGCCGGCCTGGGCGATCTCCTTGGCGTCAGCCCAACGGGCCGAGCCATATGTCTCGATCCGCTTCGCCTCGCGCGCGCGCCAGACCGATAGCCCGATCGCAGTGACCGCAGCCAGGATGCCGCCCGACGCGGCGATATAGGCACCCCGTGCGAAGACCTCCGGCGCATAGGCGTCATACGCATACCACCACCAGAAGAACGCGGGCGGAAAGTAGAATGGGAACCGCAGGATTACGAACCAGGGTCGCCCGAGTTCAGCCTGGAAGGCCAGCTTCCAAGCGATCCATTCGGTCGCAGTCCACATGGTCAGCAGGACGATCGCCAAGACGACGATGATCTGCCCCCAAAGAATCTTGGTGCCCGACATCGGGAGCCCTCCCTTTTAGAGGAGGAAGGAACGGCGGATTCCTGCGTTCAAGTGCTTTTAAGCGTTGTTCGCAGCCGGGCAAACCAGAGCGAAAAAATACTTGCGCTGTGCGGACAAGGTCCGCCCAGCCGATCCTGGGACACACCGGTAGCAGGCGATTCGGAGATAGGGCTGAGCTTCAAAATTACGGTGACGGCAATGACAATGAGGAATGGACGATCGGCAGCGCAGCCTGCATCGGATGGAAAATATGTTAAAAAGAATAGGAATTATAGGAAATATAGAGACATGGAATTTCTTTTTAGAAGAATGGCAGAGTATAGGAACTTCTGAATACAGTGTTGGTCAAAGCAGAGAATGCTACGACTTCATTAATCAATACTCGCTTCATCTCCAAACTTTTTGCCGAGTTGACGGATATGCATCGCGAAGGTGCAGCGCGCACGCGCGCTTACGTAAGGGTGACATGGGGATATCCCATGTGCTATCCTGAAATCAGCGTGTCGAAACGCTTTTTTGCAACTGGGCGGCCTCCTATGTCGGGTGGCCTGCCGAATAGAACACCCGGACCTACGGTCCTGCGGTGAACAGCTTTGGCTGTTCTCAGCAGGGGAATAGGCAGGAGGTGGCTACGCCCAGTGCAAAACACCTTTCGACCCGCCCGACGCCAGGCGGGTACGGGGAGTCACGCCCTCAATTCGCTTCCGTCGTCGTCATGTCGTGCGAGACGGAGAGCGGATTTGGCGATAGAAAACGATGACGAAACTTCCGATAAGTGTTCTGCGTCAGACATGGCAGACGCCTTGATCCGATCCTTCGGATGGAGTGGAGCGCGGAACAAAGCGCATACGCATGTCTTGCGATGTGTTGACGCGGGTCAGAGCGACAGCGCGCAATTCTGGATGAATGTACGAAATATCGTGGATCACCTCATGACGTTGGGGCCGCAGGACCGTGACTTAATTCACTGATCGGTCATGGAAGGTATTCGGAGATGGACATCGAGTCTGAGGACCAGATCGTCAAATTCTGGATAAAACAGCATTTTCGTGCGCGGTTTGGTAGCATTATCAATGAGCCCGTTCCTGATGCACTTCTAGGTCTTCTTCGTGAATCGAACGAGTGTACAGACTTTGAAATTCCTGATGATCGGCCGCATCCTAACCGACCGACATCCACCGCACAGGAAGGTTAGTGTGGGATGCAAACGCCATGGTTGGCGGCAACGGTGAAATGAAGTAGTCACAAAAGGCTCGTATGTCCTCTGAATTCAGCGCTTCCGAAACAGGCTAGCATAAAGGGTTGGTAGAACAAGCAAAGTGAGCAGGGTCGATGTCACAAGACCTCCAATCACAACAGTCGCAAGCGGCCGCTCGACCTCCGCGCCCATGCTTCCCGAAAACGCCATCGGGAAGAAGCCCAGACTAGCGACGCTTGCGGTCGCGATGACAGGCCGGAATCGGGCGCGTGCTGCCTCGAATGCCGCCGTTGCCGCATCAATGCCGGCTTCCTGAAGCGCGCGGATCTGACTTACAAGAACGACGCCATTGAGAATGGCCACACCAAACAGCGCAATGAAACCGATGCTGGCAGCAATACTAAACGGCAACCCACGCAAGGTCAGTGCGAAAATTCCTCCCGTCGCTGCTATAGGGAGATTGATGAATACCAGGGAGGCCGCCCTGAATGATCCTAATGCTGCAATCAGGAGCGCAAATATCAACAAGAGAGCGATGGGTAGAACCAGACCCAGACGTTGCATTGCCGATTTCAGGTTCTCGAACTGTCCGGCCCATTCAAGACGATAGCCTGACGGGAGTCTGACCTTCTCCGCAACCGCTTTTTGCGCCGCTGCGACAAAGGAACTGACGTCCCGCCCCCGGACATTGGCCTGAACAATGACGCGCCTATGAATACGGTCCCGATCAATCCGGGAAGGGCCGTCTATCACCTGTAGTTTCGCAATATCCGACAGCAAGACCCACCCTTGTCCGTCCAACCTGCGCACGGGCAGATTTCCGATCATCGAAACTGACAGGGTCGAAGTCGGATCAAGGCGGATCTGAGTTGGTATGATCGCGTTGCCCACAACAACAGGTTTTCCGATCAATCCACCGATAGCCGTGATCTGGGCAAGAGCGTCGGACACGGCCACCCCACGTCTGGCTGCGGCATCCCGATTGATGTCGATATGCATGAAGGGCACTGTTCCGTCGCCCTGTGGGGCAACATCCGCAGCCCCCGGAACCGCCGCCACGGCTGAGGTCACTTCATCGGCCAGTTTCGCCAGTTCCTCCAAGTCATCGCCATAAACGGAGATAGCTATTTGAGTGCGAACACCTGAGAGCAATTCATCCATTCGCATCTGGATCGGCTGTGACCATTCGTAATTGGCACTGGGGAGCTTCGCCTTGAGGGTGTCGGCCATCGCCTGAACCAACTGATCCTGGGTCCGCCCGGTCTTCCACTGCGAGAGGGGCTTCAGAATGATGAAACTGTCTGACTCGTTGGGGCCCATAGGATCTGTCGGAACAGCCGGTGTGCCAATATTTGTTACCACCGTCTGAACTTCAGGGAACGAACGGATGATTCGTTCCTGTTTCCCGATTTCATCAATGACGGTAGGCAGTGAGGCGCTCGGCCAGCGCGTGACCGTTGTCGTCAGGGAGCCTTCTTCCAGCGTCGGTACAAACTCCCCACCCAACCGCGTGGCCAGGCCAACCGAAACGAGGAACACAGAGATCGTGACGATGATCACTGTCCTGCTATGCTTTTCGCTCCAGGCCAGCATCGGCTCGTAATAGCGTCGCACAAACTGCACGAACCTCGTCTCCTGGTGAGACTTCGGATCACGCAGGAGTACTGCTGCAAGGACGGGGATGCAAATGAAGCAGTAAATCAGTGATGCCAGCAACGCCATGGCGACGGTCTGCGCCATGGGGCGGAACATCTTGCCCTCGATATCTTCCAGAGTGAGGATCGGCAGGTAGACCATAATGATCACGAAAATCGAAAATGTCACCGGCCTGACGACAGACTTCGCCGCTTCAATAGCTGTGTCCCGCATGGAACGCTTTGTGCCTTCAGCCTCCCTCAACGTCATGAAGTGCTCGACGACAACGAGAGAGCTGTCGACAATCATACCGAAATCAATTGCGCCGAGGCTCAGCAGGTTGGCCGAGACCCCGAAAACCCTCATGCCGATGAAGGCTGACAACAGCGCGGCGGGGATGGCGGAGGCAATGACCAGCGACGCGCGCCAGTCACCCAGAACCACGATAAGAACGACAAGCACCAGAGCCGCGCCGATCAGGAGATTTTCCTTGACGGTGGAAATGGTTTCTCCCGTTAGCGTCGAGCGCATATAGTAGGGGTCAAGCGTCACGCCGGCTGGCAACAACTTCTGGATACCAGGAAGTGCTTTGCGGATATTTGCAAGAACGGCATTCGAGCTTGCTCCGTCCTGCATCATTACCGCGCTCAGGACGATCTCTCCGTTTCCGTCCCGGGTCGCCGCGCCGAGGCGCGTCCGCGGACCCAGTGCGATACTCCCCACGTCCTGGACCCGGATGACATGCCCGTTCCGGCCGATTCTGACCGGGATCAGACCGAAATCATTCAGGTCGCCGACCAGGGCACGGCCAACAATCACCTGCTGCTCGGCCTGGTGGGCAATCCAGCCACCACCAGCCGAGGCGTTATTACGGTCAACTGCCTGATAGACGTCTGTCACCGTGACTCCGTAGGTACGCAGCCGAAGCGGGTCGAGCGTGACCTGAAAGGTCTGTTCCGCGCCACCATTGATATTGACCTCGGCCACGCCCGCTAGAAGTCTCAGTTCAGGCGCGACCGTCCAGTGCATGATGCGGTTGAGGTCCATGAGCGAATAGCCAGGTCCGCGGATCTGGAACTGCATGATCTCGCCCATGCCGGTCGTCCGCGGCCCCATCTGAACGCTGACACCCGGAACGGCGACACTCTCACGAGCGGCCGGCAGACGTTCGGCGACACGTGCGCGGTCCAAGTCGATGTCTGTCGCATCGTCGAATTGTAGATAGACCGCAGATACACCCGTCCTTGATACCGAGCGCAAATCAATGAGACCCGGAAGAGCAGTCAGACTGGTCTCGACCGGAAAGGTAATCAACTTTTCGACTTCCTCGGTCGCAAGCCCGGGAGCAGTAACCGTCACCATGACCTGGCGGGGTGAAATGTCGGGAACAGGCTCGACAGGAAGCCCTTCGACACAGGCCAGTCCGGTTATCGGGAGGGCAAAAATCAGACCGAAAACAAAAAAGCGTTGCTTCTGGAAGAATTCAAAGAGCATTTTCAGTCTCCATCGAGACCGGACAGAAGCGCCATCGCCTTGAGCGTAAAGCTCCCCTTTGCGACGATAGTGTCATCAGGCTTGAGATCTCCGGACACCACGCTCTGCTCTGGCCCTTCGAGGAGCACACGAACGGGAACAGGTTGAAACGTATCGGCGCCGGTCTGCCGGTACACCACCATATGCCCGTCGACATTCTGCGGGGCGGCGGACGGCACGATCAGACCGCTGGCCTGCTCCTGCGCAGGAAGCCAGGCATTGAGCTGGGTGCCGGGCCGGAATCTCCGACGCGGATCCGAAAATGTCGCGACAACCTTCACCAGCCCAGTTTCGGGATCGGCAGTACCTTCAATGGTCTGAACCTTTGCCATCGCGGCTTGCGCGGGATCGGCTCCCACGGGCATGAACGTCATCTCAGTGCCAATTGAAATGTCTGATGCATCTTCGGGGCGGACGTTAGCCACGACCCATACGGTTTCCAGACTCGTAATCCTGATTACGACGTCTGTGGGCGAAATATCATTATCGACAGCCGTACCGACCTGTTCGACCATGCCATCAACCGGCGCGATCAGGACCGAATTTTCGAAGTCCACGATCCGTTCCGTTGGCGAGGTGAATTCTTCCTCAAGACGATGGGTCAGGGTTTTGACCGCAGCGTCCTGAAAGTGGACAGCGTTCTGCGCCTCGTGCATCACGGCAAGGCGACGCGACACTTCGCCCGCGGAGACTGTGGCCCCGGCCAATGACTTACCACGACGGTACGCCAGTGCAGTATCAGCGAGGTTGGCCTGGGCGCTGGCCAGACTAGCTTTCGCCTGGGCAAGCTGGAGATCGACGACATGCAATGAGTGATCAATATAGGAGACGAGCGTCTGGCCGACGGTGACTTGCTGGCCGGGCAGGACGGAGACCGCGCGGACTTTGCCATCGCCTGCCGGCCGTATGGACACGGAACGCGCGATGTTCTCCGTTACACTCGCCATCGCCTGAATTCGGGGTCTTACGGAGCCTTTTTTAACCTTGACGGTTTCAAGACCCTCGGCCTGCCGGGCTTCTGCATCCATGGTCACGGTCTGCTGCCACCCCTCTGTTTCTTCCGCCAAAGCCAGGTGAGGTAAAGCCACGAATAGGGCTGCGACAACGAGGATACAGGTCGATCTCATGGTATGTACCCCAAGGCGATAACAGTTCTGACGATCGCAATGCGATGATCGATTTCGGCCTGGCTGAAGGTCAGCAGGGCGTTATAGGCATCCATGCGGGCACGAAGCGCCTCTATGAGTGATGTTTCACCGGATCGCCACGACCGCTCCATGGCGTCCGCGCGCACAAGCATCTCGTGCGCGGCCTGAGCCGTACTGACGATCGAGGCCGATGTGTTTTTCAGATGTGCCTGGACGCGCGCCATCTCGGCCCTGACGGTCCTCTGGGTGGCGATCTCCTGCCGGATGGCGGTGGAAAGCGCACTCTGAGCGGCCGTTCTCACGGGAACCGATGTGACGTCACTTGGGATCGGCATCCTGAGACTGACCCCAACCTGCGTGTCCCATGGCGAACCGTACTGGCCCTGATTGATCACGCCGACGCCGATTTCCGGATTGGGCATATAACTGTGAGCGGCAAGATGATCCTGTTCCGTGGCGACCGTGACGCTCTGGTGAGCCGCACGCACGCGCGGGTCGTTCGCCTCGCTCCATGGCCGCGCGGTCGCTCGCAGGAATAGCGGCCAGTGCGTGTCGATTTCCGACAGACCGGCTTTCGTCGGATGGCCGGTCAGAATATCCAGATTGGCCTGGCCGGCCTCGACTTCCTCGTCGATGGCATTGCGATCGCTTTCCGAAAGAGCGATCCGCGCATCCACCGCCTGCTGTTCCGCCGATGTGCTTTCTCCTGCATGGCTCGATGCCCGCACGGCCCTGGCCATGCGTCGCAACGCAGCCAGTGTGGAATCCATGGCAGATCGCCGTCGCTCGGCGAGCAGGACAGCCCCGATGGCATCCGTGGCACGAATGGCCACCGCCATATGGGCGACATCCTTCTGTACTACAGCGGCCTGTGCATCGGCTTCAGCCACATGCTCAGTTGCCGTTCCTTGTCCTGGCAGCCAGAGAGGAACGGAGAGACCCACCTGTGTCGTGCGGTACGCATAGTTACGGCCGCTGGGTCTGTCGTCATAATATTGAGCATCGACCGATGGCCCACCTGCGAACCAGGATTTCGCGGCACGCTGGCGTTTCTTTGCCCCAGCTTCCTGAGTCGCGAGATCATTCTGGGCAGGATCATTCGTCCATGCTGCTGCGATGACATCATGCAAGGTGGCGGGAATCGCTGTCGTATCGTCGGCTGTGGCCACGCCACCCGACACCAAAGCCATTGCGAGGCTCGCCGCCACAGATTTCCACCGACACCGAACACAACACACGGACATTCGACTGAAAATTCTCATAATATTTTACGATGTTGCATCGAGGCTGCGGGAGCGCAGCAGCCTCAGCGCGTTGAGGGTGACGAGAACGGTTGCCCCGGTATCGGCCGCAATGGCGATCCAGAGCCCTGTCAGCCCCGCGATGGTGGCAATCAGGAACACTCCTTTCAGCCCAAGAGCGATCGAGACATTTTGACGAACATTTCGCATGGTCGAACGGGCGAGGCGGATCAGCGCTGGAATATCGGAGACTCTGTTCCGCAGGATGGCGGCGTCGGCTGCCTCCAGGGCAACATCGGTCCCCGAGCCGATTGCGACCCCGACAGTTGCCTGTTTGAGTGCAGGCGCGTCGTTGATGCCATCTCCGACCATCATAACACCGCCCTGCGCGGCCAGAGCCCGTATTTCGGCCAACTTCTGCTCCGGCAGCAGTTCGGCCTTGTAATGCGCCCCCAGCATTGAGGCGATCGCGGCGGCTGTCCGGCTATTGTCGCCCGTCAGGATGACCGGCGTAATACCGAGGTTGCGTAACTGGCGCATGGCTTCTGCCGCGTCCGCGCGCGGCTCGTCACGGAGGGCAATCAACGCGAGTGCCTTGTCACCATACAAGACGGCAACGGTTTTTCCTTCCGCCTCAAGTTCGGTGGCACGTGCGGTGTCAGTAGCTGACAACGCGCCGTCGCGTACCGCCTGAAGGGGGCTGGAGATCGTGAAATCCATTCCGTCAATGCGGCCTGTCACCCCTCTTCCGGGAATTGCCCTGCTCTCCTGTGCAACGGGAATGTCGATACCCGGCCCGTTACTCTGGGCTCGGCGCAGGATAGCCTGGGCCAATGGATGGCTGGACGCGCCTTCAACGGCGGCGGCGACAGCAAGAACCTGAGTTTCGGGCAAGCTGTCCAGCACGATGATGTCGGTGACGTCAGGCCGTCCCAGTGTGAGGGTTCCAGTCTTGTCGAGTGCGACTGTCTTCACCCGCGCAGTGGCCTCGATGACCGCTCCTCCCTTGATGAGCAGCCCGTTATGTGCCCCCAGGGCCAGCGCGGACGCTATGGCTGCGGGAACCGATATGACGAGCGCGCAGGGGCAACCAATCAGCAGAAGGGACAACCCGCGATAAACCCAGACCGACCAAGCCTGAGCAAACGCCAGTGGGGGAAGGCATACGACGACCGCCGAAAGCACGACGATCGTCGGCATGTACCAACGGCTGAAGCGGTCGATGAACCGTTGAGTCGGTGCGCGTGCCTCCTCGGCCTGCTCTACAAGATGGATGATGCGGGAGATGGTGTTGTCCGCCGCAGTGCGGGTCACGCGAACCCGCAACGCAGCTTCCGTGTTGACCGAGCCGGCGAAGACGGCATCCGTCGGCCCACGCGACACTGGCACGCTCTCACCAGTGACCGGACTTTCATCAATGCCACTTACGCCGGAAATAATCTCTCCATCCGCCGGAATGCGGTCTCCCGGCCGGACCAGGACCACATCGCCTAGTCGGAGTTCGACAGCAGGAACCTCCCGGATACCGGCAGTGTCTTCGCGCAAGGCGATTTTCGGTACCAACGCTCCGAGCGCGCGGATACCATCACGGGCATGACTGACGGCAACGCCCTCAAGGAGTTCCCCGACCGCGAAGAGGAAGACGACGAGTGCAGCCTCCTGGGCCGCGCCGATAAATAGCGCACCGATCGCCGCGATCATCATCAGGGCTTCGATGGAAAACGGCTGAGCAACCCGGAGCGAGGCTAAGGCGCGGCGGGCAACCGGAAAAAGCCCTACCAGGCAGGCCCCGACAAATGGCCAGGGTTTCATCTCGTTTGGTGCGATCAGGCTGATACCCCAGGCCAGCACCAACAAAATACCGGTCGTGACAACAAGTCGTCCCTTTCCGGTTTTATACCAGGGCGTATCAGGCGCGCCGGCGTCATTCGTCGCATCCTGAGCAAATACAATGTCAGCTACAGTGGCAGGATTGAGGCGCCGGATACCATATCCCAGGCTCCTGACCATCTCTTCGACTTTGGTCACGGAAATCGCATTCTCATCCATGGTCAGTCGCAGTTTCTGAGACACCAGGGAAATCTCTACATTCTGGACGCCTGCGATTTGACCAAGCGCGCCCTTCACCTTGCTGACACAAGCAGCACAGTCCATGCCCGTGACATCCCACTCGCGCCTGTCCGGCATCCGGATTCTCCTGTTCACCCAGCAGCGAATCCGTTATCTACTTCCTCTAGTCGCTAGAGGTTCAAGGGGGCTTTTATGTTCAGTATCGGAAAATTATCCGGGTCAACTGGCGTCAAGGTGCCGACCATCCGCTATTACGAGCAGATCGGCATCCTTGAGGAGCCCGACCGAAGTGAAGGAGGGCAGCGTGTCTATGGAGAGGAAGCAAAAGAGCGCCTGAGTTTTATTCGCCATGCGCGGGAACTTGGATTTTCACTAGATGAAATCCGTGAATTACTAGATCTTGCTGACGATCCCAATCAAAACTGTATGGCCGCATATGAGATAGCAAAACGCCAATTGATCGAGGTCAGGAACCGTATTGCCCGCCTGACGGCTCTCCAGGGCGAATTGCAACGCATGTTGGATCAGTGTTCATGCAACACAATCGGGACCTGTCGGATCATTCAGGTCCTGAGCGATCATTCTTTATGCACGTCAGAACATCTCGGCACGGAGGCAGGGTGCAAAGCGTCGTAAACAAATCATCGAGTATCGCAAACGGGTCGCAGCATGCAGGAGTAGTCCCCATGAACCGCACCATAAAGACCGCATGGGGCACACTTGCCGTCAGTCTGGTCGTTCTGGCCCTGAAGCTTGCCGCCTACTGGATGACGGGCAGCATCGCGCTTTACTCGGATGCGCTGGAAACAATCGTCAATGTAGCGGCCGCCGTCGGCGCGCTTATCGCCCTGTGGGTCAGCGCACAACCCGCAGACGCAAACCATCCCTATGGCCACCAGAAAGCGGAATATCTGAGCGCGATCATCGAGGGTGGCCTCGTGCTCGCAACGGCAATTCTGATCTTCCAGGAAGCCTGGATCGGCTGGCAGCACCCGAAAGCACCGGACACGCCGCTTCTGGGCTTGGCCCTGAATGGCAGCGCCGGGGTTATAAACCTGTTCTGGGCGCTGCTACTGATCCGCAATGGCAAGCAGTGGAAGTCGCCCGCGCTCGTCGCGGGCGGCCGGCACATCCTGACGGACGTCTGGACGACCATTGCGGTCCTGATCGCTTTTGCGCTGATCCCGGTGACTGGTTGGCTCCGGCTTGACCCGGCCATCGGCGGCCTGGTCGCAGTCAATATCCTTTGGGCAGGTTATGGTGTCGTGCGGGAAGCCGTCGCCGGGCTGATGGATGAAGTCTCCGATCCCGAATTGATTTCACGCCTGGACCGGACGATCGCAGGGAATGCATCAGGGGCGATCGAAGCCCACGACGTGCGGGCGCGTGTCGCGGGCAACACGACATTCATTGAATTTCATCTCGTGGTCCCGACGGGGATGACCGTCGGCAGGGCGCATGAGATCTGCGACCACATCGAGCACGCACTCAGGACACAGCTCGGGCAGGCTGTGATCAACATTCACATCGAGCCCGAGGAGAAGGCGAAGCATGGCGACGTCATCATTCTGGACCGACACGCACACGTCAAAAATCGCGAAGAACTGATTTAGCCGCAGCAGGACTTTCGCTCGGCCTGAACCGCCGGGCGCGGAGCCGCTCCGTGATCCGCAGCGTATCCACTCCAAAGCCGCGTTTGCCAAACCTTGTGGTGTCTGCCCCGTGGCGGCATCGAACTGGCCACCTCTAAATGGGTCAATTGGATCAATAATCGTTGCCTTCTGTCATCCATTGGAAACATCCCGCCAGAAGTGGCTGAGGCACGTTTCCATGCACAACAGAAATCGCATGCATTGGCCGCTTAAACCGGATAGAAAACGTCTCCGAAAACCCGGGGCCATTCAAATGGCGGGATATGGTGATCGTGGAGTGGCTGCTTCACGATCCTGACTGGAAAGTATGTAACAGTGGGGTTTGTGCTACCTTTCATCATCTATGTCGTCGCGGGTTTTGCAGAGATCGGCGGATGCTTCGCCTTCTGGAGCTGGCTCCGGCTGGGGCGTTCGCCGCTGGTTCTCGTTCCGGGCATGGTGTCGCTGGTCCTGTTCGCCTTTCTGCTGACCCGTATCGATACGGATACGGCGGGGCGGGCCTATGCAGCCTATGGCGGCGTCTACATCACCGCCTCGCTCATGTGGATGCGACTGGTCGAGGGGCGCACCCCGGACCGGTGGGAGATTGTTGGTGCCCTAGTGTGCCTCGGCGGGGCCAGCCTGATCCTGTTCGCGCCCCGGACGTAAATTGAGGGGGCTATGCTGCCGCGCGGTGCTCATTGCGCGCGGCCTGCCAGACTTCGCGGGCGGCGTCGGCGTTCATCGCGGCGATACCGAGCCCGACAAGTAGGTCCGGCCATGCGGCGTGCCACAGAAAGGCCGTGACCAGGCCTGCGACGATGATCGCGATATTGGCCAGCACGTCGTTGCGCGCCGACAGGAAGGCAGCGCGCGTCAGACTGCCTGCATGATAGCGATAGCGGGTCAGCATGAGCGCACAGGAGAAATTTACCACAAGCGCCCCCAATCCTGTCACCGACAGGACGAGCGGCTGGGGCGGTGTCGGAAGATTGAATTTTTGCCATGCGGTCCAGAGCGTCGCGAGCGCCGGAACCAGCAGGATAGCGGCAAGGGCCATTCCGACCCGCGCCCGGCTGCGCGCCGTCCAGCCGAGTGCCGCTACGATCAGGAAATTGACGGAGGCGTCTTCCAGGAAATCGACGCTATCCGCGAACAGGGAGACCGAGCCGATGGCAAGCGCTACCGTGAATTCGATGCCAAAATAGGCAAGATTCAGAAGTCCCACGAGAGAGATGACCCGTCGCAGGGTGCCGGCCATGTCGTTCGGTGGTGTGGAATTCATCGTTTTTATCTCTTTCGTTCTATCAGGTTTCTCCCATCCGAAGATGGATTATAGGCGAAGATCAGACCGCACTTTCGCAGCATGCGCGGTTCCCCGCCGGCTCGATGGTGGCAAGTTCGTCAAGAATCACGCACTCGGAGCCGGGACCGCCGGCGCATTGTGCGTCGCAGGTCGCGACGAACCCGGCGATGCTTTTCTCGAGCGCCTTCAATTCGCGCAACTTCGCCCGGACGTCCATCAGGTGAGTATGCGCGAGGTCGCGGGCTTCCGCACAGGATCGCGTACGGTCCTGTACCAATTCGACCAATGCCCGAACCTGATCGATCGAAAAGCCAAACGCCCGGCAGCGCCGAATGAAGGTAAGCCGTCGAACATCGTCTTCAGCATAACGCCGCTGATTGCCTTCCTGTCGTTCCGGACGTGGAAGCAGGCCGATCTCTTCATAATAGCGGATCGTGGGGGCATTGGTACGGGTGCGCTCGGCCAACTCGCCGATCTTGTATCCGGGCATGGGGGGAAACTCGCGTAAAAAATATCTTGAACCTCAAGTTACTTGAACTCGTAAACAAGCGCCAGACCGTCACGCGAACGGGCGGAACGGCATCGAAGTAGTATCGTGACGAAGCCAAACGAGCCTGCCCCACTTGCCTGCACACTGGAGAACAGCGATCTGGCGAGGCGGCTGGAGTGGATCGCCAGTCTCAACGCCAGGGCGCTTCGGTCAGCGCACCGAGATGGTCTTCATCTCGTGCTGGATTATGATCCTGCCGCACGGGACGATATCGCGCGTATGGTCGAAGGCGAACGAACCTGTTGCGCGTTCCTCGCGTTTGACATCGCTGAACGTATGGATGCGCTGACTCTGACGATTACTGCCCCGGAGTATGCGCGTGAGGCTGCGGAAACGCTGCTTGAGCAGTTTGCGTCGCGCAGTCAGCCAGCAACCGCGCCGATGAAAAAGACCTGCGGGTGCGCGGCGGAGTGCGGCGCATGAGCGAGGCGAGCGCATCGGGAAACAAGGCGGCCAGCGCGGTTGCCATGACGGCGTCCAGTGCGGCGCTGGCCTGCGGCGTGTGCTGCGTCGTGCCGCTCGCGCTGCCGGCCGCGATCCTCGGGTCAGTAGGCGGTATTCTCGCCTGGTTCGCCAACGCCTATCGCTGGCTGACGCCGGTCGCGATCCTGGCGGTTGCTGTCGGTTGGTTCTGGGTGGGTTATCAGGCGTACCGGACAGGACACAGGCCTGGCTGGCAGACGCTCGGCATCATGGGGTTCGCCACGATCATGGGGTGTCTTGCATGGCTCTGGCCACGGATCGAGCCGGTGGCGATTGGGTTCTTGCGCGGGTAGCCTGCCGCGGATCGGACGCCATTATTGGACCCACGCCAAGACCTTAACCGCCTCCCGGAACGATACGTCACGGGTTGGGCGTGCTTCCGATCGCAGAGGCACCCAGCATATCGAGCACCGGGCAAGTCAGGGCCTCCGACTCACGGCATTGTTCGATGCTTGTTGTCAGGAGCGATGCGAGCCGTTGCAGGTCGGAGATCTTGCTCTGGATGTCGCCCAGATGAGCTATGGCGAGTGTTCTGACCTCGTCGCAGGAGGGTAGGCCGGGTTCTGCCAAGGCGAGCAGGGTTCTGATTTCCTCGATGTCGAAACCAAGATCCCGCGCGCGTCGGACGAATGACAGGCGCCTGACATCCTCGGCCCGATAATGGCGATAGCCATTACGCGCCCTTCGCGGCGCGGGAATGAGGCCGATGCGCTCATAGTAGCGCACCGTCTCCAGATGAACGCCGGTTTCCGATGCCAGCTTGCCGATCGTGATGGCGACCATGCGTCACTCCTGCTCTTGAGTCCGTAGCCACTACGGGGTGTAGCATGAAGCGCGACGCAATGGGAAAGTGACGATCATGGATGAGACGGCGGACCTGCCTCAACGAACATCACGTAGCCGCATGGGCATGGAAAGAGGTGGAGTCCTGTGTGTCGCGGGCGGTATGGCCGCCGGTGTGGGTGCGCTGATCGCGTCGTCCTGCTGCCTCATTCCGCTCGCCTTCGCTTCTCTGGGCGCCGGTGCGGGGGTTTTCAGTGTTCTGTCGAGACTTGCGCCATGGCGCGTGCCATTGATTGCGCTGGCGGTCGCGGCGCTGGTCAGCGCCTGGGCGCTCAATCGGCGGCAGGCCAGGGTCTGTTGTGCGGGTGTGGAAAGTGGGTCTATCCGGCGACGCATCGGGGTTATCCAGATGCTATCCTTTGCCACCGCGCTCATCGTGCTGGCGGCATTGGTGTGGCCACGCCTGGAACCCGTCCTGCTCAGGAGCCTGTCTGTAAGATGATTCGGCCTGCCTCGCTTCTGACCTGTCCCGCATGTGGCCAGCAATCACTGGAAACCATGCCGACCGATGCCTGCCAGTTCTTTTACGATTGCCCGCATTGTGGCGTCGTCTTGAAACCGAAGCCGGGGGATTGCTGCGTCTTCTGCTCCTATGGCGACGTTCCTTGCCCGCCGGTTCAGGAACATGGGCGACTGGCATGCTGCGGAGACGGTTCGACATAGACCTGGGGCGGCAGCGGCGATGAAGTAATGGTGTCGTCCTGGCCAGTAATGTGACGATCGCCGTTTGACGGTGCGGTCCATGCATCGTGTATCCATTTGGAAAACCGGCACGTTATCATCAAAATCGAAGCGTAGAGCGCGGGCGGTAGTCTGCTCATCGCTTGCAGCGGGGCCCATTCTCGATTGAGCCACCGTGCGGTAGGATCGGGCCATGAACCGCATTGGCATCCTTTTCGCATTATTGTCCGCGATCCTGTTTGGAGCCAGCACACCGTTCGCCAAGCTTCTCCTTGGCTCCGTCGATCCGTGGATGATGGCCGGGCTGCTCTATCTCGGTTCCGGGATCGGTCTGGCGGCGGTGCATCTGTTGCGCTGGATGCGTGGACGCCCCGTTGCGGAAGCGCCGTTGCGGCGTGGGGACTTGCCCTGGTTGGCGTTGGTGATCCTGGCGGGTGGGATTGCCGGCCCATTGCTGTTGATGCTGGGGCTGGCGCGCACCGACGCGGCCAGCGCGTCGCTGTTGCTCAATCTCGAAGGGCTGGCGACGATGGGGATTGCCTGGATCGTATTCCGCGAGAACGTGGACCGGCGGCTTCTGCTGGGCGCCTTCGCCATTCTCTCGGGCGCCGCGTTATTATCATGGCAGGGGCATGCGATGCTTGACCAGGGCGCCCTGTTCATCGCAGCGGCCTGCCTGTGCTGGGGGATCGACAACAACTTGACCGGCAAACTTTCTGCGGCCGATCCGATGCAGATCGCAATGCTCAAGGGGCTGGTCGCAGGGACGGTCAATCTTCTGCTGGCGTTCGGGAGGGGCGGTGTCCTGCCGACTGTCGGGGGACTCGGCGCCGCTGGAGCCGTGGGGTTCATGGGTTACGGGGTGAGCCTTGTCCTGTTCGTGCTGGCCCTGCGCCATCTCGGTGCCGCGCGCACGGGGGCCTATTTCTCGCTTGCGCCGTTCGTCGGCGCGCTGCTGGCGGTTGTGGTGCTCCACGATCCCTTGTCGCTGAGGTTGCTGATCGCCGGCGGCCTGATGGGTTTCGGGTTGTGGCTCCACCTGTCGGAGCGCCACGATCACGAGCATGCGCACGAGGCCATGGAACATGAGCACCGGCATCGCCATGACGAACACCATCAGCATGCGCACGGGCCTGGCGATCCGACGGGCGAACCGCACACGCATCGGCACCGGCACATGCCGATGGTCCATCGGCATCCGCATTATCCCGACCTGCATCATCGGCACGGCCACGCTCACTGACGCGGTGCCAACGCCTCAATGATACGGCAGTCGGCGACGGTGCCATGGTGGCATTGCCCGATCATCGCGACCAGTTCCCGACGCAGGGCCTGCAAGTCACGCATCTTGCCGTCGATCTCCGCCAGATGCGTGCGGGCGATGACGTCGTTCTTCGCGACGTGCGGGGAACGCATCCGGGAATGCCCTTCTTGGCATTGAAAACAGTCGGGACAATGCCAACGTCGTCATGGTTCGTGCGGATCGCCATGGCGGGCCGCATCATTGCCTCATGGGAGGCCGTCATGATGACAAACTGCATGCAGGGCATGGGATGGGGCATGGGCCTGTTCGGCCTGCTCACGCTGATCGTGCTCGTGCTCGCGATCGCGGCACTGGTCAAGTATCTGTGGTGCGCGGAGGGATGGAGGACGCGGATCGGCCGAGTCCCTTCCGCAGATCGGACATTCAAGTGAGTTGCCCGGCCTCGCGTGGCGAGGGATGTCCCAGCCCAAACGACCGGCCCAAGAGCGCGGCATGACTTCCGCTCCGTGCATAAGAGATTGCCCCCTTTGCCTGTTTGCGAGATGATGGCCGGTATGCGGTGGTGCTTTCTCCGACGTCTGGTATTCGTTATCGTTGGTCTTGCCTTTATGGGCGCGGCCACCGTGCAGGCTATGCCGCCGCAGAATGCCGAGCAGGCCACGAGCCTGGATGCGGCCATGCCATGCTGTGATGGGTCGGTCTCGATGCATCCCGCCGGAACGACCGCACCGTTCAAGGGCATGACGCCGGAGTGCCTGAAAACCATGCAGTGCCTCGGCGTGCCTGATCGCCCAACGCAGGCCGCGGCGATCGGAAGCCCGGTCCGCTACAGCATGATCGCCTATAGCCTTGCCGAACGTGTTCCTGTCGGCCGCTCGCCCGAGCCGCTTTCCTTCCCTCCCAGAACCGCCTGATCCCACCGGCGCCGTGACGGCGTTGGTTTCCGCACGTCCTGCGTTCAGGAGCGCGCGTATTCGCGCGTCCTGACCGCAACCGGACGTCGATCAGCGCTCTATCCCCGGATTTCCGGGGCGGGAAGGATTCCATTATCATGCGTACATATCTGATCGCGGGTGCGTTGGCGCTCGCCTCCTGCGTCGTCGTGACCGGTGCCTTTGTGTCACCGACATTCGCGGCAGCGACGGATTATCGTTTCGAGGCTGCCGGCAAGCAGGCACATCTGAGCGGTGACAAGGCTGTCATGATCGTGCGGCTTGTGCATGTGCCCGACGGCAAGCCGGTCATGGACGCCGTCATCTTCGAGAGCAAGGCCGACATGAGCCCCATGGGCATGGCGACGATGACCTCGCCCACGACCATCGAGCCGGCGTCAGGCGATGGGCTCTATCGTATCGACCTCGATGCCGGTGCTCCCGGCCCGTGGGCGATCACGCTCGCGGCCAAGGTGCAGGGTGAAACCGAGACGGTGCGCGGTTCCGTTGTTGTCACGCTGGAGAAATAGCATGGCAACCCGGCGGAACCGTGACGCGGCGGGGCGCCTGCTCCTGGCTGCGGCTGCTCTTATCGTTTCATCCGGGGCTGCTCGTGCGGCTGAAGGGCCGCCGGGTGCCACCGTAGAGAGCCTGCTCGCGCTCGGCGAGCGCCTGAACCCCGCGGTGCGGGCCGCCGGACTCGATACGACCGCCGCTGCGGCCCAGGCGGAAGCGGCCGGTGCGCTGGACGATCCGGTGCTGACGGAGAATTACCAGAATTATCACTCCGGCGGCCTGTTCAGCATGAACTTCATCACGATCTCGCAAACTTTCCCGCTCTGGGGAAAGCGGGATCTGCGTCATCGTGCGGCGCTGTCCGAGGTGGACGCGGCGCGCGGCCGGGAGCGGGCCGCCCAGGACGAACTCGACGCGCAGATCAAAATTGCCTTCGCGCGCTATTACGCTTTTACCCGCGCGCTGGTGGTCAACCGGCAGATCCAGACGCTCGCCCGCAAGATGCGGCAGGCGACCATGGTGCGCTACGGCCAGGGCGACGGTGCCCAATCGGGCGTGATCCAGGCCCAGGAGGAGGAGACGAACACCGTCATCGAGGCGAGCCGGCTGGAGGCCGAGCGAGAGTCCGCCGCCGCCCAACTGAATGCGCTGCTGGCCCGCCCCCCGGGCGCCCCATTGGCCGAGCCCATGCGGCTACGTCCGATCCCAGCGGTTCTGCCGCGCGTGGAGAGCTTGCTCGACCGGGCGCGCAGCGGGAATGGCGCCGTCCATGCGAACAGCGCGGCAATCGACGAGGCGGAAAGCCGGAGACGGCTGGCCGAGCGGGCCTGGTATCCCGATGTGACGGTCGGCGGCGGCCCGGTCGTGCAGACCAATGCCCCGACGGGGTTCAGCGCCATGGTCTCGCTGAGCATCCCCGTGCAGTTCGGTGCCAAGCGCGCCGACGAAGACGCGCAGACCGCGCGCCTTGATGCCGCCGAGCGCCGTCGCGACGGAACGATGGCGACCATCCAGGCAGCCTTGGCCGAAGCCTTGGCCCGCCTCAAGGCGGCGCGCGATGTGGAGAGCCTCCTCCGTCGCCAGCGTATGCCGCAGGCGGACGCGCTCTCGCGGACGACGCTGGCCAGCTACAGCCAGGGGCATGGCGATCTCGCGGCAGCGATCGCGGCGGAACATCAGATGCACGACACCGAGCTGGAGCTTCTCCGGACCGAGACCGACGAACAGACGGAACTGGCCACCATCGAGCGCCTGATCGGGGGTGATCTGTGAAGGTGCGTCTTCTGTCCCTGGTCCTGGCGTTGCTCCCGCTTTCGACCGCTACGCCAGGACCGGCGACGGCGACTGACCGAACGCCACTCTATTACCAGGATCCGGACGGCAAGCCCGCCTATTCCGCCAATCCGAAGAAGACGTCGGAGGGTCGGGATTATGTTCCGGTCTATGCTGACGGGTCACAGGGGTCTGGTGCCGCGTCCTCGCGATCCTCCGGTCCCTCGGCCCGGTCGGCGGATCGTGGCCGGGTGCTATTTTATCGCAATCCCATGGGGCTGCCCGACACTTCGCCGGTGCCGAAGAAAGATGCCATGGGGATGGCGTACCTCCCTGTCTATGAGAACGAGATCCGGGATGCGGGAACGGTTTTTGTGCCGCCCGGTCGTTTGCAGATCCTCGGCGTGCGGACTTCCGTTGCCGCAGTGCAGCCGGTGCTGAACCGCAGCGTGCATGCCACCGGCATTGCCCAGTTCGATGAACGGCGCATCGCCTTGGTGACAAGCAGGGTCGGCGGCTGGGTCGAGCATCTCGATATCGCTGCCACAGGCGATCCTGTCTGGCGTGGCCAGGTCATGGCCGAAATCTACGCGCCGGATCTGGTTGCATCCGAGCAGGAATATCTGATTGCCACCAGTTTGGACCCGGCTATGGCAACGGCCGCGCTGGAGCGCCTGCGCTCTCTTGGGGCGCCTGAGACCGAAATCGCGCGGCTGCGACGCACCCGGCATGCCGTGCGGCACATCCCGGTCGTTGCGCCGGCGGACGGGGTCGTGACCGAAAAGATGGCGGTGGAGGGCGCGCGCGTCGGGCCGGATCAACCGCTGTACCGGACGGCGGCGACCGCACCGATCTGGCTGATTGCCGAAGTGCAGGAGCAGGATCTGGGCGCGGTGCGGGTCGGTCAGCAGGCGCACGCCAGCCTTGTCGCCTTTCCCGGTCGTCGCTTCGACGGAACCGTCGATTTCCTCTATCCGAGCGTCTCCACCGAGACGCGAACCGGACGTATCCGGATCGTGTTGCCGAATGCGGATAGTGTGCTGCGGGCAGGCATGTATGCCGATATCGCGATCGATGTCCCTGCGTCCATGGCGGGGCCGGTGCTGGTCGTGCCGTCCTCGTCGGTTATCGACAGCGGCACCCGTCAGGTTGTGCTGGTCGAAACGGGGGAGGGCCGTTTTGCACCCCGTTCGGTGCGCGTCGGCGCGCGTGGCAATGACGAGGCTCAGATCCTGGATGGCCTGAAGGCGGGGGAAAGCGTGGTGGTCGGCGCCAACTTTCTGATCGATTCCGAAAGTAATCTGCGCGCCGCCCTACAGGCCTTTACCGTGCCGGACAGCAAGCCTGCCCGGGCAGGGAGTGCCGGTCGATGATTGCCAGAATCATTGCGGTGTCGGCGCGTAACCCGCTGCTGGTGATACTGGGAACGTTGTTCCTCGTGGGGGCTGGTGTCTGGGCGGTGATGAACACGCCGCTCGATGCCATTCCCGATCTCTCGGACACGCAGGTGATCGTCTATACCGACTATCCCGGCCAGGCGCCGCAGGTCGTCGAGGATCAGGTCACCTATCCCTTGACCACGGCGTTGCTGGCGGTGCCGCATTCGAAAGTGGTGCGCGGTTTTTCGACGTTCGGCACGTCGTTCGTCTACGTCGTCTTCGACGACGGTACCGATCTCTACTGGGCGCGTTCGCGCGTGCTGGAATATCTCAATTTCGCGCAGAAGCGCCTGCCCGCGGGTGTCACGCCGTCGCTGGGGCCGGATGCAACCGGTGTCGGCTGGGTCTACGAATATGTCGTCCAGGGTAAACAGCGCACGCTGGCGGAATTGCGCAGCCTGCAGGATTGGGTGATCCGCTTTCAATTGACCAAGGCGTCCGGCGTCGCCGAGGTGGCCGCCATTGGCGGGTTCGAACGGCAATATCAGATCGTCGTCGATCCCCGGAAGCTCCAGGCCTACGGTATCCCGCTGTCGCGCGTGGGCGATGCGGTGCGGCAGGGCAATCAGGATGTCGGCGGTCGCACCATCGAGCTGACCGAAACGGAATATATGGTGCGCGGTCGGGGCTATGTGCGCGATGTCCGCGATCTGGAGCGGATCGTGCTGAAGGTCGACGCCGTCGGAACGCCAGTCACGGTGGGAGACGTCGCGCGCGTCGAACTCGGCCCCGACGAGCGGCGCGGCATCGCGGAACTGGACGGTGTGGGAGAGGCGGTCGGCGGCATCGTCGTCAAGCGCGACGGAGCGGATGCCTTGACGACGATCCGGAGCGTCAGGCAGCGGATCGCCGAGCTGCTGCCTAGCCTGCCGCCGGGCGTTTCCATTGTGCCGGTCTATGATCGCTCGGCCCTGATCCTGCGTGCCATCGCCACGCTCCGGCACACGCTGATCGAGGAGAGTCTCATCGTCTCCTTCGTCTGCGTCGTCTTCCTGCTGCACGTCCGCAGTGCGCTGGTCGCGATCGTGACCCTGCCTGTCGGCGTCCTGTTCGCTTTCCTGGCCATGCACATGATCGGTGTCGGGTCGAACATCATGAGTCTGGGCGGCATCGCCATCGCGCTCGGGGCGATGGTGGATGCGGCGATCGTGATGATCGAAAATGCGCACAAGCACGTGGAGCGGCTGGCGCCCGGTGAAGCGCGTGGCCCGGCGCTGCTGGCGGCGGCGAACGAGGTCGGGCCGTCGCTGTTCTTCAGCCTGCTGATCATCACCGTGTCCTTCCTGCCGGTGTTCGCCCTGGAGGGGCAGGAAGGACGATTGTTCAAGCCGCTCGCATACACAAAGACCTTTTCCATGGCGGGCGGCGCGCTGCTCGCGGTGACGCTGGTGCCGGTCCTGATGCTGGCCTTCGTGCGCGGCCGCATCCTTCCCGAAGCGCGTAATCCGATCAATCGCGTGCTGATCGCGCTCTATCGTCCCGTAATCCGCGTCGTGCTGCGGGGACCGGTCCTGCTCGTCCTCCTTGCGATCGGGATTGGCGCCGGTACGATCTATCCGGCGGCCCATCTGGGCAGCGAGTTCATGCCCGATCTGAACGAGGGGACATGGCTCTACATGCCGGTCACGCCGCCAGGTCTCTCGGTCACCAAGGCGGTCGAGCTGCTGCAGGGTCAGGACCGCATCATCAAGAGCTTTCCCGAGGTCCAGTCGGTGTTCGGCAAGGCCGGGCGCGCGGCGACGGCCACCGATCCGGCGCCCACGGAAATGTTCGAGACGGTGATCACTCTCAAGCCGCAAAGCGAATGGCCGGCCGGCATGACCCCGGACCAACTGAAGGCCGACATGAACCGGGCGCTTGACCTGCCGGGGGTGAGCAACGCGTGGACGCAGCCGATCCGCGCCCGCATCGACATGCTCGCCACGGGGATTCGTACCCCGGTGGGGGTGAAGGTGTTCGGGCCGGATCTGGGACAGCTCGCCAGAATTGCGGAACAGGTCGAGCAGGTCGTGCGCACCATTCCCGGAACCACCAGTGCGTTTGCCGAGCGCCTGGAGGGTGGCCACTATCTGGAGATTATACCCGACCGGAACGCGATCGCGCGCTATGGCCTGTCGGTCGACGATGTGATGCAGGTGGTGGCCACGGCGCTCGGCGGCCAGACGGTCACGACGACCGTGGAAGGGCGCGAGCGTTACGGCGTGAGCGTCCGCTACCCGCGTGACCTGCGCGATGACCCGCAGGCGATCGCCGAACAGGTGCTGCTGCCGACGCCGGGCGGGGCGATGATCCCGCTGGGGCAGGTGGCGGTGATCCGTCTCACCGGGGGACCGCCCTCGATCCGCACCGAGGATGCCCAGCTTGTCGCCTATGTCTATGTGGACCTGAACGGACGCGATATCGGCGGCTACGTCAACGACGCGGCCCGCGCCGTGCGCGAGCGGGTTACGCTCCCGCAGGGATACCGCGTCGCGTGGAGCGGCCAGTTTGAATATATGCAGCACGCCATGGCGCGGCTGAAGCTGGTCGTGCCGGCAACGCTGGTTCTGATCTTCGTGCTGCTCTATCTCAATTTCGGACGGATCACGGAGACGCTGATCGTGCTGCTGTCGGTGCCGTTTGCGCTGGTCGGTGGGATCTGGCTGACCTGGTGGTTGGGCTACAATGTCAGTGTCGCTGTCGTGGTGGGGTTCATCGCCCTCGCGGGTGTCGCGTCCGAGACGGGCGTGATCATGCTGATCTATCTCGACAATGCCTTGGCAGACGTCAGCGGCAGGGCCCAGGCCGAAGGGCGCGCACTGACGCGCGCGGACTTGAGGGCTGCGATCATGCACGGCGCGGTGGAGCGCGTGCGGCCGAAAATGATGACGGTCACGGCGATCATGGCGGGCCTTGTGCCCATCCTGTGGAGCGCCGGCACCGGGTCCGAGGTCATGCGCCGGATCGCGGCCCCCATGGTGGGCGGCATGGTCTCGTCGACCGTGCTGACCCTGCTGGTTATTCCGGCGCTCTATGCTCTCGTGAAGGGATGGCGGCTGTCGCGTGGGTAAACATGGCAGACGTGTCGGCATATAATAGGGCATTATCTCCATGCCGTCTTCCGCCCTCATCCTGATCATAGAATGAAGACCTTCAAGTTTTCTACAAACGGACATCCTGTGTTGGCGACGCAAGCCAGGCCGCCAGTTGCCGGACCATGGATCTCGCGACACGGCCCGCCCCCAGCAGGGTGGCGCATGCGGGGCCGCACCAGGAGCCATAACCCAGCAGCCAGAGACGTGGCTCCCTGATGGCCTGCTGGCCGTCAACGCGGATCAGCCCGTCCGGCTCGATCACGTCGAGCGGCGCAAATGCACCAAGCGCGGGTCGGAAGCCGGTACACCAGATGATCGCGTCAATGGCCTCTTCCTGGCCATCGGGCCAGACGACGCCCGTAGCCGTCATCCGCACAAACGGGCGCACCGCGTGGAGCGCGCCTCGCTCCCTGGCGGCGCGCACGGGTGGTACCATGACGATATCGCCAAAGCCGCCAGTGGGCATGGCCGACGGGCCGCCGAGAACGCGAGCGGTCGCCCGCTCGAACAGGACTCGTCCGTCCACGTCATCGGGCAGGAAGACGGGATCATGCAGCGTGACCCATGTTGCCTGGGCGACAAGCGACAGTTCCGCCATAATCTGCGCACCGGAGTTGCCCCCGCCCAGCACGAGCACACGGCGACCGGCAAAGGGTACCGCGTTGTGGTAATGGGAGGAGTGGATTTGCGCTCCCGCAAACAACCCTTGGCCCGGATAATCGGGGATGAAGGGCGCAGACCATGTGCCGGTGGCGCCGATGACCGCGCGGCTTAGGAAATCACCCACGCTGGTGCTGACATTCAGGAATTTCTGGTCAGTGCGTTCCACACGTCCGACCATTACGGGGCGGTGGATCGGCGGCGCATAGCGCGCTTCGTAGCGGTGCAGATAGTCAAGCACCTCGTCGCGGGTGGGGTAGCTGCCATCCGGCGTGTCGGGCATCGGCCAGCCGGGGAGAGAACTGTAGGACGCGGGCGAGAACAGATGCAGGGAGTCCCAGCCATGCACCCATGCACCACCTGCCTGGGTCCCGTTATCGAGAATGACGTAACGCAGTCCGGTCCGTCGTAGAAAATACGACGCGGCGAGGGCCGCCTGACCGCCCCCCACGATCACGACATCGAACTGCTCGCCCATTGCCCGGCTCACAGGCTTTCCGGGAGACGGAATTCCGTCTTCCGTTCGCTATAGCGGTCCACGAGGTAGTCGGCCCGGTCGCGCAGCAGCCATGTGAACTTCATCAGTTCCTCCATGACATCTACCATCCGGTCATAGAGGGGGGACGGCTTCATGCGGTCATCGTCACCGAACTGCGTATAGGCCATTGGCACGCTGGACTGGTTGGGGATGGTGAACATCCGCATCCATCGGCCCAGAACCCGCAGGGCATTGACGGAATTGAAGCTTTGCGATCCGCCTGAGACCTGCATGACCGCCAGCGTGCGGCCCTGCGTCGGACGGATCGAGCCTTCGGACAATGGCAACCAGTCGATCTGGTTTTTGAACACAGCGGTTATGTTGCCGTGCCGTTCGGGGCTGCACCAGACCTGGCCTTCCGACCAGATCGACAGTTCCCGCAGTTCCTGCACTTTCGGATGCGTGGCAGGCACGGAATCCGCTATCGGCAGGCCGGTCGGGTCGAACACCCGTGTCTCGGCCCCCAGCACCTTCAGGATGCGTTCCGCCTCAAGCACCAGCAACCGACTGAAGGATCGGGGACGCAAAGAGCCGTAGAGCAGCAGGATACGCGGCGGATGGTCCACACGCGGTTGCGGTTCGAGCCGCGCGAGATCGACCCGTTCAAGATATTCGGGGTGCAGGGCTGGCAGGTCAGGAGCGGTCATATATATCGGTCCTTTCTTGTATTACGGGTGGCTGATCAGGGGCAGCCACAGGGCCAGCGCCGCGAGTGTTGCCAGCAGGACGGGCGGCGTAATCGCCAGTCCAACTTTCATATACTGCCCCCATGTGACCCGATGGTTCTTGGATGCCAGCACATGCAGCCACAGCAGTGTTGCGAGACTACCAATCGGCGTGAATTTTGGCCCGAGGTCGCAGCCGATGACGTTGGCATAGATCATCAGGTCGCGTGTCAGCGGCGTGATGTCGTGAGCCTGCTGGATCGCCAGCGCCCCGACCAGCACACTCGGCATATTGTTCATGATGGACGACAGAACAGCCGCCAGAAAGCCGGTGCCGATGGTGGCCGTGAACGTCCCTTGATGACCGAGCCAGACCAGTGCGGTCGCAAGGTAGTCAGTCAGCCCGGCATTGCGCAG
Organism: Acetobacter musti; assembly: GCF_011516835.1. Lineage (GTDB taxonomy): Bacteria > Pseudomonadota > Alphaproteobacteria > Acetobacterales > Acetobacteraceae > Acetobacter > Acetobacter musti. Next base: position 143,793 of record NZ_WOTB01000001.1, on the reverse strand, counting down.
CCCGTAGACCACCAGATACATGCCCAGGGAGAAGATCACGATCTGCCACGGGGCACCCCGCAGCACCTTGCGAACAGGGATCACCCGGCCATACCCGGCGACGAGCAACAGGGTTCCGGCGGCCAGGCAGGCTACGACACAGACCGGGATATGAAACGGCGCGGTCAGGAAATAGGCCGCCAGTACGAGGGCCAGTAGCGGAAATGCCGCCCGGAACACATGGGGGTCACGAATGGCCGTGGCAGGTGCGGGCAGTTCGGCGACGGGATAGGTCGCAGGCACCTGCCGCCGGTACCACAGCCACAAGACGGCCAGCGTTGCACCAAGTGCTACCAGATCGACAGGGACCATGATCGCGGCATAGCGATCGAACGCAATGCCAAAGAAATTGGCGCTGACGATGTTCACCAGGTTGGAGATGACGAGCGGCAGGCTGGTGGTATCCGCGACGAAGCCAGTGGCGATAATAAAGGCCAGCGCCGCAGCAGGACTGAGGCGAAGCTGCGTGAGGATGGCGATGACGATGGGCGTCAGCAGCAGGGCCGCGCCGTCATTGGCGAACACAGCCGCAATGGCCGCTCCCAGCACCACGATCAGCGGGAACAGCGTACGGCCTCGCCCTTTGCCCCAGCGCACGACGTGCAGGGCGGCCCAATGGAAGAATCCGGCCTCATCCAGCAACAGCGAGATGACGATCAGCGCGATGAAGGTGAAGGTCGCGTCCCAGACGATGTGCCACACGACAGGAATGTCGTGCCAGTGGATCACACCAGCCGCCAGGGCCACGGCGGCACCTGCCATTGCGCTCCAGCCGATACCCAGCCCCCGAGGCTGCCAGATGACAAAAACGAGCGTGACAACGAAAATCAGAAGCGCCAGCATCAGACGATCCGCTTGCCGGATTCATCGACGATCTTCTCGCCGTCTTCTTTGACGAAAGCGCCTCGCTGCGGGTTGGGCAGGATGTCCAGAACTGCCTCGGACGGACGGCAGAGTGCCGCACCCAGCGGGGTGACGACGATGGGCCGGTTGATCAGGATTGGATGCGCCATCATGGCGTCGATTAGGTCGTCATCGCTCAGGGCCGGATTATCGAGGCCAAGCTCATCATAGGGCGTGCCCTTGCGCCGCAGGAGATCGCGAACCGAGATCCCCATGCGCGTGATCAGACTGACCAGTTCGGCGCGCGATGGCGGTGTTTTGAGATATTCGATGATGGTTGGCTCGATCCCCGCATTTCGGATCAGGGCAAGCGTATTGCGCGATGTGCCGCAATTCGGGTTATGATAGATTGTGACGCCAGTTGGCTCGGTGCCAATGTCGCGCAATTTCGTCACCAAACTGGCAGTCTCAAGCTTGGCCAGCGGCAATGCGACAAGCAGGGAAATACGATTCTTCAGACCCTTGAACGCCGAGACGAACGCTCGCTCCCGGTCGGCATCGGTTCCCGAAACATTACTCGGATCGGGAATGCCCCAATGGGCCGTGATGGGTTTCCCCGGCCATACCGGACAGACTTCTCCAGCAGCGTCATCGCAGACGGTAAAAACGAAATCCATAACGGGAGCGTTCGCAACAGCAAACTCATCCCAGGGCTTGGAACGCAGTCCCTCGGTCGGGTAGTCGAAGCTCGCCAGCACTTTCAAGGCGAGAGGATTGACCTGCCCCTTGGGATGGCTACCGGCGGAGAAGACCCTGAAATGGCCAGCACCATCCTTGCGAAGGATGCTCTCGGCCAAAATCGAACGTGCGGAATTACCCGTACACAGAAACAACACATTGAAGACGCGATCGGTCATTGGGGGGTTCACTCGGATGGGCAGCAGGACGACAGTTCTGCAACCAGTGGCTCACAAAGTTCAGGGCTTTGCCCGCAGCAGTCCTTGACGAGAAACAGCATCAGTTCCCGCAGGCGCGGTAGGCAGGCACGATAGACAATCACACGGCTATGGCGCTGCGAGGTCAGCAGGCCGGCACGGGTCAGAGTGGCGAGGTGGGCCGAGATCGTGTTCTGCGGGACATCGAGATGCCGCGCGACGTCTCCGGCCGGCAGCCCGTTCGGTTCATGGCGCACCAGCAGGCGGAATATCTCCAACCGCGTGGATTGCGACAGTGCGCTCAGGGCCAACAGGGTCGATTCGGTATCCATATATCCTTACTCGTGGATATATAGAATATTGTCAATTCCCTTTCGCCCGATGGGCCGTTCCTGTCGCCGGATTGTGCAGTGTCATTGCCGATTTCCGATTGGCTGCTTTCCCGACATATTGGCCGTGTCGGTCGTTCATCATTCTCTATATCCACTGACGAACCGAGCGTCGGCAACTTCCTTTCCCTCGGCGGGTCTATCTTCAATCCAGGGGAATTTAACTGTCCTTATCGCCACGACGACTATAGCCCGAGCCCCCGGTTCCGGGTGAAGCTCCAGTCGATCCCGCCATCGTCGCGTGCGACGCCGGAGACGTGCTGGCCCCGCTGCTTCTCCAGCGACGGCGTCCATGGCACGAGCTGGAACTGGAGGCCGTCATCGATCATCGCATAGCGGCCGGAGGCCAGGGCCATGCGTTGCCGATACGTGCCGGTGACATACTCGCCCGATGCCGACTGACTGAACGTCCGGCCCGTCTCAGCGGCGAGCCGCTCTCCCACTTCGTGAAGCTCGCGGTCCCTGAGTTTCCCGATCAGGTTGCGCGCCAGGATCACCCCCTGCGTCCGGCGTTCGGCAAGACCCTGCTCAATCAGTTGCTCGGTCCGCCGCTCCATCGCCTCATGCACTTCGGCACCGAACCCCGCCTGCCCCAATGCAACAGGGTCGCGCGCCACTGCCTGCCGGTCGAGCCAGGTAGCCCCGCGCGCCGTCACCTGATCCTCGATCGACAGGTCGGAACGGACGGCCAGCGCCACGCGACGCTGCCCCTTCCTGTCATCGAAGGCGCGAAGCTCCACGACCGACCCCATGCTGCCATCACCGGTCGCGTCGAGATCGGGAAAACGGATATGATGCGTGCGGCCATCCACGCCGTCGATGACGGCGTAGGCCGTGCCTTTCAGCTCGTCGTCCAGCCCCCGATCGACCAGCCTGCCGACGACAGGAACGTCGAGGCTTTCACCCGCCAGGACGTAGCTCGATGTGCTCCGCTCGATCCCGCGCTCCGTCAGCGAGCGGTGGATACGCTTGATGATGTCGCCGCGCTCCCCGAACTCGCGGAGCGTCGCCTCGGCGGATTCATCCAGCATCCATTGTCCCTGACCGACCTGATGGGCGAGACCGAGCCCCTCCAGGTGGCGCAGGCGCCCGACCTTCAGGGCCTCGAACGGATCAGGCTGCCGATCCGGCGCTGGCGCCATGTCGATGATGCCGTTGCGGCCCGCATCGCGGGCGAGTTGCCGGTCGAGCTGGGTCCAGTGCTCGGCGCCGACCTGGCGTTCGAGGGCACGATGGATTTCGACGTCATTGCGTAGCCCGAGTTCCTGCGTCACCAGATCCTGGGCACGGGCGCGCAGGCCCTCCCGGATATAATCGCGGGAGATCACGAGGTCGCTGCCATCCTCGGCTACGCCCCGCACGAGGATGTGGACACGGGAATGCTGGGTGTTCCAGTGATCCACCCCCACCCAGTCCAGCTTCGTGCCGAGGTCTTTTTCCATCTGCCCGACCAGTTCGCGGGCATAGCCCTTGAGGTCGGCCATGTCGGGCGCGTCCTCGGGTGAGATGATGAAACGGAAATGGTGGCGATCATCCTCGCAGCGCTCGGCGAACGCCTTCGGGTCGGCATCGTCGATGCCAGGACCGAAGAGCCGCGCCTTCTCGCCGTCCTTCGTCACCCCTTCCCGGCGCAGGTAACGCAGATGGGCGGCGAGCGGCGCCTTGCGCCCGCTGTGGCGCACGACACGGGCCTTGACGGTCACGCGGCGGACACGGCTGGTCAGCAGACGATTGGCCCTGGCTGCTGCGACGCGGCCACGCCCGAAGGACGAGCGGGAACCGCCGCCGCTGCGGCCCGATCGGAAGCCACCGCCTCCGGCACGCTGGGCCGAGGCGAGGGCCTGGGCGACGAAGGGCTTGAGCCGCTGGGCGCGGGGCGAGCGGATGCGGCCCAGACGGGGCTGGAAATCATTCTCGCGGGCCATTGGCGCCCCCAATGTGCGAAAAAGACAGGTGCAACAAGGAAAAGTAGGGTCGGCAAACATTGGCGGAGAGGGAGAAACATTGTGTAGGAAAGGAAAAAACGCTGGAAAACCAACACCCCAACCGAGGCGCAATGTGCGCCCTTTTATCTCGCCTCTCCTTTGCCCAGACCCAGTGCGGTCCCTGATCCCTGCTACGATCCGTCATGAGAAACGCTGGACCACGCCGGACCACGATTATGCGCTGACCTGCGACCGGCTGCGAATGGGCGGTAAGGAGAGGCGGATTCGGCATGGTCATGGTGCCGACTCCCTGTCAGAAACCGTCACGAACAGGCCAGCGGAGTGCGGTGCAATAGGCAACAGATCGCGTGCGGTGATGTTGGCAGACGCATCGTTCGCGCGTGCGAAAAAGATCGGCGCGCGTCTCCAGGCCAGGGGATCGGGACGCGCCGCCGGAAGCGGTATTGCGTCACCGTTCTGGCCGAGAAGAGGCAGAAGACCGGCGACATAGGCGAGGGTTTCGGGCGGCAGCGGACGTTGCCGATCGCGGAAGTCCTCGTAGCGTCCCGGTCCGGCATTATAGGCTGCGAGAAACCCCGGTGATCCGTAGCGATCGTGCATCTCGCGCAGATACGCGGCACCCGCGAGAATGTTGTCATGCACATCGAATGGATCAGTTCCCAGCCCATAGCGGACACGCAGGTCGGCCCAGGTCGCGGGCATGATCTGCATGAGGCCGAGCGCGCCTTTCGACGAAATCGCACTGGTATCACCGCCGCTTTCAGCACGCATCACCGCCCGTATCCAGGTGGTAGGAACGTCGAAACGGCGGACTGCCTCAGCGATTTGGGCAGCAAAAGAATCGGTGTCGGCGAGTGTCGAAACCGACGCCGCCCGTGTCTGGTCGGCAGCAGCTAATACGCCGATCGCGGTGATGCCGACAGCGAGGAAGAACGCGGGTCGCATCGTCTCAATCTCCTCTTTCGGCGCGCTTTGACGGGCGCGTCCAGTTCAGCACCCAGACCGCGCGGTCGTCGGCGGTGCGGAAGAGATTGGCCCGGATGGGCTGCGTGAAGGCGGGATCGTCGAGTGCTACGGCGACGTATTCACCGGCCCTCTCGCCGGTGCGTTTCCAGCCTGCGCCGACCTCCGGACCGTCGGCATCGGTGAGATGGATGCGATAATCCGGTGCATGTTCGGCGTCGGAAAAATCGGCCGGAATGAGGATAAGATCCTGCGTCACGGTAAGGGTGCGAATACGCCCGGCAAAGCCGGTTTTGGTGCGGGTGAAAAGACCGATCTGTGCCATCTTAGTGTCCTTTCGCGGATGGATTGGAGGATAAGGCGACGGCCTGGCCGCTCCCGGATGGAAGCCAGACCGGAGTGGCTCGGCCGATGACGGTGGAGAGGGGCAGCGCGCCAAAATATCGGCCATCGAGACTGCGTGGCTCGGCCGGATTCATGACGAAGACCTGGCCGGGATCGAGGTGTTGGCAACCCCGCCAGACGGGCAGCGGGCGACCACGATGATCGACGGATCGCGCGTCGCCAGCGAATTTTCCGTCGATGGTGATGCGTTGTCCGGTACGGCACACGAACTGCCCTGCGATGGCCGCTACAGGTTTGAGCAGGGGCACACCGAGAGGGAGGTAGCCGCGCGTCGCCAGCAGCATCGCCTCGCGCTCGGGCAGACGGACAGCGGCCAGATCGCCGACATGCGGCGCAGGGTCCGTGTGCAGCCGATAAAGCCCGACGGGCACGCTCGCCGTTTCGTTCCAGATCAGCCGGGGCATAGGATGCAGGGCCAGCGAAACGCCCACACCGAGCACCGCGAAATAGGTGGCGAAGAACCAGCCACGCCGGGTCATGACGTCACCTGCCGCCGCTTGAGCCAGGCTGCGTGCTGCTCGCGCGTGTAGCTGCGGGGCTCATGTCCGGCAGTGATGCGATGGTGGAGATGCCGCCAGTAATCGGGCGCGGCATCCGCCGGGTCGATGCCCAGCGCGTCAACAGCGTCGATCGCCCGAAGCACGCGCTCGACCCTCGGCCAGCTATCGACACGCAGGAGGATTTCGCCACCGGGACGCACAAATGGCAGAGTCTGGAATGGACTTCCTGCTTCCACCGCCCGCACGATGTCCACGCGGGAGACCGTGGCTCCCAGATCGTTCGACGCCCAGCGGACGAAGGCGAAGATGCTGCCCGGCGCGAAACTGGAAATGCGGCGGCGACCATCAAGGATCTGTTCGTCAACGCGGTGGCCGAAGCGCAACCAGTGCTCGATACGCTTCTCGATCCAGGTCAGTTCGACATGGGTCAGCGACGCCGCGCGGCGATGCGGCGGCGTAGAAAATCGTCCGTTCATGGCACGTCTCCGGGATTGTCAGGGAACTCACGGGCGAGCAGCGCGCGCAGCATGTCGGCGACGGTCATGCCGCGCTGGAACGCCGCGACCTTGATGCGGGCGCGCAGCGCCGGCGTGACGTCGATGGTCAGCCGGGCGGTGAAGTGGTTGGCAGCCGCAGGCTTGTCCGGCGCCTTGACCCAGCGTTCCGGGTCGGCGGGGCGCGACGCGAAGCCGGGTAGCGTGCGACGCTCTGTCATGGCGATATTCCCTCGCCGAGCGGCAGCACGGACGCGATACGGTCGCGCGCTTTCTGCGCCATGACAGGATCGATCTCGCAGCCGACATAGCGCCGACCGGCGAGCCGACAGGCGACGCCAGCAGCCCCCGAGCCGGCGAACCAGTCGCCCACCAGGCCACCCGGTGGGCAGCTCGTGCGGATCAGGATCTCCAGCAACGCCACCGGCTTCTCGGTCGGGTGGATGGCCCGGCCATGCGTATTACGGACCGGAATCACGGAGCGCATCAGGCGCGGGCCACCGTCCTCGCTGACGTAACGACCGGCATCGATCCGACCCATGTGGGGCGGCCGGTGTTTCCGTCGTACCGTGCGTGCCCGTGCGTCGGACGTGGTCGGAACCACGTTGTAGACGGCGCGCCAGGGCGTATCGTCGCGATAGAACTGGACGATCAGTTCATGCACGCGCCGGAACCGATCGGCATGGAAGCTGGAACCGTTCTGCTTCTCCCAGACCAGTTCCTGGGCATATTTCCAGCCCGCATTCCGAAATGCCGCGTTGGATGCAAGGAAACTCCGCAGGGAGCCGAAAACCCAGAGCGAGCCGCTGGGTTTCAGGGCAGCGAGCGCCTTGCCGGGCCAATCCGCTATGCGCCGGTCCCATGCGAGCGACGTATCGCCATAGGGGGGATCGACCAGGATCATGTCGTAGGGGCCGTGCCAGGGCATCAGGAGCGCGCTGTCGCCGGTCAGCAGGGTCATGACACCAGCCCCCCAATCTCGGCTGTCAGTGCGGCGATTTCGCGGGCGGCAATCCCCTGCGGGCGCAAGTCGCAGACCAGGCGGCCGGTGCGCGCCATGTCGGCGAACGCGACCCGCTGGCCGATCCGCGCTGCCAGCGCCGCCGGCTCATGCCCCACCAGCGCCAGCCGGGTTTCGCGGGCGATCACCGTGCGCGCGGCGCAGCGGTTCAGCACGAAACGGGCCAGCAGACCGGGACGGAAGAGCCGCGCTTCCGCCAGCAGCCGCAGCATTTCGGCCGAGGCCCAGCCGTCGAACGGCGAAGGCTGCACCGGGATCAGCACCAGATCGGCCGCCAGCAGGGCGGAGCGCAGCAGCGCCGCCACCCGAGGCGGACCGTCGATGACGACGTGATCCACCCCCTGAGCCAGTTCCGGCGCCTCGTGATGCAGCGTGTCGCGCGCCAGGCCGATCACGCCGAACAGGCGGGGCAGTCCCTCCCGTGCGCGCTGCGCCGACCAGTCCAGCGCCGAGCCCTGCGGGTCGGCATCGATGACCGTCACGCGCCGGCCTTCCCGAGCCCATTGGCCCGCGAGATGCAGCGCCAGCGTCGTCTTGCCGACGCCGCCCTTCTGGTTGAGGAGGGCCACGATCATGGCCCGTCTCCGCGTGCTTTTGGGCCGGAAACGGAGGGACCAGGGCCGTTATCCGCAAGGCGGCCCGCCCCATCAACATAAGAGTTAGATTCTAAGTTAGATAAGTTAAGGGCCGGAATCGCCGTTTCAGGCCAAAGACTTAGCTGCGATTCGTGCGTGCGAAGTCCCGATAGTCCTGCGTGTGATGTCCCGATAAGGGTTGCGTGTGAAATCCCGATACCATTCACATGGTTATCCACAGGAATTGTGGATAAGTCGGCCGGCAGGATGCGGAGCAATTCGCGCGCGCCGTCGCGCTCGATGCCCAGGCGATAGCCGGGCAACGACTGGCGGGCGGCGATATGCCGGATCTGGATGGCGAAATCCGAGACACGCACCAGGCTGCCGGATTTCGCATGCAGATGGGCGATCTCGAAGGTCCAGCCCGCACGCTGGCGGCCAGCATGCTTGCGGGCGATGCGATAGAGCCAGCGTTCGATGCCGCCGGTGAGGCGGAAATAGGCCGGGTCGATGGCAAGCACGAGCGAGCGGTCGATCACGCCGCGATAGAACCATTCGGGAATGACGATCTCGACACCAGCGGCGCGGCCCGTCTGGCTGGCACAGATCTCCCATTCGGTGATCCAGGAGAACTGCTGACGGCGCCAGTTCTGGCCGTTGCGGATCGTAGTGGCGACCACGGTGGACTGGAGCCGGGTCAGTGCCGCCTTGAGTAGCCCATAATCCCGCGCTCCCGTCTGACGCCCGATACTGCTCAGAAGCTGATAGGGCGTGAAGCGCAGGAAGCGCGATGTCGTAAGACCAAGATTTTCCGCCTCGACGATCTGGCTGGCGGCCCAGATCAGCACATCGGCGTCCCAGATCGTCGCCATGCCATGGTCGGGCATGCCGAAGACTTCGACACGGACGTCACCGGCTTCATAGAAGATCGGCACCGTGCGCTTTGTCTTCGCGAGCGAGAAGAACGGTCGCTCCATCAGGTCGCGCTGATCGCGCGGGCTGGCATCCCCGCCGGAGACCACGAACGGGTCGAGCCTGTTGCGTTCGCTTGCGCGCCTGGAACGCGGAATACCCGGCGCGGCATTCATCGTGGGTCATGCCCGGCGGCACGCGCCGCGTCATAATTCGGGTCGGAGGTGGATTTGCACGCACCGGCGGCTGCCCATACGTCGAGGTCATCGATCAGATAGACGACGCGACCACCAAGCTTGCGGAACGTCGGTCCTGTACCGTGGCAGCGATATTTTTCCAGTGTGCGCGGCGAAAGTCCGAGAATTTGCGCAGCCTCATGGGTGCGCAGATAGCGCGCCGGTGAGGGCGTGGGTCTGTTGAGCATGATATGCCTCCGTCCGGTTTTGAAGCGTCGCGGCGAAGTCGCGGCGGATCGGGATGACGGTGGCGAAGAAAGCAGGCGTTGGGGGTGGACGAAGATTTTTCAGACTCAGTGTCCACCTTCGGCGGACCATGACGCGCGCAAGAGTTACCGTGCGCAGCCGGGCGCAGGCCAGCGTCGAAAAAATGGAGGGAAACAGCGCAGGAGAGCGAAAAACGGCTGATGCTATTTGCCGTGTAAGAAATCCAGGTAACCGCCGTTTACCCGGTTCTCTGCGTCCTGAATCAGGCGATCCGCAAAGCGCCGCGCCGCAGTGTTCTTCCACTCGATGGAAGGTAAAATCGCCTGCCATGAACGGCCGGCGGCTATGGCGACCTCACGTGGGCCGCCACCAATTTCCTGAATGTCGAAGGCGATCAGAAGCTGAATCTGCCGCGCACGCTGGAGCGGCGTGAGCTGGAGCGCGCGTGGAAGCAGGGCAACGCGGCTGCCACGCAGATGCCGGAAAAAGCGCAACGCCACGTCGAGACGAAGCTCGCCGGCAGCGTCCAGCGGCAGCAGCACGGCGGGGCGTTGCAAGGCCGAAGGGTCCAGAAGCCGAAGAAAGAGATCGCCAACCGCGTCGCCGATCGTAAGCCACCCGCCATCCGCATCGTCGTGACGGGCCAGGATATTCCCCAGCATGGCGGGTTCGATCGGGGTCACCGTCGCGAAACCCGAGGGTGCCGGCGTGAGAATCAGCGTGGCCGGGGAGACCTCGGGCCTCCAGACCATGCGGCCGCGGCGGGCGGGTTCATCGGGAGCATGGACAAAAGCCCAACCCCCAGCGTTCGGCGAACGCCGCGCGCTCTGCGGCGGCGTCCGTTGCCCGGCGGGCGATGCGTCGTTGCAGGCGGGCATACTCGCGACGGTACGTCGCGTTGCGGCGCAGGAACTCGACGGCGAAACCGGAACGGTCCAGAGTGCTGATACGGTCGCGTATTTCCTGTGAACGCCAGAAGGATGTCGGCATGGTGACCTCCCTGTCTGGCCCCTCATACGGCAAGGGGGCAGCCTCAATTAGCCGGATCGGAACCGCGAGCGCATAGACCCTGATTTTCTATTGGGGAGAGTGCCGTGGGGGACCAGCGCGTGGGCCGGCGAAGCCCGGCTATTGCAGGCGCGGCTCCAGCAAATGCCGGTAGCCGGCTTTGGTCATCCAGCGCGCCCGTGCAAGATGGTTGTCGTAAACAGCCCTGGCGCGCACGGGTTCACAGACAGGATCGATTTTGAACAGCACCGCAACGACTTCGCGCCAGTCGGCACCTTCCTCGTCGGCGATCAGGAGGCGGAGATAAAGGTCGAGATGCTGCTCGTCATAGGCGTTCACACGCGCCGTCAGAGGCGGGTGATCCTGGAAGGATGGGTGGGTCATGACGATCCCTCGTGATAGCGCTGTTGGATCGGTTCGATAACAAATTCGTGGAATGACGACCGTTCGACGGTTCCGCGCTGACGCAAAAAACAACGCGGGGCCGAGTGGGAAGGCTGCGCGGCCAGGCCGATCAGGACGGCGCGCGTCTGCGACGGCCCGCATCCTGTCGCGTCTGTGGATCGGAAGTCTCGTGAAGAAACATGACACCACGCCCTTGCCCGGACTCGATGAACAGGATGCCCGCTGCTTCCAGCGCGCGGCGGACCTGGTCGATCGTGCCCTCATGGACACCAAGGCCACGCTCGGATTCAAGGCGCTTGAGCGCGGTCAATGCTACGAGGGCTTTTTCAGCGAGCCGTTCCTGTGTCCAGTTCAGGAGTGCCCGTGCCGCCCTTACCTGTCGGCCAGTGATCATCCATGATCACATCCGACATGCAGGGCATGCACACCAGAAATACGACTATAATAGTCGTATAATGGAGATTCAATATCGTTCTTTCAGTTGGATAGTGAGGAAACACCGGCGTCCTGCTTCTGATAGGACCGTCAGTGGGGTCCGCCGTCGGTACGGGCGACCAGACGAAAAGACCCCCGCTTACGCGGAGGCCTCCCCGTCGTGGCATTTTGCTGCGAATTGCGCGCATACCTGGTTCAGTTCACGCTCGATTTTGGCCCGCTCACGACGGCTGAGGTGAAAGCTGGTCAGTTCGGCGCGCAGCATCTGGATCTGGTCGTGTAGCGTGGTCATCGTCCTGCTCCTTTCGTTTTTCGAAGACAGGCCGTCGCCTCATGCGCGCGTGAATCGGGTCAAGGATCGCCGCAGGCGACCGCCCCAGCGGCGCGCGGGGGAGCCGATTTTGTCTGGTGTGCCCGTAGGGTGCGCCGGGCAAAATTGGGGGGACCGCGCGTCCTTGAGGCGGTTCACGCCGGGCATGGTACAATGGGAAGGCTGAGGGAAGCCCTGTTCCCCTTTCTTGCCCACACATTGGCAGATTGGGCGCGGCGCGACTGGTGCGCCCACCCGCCGGTTCGCGATCGGTCATGCGAAGGCCCCACCCGGACCGGCCGGGCGGGGGATCGCTGGCACCTCAGTCGCCGTTGCGGCGGCCGTTGGGGCGGGACCAGATCAGGCTGTAGCCCTCGCCGTCCTCGTCATCGAAGAGGTTGGCGAAGATCGGGGCGTTGAAGCTCGGATCGTCGAGCTTGAGGCTCAGATAGTCGCGCCCCTCGTTGGAGCGCCGGGACCAGGCCGCTCCGATCTCGACCCGGCCGACGAAGACGCGGTGGCTGGGGGCATTTTCGTTCAGGCGCGTGGTCTCGGGGGCGATGCGGACGTTGGGGGTCTGGAGCGAGAGGGTGACGATCTCGCCGTTATATCCGTTGCCGACTTTCTTGAAGGTGCCGATGGTAGCCATGATACTGCTCCGTGATCTCTGTTACCGAGCCCGCACCATTGCGGCCTCGATGGCGATCGGACAGACGGAGGCGAGCGGCGGCGCATCCCGTAGGGACCGAAGCGCAGCGGAGGACGGCGGGACGGAATTTTCTTGTTTCGCGAGGAATGACGGCGCAGCCGTCAGGGGAAGAAAATTATGGACCGCTGTTGCGCCATGGCCGATCGAGGCGCAGCCGACCTTCGGCTAGATCAGCCATCTTGAGAGGCGGCATGCGTGCGCGGCCCGACAGAGCACACATCACGGAGACTATGGCCACCCGCGCCCCACGCAAGTGTCGGCCAGGAAGGGGAAGGCATCGTCATGCCCTGCTTCCGACCCTGCACACGCCCCGTTCCGGGACTGCGTTTCGCACGGACACGCCCTGCCTTCCGGGATTCCACCGGCCGATGCTGACAGGAAGCGCTGGACGTCCACGCTCCAGGGAAAGAGCACCTTCAGCCAATATGCTGCAATCAGGGCCTCATCGATCGCTCCTGCCATACCCTCCTGACAGCGAGGCGGCCAGATGCGAAAGCCCCCGATCCTGTCCTGCCTCGCCGGTTGCCAGAGCGGTGTCAGACCCGCGCGATATTGCCGCCGGACGGTCCGGGTGGGGCCACGGTTGTAAAGCGGATGAAAGCGGTGACGCCCACCGCGATCGCGCCGATGATGGAGAAAAAGAGCTGCCACGCCGGAGACGGCATCAGCATCTGGGCGATCCCATGTGTCGTGCTGTAGCCCATGATAATGGCGGGCACCGTATAGAGCAGGACGATCAGCAGCTTGAGCCACATCCACGGCACCAAGGCGAAGGCGATTTGGCCAATAACGAAGGTTGCAGCGCCCGCGACGAAACCGACGATGATCCCGCCGACAACACCAGCACCCGCACCATACGCCCAGAACCCGGCCATCAGACCCATGGCGCAGGGCAGGGCGAAGACTGCCACGGTAAAGAACAACCAGCACAGGAAGCCAATGCCGGCGACGAGCAGGAAGGGAGCAAGGATGAACATGGCGGCGGTCTCCGTGCAACCGACAATGTCGGACGGTCGCGCCTGCCACCACCACCACGGCGCAACCCGCATTATAGCGCAGATGATACGGTGACCGGAACGAAAATCCGCGCGGCTTACGTCCCGCCGGTGACGATATCATCGAAATCTATCGCTGGTATGCGGACGTTGCGGTCAATCAGGTCGAGCGTTATTGCCTTCCCCCGTGATCCGGTGGCGTTGCGAAGAACCTTGCGATCCATAGCACCTGGTGCTACATAGGAGGTCATGACCAATGCCGAGCCATCCCAGCGGGCATTCAAGACCGCCTGGTTCGCCAGGGCGGCCCGGAAAGCTCGCATCAAAGACGATGAACTCTGCAAAGCGATCCGGGAGGTCATGAAGGGTCAGGCCGTCGATCTGGGTGGTGGTGTCTTCAAGAAGCGCCTGAACAAGAACCTGCATCGCAGCATTATTCTTGCGAAAGGCGGTCGATACTGGATCTACGCCTATCTGTTCGCGAAGAAGGACCGGGACAATATCGATAGCGATGAACTGGAAGACTTCCGGACCCTCGCCAAAGCCTATGCCGTGCTGACCGGGGAACAGGTCGAACGGCTTTTGAAGGATCGAGACCTGACGGAGATATGCCATGGCGATGAAGAGAAAAAATAGCTTCCGGAGCGACATTTCCGAGGCCATTCATTCCGGGGCGGTAATGCTGCACAAGGTCGGCGCGCTCGACAAGGCGACGATGCGTGATTTTGACACGCGCCATCTGGTGGTGCCCCCTGCGATCGAGCCGATCGAGATCAAGCGTCTCCGCGAGGCGAACAATGTCAGCCAGCCGGTCTTCGCGCGGTATCTGAACACGAGCGAAAGCACGGTCGAGAAGTGGGAGAGCGGCGCCAAACGGCCGAGCGGGATGGCGCTCAAGCTGTTGAGCGTCATTCAGAAGCACGGTCTTGAGGTTCTTGCCTGAGACGCTGGCTTGCGGGGAAGGAGAGAGCGCTCACGCGCCGCCTCCGAACCGCAGGACCGGGATACCGAGCCGCTTTGCCTTGTCGGCCAGATTTTCCTGGATGCCTGAACCGGGGAAGACGATGACGCCGATCGGCATAGTGTCGAGCAGCGCATCGTTACGACGGAAGGGCGCCGCCTTGGCATGCCTGGTCCAGTCCGGCTTGAAGGCGATCTGCACGATATCGCGGTGATCGGCCCAACGTGAGGCAATGAACTCAGCACCTTTGGGCGAGCCACCGTGGAGCAGCACCATGTCGGGATGCTTGGCCCGCACCTTATCCAGCCGGTCCCAGATCAGGATATGGTCGTCGAAGTCCAGGCCCCCGGTCACGACCACCTTGGGGCCGGGCGGGACCAGCAACTCGCCCTCGGCGCGGCGTCGGGCGTTGAGGAAATCGCGGCTGTCGATCATGGAGGCCGTCATGGTGCGACGTGACACCAGCGAGCCGGCCTTCGGACGCCACGCGCTCAGGGTCAGGCGCTCGAACTGCTCCTGCGCCTCGTCGCGGAAGATCTCGTAGGCGTTGCGGCGCTCGATCAGGGTCAGCCCTTCGGCGATCAGCCGCTCCAGTTCCACCGAGCGGATCTCGCTGCCATCCTGTTCCTGCTGGCTCCGTTTCTGCGCCTGCTCGTTGCGGTCAAGCTCACGCTCAACCTGGCCGACCATGCGGTGGAAGATGTTCACGGTGGACCAGAGCAATGCTTCGAGATCGGCTTCCAGCCGTGTGTCGGTCAGCGTCGCAGCGATGGCGTCGAAGATGTCGGCCACAGCACCCCCGATGCGCTGCGCTTCGGGTAGCGGCCTGGGGTCCGGCTCGTCCGCGAAGGGACGGTAGCCATACATCTGGAGTTCGGTCAGCACATGCGCGGTGGATGAAGCGGCGTGCGGCGGTTCGAAATCGTCGGTCATGCGGGTCATGAGGCTGTCCTCCCAGGTCTCCGGCTGCGCCCTTCGCGGCCTTTCCGGGGGCGGACAGCGGCAGACCAGGGACGGGCCGGAACCGCGCGCTGGCGCGCGGCCGCAGCACAGCGAAGGATGGCAGGGGGCCGGCTATTTTGCCTCGCGATGTAAAGCGCCCCCACAGGGCGCGACGGAAAATAGCCGGCTCACGCCATTGAAGGCCCGGCCCGGCTGACGCCCGCTCCCCACTTGAAAGGCCGGGGCGCGGACCTGCCGGACGGGAGGCAGGACAGGCCCGCCGACAGAAGACGGCCCCCCCACTCCTCTTTCCGGCCCGCTCAGGTATCGGCGGCCTCCAGAAAGCGTGCCACGTCCGCTGGCGCGAGTTGCGGATGCAGGATCGCCCGCAGCGCGCCGCGTCCCAGCGCACGGAGATCATCATTGAAATCGCCCAGCCGTGGCGACAGGCCGATCAGTTCGATCCCGGCGTCACCCGCGCGGGCGTGCAGCGTCGCCAGCGCCTGATCCCCGGCCGGATCGTCGTCGCGCAGGACGTAGAGACGGCGTAGCAGCGGCGGAAAGATCAGGGCAGCGAGATGTGCCGAAGACAGGCAGGCGGCCAATGGCAGATCGGGCAGAACCTGCCGCAGCGAAAGCACCGTCTCGATGCCTTCCCCGGCGGCGAGCACGTCGGATGCCACCCCGAAGCGCACGGCATGACCGAGCAGCCCGCCCAAGGCACGGCGCGGATGGTCGACCGGTGCCTTGCCACGGCCGTCCGCCGCCAGCCAGGTGCGATGCACACCGGTCAGAGTGCCGTCGAGGTCGGTGACAGCGGCGATCATGGCGGGCCAGGTCTCGGTCAGACCGTCCTCGTCCGGGCGGTAAAAGCAACGCGGATGGAAGCGCAGGGCTTCGGTTCCGTGCAAAAGCGTAATGTCGCGTCTACGGAGATACGCGTCTACGGATGTGCCTATGATCGGCCCGGACATGGCCCAGAGCCGTCGTGCCGCTTCGGAAGAACTGGCGGAAGCACGCTCACGGGCAGGTCGGTCCTGTGACGGCGGCACTGGGTCAGGATGCGGCAGGCTGAGGAAGGCGCGTGCCTCGTCGGCCACGTCGCGGAAATCCACCAGGCCGAGGCTTTCGCGGATCACGTCGAGCAGGTCGCCATGCTCACCCGACTGAGCGTCCGTCCATTTTCCCGCCCTGCCGTTGGCGGTGTCGTGGAGCCGGACGAACAGCGACCGGCCGGGCGTATTGCGCACGTCACCGACCAGCCAGTAATTGCCGTGACGGCGACCGGCGGACAGATACTGCCGGCACACCGCCTCCGCGTTCTCCGCCAGACGACGGGCGAGATCGCCTGCATCATGCAAGGTCATCGCCCTGCCCTCCTGTGTCGGGATTGCCTCCGTCCAGGGCGATCGCCAGCCAGCGATCGGTGGTCATCCATGAAATCGTTTTGCGCCTGCCAAGGTCAAGCAGATGCGCACCGCCGCTGAAGGCGCCGATCCGGGGACGTGAACAGCTATTGGCCCACTGGAATCCCCATCGGCCCCGAAGCCGGAAGGCCCGCGCACAGCGTAGCACGAATTCCACGACCTGATGCGGATCGCCAGTCACCTCATCGCGCATCCAAAGCTTGGTGCCACCATATTCCGGTTCTACAGAAAGCCGGAACCCATCAGATGGCGGGTCTTCCGCCGCCAGTTCGTCCATGAATTCATTGTAGAGATCGAGCGCCTTGGCAGCGTTTTCCACCGTACCCACATCGAGAACGCACGAGAAATGCGTGAAGAAATCAGCCATCGGAATGACTCCCGAAACGAAAAAGCCCGGCGCAGTGGCCGGGCTCGTAAAAACGTCTTTACGGAAAGACAGAAAAGCGGCTTTCAGGAAGCACGCTCCATCAGCCTGCGGGCCTTCTCTTCCAGATCCAGCCGCGTGTCCTGGTTGGCCTTTGTCCGCGCCAGCGCCGTAATCCCCTGCACGAAATCGAACACACTCTCGGGCTTGCGGCCTTCCTCGTGCAGCACGGTTTCGATGATCTTTGCGGTTTCCGGTTTCGAGAACCCGCGACGACGCAGGAAACTTTCGCGGTCTTCATCTGTTTTCGCGACCAGCGCCCGACGCGAGGCCTGAATGCCGGAGACGAACGAGGCCGGGCTGGCAGTGGCGAAATTCCGTAGTGCTGGTGTCGCCTGATGCACGAAGCGCGAGGCCGCGAACTTACTATGCCGGATGGTGATCTGTTCGAAATTTTCCACGCCCCACAACATCCTGTTTTGACACACCCCGCGCAGATAGAATGACGCAATGCCTAGGCTCTTGCTGCCGACTTCCGAATTCCAGGCGTAGAAACCCCGGAAATAGAGATCGGGATCGCCATTGGGCAGGCGTCCGGCCTCGATGGGATGCGTATCATCCACGAGGAACAGGAACACGTCCCTGTCTGACGCATACAGCGTCGTAGTTTCCTTGGTGATATCGACGTAGGGATTATGGGTCATGGTGGCCCAGTCGATGACGCCCGGCACCTTCCAGTTGGTATCGCCTGTGCCGTCACCCGCGATCTTGCGCACCGCCCCGACCAATTCGTGATCCCAGATGCGGCCATAATCCGGACCGGTCACGGCGCGCAGTTCTACCCGTCCGTCTTCGGTCTCCAGCGTTTTCACCAGTTCGGCGCGGTGCGACAGCAGCCCGTGCTGGAGATTGATCGCCGCCAGCGGTGCCGGCAGGTCGCGCAGATAGGAGGACGGCGCGCTGACCAGGCTGCACATCTGGCCGAAGGACCAATGCGTCGGCGCGATCGGCTCATGCTGTCCTGGCACGGTCAGGGTCAGACGCTCGACACTGTCGCGCGAGGCCTCGACGCGGATGGCGCGGCTTTCCACCGTGCGGGCCGTGGCCCGGTCTGCCCGCGCCAGCGTGGCAGCATGCAGGTCGGACAGCGACAGATAGCGTTCGTCATCGGGGCGCGAGAACCATTCGGACGATACGCGGGCGCTGCGTTCGCCACGGGAGGGATCAATCCGGAAGCCCGTGCGGGCGGAAGACAGAATGGAAGCGGACATGGGGACTCTCCTCTCTTGCCGGATATTCGGCATCAGAGGCGAAGCCGCCCTCTCACTCCTTCCCGGCCGGACCGGCACGAAAAAAGCGGCTTCCGGATAACGGAAGCCGCTTTCTCGAAATCCCGCATCAGCTCATACTGTGCGGTGTTTCATGCTCTACATCGAGAGGCCTGGCGCGTCCCATCCATGGACAGGGTCGGATTTCCTTCACCCAGTCCGCAAAGCTCGGGATAAACCCGAAATCTTCCCGGACGTGCTGTTCGCCGATCAGCCGGGTCGGCACTGCCCGCCCGGTCGAAAGCGTGAGTGTGACACCGAACAGTTTTTCGGCAAGGAAGATGCCTTCCGCATGGTGTCGCAGCGCCCGGTGCCGGAAGTCCGCCGTGATCAGTTTCGATTCATCGAACCATGTATGCAACGGCAGGTAATCCTCTACCGTACCGCCCCATTTCCGCACAGAGGAGAGGGCATGATGATAACTATGCGCCATGGTGCCCTTCCTCCGTCCATTCATGGCCGTAGTTTTCGACGGCGGTGTAACGCTCGTTATACTCCAGGGCGATGGACCGTCCCGCGACGTCAAAGGTAAACTCGCCATACGCACCATCATTGTTTTCCCAACCACCGTGCGCTTCGGAAAGCAGGTCGTAGCAGACGTTCTCAATGACATCCTTGACGCTGCAATCATCAGTTTTCGACGTGGCACATTGCCAGTCGACAGAGATGTAAGGCATGCAGTTTTCCAGAACCGTATTATCGGTTTCCGGAGTGACCGCCATATCTTCGATCTGGCCGCTATCTCCGCAACCATCGAAGGTGACCACCGCTGTTTCGATCCCAGCAGCATCAAGGCAATCAAACAGTGCTTTGCGATTGACTGCTCCAAATTCCTGTTGCCGTTTCCGATAGGCCTCATAATGCTCGGAAAAGGCGGTGAAGGTATCGGCCCGTTCAGGCGTATTTCCTGGATTGGTCATGTCCTGTTTCTCCTGGATCAGCAGGACGGCCCTGACCGAAGCCAGGGCCGGTTAGGTTCGGAGTCATGAATTACGAGGCGCCCGTCATTCGGCCGCGATATTCGTGGCGGTTTCGATGGGGATAACAGCGACCTGTTTCTGATGACCGTCGGTCAAACCAGCAGTTCGCAATGCTTCGGGCAGCCAGCCGGAGCCGTCCAGCAACTGCTCGGCCTCACTGGCCATGTCCATTTTCTTGAGATGCGCAATGCGGGCCGCTGCCTCATCGCCGCGTGCTTCGCGTACGGCTTCGAGGATACGCGCCTTGGTGACACGGCCGAGATAGTTCTCCACCGTCGGCTGCCATCCCGCTTCGGCCGGATTGAGTTGGAGCACTGTCGCCAGCCGGCCGGCTCGCGCCAGGCGCTCCCTGACGCTACGTGCCAGAGACGGACCATGGGACGATTCATGCAGCGCGTTGACGCCAAAAGACAGGCAATGCGCCAGTAGGGCCAGGCGACTGGTATCATCCAACCCGTCGAGCCACTGCCAGAGTGCATCCTCGTCATCGGGAAGATCATGCTTCCAGCCCTCGTTGCGCTGGCGAAGTTCATGAGCGGGAACACTGCCCGGCATGTCTGGCGAATGCACCCGCAGCGGGATTTCCCGGACATAGGCTTCCAGGCAATCCGCGCCCGACACCTGCCAGTAGAGATCGCGCACCAGCGTGTGGAGCAGTTCGGTCAACGCGATGTGCGGATTGCCGGCGAACGCGTCACGCAGGGCCAGCGTGCGCCAGGCCGTCAACTCTGTCAGCAGGCGGTCGGGCAGCGGCTTCAGCCCATCTTCCTCTTCGGGCTCGGTGCCGGGGGCGCCTTCCGTCCCAGTTCCTTCGACGTCATCACCCGCGCCGTGATGGACGACCGCGTCATCATCACCCTCGGGTGTATCCGGGCCGTCCTCGGGCTCCGCCGGCACATCTTCAGGGCGGACGAAGCCCCGTTCGACCAGCAGCGTGGCATCAGTATCCAGGCTGATAAAGGCCCCTGCCCGGACCACCTCCGCCGGATCGAAGGACACAGGGCGTTCTTCCAGCGCCTCAATAGCCTGTTCGATCTCCCCCAGCCGGGTATCGACGTCGTCGGGGAACTCATCGGCCTGTGCGTATTCCGCCTCGATGGCTTCCTGCTCGCTGTGCAGAGCGGTTAGACGGGCGGCTTCTTCTTCCGAGAGCACAACCGGCGAGCCTTCAATCCTCGCGAAGCCCCGCGTGTGTCCCCACGGGAAGGACAGCGCCGTCTCGACCCACTTCCAGCCTTCGGCGCGGATGTCATCGGCCGCCCCAGCCAATTTGTCCATCACCAGCCGGTCGAGGAGGGTCGGATCCTGCAGCCAGCCGCCGTCATCGGCCTCGAACAGGTCACGCATGACATGGCCACCGGCAGCGAGATAGGCATCCAGCCCGACGAAGCGCACGCGGCGATCCGATGCGCGCACGGTTTTTTCCGTCAGCATGCGGCGGATCAGATAGGGCTCGCGGTTATGGCTCTGGGCGATAATCTCCCAGACCTGCTCCTGACGGGCATGGTCATCACTGATGGAAAACGCCATGAGCTGATCGAGCTTCATGCCGTCCTGCTCGTAAATCTCGAGCAGTTTGTCGGACACGGTCATCAGGCGCAGGCGCTGTTTGACCACGGTGGGCACGACGAAGAACGCGGCGGCGATCTCGTCCTCGGACATGCCCTTCTCCAGCATGTCCCGAAAGGCACGAAACTGGTCCAGCGGATGCAGCGCCACGCGCTGCACGTTCTCGGCCAGGGAATCATCCTCGGCGAGAATGGCCGATCCGGCCTCGCGCACGACACAGGGCACCGGGGCAGTCTTGGCCAGTTTCTTCTGCTTGACCAGCAGTTCGAGCGCGCGGAAGCGACGGCCGCCAGCCGGCACCTCGTAGGAACCTGTCTCCGTCCCATCATCGTTCAGAACAGGGCGTACGTTGAGGCTCTGGAGCAGCCCGCGACGTTCGATGTCGCGGGCCAGTTCCTCGATCGACAGGCCGGCCTTCACACGCCGCACATTGGACTGCGACAGCACCAGTTTGTTGAAAGGGATATCACGGGACGCATTGAGAGCGATTTTCTGGATGGCGCTCGCCATGGCGGAACACTCCGTGACGGACGGGCGGAAGCCTCTCTCCCACCCCTGAATCCGTCATGAAATCACTCCCACCCTCTGACTTTTCATGAAAAACCCGAGGCCGATTAAGTCGCTAACCGTCCTCTTGTCGGTCGTCCAGCCTGTGTTATCTGCTCCCCGAAACTGGACATGTGTACTCGCAGTATACATCACAAAAGATGCGATGTCCGATCTGTATCCGAGTCAGAACACCAACATGAACCGCACCGTCGACAGAATATGTTAGACCACCCGTAATCCACAGAAAAAGCTACCGAATGTCTCAAACAAAAACGACGCCTCACCATTCGGCGCTTCTGACTCAAGCCGGATCGCGACATCATGACACCTATTAATTATATAATGATATACACAAACGATGTTTCACAACATAATAAACGGCGTATTCAGGGCAATCTTGTGCAGTCCAGCGATGCATCGTGATGTTCGCCCCACCCCTTTTGCCGGGAAGTGGCACACCTTCTGGCATTTAAATCCGCCAGACAGTTCTTGAACTCAGCCGTTCCCGGAGTATGCCCCATGCTCCGGCAACTTTGTTCGTCCTCAGTGAGTCGACGATCTGTCGTCGTGCCACATGCAGAAAGCAAAGCGATCAAAGAGATACACGTCGTTATTTTAAACGAATTCCTCAAGTATGCGATCATAACGTTCCTCCGCCATCATCAATGGTAAGCATATAGTAAAGCCTGAACCCTTCTAGGAGTGTCCTAATAATTATAGATTTTTTTGAAGAAATGTCAATTTTTCTATCTAGCCGTAACCTGGAAATAACCCTATTCGGGCCAGAGTAAGCCAACTGCTTTCTTCAAAGGTTTACGACGTGCGAAATAATCATACGTAACGTTCGATATATTTTCTGATTTACAATATCTTTTTTGGGCAATGTCGCCGCTTCTAGTGATTTCATCATCACACACGCGCGTTAAATGGCGATATTCTGACGCAAATTTCGTAAGATTTAATGGTGCTTATACCATCCATACCCTCGAATATTGTTCCATGCATCGGTGGTATGGCAGGCATAGCAATGCTCCACCGGGGCATCCTGATGCGCGACGTGCTGCGAAATCATTTTGAAATGCATCATGTAATGGCTGGGCGGCGCCTTGTGACAGGCGTTGCAATCCGTCGATATCTGATCGGCGGGATGTTCGAACGCGGCGATCAGCCATGTCTTGGTGGAGTGACAACTCGCGCAATCAGGACCAAAGCGGGCGCGATGAGGATCCACGTTGGAGTGACAGCTTGCGCAATTCAGATGGAGAACGGCATCACGGTCAAGTCGATGATCAGTCGGAATAGCCGCAGCGCTTCCCGGAATCGGCGACGCTCCAACCAGCCCGGCCGAGCGAAGTTGCGCAACGGTGTCTGACCAGAAATCCGCCCTCGTCAATGCACTATGATCCATCACGGTCATATGTGGCCGCTCACCGTGCTCCACATGACAGGACGTACATTGCGTCGCCGCGACATGAAACCGGGTGGATTGCTTGTCGGCGAACGACGCCAGAGAATGACAGGTCACGCAGTTATTGGTCACCACACCTGTGAAAGGCCTGTGACATGTCTCGCACTGGCCCGCGATAAACTGGTGCGCTTTCGAGATCGGTCCGGGATTCACCAACCCTTCCCAACCAGGAACTGCGTTACTGCCGGAACGATGCACGGCAAGGGGCACAACCAGTCCGACGATCAGAGCCGCAAGCGCAAAGACCGTATAGAGTATGACAGCGGGCTTCATAGCCACCTCAGCCCGTAATACAGGCCTGACCAGATATGCAGAATCAGCAGAAAATAGAGGATGACCACAAGGATGACGTGAATCTTGCGCCAACGCCCGAACAGTGCGTTCGCCACCCTCTCCGACCTGACCGCATACTCAACATCGGCCAGCGCCGAGGCAATCGTGGCCTCGCGATCCGATGTACCCCGCGTACCGGGATAGGCCGAGGTCAGAAAAAGGCGCTGGACGATATTATGGGGCACATCCGGCGTCTCGGGCATCAGATGCGCCACCCCGGCATCTGCCAGAGACGTGCGCAGTTGGGCCAGTTCCTGGGTGCGACCGCGCAATCCGCGCCCGATCTGGATCAACATGTAGCGCCCGACATAGCCACTAATAGCGAGGACGAGCATGATGCCGGTTAGCGAGATCCCCATCGGGCTATCGAATTTATGGGCGGCGTGGATCAGGCCCAAAATGGGTGCAAGGACGCCAGCATAGATATGCACCGACAGAAGGGTTCGGCTCTCGACACGCGGCGCGAAATAACGATGCACGACGGGAATGCGTTTGCCCGCTACGTAAATCAGCGGCACCAGCATCAGGATGGCGGCGCAAATGCCAATCAGGCTGCCAGCCAGACTCCCAGGAAAGCGTGGCGCGACATGCACCAGAAAGCCCAGCGGGAACAGCACCAGCAGGACGACCAGGGCGCCGACAATGATTTCGCTGCGCTCCTGCATCACGCCTCCACGACCAGCGGACCACCCGTGGTCTTCGCCTGACAGGCCAGGATGAAACCCTTGGCCTTGTCAGCCGGATCGAGCCCATCCTCGACCGCCATCGTCACCTCACCTTGCTGCAGGTGAGTCGTACACATGCCGCAGATACCGGATCGACAGGAGGATGGAATATTGACACCTGCCGCATCAGCCGCGTCGAGAACCGTTTCATCCAGTTGCAACGGAGCCGATTTCCCTGAAGTGGAAAACGTAATGGTCGTTGCGGCAGGCGTAACGGCCGGGGATGAGGGGGCCGCCACAGGCCCGACCGCAGGTTCGGCCTTCATCGCGGCTGGTCCGAATGCCTCGCTATGAACATTGGCTTCCGGCACAGCGAGATCCGTCAATAACGCTCTCATGCTTGCCATCATCCCGGGTGGGCCGCAGACATGGATACGCCGGTTTGTGAGATCTGGCACCGATTGCTGAAGCAGTTCCTTCGTGATGCGCCCTTCCGGCCCCGACCACTCTGTCCCCGGCGACCGCCGCATGGTGGCAATAACGTGCAGTTTGTCATTGCGACGTTCCAGCCACTCGATTTCCTGGCGAAACACATAGTCGATGCTGGCATGAGCGGAATAGACGAAGTAGATCTCGCCAGGCCAGACGATATCGGTCAGGTATCTCAGGACCGCCATCATCGGTGTGATGCCTACGCCGCCGGACAGCAGGACGATCGAGTCTGCCTCGTCACCCGTAAAGGTGAACATACCCGATGGACCCGCGATCTTTAAAAGATCACCCTCTTTGACCGTGTCGTGCAGGTAGCGCGAGACCAACCCATGTTCCTCGCGTTTGATCGTTAGTTCGAGATGTTCGACCTGCCCCGGCGACGATGCGATCGTATAGGACCGGCTCGCGGGCTTGCCAGACGTCGGCTCGATGGTGAGTTGCACGAACTGGCCGGGTTTGAAGTCAAAGGGAATCCGCCCCCCATCGGCCGGAACTAGATAGAACGTCACGATCGCCGGTGTCTCCCGAATGATCCGGGCCACTTTCAGACCGCCACGCCAGAGGCCGTGTCGAGGTGCGCCGACGATCGGAGTGGCCGTTCCACCGCCTGGTCCCGGTACAGGGGGAGGCGGCGGAACAGGAGGTGTTGGACCGCCGCCGGTCGACGATGGTGGCGTGGGCGGGACCGTTGGTTTCGGTGCGAATGCCGTGGTGGTCCTGAGAATCTCTTGCACGCGATGCAACCGCAGGACCTGCAAGATCAGCAGAGCGATCGATACCAGGATCAGGATCGTCATGAACACCAGGTGGGCCGGCGTCAATCCGAAAAACAGGCCGTTCTGCTGGCTCGCCGCGACTGTCGGCAGACCCATCTGTGCCGTGAACCAGTTGAATGCCACCATTTGAGGATTCACGAGGCCGGTCGCGGCCGCGCGCGCGGCCATTCCGCTATCGAGCAACGCAACGCCTTCATGGAGATGCTGGCTGGATCGACGCATCGTCTCCCACGACAGGGACTGAGCGGCATCGACCGATGCGGCGCCGACTTCGCGAAGACCGTCCTGAAGCCTCTGTGCCGCAATATCGGCCAGCATCTGACGTTCGGCGTCGGTCAGCTTCGGATGCGTCATCATGAAAGTATAAAGCGGCGTGCGACCGCGCGCTCCGCAACAACCCGCGTCGGCCTTGTCTGCTCCGGGAACCGCACTCAATGCCTGCCCAGCCTGAGGCAGCATGCGGCTCATCATATCGCCCTGCACCGCCGGCCCGGATGGTGGCGCACCGGGGTTCCCCGCCGCGCCCATGCCAGGGTGATGGCTTGCATGCTCGTCACCACCCATCGACATCATGCCGTCCATGTCGGACATACTTGAGTCGGGTCGAGCGGTGGTCGTCTCCATTCCGCCGGACGACTCGGCGCCATGACCGGCATCCCGGGGCGCTGCCATCGGCCCATCGTCTTCCGGCTGATCCCGCCGCAGCGCCAGCGAAGGTGGCGGGCTGCCTGTCGTAGGCCCCGTCATAGTGCCGCTGGACATGGCCGGAACGGCGGGAGACTCACCCGGTGCCTGAGCGAATCCCTCGGACATGCTGACGAGCAGCGTCATGATCACGACACTCACGCTCAAAAAGACACGCCTCATGGTTTCTCCAACACGCCATCATCCTCGGCAAAGCCCATACCGGCCCGCTTTCCGGATGTCGTCAGGGCACGGGTTATTACCCTACAGGGGTATGGCATATTTTCCTTGATCTCGATCAATTATCCCAGCGGCATCTATTGTCGGGGCATCGGCATATCCATGTCGTGATGCATATGATGTCCGCCAGCTGCTCCTGCCTGGGCGACCAGCGCCTGGTAGTCGGAACTGTTCATTCCCGGAAGCTTTTTGAGAAACGCGACAATGTTCCAGAGATCATCATCACCATGATCCGCCCAGGACGGCATGCCCGACATCTTGATGCCATGCTTGAGGATCCAGAACAGTTCGCCTTGCGTATAGCGTTGCGCCACATCATTCAAAACCGGCGGCTTCGGATACATCCCCTCCGCCATATCCTCGGCCTCGACGCCCGGCGCGGAATGACAGGAGGCGCAATGCGTCGAAAAATGCGATGCACCGCCGACGAGCCGTGCCTGCGTCTCAAGATCGACAGGTGTGGTAATGCCCTCGGCGTGATGCCGGATTGAATGGAAGCGTGCCGTTTCCAGAACACGATAGGTCAGCCGCCAATGCGGCGAGGTGGCGCCTACATCATACAGACCACCGAAAACGACGGCCGTTCCCGCGCCGATCCCGACCAGCAGAATGCCGGCGAGACTCCAGGCTAATCTTTTCATGCGTGCCTCCCTGGGCATGTCCAGGGGCGACGCTTATGACGCCGCCCCGCTCCATCAGGAACCGATCAGCGCTGATGAACCGCGTCGGGCATGCTCTGCGGGCCCATCGGCATTTTCATGCCGTCGCCCTTGTCGCCGCAGCCCATTTTCATCTTTTTATCCGATGGTGCCATTGCCTGACCGTTCGGCATGGCCATGCCCTTCATCTTCATACATCCCCCCATCTTTCCTTTCATTTTCATGCCTTTCTCTGCCCCCTTCATGCCGGATCCGGGCATGCCGTCCATTTTCATCTTGTCGTGGTCCATTCCTGACATGCCTGACATACCCTGCATTCCGGACATATCCTGGCCCTGCGGCTGGGCTGGTGCCGGAACCGGTGTCTGGGCATGCGCAACTGAGACCGTGGCCAGGAGTGCTACCAGAAGGGCCGATGATCTGAAATTAATGGTCAGCATTGGTCTTTTCCTCATCATTGGTTATCGGATGCGAAGGCGCACAATGCGCCCCGCGACGATTTCACATCGGGCAGGAATAGTCAGAACCACGTCCTGATCCCGAAGGTGAAATTCAGGTCATGGACACGCTCATTCCTTGAACGCGCCATGTCGGCGGCCTGACCGAACGTGCCGGAGTAACTCACGCCGATATAAGGCGCGAATTTCCGATGCCATTCGTAGCGAAGCCGCAATCCCGTATCGATATCGGACAGCCCGGTTCCGACCCCGCGCGCACGATCGGACGCGGAATAGAAGTTCATCTCTACCTGGGGTTGGAGGATCAGGCGATTGGTCAGCAGAATGTCGTAGGAACCTTGCAGACGCCCCGCAGCGCCTCGGTCACTGAAATAGGCCGTGGCCTCCACATTGAAGAAATATAGCGCCAGTCCCTCGACCCCGATCGCGCCCCAGGCCCGTGTGGGGCCGTTGTCAATATCGAGACGCACGCCAGTCTGGACATCGAAATACCGGGAGATGGCACGATCATAGAGGGCCTCATGATCTCCATCACCGAACTTGCCGTTTGTGCCGACCGTGCCTTCGGATTTCAGCCAGAGCTTGTCGTAGTCGGTGCCGAACCAAGCCTGCCCATCGTAACGGAACTGCCCGCCATCGGCACCAAAGCGCGCCTCGAACTGGTCGAGCAGCGCATGCACATAGATGTTATGGTCCATGACCGGCTGGATGCCGTTGACATAGACCACGGGCGCGGGAGCCGAGGCGGTCTGCGCTTCCTGGGTTCCTTCGCTCTGGCGTGCCGGGACTGACTGGGCGCGTCCCGTGCCAGGTACCGCGGTAGCCAGTCCAGCGGCAAGGACCGTGCCACCTATCAGACCCCGGATCACGACACCACCACCGTGCGGAACATGCCCACCTCCATGTGGTAGAGCAGGTGGCAGTGATACGCCCACAGCCCGGGTTCGTCCGCCGTGACCAGGTAACTCAGCCGCTCACCCGGCTTGACGGTAATCGTGTGCTTGTAGGGTCGGCAGTCACCCTGCCCATTTTCCAGTTCGCTCCACAATCCATGCAGATGGATTGGGTGCTCCATCATCGTGTCGTTGATCAGGACGAAGCGCACCCGCTCGCCCAAAGTCAGACGAATCGGTTCCGCTTCCGAGAACTTCTTGCCGTCAAATCCCCAGATGAAGCGTTCCATGCTGCCGGTCAGGTGCAGGGTGATCTCGCGCGACGGCGGGCGTGGGTCCGCGCCCGGGATCGTGGCCCGCAGATCGGCATAGGTCAGAACGCGGCGACCATTATTCTCCAGCCCGTCGCCCGGCTCCGCCAGCCGGTTGATCGGCATCATGGCGACACTCTGCACCGCGACGCCGGGCTTCAGCTCTGTTTTATGCCGCGGCGCAGCCGCCGTGCCCGGCATATCCATCGCGGCGGCTCCGGGCCTGTTGGCCTGCTTCATATCCATGTGATCCATGTCCATGCCGCCGCTGGCAGGGGCATCACCGGGCTTCCCCGGCGGACTCCCCATCTCCATGCCTGCCATGCCGCCCTTCATGTCCATATTCCCCATGCCCATGTCGGTCATGGTGCGCAGCGGGCGCGGGTCCATGGGGGGAACCGGCCCGGCAAGGCCCGGACGGGTGGCGAGTGTGCCGCGCGCGTATCCGGTGCGATCCTCGGCCTGCGCAAAGACCGTGTACGGTCCATCGGCGGTGGGCTCGACAATCACATCGTAGGTTTCTGCAGGTCCGATGCGGAATTCATCGACAGGGATGGGCTCCACGTCATTGCCGTCGGCCTGAACGACGGTCATCGTCAGGCCGGGAACCCGCACGTCGAACAGCGTCATCGCCGACGCATTGATGAAGCGCAGGCGTATGCGCTCGCCCGGTCGGAACAGGCCAGTCCAGTTTGCCCCGGGAGACTGGCCGTTGATCAGGTAGGTGTAGATGATGCCCGACACATCCAGAATGTCGGTCGGTGCCATGTTCATGGCACCCCATTGCAGGCGATCCCGGATCGTCGCACCCAGCCCTTGCCGATGCGCGTCACGGAAGAACGTGCCCACCGTACGCTGGCGGAAATTGTAGTAATCGCTCTGGAATTTGAGATTTGAGACGATGTCCTCGGGATCGACGTCGGTCCAGTCGGACAATACCATCACATAATCGCGGTCGAAATGCTGCGCGTAACCGTCTCTCGGGTCGATGATCAGAGCCCCATACAGGCCCGTCTGCTCCTGGAAGCCGGAATGGCTGTGATACCAGTAAGTGCCGCTCTGATGCAGCGGGAAGCGATAGGTGAACGTGTCACCCGGCGCGATCCCGCCAAAGCTCAGACCGGGCACGCCATCCATGTGGGCCGGCACCCGGAGGCCGTGCCAGTGGATCGAACTGGGCTCATCCAACCGGTTGGTGACGTTCAGTTCGACCGTGTCATCCTGACGCCAGCGCAGGATCGGCGCGGGCGTGGAGCCGTTCACACCCACCGCGTGCATGCGCGCACCGGTGATATTGATCGGTACAGAACCGATCGTAAGGTCGAAACGGGTACCAGGCAGCGGGTCGGGCCGCCCCGACGCCGGTGTATAGACCGAAGCGTAGGCGCTCGCGCTGCCCTGCGGGAGGGCCAGCGCCGCTCCCCACAGGCCCGTCCCGACGACGAAACGGCGGCGCGTGATCGCGCTCCGTCCCGCAAGGGATCGTATTGACATGAATAATAGTCCGCAAAAGAGAGAAGGCGGAGCCGGTCATAGGTCCATGACCAGCCCTGAGACTGTCAGAACAGAATCAGGCCATCTCTCTGGGCGGTGGCAGGGCCGGCGCGAACCCATGACCGACGATGCGATCCGAACGAGACAGGCCGAAAGGTGCCGTAACACCTGAGTAATCAAACGCCCTGGTCACGGAGGGCGGCATCAGCCAATTGGCGACGCAGGCACCCTGGGCGCAGCAATCGCCGCAATGATGACATGGATGATGGTCGTGGCACGGTTCATGATTGCAATGTGCGGTCGTCGCATCCGTATGGGATGGCATCTGCATCCCTGGCATGTCAACCATCGGTTGGGTAACCAAAGCAACTGTAGAAGACAACGTGGCGGCATGACCCGGCATGACGGACGCCAGCATCAGTCCCACCTGCAGAAGCAGGCAGGCCAGCAACCGTCCCAACCGTGTCGCGCCGATTTCTTGCACATCTACCCCGTCATCTTGCTGACCGTTTCGATCAGTTCCCCGATCTTTTCCTGACGTTCCACCGGATCGCCGGATTCGATCGCCTCCACGACGCAGCCCGCGATATGTTCGCGCAGAACAAGCCCCTCGAGCCGATGCAACGCCGCCTTGGCGGCCCGAAGCTGAAGCAGAACATCCACGCAATAGCGGTCTTCGTCCACCATTTTCTGGATGCCACGCACCTGACCTTCGACCCGTTTCAGGCCCTGCGAAATCTTTACCCGTGACTGCCTCATTGCACTATACCCTACAGGGGCATACCATGGAGCGCAAGCGATTATGGCATGTCTGGCGCCGCGTGGCGGCCACAAACAAGGGGACCTCATGACGAACGACAATACAGCAGCTTGCGCGTCCCATCTCCATGGAGAGGGTCCCACCCCGGCAGCGACCGGAGTTAAGACGCGCCCGGTCAAGGATCCCGTGTGTGGCATGACAGTCGACCCCGCGACGGCGACGCATCATGCCGACCATGATGGCCAGACCTGGTATTTCTGCAGCGCGCACTGTCAGACAAAGTTCGAAGCCGACCCCTGTCATTACCTGCACAAGGCGGACACGACGCCCATCAAGTCTCAGCCCAAACGGGTCGGGGTGATCTGGACCTGCCCGATGCACCCTCAGATCCGACAGGATCACCCCGGCTCCTGCCCCATCTGCGGCATGGCGCTGGAACCGGAGGAGCCATCCGACGCCGACACGCCTAACCCGGAACTCGTGGATTTCAGCAAGCGCCTGTGGGGGGCGAGCATATTGGCGGTCCCGCTCGTTATCATCGCCATGGCGGCGGATATGGGAGGGCTGGCATTTCTCGATGGCGGCCTGACGAACTGGATTCAGTTGGCGCTCACGGCGCCAATCGTGCTGTGGGCCGGCTGGCCGTTCCTCGAACGCGGCTGGATGTCGCTCCGCACCCGGCATCTGAACATGTTTACGTTGATTATGCTGGGCGTCGGCGCAGGCTTTCTCTATAGCATCGCCGCGACAGTGGCCCCTGGCCTGTTCCCTGCTGCCTTCCGCATGCATGACGGGTCGGTCCCGGTCTATTACGAAGCCGCCGGTGTTATCGTGGCCCTGGTGTTGGCCGGGCAAGTCCTGGAACTGCGCGCCCGCGCCCGTACCAGTCGCGCCATTCGCGCGCTGCTGGATCTCGCACCGAAAATCGCACACCGGGTCGGCGCGCTGGATCGGGAGGACGACGTACCGCTGGCCCAGATCGTGCCCGGCAATCGGCTCCGCATCCGGCCGGGGGAAAGCATCCCGGTGGACGGCACCGTCATGGACGGGCGCTCCAGCGTGGACGAAGCCATGCTGACAGGAGAGCCAGCACCTGTCGCCAAGGGACCGGGTGACAAGGTGACGGGTGGAACCATCAACGGCACCGGCAGCCTGCTGATGACAGCCGAGGCCGTTGGCTCGGACACGATGCTGGCCCGGATCGTCAGCATGGTGGCGGCTGCCCAGCGTACGCGCGCACCGATCCAGGCGGTGGCGGACCGGGTCTCCGGCTGGTTCGTGCCGCTGGTCGTGCTTGTGTCCCTTCTGACCTTCGTCGTCTGGCTTCTGGTCGGTCCGCAACCGCGCTTCGGACACGCACTGCTGAACGCCATTGCGGTCCTGGTGATCGCCTGCCCGTGCGCGCTGGGCCTGGCCACTCCGATGTCGATCATGGTGGGCATGGGGCGCGGGGCGCGGGCCGGCGTGCTGGTTCGCAACGCCGAAGCCCTGCAGGCGCTGGATACGGTCGATACGCTGGTGATCGACAAGACCGGCACCGTAACCGAAGGCAAGCCCCGGCTGATCGCGACCGAAACATCAGGTGCATGGGATTCCAACGTCGTCCTGCGGCTGGCGGCATCACTGGAAACACAATCTGAGCATCCGCTGGCCCAGGCACTGGTCGCCGCGATGACGGCGCAGGGCCTTCAGGCCGCGCCGGTCGGGGATTTCGCGTCTCAGACCGGCCTGGGCGTGACCGGCACCGTCGACGGCCATGCCGTCGTCGTCGGAAACCAAGCCCAGATGCGGCAGCAGGGCATCGATGCGTCGGCATTGATCCCTGTCGCGGATTCCCACCGGGCGGAGGGCGCGGGCGTCATGTTCGTCGGCGTCGACGGACAGGCCGCTGGGCTGCTGGTCGTGGCCGATCCGCTGAAGACCGACGCGAAGGAGACCATCGCGGCACTGCACGCAGCCGGCATGCGGATCGTGATGCTGACGGGCGACAATGCCCGGACTGCGGAAGTCGTCGCCCGGCAGGCGGGAATCGACGAGGTACATGCCGACCTCAAGCCTGAGGACAAGGCCGCGATCATTCGTGACATGCAACAGAAGGGAGCCCGTGTCGCCATGGCGGGCGACGGAGTCAACGACGCGCCGGCCCTGGCCACCGCCGATATCGGAATCGCCATGGGCACAGGCACCGATGTCGCAATCGAAAGCGCCGGGATGACACTGGCACAAGGCAGCCTCGCCGGATTGGTACGCGCCCGCCGCCTGGCACAGGCGACGATGCGCAACATCCGGCAGAATCTGGCATTTTCTTTCCTGTTCAATGGGATCGGCATCCCACTTGCCGCAGGCGTACTGTATCCTGTCTTTGGCCTTACGCTGTCGCCCATGTTCGCGGGAGGCGCGATGGCCCTGTCCTCCCTGGCCGTCGTGACAAACGCACTGCGGCTCAATGCCCTGAGACTTCGGTGAAAGCAGATTGCCTATTTCGTTCGGAAGGTATGCCTATCCGCGACAGGAACCCACACGAAGCGAAGACCCGTTCATTACAGGAGCATAGATTTTCATGCAGGAGTCGCCAGATGGGATATAGCTTGAATTGGTTTTATACCCTGCCCAAAGCGCTCAATGGCCTTACGATCCTTCTCAAGCGCCCGTAAGGCAGATACCGGACTTTCAGGTCAGCAATCCTACTGAAAGCCGGCCGCCACAGTTGTTCCCGTACATCGGCTTCCCGCTTATCCGGCGCGACAAGGAGCAGTCCCTCCAAAGCCTGCGCCTCTGACCCGCGAGCAAGATCCAGCATCCGCACGATGCCGGAATAGATGGTCGTTGAATGCTCAACCTCGAAGGCTGCGACAACCCTGTGGCTTTCCCGATCAAGCCACAGAACATCGATCAGACGCACGGATTCCGCTCCCTGCGTTTCCGTCGTGAACCCAGGCAACACCGACAGGCAGCCACCCAGATCATTGGAAAGCCGCGAACGATAGGTCGCATTCAGTTTCAGGATGCCCTGCCGCATGGCAAGATATTCCTCCCATCGCCCCAGCTTCACCTTTGATCCGGTCAGGGCATTATATGGATGTTCGCGACGGCGGCCATTGCGCTGAACAACTCGCTCCGTTTTTCCTCAAGACGAAAGCAGGGCAGCAGGTGCGCCACGATACGTTTGAGCTTTGCATTAACGGGGACGCGAATCATCGCCGGCCGGTGGCCGCGTGCAATCTCATTGGGGATGACAAGGCGTCGTCCGACAAGGAGAGCCACCCGTAAAGAAAGACATCGGGAGAGACTGTCTAATCACCATTCAATGACTGGTCTGCTTTCTATTCTTGTAAACTCAAAGCCGATGCAATCTGCAACAGCCATGAATACGATGTCGTGCAGGAAGCCGTCACAGGATGGATAGACGATCGCACAGAGTGCATCGTGAATGATCGAAGCCCACGACGTGCGAGCACATATCGCGACCAATATGACATTTATTGAATTTCACCTCCCGGTCCTAATCAGGGTAACCGTCGACAGACCGCGACGCTGAATCTCATTATTTGGGCGGATAAGCTCTCGAACAGTCTAATTCGCGCGTCAATTAATTAGTTCACCTAATGAGAGTATTCACATTATAGCATCTAATCAATGTCGAGACGCGTGATGTAGGCTCCCGGGAGCTTAAAATTCTGTTTCGGCGCGGTGCTCGGAAGCCTGGCCATACAAGTCGGCTGTTTTCAGGATGATGAGACGCCCCATTGCGGTGCGGACTTCGGCGATGTCGATATGAAAATAGCCGACCGGATAAGTCTTGAACTTCGAGCGCCTGGGCTTGTCGCCCTTGGTGTCGGGCAGACGGCTGATTCCATGGCGCTGAAGACAACGATGCAATGAAGAGCGCGTCAGATGCGGGATCGTCGCCTGTAGCGCGTAAAGGCAGTCGTCCAGGGGCAATAATGTATGGCGGCGGAACGCCACGACGATGCCCTCCTCCTCGATCGACAGGACCGTCGAAAGAGGAGCCTTCGGGCCAGTGCGTCGATCCGCTGTATCGGGCCGTCCCTTCGATTTGGCGACTGTCTTCGGGTTGACCCCGTGGCGTTCCGCCAGAGCTCTCAGGCTCTCTTGACTATGCTGTATCGCTCGACGGACTGCCGTTGTCGTCGTGGCGCATCCGTGGTGAACCTGGCCCATAGCGCATCCTTCCACTCTCGTGAAAATAATGCACCATCAAAACCCGGGACTAAACATCTAGGAAACCGCCTGCCCTGTTCCCCCATCCGTCGGCTGCGCGTATGCTGGGTGTGTCCGCCCCTACCGTGTTGAAAGCCTGACGCTCATGAGCGGCCCTCTCCCTTTTCCCTCGCGCCAACCTAGCCAGAAAGCTCACCCCACCCGCGCCCGCGCGGGCAGGAGATGGCAGGGCGCGCTGGGCAAGGGGCTGGCAGGGCTGCTGGCGTGCGCGGGGCTCCCTCCCCTTGCTGCCGCCTGGGGGGCGGAAAGCGCGCCCGCCATCAGCGCGCACAGCACGGCCAGCCTGATAAGCGCGTCCGATACCGCCAGCCCCGGCTCGTCCCTCCATGTGGCCCTGCGCCTGCGGCTCAAGCCCGGCTGGCACACATACTGGCTCAACCCCGGTGATGCGGGAGACCCCGCGACCCTGCGCATAACCGCAACGGGCGCGTTAAGGGGCGAGGCGCAAACCATTGTCTGGCCCACGCCGCAGCGGATCAGGGACGCCTCCCTGATGTCCTATGCCTATACGGGCGATGTGGTGCTGCCAGTGGTGCTCCCAATGGTGCGCCCTGTGGAACCTTCAGCGGGACGTCCACCGGCGGCCCAGCCGGGGCAAACGCCCGACGGCCTGGGCGCGCAAGGGCTGACAACCCTTAGCGCCCACGCCAACTGGCTGGTGTGCGCACAGAGCTGTATTCCCGAGGAAGGAACATTCACGCTTACCCTGCCCGTGGGCGCGCCTCGCCCGTCCGCGCAGGTGGGGCTGTTTACACAGGCGGA
Source organism: Acetobacter musti (assembly GCF_011516835.1). Lineage (GTDB taxonomy): Bacteria > Pseudomonadota > Alphaproteobacteria > Acetobacterales > Acetobacteraceae > Acetobacter > Acetobacter musti. Next base: position 108,109 of record NZ_WOTB01000001.1, on the reverse strand, counting down.
GCAGCATACGCCCGTGCCCTCGCCCTACCCGGTGAGCATCAGCCCCACAGGGGTACTTGGCGTTCAGGGCAGGGAGTTGAACCGCCAGTCCGTCGCGCAAGCCTGGTTCATGCCGCAAGAGCGCGGGCGGATTGGGGAAGCCGCACCGCAAGCCCTGCTCTTTGGCCCCGAGGGCCTTGCCCTGCGCCTTGACCCCACGGCTGACTTTACGCCTGCAAAGCCGTTGTCGGGTATTCTGGTGCTCAAGGCCCCCGATGGGACGGAGCGCGCGCTGAGCGTGCGGGCCACCCCGCTGCCCCCCCCAATGGCCAGTGAGCCCTCCATTGCGCCATCGGCCCGGCCTGCCACCGAGCCCAACACAGGAACCACCTCCGGGACCGCTGCCGAAGCCGCCGCTGGAACCGCCACAGGAGGGACCACAGCGGGGACCGCAACGGGAACCGCCATGGGGGCGACCAGCCCAGACCCGGCAGGGGACTATCCGGCAGGGGAGCAGCCGATGGCGGGCCATCTGGCAGCGCTCGGCAATGGCGTGCCGGGGCCGCCCCATGGCGGGGGGGAAAGTGCGTCTGGCCTGTTCCGCCTTGTTGTACTGGGGTTCCTGGGTGGGCTGGTGCTGAACCTGATGCCCTGTGTTTTTCCCATTCTGGCCATGAAGGCGCTGGCCGTCGCCCGCATGGGCCAGAGTGAGCGCCTGCACCAAAAGCAAAGCGCCATCAGCTATGCCGCAGGGGTTATTCTGGGCTTTACCGCCCTTGGCGCGCTGGTCATGGCGCTGCGCCTGGGCGGGGCCGCCACTGGCTGGGGGTTCCAGTTCCAGTCCACGATGTTCGTGGGCATGATCACATGGCTGATCTTCGCCATGGCGCTTAACCTGCTGGGGGTGTTTGTCTTCCTGCCGCCCGCCTTCGCCCTATCCTCCTCCCCCCGGCACGGGCTGGTGCATGACCTGCTGACCGGGCTGCTGGCCGTGGCCGTGGCCTCGCCCTGCACCGCGCCGTTCATGGGGGTGGCCATTGCCGGGGCGCTGGCCGGTCCCCCGGCAACCGGACTGGTCATTTTCGCAGCACTTGGCATCGGGCTTGCCGCCCCTTACGTGCTGCTGGCCTTTTGCCCCGCGCTGGCCAAAAGCCTGCCCCGCCCCGGCGCATGGATGGACTACCTGCGCCAGTTTCTGGCTTTTCCGTTACTGGGCACCTGCGTGTGGCTGCTGTGGGTCGCAGCGGTGGAGGGTGGGGCCACAACGGTTTTGCTTGTATCATCGGGCATGGTGTTCCTGGCCTTTGCGGCATGGGTTTACGGCATTACCCAAAGGCGCCAGCTCCATGCGGGCCATGACCGGGACTGCACGGCCCTGTATGGCGTGGCCCTGCTGGGGCTTTTGGCGGCCATGGCGCTGCTGCCCGCCCTGCTAGAGCAGGCGCCGCAGGCTGGCGCCAACCCGCCCTCCGCCTCGGGTCCGGGCCTTTCAGCCCTCCCCTCCGGCACGGAGGCTTTTTCCGAGGAGCGACTGCGCGCCCTGCACAATGCGGGCAAACCCGTGTTTGTGGACATGACGGCGGCATGGTGCATCACCTGCCTTGTCAATGAGCGCATGGCGCTCAACACACAGGCGACACAGGCAGCCATGGCACGCTATGGCGTAATAACGCTCCGGGGGGACTGGACACAGCGCAACCCCGCCATAACCGCGTTTTTGCGCAAACATGGGCGCGATGGCGTGCCATTCTACCTGTTTGTGCCCGCACATGGCGCGGCAGTGGTGTTGCCACAGATACTGACGCCCGGACTGGTCATAGGCACCATAACGCCCCACGACAAATAACCGGGCGCTGGCTGTACCAGCCCCGGCTCGGCCCGGGCAGGGTGTAAACGGCCCCAAAAGCTCCGGGGCAGTTCAACCTGCTGCCCGTTAACGCGGATCAGCCCGTCCGGCTCGATCACGTCGAGCGGCGCAAATGCGGAGAGCGCGGGTCGGAATGGGAGGAGTGGATTTGCGTTCTGGCAAACAATTCGCGGCCCGGATAATCGGGGATGAAGGGCGCAGACCATGTGCCGGTGGCGCCGATGACCGCGCGGCTTAGGAAATCACCCACGCTGGTGCTGACATTCAGGAATTTCTGGTCAGTGCGTTCCACACGTCCGACCATTACGGGGCGGTGGATCGGCGGCGCATAGCGCGCCTCGTAGAGGCGCCATCAAGCAACCCCCGTGGGTGGAGCAATCGCTATTAGCGCTCCGTCCGGCAATGCCTGCTGCACCTGCAAGGCCTCAGGTGCCGGCGCTGTCATCCACAGATCCATATCTTCCTGCTGCGTCAGGATAACTGGCATGGCCCAAGGATGAATAGCACCGACCTCCCGGTTGGCTTCAGTGGTCAGGAATCCATACAGGTTATTTGTCGTCTCGCCGTCAGCCAGTTTCCTGACCGACGTCCACCGGCACCACAGACCGGCGAAGAAGGCCAGCGGCTCGCCATCCGCTCTGGCGAACCAGACCTGACGACTTCCACCTTCGGGCAGATGTTCGGGCTCGGCAAACGCCGTCAGCGGCACCAGGCAGCGATGTTCCACGCCTTCCCATCGCCGCCACCAGGACGATTCCATATGCCGGATATTGGTTATGCCCCGATCCACCTTCCTGCCCTTGAGCATGCCGGGTGGCGTCGGCATTCCCCAGCGGGCCATGACCAGTTCCCTGCCGCCCTCGGCATTGCGGATGATTGGGGCCATTGTATTCGGCCACACCTCGGGCAACGGTTGCAGGTTGCCGATATGATCGATCATGACCCTGGCGATCATCCTGATCGCCTCCTGGTTCGTCATTACGGAGTAGAGGTTGCACATCGGTGCCGTCCTTCCGTCGTCGGCCAGAAAAAATCCCTGAGACTCAAAGCTTTACAGATATCAGAGACATAGCTGGGCCTCAGCTATTCCCTGCACTGTGTCACACCTCCGGTAATCGTGCCTTGACTCTTATCGCGCGTTAGGAACAAACCATGAACATATAGCTACTGACGCCGCCAGCATCGGACGGATTCGAGATGACCACGAAAGGGAGCCCAGCCCGGAAGAAGCCCGCCCTGGAAGCGCTTCAGGCGACCATTGCCCGGCTCGAAGGACACAAAAGCCATAAACGCGCCGTCCTGCCATTCGGCGTGAAGGAGATCGACGCGAGGTTACCGGGTGGCGGCCTGGTCCTGGGCGCGCTTCATGAGGTGGCCGGTGGCGGGACTGACGCCCTCAACGCCACGGCTGCGGCCCTGTTCGCCGCAGGGATTGCCGGCCGGACCAGAGGCAAGGTGCTGTGGATCGTCACCCGGCAGGACATCTTCGCGCCGGCTCTCGATCAGGCCGGACTGGCCGCTCGCCGGGTCATCCACGTTGAAGCATCCTCGGACAACGACGCCCTGGCCTGCTTCGAGGAAGGTCTGCGACATGGCGGGCTGGGGTCCGTGGTCGCCGAGGTCGGGCGACTGACGATGACGGCCTCGCGGCGCTTGCAGATCGCGGCCGAGGGAACCGGGACCATCGGCCTGGCTGTCCGGAGATGGCGCCGCCAGACGGAAGCCGCCGATTTCGGACAGCCGACAGCCAGCACCACACGCTGGCGGGTCTCTGTCCTGCCATCCGCGCCGCTTCCCGTGCCCGGCGTGGAGCGGCCCCGGTGGATGCTGGAATTGCTGCGCGCGCGATCGGGGGAATGCGCGGATTTCGAGGTGGAGGGGTGCGATGCCAACGGGAGGATCGAATCGTGTGGTGTCGCTCTACCTGCCTCTGTGGCCGACGGAGCGCATCAGGAAGAAGCTGGGCAACGCCGCGCCTGAGACACCGCTGGCCCTGGCCGGCCGGGAAGGCAGCCGTCGCGTCGTCATGTCCGCCGACCTTGCCGCCCGCAAGATCGGGGTGACGCCCGGCATTCCGGTTGCCAAGGCCCAGGCGCTCTATCCCGATCTGACCATCATGGATGCCGACCCCGACGGCGACCGAGCCGGGCTGGAGGCTCTGGCTCTCTGGTTCCAGCGGCGGATCGCGCCGATCGTGGCCGTGGACGCATCCGGCGGACTGCCTGATGGCATCGTAATGGACACGACCGGCACGGATCATCTCCATGGTGGCGAGCCGGCGATGCTGGACGCCGTGGTCCGTCGCCTGGCTGACTCAGGCTTTACCGCCAAGGTCACGATCGCCGGAACCTGGGGTGCCGCTCATGCCCTGGCCAGATATGGACGTGGCCGGATCATCATCGTGCCCGACGGAGGCATCCCCGACACGCTCTCCAACCTGCCGATCGAGGCATTGCGGCTTCCGGCTGCCGTCATCGAAGGATTGCGGACGCTGGGTATCTCCCGGATCGGCAAGCTGGCCGCCATGCCGCGCGCGCCGCTGACCTTGCGGTTCGGGCCGGAACTGGAACGCCGTCTGGACCAGGCTTATGGGCGCATCGCCGAACCGATCCTGGCCGTGCGCCCGGTCGATCCGGTTTCTGTGGCGCGCAACTTCGCCGAACCCATCGGCGCGGCCGAGACCATTGCCCGCTATATCGGCAAGCTGGTTCCCGTCCTGTGTGAAGGGCTGGATGCCAGGGGCGACGGCATACGGCTGCTCGACCTCCTGTTGCACCGGTTGGACAGCCAAACCCAGACGATCCGGATCGCCACGGCCCGGCCGGCAAGGGACGCGAAGCATCTGACGCGCCTGCTGTGCGAGAAGATCGAGACGATCGATCCGGGCTATGGCATTGAGCGCATGGAACTGGTCGCCGTCCTGGCCGAGCCGATGGAGGTCAGGCAGCGGGTTTCCTCGCTGATCGAAGAGGAAGAAGCCGACATCTCCGGCCTGATCGACACGCTGGCCAATCGCGTCGGTGGGGAATCGCTCTACCGGTTTGCCCCTGTGGAGAGCGACATTCCCGAGCGGTCGGTCTGCCGGGTGCCGGCACTGGCTCCGGATGACGGCGCCACCTGGCCGGTCGGATGGCCACGACCGACCCGGCTGCTTTCCCGGCCGGAACCTGTCCAGGCCATGGCCGAATTGCCGGACCAGCCGCCGATCTTCTTTATCTGGCGCGGTATCCGGCATCGCGTGCGCTGCGCCGACGGGCCTGAGCGCGTCTTCGGCGAATGGTGGAAGGGTGATACGGAACTGACGATCGCGCGGGATTATTTCCGGATCGAGGACACGGCCGGCGACCGATTCTGGGTCTTCCGCGAGGGTGATGGCGAACATGGAGAAACCGGCTCGCAGAGATGGTTCATGCACGGGCTGTTCGCATGACCCGCTATGCCGAGCTTCAGGTCACCAGCTATTTCTCGTTCCTGCGGGGCGTGTCTGCGCCTGCCGAACTGTTTGCCCAGGCCAAACGTCTCGGACTTTCCGCCATCGGGATCACCGACCGCAACACACTGGCCGGCATCGTCCAGGCCCACATCGCCGCGAAAGATACCGGCATGCGGCTGGTGGTCGGATGCCGGCTCGACCTCGCCGACTTTCCGCCGGTCCTGGTCTATCCGATGGACCGCGCCGCCTATGGCCGCTTATGTCGGCTGCTGTCGATCGGCAAGGCGCGCGCCGGCAAGGGGAAATGCCTGCTGAACTGGGCCGATCTGGCCGAGTGGGGCGACGGACTTCAGGCCGTGCTGGTGCCGGATGTCGCCGGCGAGGACTGCGCCCTGCATCTGCGGAAGCTGCGGGATGCCTTCGGGGACCGGGCCTATATGGCACTGACCCTGCGCCGCCGGCCGAATGATCAGATGCGGCTCTATGAATTGGCGAATATGGCCCATGCGCGCCGGGTGAAGACCGTCGTCACCAATGACGTGCTGTTCGATATCCATGACCGCCGCATTCTCCAGGATGTCGTCACCTGTGTTCGGCATAATACGACCATAGACCGGGCTGGCTTCGTCCGTGAGCGTCATGCCGATCGCTATCTCAAGCCGCCCCAGGAAATCGCGCGCCTGTTCTCGCGATATCCCGAAGCGATCGACCGGAGCATGGAGATCGTCGAACGCTGCCGGTTCAGCCTCGACGATCTAGCGTATCAATATCCCGATGAAATCACGACGCCGGGCCAGACACCCCAGGAAGCACTGGAAGCCCTGACGTGGGAAGGTGCGAGAGCCTTCTATACGGATGGCATCCCCGAGGACGTGGCTGAAATTCTCCGCCATGAACTGGCGCTGATCGGGCGCATGTCCTACGCGCCCTACTTCCTGACGGTGAACAGCATCGTTCGCGAGTCGAGGCGGCGGGGCATTCTGTGCCAGGGTCGCGGATCGGCGGCCAATAGCGCTGTCTGTTTCGTGCTGGGCATCACGGCGATCGACCCGTCGCGGACGACATTGCTGTTCGAGCGGTTCATCTCGGAAGAGCGGGGCGAGCCGCCGGACATCGACGTGGATTTCGAGCATGCCCGTCGCGAGGAAATCATCCAGTGGATCTATGACCATTACGGTCGCACCCGCGCGGCACTGACCGCCGTGGTCACCCGGTATCGGGCCAAGGGGGCTCTCCGTGATGTGGGCAAGGTGATGGGGCTGCCGGAAGACCTGATCACCCTGCTGTCGAAACAGATATGGGGCTGGTCGCGCGAGGTCGATGCGGAGAAATTCGCCGAGACCGGAATCGACCTGACTGACCGGCGTATCCGTCTGACGCTCGATCTGGCGCGTGCCCTGATTGGCGTGCCGCGTCATCTGTCCCAGCATCCGGGCGGCTTCGTGCTGACCCATGACCGGCTGGACGAACTGGTGCCGATCGAACCGGCGGCGATGGAGAATCGCCAGACCATCGAGTGGGACAAGGACGACATCGACGCGCTGAAATTCATGAAGGTTGATGTGCTGGCGCTTGGCATGCTGACCTGCATGAAGAAGGGACTGGACCTGCTCGCCGAACACAAGGGGCAGCGCTTCACGCTCCAGACCATTCCGGCCGAAGACCCGCGGACCTACGCCATGATCCGCAAGGCAGACACGATCGGCGTGTTCCAGATCGAGAGCCGGGCGCAAATGTCGATGCTGCCGCGCCTGAAGCCCCGGACCTATTATGACCTGGTGATCGAGGTCGCCATCGTCCGTCCCGGACCGATCCAGGGCGATATGGTTCATCCGTATCTGCGCCGGCGGGAGGGCCTGGAGCAGCCCGATTACCCGACCCCGGAACTGGAGGAAGTCCTGAAGCGGACCCTCGGCGTGCCGCTTTTTCAGGAACAGGTCATGCAGGTGGCCATGGTATGTGCCGGGTTCACGGCGGCCGAGGCCGATCAACTCAGGCGTGCGATGGCGACCTTCAAGAACACCGGGACGGTCTCGAAATTCCAGACCCGCCTGCTCGAAGGCATGAGGGAGAACGGATATCCGGAGGAATTCGCCGAGCGTATCTACCAGCAGCTTGAGGGCTTCGGCTCCTATGGCTTCCCGGAGAGCCATGCCGCGTCATTCGCCATCCTGGCCTATTCGTCATCGTGGATGAAATGCCGCCATCCGGACGTGTTCCTGGCCTCATTGCTGAACAGCCAGCCGATGGGCTTCTACGCGCCGGCCCAACTCGTCCGCGACGCCCAGGCGCATGGGGTGGAAGTCCGGCCTATCTGTGTGAACCGGTCACGCTGGGAGGCCATCCTTGAAGGGCCGGAACGGGCGAACGGCCTGTTTGCGGTGCGGCTCGGGATGAACCTGGTGAAGGGACTGGCCAATGAGGATGCCGCGCGGATCGTGGCGGCCCGTGGGAATCGGCCCTTCGTGTCGATAGACGATCTGTGGCGACGATCCGGCGTGAAGGCCGCTGCCCTGACCCACCTGGCCGAGGCGGATGCGTTTCGTGCGGGGTTCGGGCTGGCACGGCGTGAGGCTCTGTGGGCGATCAAGGCGCTACGGGATGAACCGTTGCCCTTGTTCGCGGCTGCGGAGATCGTCCGGGAAGCAAAGGAACCGGATGTCCTGCTCCAGCCCATGCGGGCCGGCGCCGAGGTGGCACGGGACTATAACCGTATCGGCCTGACCCTGCGGGACCATCCGGTTGCCTTTCTGCGGGATGATCTGAGGCGCGATGACATCCTGTCGTGCCGGGACGCAATCAATGCCAGGGATGGCAAGCGGCTGACGGCAGCCGGAATCGTCCTGGTGCGTCAGCGTCCGGGTTCTTCAAAAGGCGTGGTTTTTATGACGCTGGAGGACGAGACGGCGACGCTGAATGTCATCATTTGGGCAGACACCTTCGAGAAATTCCGGCCGGTGGTCCTGTCCGCCAGCATGGTGGCTGTGAAGGGGAGGCTTCAGAAGGAGGGCGAGGTGATTCATCTGATCGCTCTGGAGATCATCGACCAGTCGGGACTACTCGCCGATGTTGGAAACCGCTCAAATGGTGGCACCCCAAGCGACAGACATCACCCGGATGACGTCATCATAGTTCGATCGCGGAATTTCCATTGATGTGCGATGTCCAGAGTGTTGTGCCGCATTTCCATGATTGTAAGAGGCGTGCATCGGTTATCGGAAATCTGCGTCATGGCCTCTCTGCTAGACCCTTGATCGCCCAGTGAAGCAGATCAAGCAGTCGTTCACCTTCCTCCTCCGAGAGATGCGTATGGCTCCGGGCGTTGATGACCGCCACGGCTGCCGCAACCTCCGGCAACCTGACAGACATTAATGGCGATAGCGATATCGTCGTGCTTCTGCGATCGTTCGGATCCGGCTTGCGTTCGATCAGCCCGTCCCGTTCCATTCGTGAAAGGGTCTTCGCCATCGTGGATTGCTCGACGGCCGCGAGGTTCACCAGTTCACGCTGGCTCCGTGTCTTGCCGTCCGCCAACGCGAAGATCACCGGTAGCTGACCGGACATGAGGCCAAAGGGCCGCAGTGCTTCATCCATCTCACGAGCAAAAAGCCGGGCGGCCCAGTTGACCATATAGCCAAGGGAGTCGGTTCGGGACGGCCATTTATATGGCTTGCTATCTTCTTTCATGGCTTGCTATGTAAAAGACCTTCTCTTCAGGAAGCAAGGATCATATCATGCCAACGCTTCTCCGCCGTCTCCATCGTGTGACAGGAAAGCCTGTCGATCCTTTGTATTGGCAGTTTCATGACTGCCTCGGTCGTCGCAGAACTCTATGGCGACGCCTCGATTATCAGCACAGTCAAGCGTGCGATCCTCTGGGGATTATTGGTCCTGGTCCCATGTCTCGCCACAACGGGGCTTTCGGGCTATCGCGCGACAAGTGGGGCTCCGCGTGGTCTGGCACTCGTGAAACTCCGCCGTATGCGGATCATCGGCCTCAACGGGATTTGCGTTCTCGTACCGTGTGCGCTGTTTCTGGCCGCCCGCGCGGCGGCATCACGATTCGGTTGGCCATTCTACAGTATACAGGCGCTCGAACTTCTGGCCGGCTCTATCAATCTTACTCTTCTGGTCCTGAATTTCAGGGATGGTCTGCGCCTTGCTCGACGGCAATAAGCGCAGAGTACCGATGTGAGCCGCGCACACCGACAATAACGATTGATACGAATTGACGGCGCGATCAGGACCGCAAAACAAGTGTGTGTCTCCGCTAAGGCCATCACAGATTCAGCCTCGCGGTGGACACCATGTGGACACCACACCCCAAAACGACGAAAGCCGCCTTGCGGCGGCTTCCTCGTATCCGTCTGATTTTCCTTGGAAAATCTGGAGCGGGCGATGGGATTCGAACCCACGACCCCAACCTTGGCAAGGTTGTGCTCTACCCCTGAGCTACGCCCGCATCCTCTGCGATGGACGTTCGTTTAGATTAGTCTTTCCGCCGACGCAAGGTACAAAATGTATTTTATCGCATGAAAAACATTAAGCCTCATCACGCGACTACGGTTTATGCTAACGAGCCTACCAAGCTCTCAGATTCCCGGCAATTCATTCACAGTTACAACACGCCACGCAACATTGTGGCATTCCAGAATCGTGAGTGAAAGATTCTGGATGGAGAAATGCAGTGCTGTATCTGGCAGAATTTTCAGTGCATGAGCCAGTGCAGCGCGTATCGCTCCGCCATGACTGATAAGGATCATGTCACGAGAAGTATTTTCTTTGGCCATTTTGTCCAGCGTCGCTCCGACCCGCGCACAGACATCCGCCATGCTTTCCCCTCCCGGAGGAGATTCATTCCCCGAAAGGGGCCAGAACTGATGCGGAGGCAACTGCAGTTTGTCAGGCAACTCTCCATGCCGCAGGCCCTGCCACTCGCCCAGACCCTGCTCGATCATACCAGCTTCTACGACTAGGCCACGCGCACCATAGCCGGCGCTCTGGATTGCCTCCGCAGTCCGTCGGGTGCGGCTAAGAGGCGTGATGAACCACCTGGCGTCTGACGGCAGACGGCGTGCCAGCGCTTCATACATCGGCTGCTGGACGATCAGGCTTTCCGGGCAAAGCGGCACGTCCATGGTTCCGTACAGCAAGGCACGGGCATTTTGCTCTACCAGTGCATGGCGAATAAGCCAGAACCGGGTGATGCCTGGCTGTAGTTTCGGTGCATCCAGAAAATTGCCATGATTCTGCTGTTCTTCCGGAGTCAGGGTCGGCGCCGCAGCCGTCATTCGAGTTCTCCGTTTTATTTCGTGATTACGCTTCGACCTCGTTTGATTCCGGGTGCGGCGCATAGGTTGGCAGCGGATTGACGACGAGAATTCTGTTCCAGTGCCGTCGAATAAGACTGATTTTGGCGATCACATCATGCGCGTCAGCAATTTCGCGTTCGAGACGCAATTCAGTGTTCATACCCTCATGGGACGGCTCACCTGAGACAAGGCGGGCTCCGGCGGAAATCCTTAACGCGCCAGCAGAAGCTCCGTCGAGAGCTGCAGACGGCATGGCAACAGGCTGTCCGATATGACACAGCCGCCGCACCAATCGACTGGAATACTCTGGTTCTTCCGGCGAAAATACAGCACTGAGATCGGCATTCAGCCAGCGATAAAGTCGACGCGCATCCTCAAGTCCGATGGGCAGGAAACTTTCATCACTACTTTGCACCCCAGCCGAAGCAGATTTCGGTGCCCTTACGAGAAAACAGAGAATTGTCGCTATATCGTCCCAGGCATCAGGTAATTCAGGCCTTGAAGGACTCGGTGTTTCCAGCAAGAGAATGTCGTTGCTATCCGCTAATGCCACCTTTACCGCGCTGAGAAACCTTTCAAGGCAAGCACGTGTTTCACTACTGGGAACGGCTCTCAGCGCCTTCATTTCGGCTATGGCCGCATGCCACCTGAGAATCAGACCATAATTCGCATTATCAGGCAGATGCCGGGTCGCAACGCAATCCGGCCATTCACTCCGGCCAGCGTAATCGCGCAGACCTTCCGGCAGGTGCCCCTGATTTAAGCGTTCACGCCACTGAACAGGAAGAAGCAATGCACCACAAAAAGGCGGACCGGTAATAAATTTAGATCCGGTAATCATTACGGCACGTCCATGCGCAATCCAGTTTTCAATACGTTCCGGTATTACACGATCCTGACAGGCATCGACGACAACGTCGACCTTCTGCTCAAAATCGGAAGCAAAATCTGCCAATGTTGTCTCGCCGGGCGCGAGAAGACCGGTTTTCGAAAGATCGAGTTGATGCAATAGCACATGCCGCCCCCTGGAAATCGCCTTAACAATTCTCTCCCGACACTGTCTCGCGATGCTTTCGGGAGGAATGGCCGTCCCGTCTGCATCGCGTATACTGACATAATCAACATCGATATCTGAATTCTGATCGTTCTTACCGCATCTTCCAAAACCATTAATTGGCTCACCACGAACAACCGCGGATCGGCGCGCAGTATCAGCAGAGAAGTGACGTCCCCCGGCAGCAAGAGGCACACCACTCCCGGTTTCATCAGGAGCAATGAGAATGTTGGTTAACCCTCTCCCACCACATCTGAGTAATGAGATAGCAAGAGCAGCAAGTTCACAATCTGTGCCTGATGGTGCAAGAACGACTCTGTCCTCATCCGGCAAACCGAAATACGATGCCAGAAACGCCCGGACTTCACGCGCCAGTATCGTAAGAACAGCTTTGCCGTCGTCAGAAATTACGGCCTGCTGTAATCGTTGGCGTGCCTTCTCAGCACCCGCGAACCCGCGTTCTGAGACAGAGGAGGCAGTTGAAGAAGCAAATGTCACAGCCCATGGTCGGGGACGGTGCGAGCATCCGTAATGATTGAGCCCCGTCTGGGGATCGAGTAAGAGTCGCGCGTCACCTCCCGCAGCCATCAGTGTCTCCGCCGGTCCAATGAAAGCCCAGGACCGATTCAGCCAGGCTACGAGCTCGTCAAGCTCGGCATCAGAAAGATGGAGAGGCAGATCGTCAGCCATCAGTAACGGAGCTCTCAGCTCAGGCCAGAGCTTCCTGATTTCTTTCCGGTCAGGTATCGTTTCACCACTCATGAGTGAGACACGGTCTGGCCGATTCTCCTTTCTTCCTGATGGCACTGCATCCAGATCATAAAACAGGGCCGCCGTCCGTGCCGCAGCAAAGCAAGCCCTTATATTATATTGTTGCGAAGCCTCAGCAGGCATTCCGTCAAGAAGAATCGCAAGCTCAAGGGCGTGTCTGACGACAAAAGCCTGATACCGCAGATTTTTTTCACACAGAGCATCTGCGTTTAGGTTTATCACACCATCAGCGGAGATATGGAACGAACTGGCGGCTTTTGACGCATTACGGACAATGCGCTGTTCTGCGATAACACGCAGATCCGGTCGTCTGGACCATTGTAAAAATGTTTCAACCGAAGCGCCTGCCAACATAAAAATTTCCGTCCGCCATTAAATAAACATCAACGCTACACTAGCTACGGGTAATCAGATCGCGGCTTGTCTCTCCTGTTTTAGTCAATACGAAAGTGCTTGCTAGTGATTGAACCCGCACTCCGCTATACACGAAGCGTAGACCCCTCCAGGCCTTTGAACGGGATGGTTTGATGCGTATTCTTTTGACCGGCGGATGTGGATTTATTGGCTCCGCTGTGGTGCGTCACCTGATTGGTGCCACTGAACATTCGGTAATGAACGTAGACTGCATGACTTATGCAGCGTCTCCTGAAACTGTGCAAAATGCTGCTTCTTCGAACCGCTATCAGTTTGCAAAAGTGAATGTCACTGACGGCCCTGCTCTGGCAAAACTTTTTACATCGTTCCGTCCGGATGCAGTGATGCATCTTGCAGCAGAAAGCCATGTAGACCGCTCTATTGATGGTCCAGATGTTTTTATCCAGACTAATGTTGTTGGAACATACACTCTGCTCGAAGCGGCGCGGGCTTACTGGCAGACACTCGACGAAGTGGCACGTACAGATTTCCGCTTTCATCATATCTCCACCGACGAAGTGTTCGGGGCACTTGAGCCAAATGATCCGCCGTTTACAGAAAGCACGCCATACGACCCGCGCAGCCCATACTCAGCTTCCAAAGCATCATCCGACCATCTTGTCCGGGCTTGGTATCACACTTACGGCCTGCCAGCTTTCGTTACCAACACCACAAACAACTATGGAATCTGGCATTTCCCTGAAAAACTGATTCCGCTGGTAACGATCAATGCCATCGAAGGCAAGGAATTGCCCGTCTATGGAAAGGGTGAAAACATTCGTGACTGGCTATTTGTCGAGGACCATGCGGAAGCCCTCGTCAAGGCCGTTGAGGTCGGAAAACCGGGGGAAACTTACGCGATCGGCGCCCGCCAGCCTCGCACGAACCTTGAGGTCGTCAGGACCATCTGTCAGGTTCTTGATGAACTCTGTCCTGATCCGAAAGGTCCGCGTGAACGCCTGATCCGCTTTGTGGCCGATCGGCCGGGACATGACTTTAAATATGAAATCGACCCTACCCATGCCGAGATGGCACTTAACTGGAAGGCCAGGCATAATTTCGAGGCGGGCATCCGTCGCACTGTTCAGTGGTATCTCGATAACCGGACATGGTGGGAAGCCATCCGGGCACGCCGGTATACCGGTGAACGCCTCGGTCAGACAACAAACACATCAGCCGGAACCACCGCGAAATGAGTAAAACTCCACCCGTCCAGACGAATATGAAGGGCATACTGCTGGCAGGAGGGTCCGGAACCCGCCTCTATCCGATGACACTGGCAGCAAGCAAGCAACTCCTGCCTGTCTATGACAAGCCGATGATCTATTATCCGCTGACAACTCTGATGCTCGCGGGCATCCGGGATATCATGATCATCTCTACCCCGGCAGATTTGCCGCAGTTTAAACGATTGCTCGGCGACGGCTCCCAGTTTGGTGTCAGATTTGAATATCGTGAACAACCCAGTCCGGATGGGATTGCTCAGGCATTTCTTATTGCAGATGACTGGATCAGCGGTTGTCCGTGCGCACTGGTGCTGGGCGACAATCTCATCTTTGCCGATCATCTGTCGGTATTGCTGCGAGCAGCAGCTACACGCCCAAAAGGTGCTACAGTCTTTGCCTATCAGGTACGTGACCCGGAGCGTTACGGCGTTGTCAGCTTCGACGAAACAGGAAAAGCCCTTTCTGTCGAAGAAAAACCGACTACTCCTGTTTCAAACTGGGCGGTTACGGGCCTTTATTTCTATGATAACCGGGTTCTCGAATTTGCCCGGAAAGTCAAGCCCTCTCCCCGCGGGGAACTGGAAATTACAGATCTCAACCGATTCTACCTTGAAGAAGGCAGCCTCCATGTTGACCGACTGAGCCGCGGATGTGCCTGGCTGGATGCGGGGCTTCCCGAAAGTCTGATGCAGGCGGGACAGTTCGTGCATACCATTCAGGCCCGTCAGGGCATGCTCGTAGGCTCTCCCGCGGAAGTCGCGTTCCGCATGGGATACATCGATGCAAATGACCTGCGTGCACATGCCTCAAAAATGGGAAAAACCGAATTGGGCCGTATGCTCAGGGATCTCGCTGATCAAGGCTGAAGTGTCATCTCTCCTGCGACCTTATCGTCGGTCAGACGAGGTGGCAGGAGAGATCAAAACTGCCTGAAAGTGACATCCCTAACGACAGCGTACATTATTTTATTCAATGGAGTCGACTTATGAAGGCGGAACGTCTGGCTATTCCCGACGTCATTCTCATCACACCACCTCGTTTTTCAGACAATCGCGGTTTTTTTTCTGAGACCTATAATATTCAGCGTATGACTGAGGTGGGGATATCGCTGCCTTTTGTGCAGGATAATCAGAGTCTGTCACGCCAGAAAGGCGTTGTCAGAGGACTTCATTGTCAGCTCGATCCGCACGCCCAAGGAAAACTTGTGCGCTGCACCAAAGGTGCAATCTGGGATGTAGCGGTTGATGCGCGTAGCGGGTCTCCGACTTATGGTAAATGGGTTGCCGCTGAACTATCTGAACAAAACTGGTCGCAGCTCTGGATTCCTCCTGGTTTTCTTCACGGGTTCTGCACACTCGCCGATGATTCAGAAGTGCAGTACAAATGTACCGGTTTATATGATAAAACTTCTGAACGCGCTGTGATCTGGAATAGTAATGAGCTGGCAATCACCTGGCCAGTTGAAGAAGGTTCCGCTGTACTGTCTGGAAAAGACCTTGAGGCACCTGAATTCTCTGCAGCAAAGAACTGGTTTCACTACTGATGGTCAAAATCGATTCTGATAGACGCCCGATTCTCGTTACAGGCGGAAACGGGCAACTTGCCACATCTCTCTCCAATCTGGGTGGCGAGAGAGTCTGCCGCGTCGGACGTCCTGAATTTGACTTCGATCGTCCTGAGACGATTAAGACAGTCGTCGAGAGTCATAATCCTTCAGCTATAATCAATGCTGCAGCATGGACGGCCGTAGATCTTGCTGAAAAAGAAATTGCCTGTGCTGATGCGGCAAACCGTGATGGCCCGGCAGTTCTTGCCGCTATATGTGCAGAACGAAATATTCCTTTCATTCATATTTCGACGGATTATGTTTTTTCCGGGGAAAAAGGTTCTCCTTACACAGAGACAGATACCGTTTCGCCTGAAACCGTTTATGGTCGAACTAAGGCTGAAGGTGAACAGCGAGTAATTAAAGCTGACCCAAAAGCGATCATTCTTCGGACGTCTTGGGTTTATTCTGCTCATGGTAAGAATTTTGTACGCACAATGATAAATGCCGGCGCTAAGAATCCTGCCTTAAAAGTTGTTGGGGACCAGTGTGGAAATCCAACATGTTCGGACGATCTGGCAGAAGCGATTCTCGCTATATTAGCCATGATCTGGCGTGATGGCTGGAAGGACGAATATGCGGGTATCTATCATGCCTGCGGGACTGGTGAAGCGACCTGGCATGAACTGGCGGTTTTCGCACTCGAATGCGCATCAAAATACGGTCAGCCTATGCCGGAAATTACGGCGATCCACACTGAAGACTGGCCTACACCTGCAAAACGTCCCCCCGACTCCCGTATGGATAACAGAAAGCTGGCACGGATATTCGGCATTCATATGCCAGACTGGCATGACAGTGTCTCTGCTACTGTTGATACTATATTTGCGAACAAAGCATCCTGACCAGCGCAGCACTGCAATGGGACAATGTGTCCGATGAGTGCTGGTTCAGTCTCGTCCATTTCAGAGACGCCACATTTCGTCAGAAGTGGGCCGCCGGTTGCCATCCTGCTTTCACTTTATAACGGTGAGGCTTTTCTTAGCCGCCAGCTCGATTCATTCCTTGAGCAGGAGCACCATAACTGGCTGCTTCTATGGCGGGATGACGGCTCATCAGATTCTTCTCGTGCAATTCTAAAGGCTTTTCAGGCCAATCGAGGCGCTGGTCGTTGCGTTGAAGCCGATAGCGAATCAGGCATCAATATCGGAATTGCAGCCTCTTACTGGCAACTTCTAACGCAGGTACCCGATGGATATCTGGTTGCTTTTGCGGATCAGGATGATGTCTGGCTGCCGGATAAAATTTCACGCGGTGTTACTGCACTTAAAGACGTGCCTGAAAGCAAGCCAGCTCTCTATTTTGGTCGTCAGATTCTGACGGATCGCTTTCTGAATCCTCTGATGATCTCGCCTGCTGTTAAAAATCTGCAAGGAATTTTCTCAGCCCTCGCACAAAATGTCGCGACTGGGTGCACCGTGATGCTAAATAAAAGAGCCTTGCATCTTCTAAAAATTATGGGACCATTCCCACCATCTATTCTTCACGACTGGGCTGCGTATCTGGCTGTCATAGCGGCCGGGGGCGTAGTGTACATTGATAGCCGTCCAGTCGTACTTTATCGACAGCACGCAACCAATGCCGTTGGTGCTCGCCCATCATGGTTTCGACGAGGTTACGCTGCCGTCAGGCGTGGTCCTGAAGTATTTATGACTATTTTTCGCTCTAATATTGCATGGCTTCTTAATAACCGTGAATTTCTTGATCCGTCAGTTGTCTCTATACTAAAAATTATGCAGAAGAACCTTACGGGAACACGTTTGGATCGTCTGCGATTACTGACCCAATATCCGGAACTATCACGCACAGGTCTAAGTGAAAACTTTCTGTTTCGTCTGTGGTTCATTTCGGCTAAGGCTCAGGCCTCATTCTTTGAGCCAGAAGATGAAGGCGGCCATGATATGGATTGCTGACATGAAGGTACGGGCACAGCGGTTATATCTGGTGGCGACGCGCCGCCAGTCTTTCAGCTTTACGAACATGTTTTCAATCAGGTGACGCTTTTTATACAGATGCCAGTCGTAAGGCGGCTTTGATTTCCGGTTCTTCTTCGGCGGAATGCAGGCGGTGATATTCCGGTCTGCGAGAGACAGCCTGATCCGGTTGCTGTCGTATCCCCGGTCGCCAATGACTTCTTCGGTCTCATCCGGCAGGTCTGCCAGCAGAACGTCCGCGCCTTTGAAGTCACCCACCTGACCCGCTGTCAGATGAAGACGAACAGAAAAAACGGCCTGATCCTCTCCATCTGCCGCTCAGACAGCAAAAATATCTCACTCACAGCCTCACCTCCAACGGTAAGACTGTGAATCACAACAGCCAGCTCAGTTCAATAAATTAACAGGTCCTGAGCCTAGCGCATACCGTAGCGCAACCGTTACAGGTTTGGAAATTGATGGTAGACCCGCACGCGCGTCAGGATATTTCCTCTTCAATGACGCAGATTGGGTTATCGCAGGAGCGCGCTCATGTTTCTGGCTCACAGAACCGGCCAGGCCGCACGCGCCGTGGAGACTGAGGCGGACGCGGTCGGTGCGGCATGGCTGGATCTCATGAATCCGACGGATGCAGAACATGATCTGGCGGCACGAATTGTCGGCGAAGATATTCCGCACCGTGCCAATCTTGATGAGATCGAAAGCTCGTCCCGCCTCTTTACCCAGAACGACGCAGTTTATCTCTCGACTCCGCTTGTACGTCGCACGGAAACGGAGCTTGTCTGCCCGCCAATCGGTCTTGTTCTTACTCCGAAATTCTTGGTCAGTGTCCGCTTCTCCGAATACGCGTCATTTGATATTGCTGCTCGTCAGGTCGCCGACACCATGGCAACTTTGAATAGTGACGATATACTAATCCTGTTACTTGAAGCGATCGTAGATCGCCTTGCTGATGTGCTTGAACATGTTGGACTGGCATTAAACCAGCTCTCACGTGATGTCTTTGCGGGCTACAGTCCGCGTGCCGGACGGATAGCTGCGTGGCAGCGCGCAATTCTGCGACGAGTTGGCCATGCTGAGGATTTTTCCTCGCTTGTTCGTGACAGTCTGCTTGGCTTGGATCGTATCGCCATTTTCGTCAGTGAGACAACAAAACATAATCTGCCACATGCACTGGCGACCCGTCTGGCAACGGTGAGCCGTGATATTTCATCACTCAATGACTTTGTGTCGCAGCTTTCCAACAAGGTCCAGTTTCTGCTTGATGCAGCCCTTGGCTTTATCAGCATTGAACAAAATGATGGTATGAAAGTTCTGACAGTCGTCAGCTTTATCGGAGTGGCCCCCACTCTGATTGCTGGTATCTATGGAATGAATTTTAAAGATATTCCTGAACTCACATGGAGTTTTGGATATTGGTACGCTTTGACAGCAATGGCGCTGTCGATAATCCTGCCACTTTTGTGGTTCTGGCGCCGCGGCTGGCTTGGGGGGGTACGATGAGCAGGATATCAAATGGGCTACAAAAGCAAATGCTGCGCCCAGCCATAACAGCCACCATTGTCGGATTCAGTTTTTTGCTGTTTTCCCAGCCAGCAAGAGCTGAAGCGATTCGGCCAACAATACCCTTACAGATTTTGTCATCTGCCCAGATCCTTATCAACCATATGGGAGCGGAACCGTGGCGTTATGGTGGAGCATCTCCTGACGGAAAGAACAGCGTAGTCGTCGGACTCCGACGGAACGGCGAACATGGCATAATGGGTGAATACGCACTTCTCGATCATGATCTTCGACCGCTTGCCTTCGGTTCCCTTAACGGCACGTTCGACATGCCCACAGCAGCAGGTACATCTGTTCATTGTCAGATGACGGTCCCTTTGATGGATCGTACACTGACACTGGAGGGTACCTGCAGTTCGGTTACTCTCGGCGGCACGATTACCACACGTCGGACACCGATTCAGCTTACGGCGCAGCTCAACAATTTCCTGTCTCCCGATATGTCGACAAGTCAGTACTGGCTGACCGCTGCAGGCTTCTCAGAAGCATTCCACAAAGAATAACTGACTTGCACCGGCGCTGTAATGAGGATGCATGCTTTAACTTGACAAGACGAAATACTGTCACTAGTGGACAGTCTCACCGCTGACAGCCTTCATCTGTTCAGCGCGCTCCCTGCACAGGGTTCTCGCCATGTTAATCACGGCACATCAGGTTCCGTGTATGCTGTTTCGTTCCGAAACAGAGCTGCGA
Organism: Acetobacter musti; assembly: GCF_011516835.1. Classification (GTDB taxonomy): domain Bacteria; phylum Pseudomonadota; class Alphaproteobacteria; order Acetobacterales; family Acetobacteraceae; genus Acetobacter; species Acetobacter musti. The sequence continues at coordinate 88,257 of NZ_WOTB01000001.1, read as the reverse complement.
AAACCCTGATCCTTTCCCGGTACCCGCTTGCCATACCAAGGCGCATTTTACATGCATCTCGCTGAACTCAAGGCCAAAACCCCGGCCGATCTTCTTTCTTACGCTGAAAATCTCAATATCGAGAACGCTTCTTCCCTCCGCAAACAGGAGCTGATGTTCGCGATTCTGAAGACTCTGGCAGATAACGACCAGGCGATTTACGGCGAAGGCACACTGGAAATTCTATCAGATGGCTTCGGTTATCTGCGTTCTCCCGAAGCAAATTATCTTCCAGGTCCAGATGATATTTATATCTCTCCGGTGCAGGTTCGTCGCTTCGGTCTGAGGACGGGCGACACCGTAGAGGGTCAGATCCGGGCTCCCCGGGACGGGGAGCGTTACTTCTCCCTTCTAAAAGTTAATACGATCAATTTCGAACCCCCCGATGCGGTTCGTCATCGGATTAATTTTGACAACCTGACACCACTCTATCCTGAACGTCGTCTTCAGATGGAAGTTGAAGGTCAGACCCCTCCGGAACCTGAGGCAACCGCCAAAGGCAAAAAAGGTTCACCGCGTGATTTCACATCGCGCGTTATTGACCTCGTTGCGCCAATTGGCATGGGACAGCGTGCCCTGATCGTGGCACCGCCGCGCACCGGTAAAACCGTGATGCTGCAGAGTATAGCTTCGTCAATCAGCGCCAACCATCCTGAAGTCTTCCTGATTGTTCTTCTGATTGATGAACGGCCCGAAGAAGTCACCGACATGGCCCGCTCCGTACGTGGGGAAGTCGTCGCGTCGACCTTTGATGAACCGGCTCAGCGACATGTTCAGGTCACAGAAATGGTGCTTGAGAAGGCCAAACGTCTCGTCGAGCATAAGCGGGATGTCGTAATTCTGCTTGACTCGATTACGCGCCTTGCCCGGGCTTATAACACGGTCGTCCCGTCTTCAGGCAAGGTGCTGACGGGTGGCGTAGACGCTAATGCCCTGCAACGTCCGAAGCGTTTCTTTGGTGCTGCACGTAATATCGAGGAAGGCGGTTCGCTGACGATTATCGCTACAGCCCTGATCGACACAGGGTCGCGTATGGATGAAGTCATCTTCGAGGAGTTCAAGGGAACGGGTAACTCCGAGCTGATTCTCGACCGAAAACTCGCCGACAAGCGTACATTTCCTGCTATCGACATCACCAAAAGTGGAACACGCAAGGAAGAACTTCTGGTCGATCGTGCCACACTGTCGAAGATGTGGGTGCTTCGACGGATTCTTGCTCCGATGGGCACTATGGATGCCATGGAATTCCTGCTGGACAAGCTGAAATACAGCAAATCCAATCACGACTTCTTCGAGGCAATGAACAACTGACACTAAGCCCCGAAACTGTTGGACAGTTTTGGGGCTTATTTCAGATATAGCCTGGAAAAGTATAGTTTCTGAGAAACACTTCCCAGTGAGGTCCCGGGATCAGATTCTGATTATCTGTCTGTTTCTGACATATCAGACTGGTTTTTCCTGACACAATTTCTCTTCAGAAACAGACACCGGGTTTCAGTCAAACACTATCCCAGTCAGGCGTTCGGATACATCCCACAATCGTTTTGCAATGCCTGGATGGCGAGCCGAGGGTGGAATAGCAGCCAGCCCTGGCGGCCCCGTGCGTTCACCCGCGCCCGTCGGCCCGTAATAATTCCCGTCCTCAGCCTTTCCTGAAGCTGCAGCATAGACAAAAGGCTCAGCTCCTTCCGCGGCTGACTGTCCCATCAGGCGAAACGCAACATTCGCACCCAGTTCGGTTACGCGTGTCAGCAGGCTACCTGTCCCGCTGCCGAGCCCGTTAATGATAAGTTGTGTTCTGGCCCAGCCTGGATGAGCGATACGAACATGAAGCTTCCAGCCCTCCGTCATTGCACGTCGGCACAGTTCCATACCGAACATCAGATTGGCCAGTTTGCTTTGGTTATAAGCGTGAAAAGGCACATAGCGATATCGGGACTGCAGATCGTCGAACTGTATCCGGCCTTTCCACGCAGCCAGGCTGGCTACAGGAATGACAATACCCCGATCCGGTGACGCCTCAAGAAGAGGCTTCAGCCATCCGGTCAGCGCGAAATGGCCCAGATGATTGACGCCAAACTGCAGTTCAAAACCGTCTTGTGTTTCAAGACGATCCGGAGGCGCCATAACGCCGGCATTATTAATCAGTACATCGACAGATGACACGCGTTCCGCGAGTCTGTCAGAAAACTTCTTCACCGAGGCAAGGGATGCGAGATCAAGTGATGCAGATTCAGCCTGGGCGGACGGAATGCGACTCAATAGCTTCCTGACCGCAGCTTCATTCCGCTCTGTATTCCGGGACGCAAGAATAACGCGTGCGCCGAGCATCGCCAGATCGCAGGCTGCCTCAAATCCAAGGCCGCTATTAGCACCCGTCACTACTGCAACCCGGCCATCAAGACGTTCCAGACTGCTCAGAAAAGATCGGCGATCATTCATCACTGTTTCAGCTCCGCTTCCATTCCATGGACAAGAGTCGGGTCGTTTTCAGCGGCTTTCAGAGCTTCTCTGGTCAGCCGTTTCTCGTTCTTCTTCAGGAAAAGAAGAACCCCTGTAATGACAGCCACTCCTGCTGGTATCACCACCCAGGCGACTGGCCCCGACAGTTGCAGCGCTTCGTGACCAAGATAGTAGGTGATAAGTGCATAACCTCCGGCCCAGCAGATACCGCCCATTGCGTTGAACAACAGGAAATTACGCCAGTGCATATGGTTTGCGCCTGCAAGCAACGCGACGAAAACACGCAGGATGGCGATAAAGCGCCCGAAAAATACCACCACACCGCCATGCTGGCGAAAAGCATACCGCCCCAGCAGGAGACGTTCTGGTGTCAGCCCCACTTTACGACCATGACGGAGAAGGAGGCGAAATCCCAGAGCCCTGCCGATCAGATATCCAAAATTGTCACCCATGATGGCACCGATCACGCCTGCGGAAGCGACGCCGTAAATATTCAGCCTGTGCGTGCCTGCTGCATACAATGCGGCAGTGATGAGCAGGCTTTCCGCCGGAAGAGGCAATCCCATACTCTCAAACATCACGACGACGCCGATAACGCCGTATCCGTATTCTGAGAGAAGTGTATCCAGATAATGTAACAGGGCAGAAGTTCCCGGGCGCACAGTCAACGAGCATCTGCAGGAACCGTCTGGACACCAGCCTGTCAAGTCTGCAAACCAGCTTTACAATTTCATAAGCCACACCCCTGCGGATGCTGATATCGGAGGTTTTATGACGCAACACGCCAGACCGTGCGGTTCGTGGCCATCTCCCGTGACAGCAGATCTGGCCGCAGGGAAGACCATAACCCTGTCATCCGTGTCCGCGACAGAAAATGCAATATTCTGGCTGGAGCGACGTCCTGTGGACTGCGGGCGTACGACTCTGGTTTGCAACCGGGCAGGCGAACGACCCTATGACGTGACATCGCCTGGAATGGATGTCGCTACAAAAGTCCATGAGTACGGCGGCAAGGCATATGTCGTGCAGGGTGAAAATCTGGCGTTCAGCAACCACCTGGATGATGCCGTATGTCTTCTCACTGCCATTGGCTCCTCTTCACCACAGCTCCGCCGGATCGCCGCCGGCGAAGATCTGCGTTACGCCAGTCTGGCCTTTGATCCTTCCGGACGTATTCTCTTTGCCGTCCGTGAAGACCACAGGGGTGAAGGTGAGCCTGAAACGACGCTGGTCGCCCTGCCTCTTGCTCCCGACTGCTGTGGTGGCGAGGGGACCGTTCTGGTCCGCGAGGCGGATTTCTATTCAACGCCCGCCGTATCGCCTGACGGTTTGTTGCTTGCCTGGATCGAATGGGACCATCCGGCGATGCCATGGACGGCAACCCGGCTCTGTGTGGCACCGATCCTGTCTGATGGAGAGTGCGTAATACTTGGTACGCCTCGCATTCTGGCAGGGAACGAAATAAACGAGTCCATCATTGAGCCCCAATGGGCTGATAATGGTACCCTTATTGCCATATCAGATCGCAGTGGCTGGTGGAATCTGTATCGATTCGATGTGACACGCCCCACCCCGGAAGCAGAACCACTCTGTCCTCTGAGCGCCGAAATCGGACAACCGCACTGGGTGTTCGGCCAGAGCAGTTACACACTGCTTCCCGGCGGACGGATTCTTGCTCTTAGTGTTCATGAGGGGCGGACGCAGACGCTTATGCTTACCCCGAAAGGCAGTACCTTTTCGGCTGAGCCGGTTGCCTTCGGCCAGCCAGATCAGTGCCCGGTCCTGATTACAGGTCAAAGCAGCACAAACAGAACAGATGATGAATTATATGCCTGGCTTGATCAGCCGGCCGACAATGCGTCCGCGGTTGTTACCGGCCGCGCGGGCGCCACGCCGCGTATTCTGAGAAGTTCTGCCACGCTTCCTTTTGGTCCGCGTGATATTTCACTTCCGCAAAATATCCGTTTTCCGCTTCCGGATGGGGACGAAGGCTACGCTTTTTTCTATGCACCGACAAATGCGCGGTACACGGTGCCTCAGAATGAGCGGCCACCGATGATTGTTACCGCTCACGGCGGCCCTACCGCCCGGGCGAGTGAAGCATTTTCCTTCAAAATTCAATGGTGGACCAGCCGCGGCTTTGCTGTGCTGGACGTCAATTACAGTGGTTCAACCGGCTTTGGTCGCGCATGGCGCGAACGTCTGGACGGGGAATGGGGAGTACGCGACGTCGCTGACTGTATCGCTGCCGCACGTCATATGGCAGGTACCGGGATGATTGATCCGGAACGGATCGCCATCCGCGGATCGAGCGCGGGAGGCCTGACCGTTCTGGCCGGACTGGCAACGTCGGATATTTTTGCCGCTGGTGTCAGCCTCTACGGCGTGACAGACCTCAGAGCTCTGGCGCAGGAAACTCATAAATTCGAAGCACGTTATCTCGATAGTCTGGTTGGCCCATGGCCGGAGGCCGAGACCGTTTACCGTGAACGCTCACCTCTTTTTATGGCTGACCGGATCAGAACACCCGTCCTGTTTCTTCAGGGGCTCGATGACCGGATCGTACCTCCGGATCAGGCGCGGACCATGGTTATCGCACTACGCAAAAATCACATCCCATGTGCTTTGTATGAGTTCCCCGGTGAAGGTCACGGGTTCAGATCCGAAACGACGATCAGACGTGCCTTTCTGTCTGAACTGGACTTTTACGGACAGGTTTTTAGTTTCACACCGGCCGCCCAGGACCGGACGCCTGAAAGTCACGTTCATCTTGAACCATAAGGTCAGTATTATTTCGAAAACAGGTTACATAATCATCAGGAAACAGGAGGGACCTGTTTCGGAGACAGGACCGTCAGGGAGAAACTTCGACTTCTGCCGATATTTCAGGTATTAGCAGGCAGGCACACCGTCCTGCTGAACGGAAAAAAAACAACAAACTCCACTGTCAGTGCATGCAGGGAAGAGGCGGAATAATACTGGATGAGCGATAGTTTCATCGTCGGCATCATTGCCGTCGTTGCTGCCATGGGCGGCCTTCTTTTTGGTTACGATACAGGGATCATTTCGGCTGCGCTGCTGCAGATCACACATGATTTCTCTCTTTCCATCATGGGACAGCAGATCGTTACCTCCGCTATTATCGCCGGAGCGCTTGCCGGGTGCCTTGGCTCCGCTCCGGTTTCCGACCGTTTCGGGCGACGACGCACGATCATGATCGCTGCGGCCATCTTTATCGTCGGCACTTTTGGAGCCACGTTGTCGGAAACGGTCCCGGTTCTGACATTCTCGCGCTTTATCCTTGGCCTTGCCGTCGGCGCGTCATCTCAGATTGTACCTGTCTACATCGCGGAAATCGTTCCGGCGAACCGGCGCGGGCAGCTTGTCGTGCTGTTTCAGATGGCAGTCGTCGGTGGCATTACGGTCTCCTTCATCACCGGCTATCTCCTGCGTGAACACTCATGGCGGCTGATGTTTGGACTTGGTGCCATTCCGGCCATTCTTCTGCTGGCGGGAATGACTTTCCTGCCCAACAGTCCGCGATGGATGACGATGCAGGGAGATGTGCCCGGTGCCCGCAAAGTTCTGCGTCTTGTCCGGAGCTCCGAGCACGGGGCGGAACTGGAACTGGACAGCATCCTCTCGGCGCTCGGGAGTCAGGCCGGCTGGTCCGAGGTGTTCAGACCCTGGCTGCGTCCCGCCGTGGTCGCTGCGGTCGGCGTGGCACTGCTGACGCAGATTACGGGAATCAACGCGGTGCTTTATTACGCACCGACCATCTTTGCCAGTGTCGGGTTTGGTGAAGGATCGGCGATCCTGGCGTCCATTCCGATCGGAGTTGCCATGATTCTGGCGACGGTATTCGGCAGCTGGGCAGTGGATGCCTGGGGACGGCGCGCGCTCATGCTTCGACTGCTTCCCTTCTCGGCGCTGTCACTGGCTGTTCTCGCCGTGGTGTTCATGCTTGGCGCGACCCAGGGGGCTAACCCGTGGATCGCTGTCGGAGCGCTGGTATCTTATGCCATTTTCAACGCAGGCAGCCTGTCGGTCGCGATCTGGCTGATCGGGGCGGAGGTTTTTCCGCTGCCGGTTCGCAGTAAGGGAATGAGTCTGGTAGCCGGAAGTCACTGGGCGGCGGACCTGCTCGTCTCGCTTGTGACACTCTCTCTGATCGAGGCGATCGGCGCGGCAGGGACGTTCTGGCTGTTTGCCGGCGTCAATCTGGCGGCAGCGGCCTTCGTCTATAAATATGTGCCGGAGACCAAGGGCCGGTCGCTGGAGGAAATCGAGACGAGTCTGCGGGAACATCGCTTTAACGAGGCTTGAGGTGAATGGAGATCCTGCCCCTCCACCCGGTCCGGGTCAGGGAGAGGTTTCCTGGAGCAGGCCCTGCCGCTACGAGATCCGCTACACCGTCAGCGGGGAGCTTTCCTGTCAGGACGCCAGTTGTCCGTGAGGGTTTTGAGAAAAGCGACGATCGCGTCGATTTCGTCGTCGGTCAGTGAAGGATTTTTCTGCCCGATTCCGCCGAAAGGCTGGTCGGTATTAATGTTGCTCCAGTATTTTTCCGGCAGATCGTCATAGCGCCTGGCTCCGTGTGGTCCCCGGCCATACCAGCGCTCCGGATCGCTGTCGCGGCTGGCGTAGAACGCGACGGCGTCACGCAGATTGTGCATGACGCCGTTATGAAAAAATGTTTTCCGCAGGGCGACATTGCGTAGCGAGGGAGTGCGGAACAGCCCGCAGTAATCCTGCCTGTCTCTGAAATCGGTTCGCAAGGGACCACACAGACCGAGATCGTAGAATTTCGGGTCATTGTTGGCCGGAATGGCATTATTGCGCGGTACGGCGAGAGCGATCATGCCGTAATCGCTCAGTTGCGGCGGGGTGCCGTCTTTGGCCGGGGCGCTTATGTGGCAGGAAGCGCAGTTGCCTTTCTCCGGGTCGTTGAAAAGAGCCAGTCCCCGGGCTTCTTCGCGTGTGAGCCGTACTTTACCGGCGAGAAACCGGTCATATTTGCTGTTATAAGGATAGAATGTCTTCCAGTCCTGCTGGTAGGCCTCAAGCGCATCCAGTGCGACGGAGAGCCGGGACTGGAAAGGCGCACCGGATGTGTTGCTCCGCGAGACAGGCAGACGCAGGGCATTGAGTTCCTTGCTGTAACCAGCCGCGATCAGGCGCTGTTCGGCCTCATCTTCCGTCCGGTTCGCCATCTCGACGGGAGACAGAAGCGGGATCAGGGCCTGAGCGGCGCCTGTGTCGACGCGCCCGTCCCATGTCAGGCCGCCGGTCGGGCCGTTATCGATGCTTTCGTCGGCTTCCTCGTCAGAATCGAAGGAGTGTTCGGTGAAGCGGGGCACAGCTTCCAGGTAGGTCAGCGAGGGGGGCGCCCTGAAACCAAGTCCGGTCATGGCGGGGCCGCCGGGTTCGACCGGGCGGGTATCGGGCGGGCCGTAAGCATAGCGCGGATCATGGCAGGAGGAGCAGGCCTGACGGCCGGAGGCTGACAAACGGGGATCACGAAAAAGGCGGGCGCCAAGAGCTGTCAGAGCCTGCGCGTGACGGAACGCGGCTTCGCGGGAGAGCGCCGCCTGTGCCGGAACGGCGGTCCGGACGGCCGTTGCCGCTAAAAGCAGGGCGCAGGCTGCCGCGGCGATGGCCCTCTGACTGCGCAGGCGTGCCCGATCTTGCGACTTCTTCCGCTTTCGATACAACATGACCCATCATTCCGGAACGGGCTCCGGCCTGCTTCCGCAGCTGACACGGGAGACTGACGCAATGCCACGCAGCCTGCAAGCCGCGCTGTCCTGTGCGGGACTGTGCGTGCTGTCGCTTTATCCGGCGGGTGCCGGGACCGCGGCGTCCGCGCCCCGCGCAGGCGGCCTGTCAGAGATTCAGACCGTGGTCGTGATCTATGACGAGAACCGCTCTTTCGACAGTCTCTATGGCCGTTTTCCTGGCGCCGAAGGGCTCGATCAGGCGCCGGACAGCGCGAAGATCCAGCGCGACCGCGATGGCAGCGTGCTGCCGGAGCTTCCGCCGGTCTGGGGCGGGATCACGGCCTGGGGCGTGACGCCGGCTGTCACCCAGGCGATGAGCGCGCATCTGCCGAATGGTCCGTTCTCGGTCGATGCGAAGGACGGGTTCAACGTGTCGGACGGGGTGCCGACGACGGATCTGTGGCACCGGTATTATCAGAACCAGATGCAGATCAATGGCGGGAAGAACGACCAGTTCGTGGCCTGGACGAATGTCGGCGCGATGGTGATGGCCAACTGGGACGGCTCGCGCATGAAGATGTGGAAGGTTGCGCAGCGCTACACGCTGGCGGACCATTTCTTCATGGGCGGGTTTGGCGGCTCGTTCTTTAATCATCAATGGCTGATTTGCGCCTGCGCACCCTATTATCCTCATGCGGACAAGAGCCCGGCGGCGTCGCTGATCGCTGAGGCCACCGCGGACGGGACGGCGCTGCTGCTGGCGGCGAACGCGCCGAAATCGGCTCTGGACGGACCACCGAAGTTCAAGCATGACGGCGATCTCACCCCCGATTTCTATGCGGTGAACACGATGCAGCCGCCGTATCAGCCGAGTGGCAGCCGGCCCGTAAAGGGGGGTGATCCGACGCTGGCCGATCCGGAGCGGCCGACGACACTGGTGCCGCAGACGGCGGCCACGATCGGGGATCGTCTCTCGGACCGGAAGGTCAGCTGGGCGTGGTACAGCGGGGCGTGGGAAGACGTGCTGACGCATGGGTTTCACAGCCCGGTTCCGGACTTCCAGACGCATCATCAGCCGTTCAACTATTACAAGGCCTATGCGCCGGGGACCGACGCCCGGCGGGAGCATCTTCGGGATGGCGGGCTGGCCGGGAGCGCGTTTATTGCCGACATCGACGCCGGGCGGCTGCCGCAGGTGGCGTTTTACAAGCCTCAGGGCAATCTGAACGAGCATTCGGGTTATGCGGATATTACGTCGGGTGACGCCCATCTGGCCGACGTGATCGACCATCTCGAACACAGCCCGCAATGGCCGCATATGCTGGTCGTGGTGACGTATGACGAGAATGGCGGGCTGTGGGACCATGTGGCGCCGCCGAAGGCGGATCGCTGGGGGCCGGGCTCGCGGATTCCGGCGATCATCATTTCGCCGTTCGCGAAGAAAGGGTTCGTGGATCATACGCCGTATGACACGACGTCGATTCAGCGGTTTCTGAACCGGCGTTTCGGGCTGAAACCCCTGCCCGGCCTTGTGGTTCGCGATGAGTCGGTGAAGCGGCGCAGCGGGATCGCGCTGGGCGATCTGACCGGGGCGCTGGCGCTGAAACCATAATTTTCCGGCGTTTGTTTTCCAGAAGGGTCGGACATTCACAAGCAGGCCAGGCTGGGGTAGAGCAGCGGCATGATATTTTTTTCCGCCCCCCCTTCCGGCACCCGGTTTTTTCGTCTTCGCGGCCGTATCGCGTCTCTCTCCCTGGCTGCCTTTGCGGCTTCCGGGTTGCTGACTCTGGCGCCGGCGCGGGCGGATGAGACGTTCACGGCGGCGCAGCGGCAGGAGATCGTCTCCATCGTGCGTCAGGCCCTGAAGACCGATCCGACGATCCTGGCCGATGCGATCAGTTCCCTGCGGACGCAGAGCGAGGCGGCGAAGCAGGCGGACGCGCTGAAGGTCGTTCGCGAGAACCGGGCGCAGCTTGCCGGGAGTTCTGCGGATGTGGTGCTCGGCAATCCGCGGGGGACGCAGACGATCGTGGAGTTTTACGATCCGCGCTGTCCGTATTGCCGGAAGGTTCTGCCGGATCTCGACAGGCTGGTGGCCGGGGAGCCGGGGCTGAAGCTGGTCGAGAAAGTGATTCCGGTGCTTGGGCCGAACAGTCAGCTTGAGGCGCAGGCGCTGCTCGCGGCGAATCTGCAGGGCGGGTACATGAAGCTTCAGCATGTGATGATGAACGACAGCGAGACGCCGTCCATGGCGCGTATCCGTACGCTGGCGGGGTCTGTCGGTCTCGATGCGGACCGGCTGGAGCGGGATATGAAGAGTACGGCTGTCGCCAGTGCGGTGCAGGACAATCTGACGCTTGCGCAGAAGGTTGGCGTGGACGGCACGCCGACCTTCGTGATCGACGAGAAGATGATTATTCCGGGCGCGGCGTCCGCGGACGATCTGAAAAACGCACTGAAGGCGGCGCATTCGGGTCGCTGAGACCGGATGGCGGCGCGGACGGATGTTCTGAGCGCCGGGCCGGAATGTCCGTGCCGGCCTGTCCGGTGTTCATGAGAGAGAATCTGGTCTTTTTTCCGTGCGGCGCCGGCAGGCCGGGGCGGTGGTTTGCGATGATGTGGCAGAAGACCTGTCCCTGCGGTGCGGGAACAGGTCTTTTTCTTTTCGCCGGTGTGTGTGGGGGTATTGGCTGGTTTCGGGGACGGGATGATCGGGAAGCGGGATTCCAGAATGTTCCGGACATTTTCGGTTTGATATCGAAACGTATCCGCGATTTTTACGTTGCGCCGGCGGCCGGGGACAGTCTGAGTGATTTACACCCCCGGAACCAGGCGGCGATTTAACAGACCGGGATCAAAGGGGCCGCGTCCCTTTGTGGGGTCCGGGGCAAAGCCCTGGAAAACACTCCGCTCGGTCAGTTCCATCATGTCCGGGGACAGCCGTTCTCATTCTCAGGCCGTAACATCTTAAATTAATTCAATTTATTTACGGTGCTGCGGTTCATCCGTTCTGTGTCCGCAGTCTCTCAGACGCATGATCAAGACGGCGTGATATCGTGAGTCTGTTTCCTCTCTGCCTGCAAACCTTCCGCGCAACGCCGCGTTCAACGGACAGGCCGCCTGTCTGCTCTGCATTCCTTTGCGGCAAAAGGAGCTGTCCAATGGCTAATACTCTTCGAGACAATTTCGGTGGTACTCTCAATACAATCGCTGACACGCTGACGCGGGCGCATGGTGATCATTCGGGTCTTTCCACTGCGGTCGTTGAGTATCTGGGCAAGGAGGGGAGCCCTGGCATTCCGGTTGTGCGTGCCCGCGCGAAAGAAACGGGGCTGGAAGGGCTTCTCGAATTCTGGCGCAGCGCCCAGACGCAGAAATCTCTGGTCGATCATCTGATCACGACTCTGATCTCCGAGGAGCAGATCCGGATTTTTGCGGAGGAGACGGGGCTTTCCCGTGACGCGACGGTGAGAGGGCTGGCCGATATTCTTCCCGGTCTTGTCTATAAGAACGCGCAGAGAGAACGGAACAGGGCTTCGCAGGAGCCGCCTGTTTCCGGCTGACGGCCTGGCCGGGTTGAACTGGCTGTAACTTCCGGGGATGACAGGGCAGGTTCGGTCTGAGTGCCGGATCTGCTTTTCATCGTCCCTCCCCGGCTTTGCTCATCTGTATTTGCTTCTCACTGCAGGACGTTTTGTTGCGAGGGCCGGTCGGTTTTCTGGCTGGGCTGGTGCGGGCGGTATCGGGTCTTCCTGCTGACAATGCATTTCTCCCGTCAGGATCGGCGATGCGGCGTCGGGCTGTATGCGTTACAGTCGGGACGGAAAAGCAGGGAGAGCGACGATGAATGGTCCTGGTGGGAAACAATGGATGGTGTTTGTGGCCCTTGGGCTTGCAAGCGTCATTCTCGGTGCGGTCGCGTGGGTCGACGCCGTTTCGGTCACGCTGGCGAGTGCCATGGTTCTTGGCGTTCTGGTCATGATCGCGGGCGTTGTGCAGATTTTTCATGCCTTCGCGGTGAGGGAGACGGGAGGGCTGCTCCTCTCTCTTCTGCTCGGCATTGCGTATCTGATCTGCGGGGGGCTTCTGATAGAGGAGCCGGCGACCGGATCGGTCATCATCACGATCTTCATTGCGATGTGCATGGTTGTCGCCGGAATGGTCCGGGTTATCGTGGCCTTTCAGAACCGGGCGATATCCGGCTGGTGGATGGTGCTGCTCGGGGGTCTTGTCAGCGTTGTGGTGGGCACCATGCTCTATGCGACGCTTCCCTGGTCCGGGCTGTGGCTGGTCGGCACTCTGATCGCTATTGAACTGATTGTTGCCGGTGTCGGCTGGATTCAGTTTGGCCTGGCCTTGCGGCGGGGCATGATCGGAACCGGGTTCTGAATGGCGGCGGGACTGAGAAACTGTTTCAGAAGCCGCTGTAAATCATAAAGAAGTTTCTGGTGAAGCTTTTTTCAAAAAGCTTCGGAAGAAGCCGCCTTTTTGAAAAAAGGCGGCACCCGGAAACTTCTGTTTTTTTATCGGAAGTGTATCGTGGGATGGACTTTGGTTTCATCAGGTGGGTTTTCAGGGCTTTGCCCCGAACCCCACAAAGGGACGCAGTCCCTTTGATCCCGGCTTGTTAAAATAAAGGGGTTAATGGGCAGAGCCCTTGTTTTGTCTTCTGTTTGCAAAATACATAAACGCCTTTGAGACAGTCTCTGGATGGTATCCGCGGTGTCTGTGGATACAGGCAGAGTGATTTTCGGGGCTTTCTCGTGGACTCCTCTGCAGGAAATGCGGACCTTCTGATCCTGAAGCGGTAATTCGGACAGGGTGAACGGGTGCGCCTTCGCGTGATGGCCCTTTGCGGGCGTGGGGCAGAATGTGAGAGTGCTTTCTGCCTGGAAAAGGCAGAAGCATGCTCTGGCTTGCCGTTTCTGGTGCATTTCCATTGCGGGCTGAAGGAAAATCTGCCGCCGGGAAGTCCGGGCAGCGAAAAAATCTGACTGATGGTAAAATCCGGCCGACGGAAAGCAGTTTTCAGGGTCACTGTTTTCCGTTGCGAAGAAGTGCAGTCTGTTTCAGTTCTTATTCCGGCTCAGTTCTTATCACGAACCAGCGCTCTGGCATCACACTTGCGGGAGAGCGGGGGCGCGCTGCGTCGGAAAGACCTATCTTCCGTGCACGCCCACTGTCTCAGTGATTCTCTGTTCACGGAGTCTGATATGACTGAAAACCAAACATTGCGTGATATTCCGGTCGGCATCGATGCGACGGGCAGCCGCGTCGAGAGTGATTCGATGGGGAAGATCGAGGTCCCCGCGAATCATTACTGGGGGGCTCAGACACAGCGGAGCCTTGTCCATTTTTCCATCGGGCGCGATGTCATGCCGATCGAGCTTTGCCGGGCTTATGGCATTGTGAAGAAAGCGGCGGCGCTGGTGAATGCCGCTGACGGGCGGCTGCCGCAATGGAAGGCGGACGCTATCATCAGAGCGGCCGATGAGGTCACCGAAGGCAGGCTGGACGCGGAATTTCCGCTTTTTGTCTGGCAGACCGGCTCCGGCACGCAGACGAACATGAACGTGAATGAGGTCATCGCCAACCGGGCCATTCAGCTCCTGGGCGGCAAGATCGGGTCAAAAACGCCGATCCATCCGAATGATGACGTCAATATGGGTCAGTCGAGCAACGATTCCTTTCCGACCACGATGCATGTCGTCTCTCTGCTTGAGATCGAAAACACGCTGATTCCGCAGGTGGAGGCTCTGATCGCCGGTATCCGCGACAAGGCCGCTGCGTGGAAGAACGTGGTCAAGATCGGTCGTACTCATCTTCAGGACGCTGTTCCGCTGACGGTCTGGCAGGAATGGTCTGGCTGGGCGCAGCAGCTTGAGGATGCGCTTGATGCGCTGCGTTCGGCGCGGGGCGGTCTGGCGCAGCTTGCGGCCGGGGGCACGGCGGTTGGCACGGGGCTGAACGCGCCTCCTGGGTTCGGGAAAGCCATTGCCGCGCGGATCGCGGAGCTGACAGGCAAGCCTTTCATTACCGCGCCCAACAAGTTCGCGGCGCTGGGCGGCCTGGACGCCATGGTGCGGGCTTCCGCCGGGCTGCGCGGTGTGGCGGTCGCTCTGATGAAGATCGCCAACGACATGCGCTGGCTCGGTTCGGGGCCGCGCTGTGGTCTTGGCGAGCTGCATCTGCCGGAAAACGAGCCTGGTTCGTCCATCATGCCGGGCAAGGTCAATCCGACCCAGTGCGAGGCGATGGTCATGATCGCCACGCAGGTCATGGGCAATGACGCGGCGGTGGCGTTTGCCGGAGCGCAGGGCAATTTCGAACTCAATGTGATGCGTCCGGTCATCGTTGCCAATGTGCTGCATGCGGTTCGTATTCTGGCTGATGGCTGCCACAATTTCCGCGTCTTCTCGGTTGAGGGCACGACGCTGAACGAGGAGCGGATTAAGCAGTATGTCGAGGAATCCGTGATGCTGGTCACGGCGCTGAGTCCGGCCATCGGGTATGACAAGGCGTCGGCGATTGCTCATCGCGCCATGGAGCGGAACGAAACGCTGCGGCAGGCGGCGCTTGCTTCCGGGGTCGATGAGGCGACGTTCAATAAATACGTCAATCCGCTTGAAATGGTCGGGCATGGGCTTGCCGGGGCATAAGGCGGGATGGTCCCTGCCGGGTATGGGGGCCGGGGCGTTCTCCGGTTTTCCGGGCCGGGATTTTTCTTTGTGCGGTGCTGCTGAGGGTGTTGCGCGGGGGTGGATCTCGCGCCGGGTGATCGGCTGGGCTTGCGGGACCGGGAGGGGGAAGCTTCTAATCTCCTGTCGGTTACAGCGATGTTTCTTCTGAGGCTGTTTCGGAACGCTTCGGGATGACCCGCCGGGGCCAGAAAGGCCGAATAGTCATCTCGTAGTTCCGCGTCCTCGTCATCAGGCAGACTCTTTCCCATCAGAAGCGTCAGAGCCGGGGTCATGCCTCACTCACACAGGTCAGTAGCTGTGTTCTGTGGTATAAGAGGTTATGATTTTCCTGCGGCGTGTTGTGATTCACAGGCTGACCGCTGGAAATGAGGCGTATTTTCTGTCTGAGTGCCAGATGGAGCGGATCGGGCCGTTTTTTCCTCTGGCACGTAGTGCGCGCCCCGGGTCGATGACTGTCGCGTTCTGAGCGGGATCGTCTGTGTGATCCGTAACGGCCTTCAGTGGAAAGACACCCTTCAAGCCTGTGATCCTCATAAGTCCTTGCATAATGCTTCATCTGCCGGAGCCGTCCGGGGTGTCTTCGACCGGATTTTTACAGCCCTGACAGAACGCGCTGGCCGTTCAAAACGTCTGATGACCGATGCGACACATCTCAGGGCACCCGGAATACAGCGGCCTCTCTGCTCAGAAAGGGAGTTTTCCCACCATCCCGGACGAACAAAAGGCGGTCTGAACTCAAAGCTTCATGCCATGTATGATGGTCAGGGTCGTGCCTGTATTCCTCCGGGGAAAAACTAGAAAGCAAAGCCGCCTTACAGCTGGCGTCTGTATAAAAAACCACATCCCATCAAAAACATGTTCGCTAACTCAAAGACCGGCGGCGGATGACAACACGATACGACCGGTGCGCTCATCCATTCATGGCCGCCATCCACATCGTTGCATACTTCATCTTCAGCCTCAGAAAATAAGGCCTGAATATGCAGGTGGCCTGCGTAATGTAAAACGGACGTTGAATGCCTCCCCCTGACGCCCGGAAAGAAATAGTCAGGACGTCTCTGGCGCATGAACCTGCGACGTGCCGTCGAAGGAATTCTCTTATTGTCACAGCCGGGTGCCAATGTGGCAACCGCTCACGCCATTCCCGCTTTTCAAAACCTGCAGGGATATTTCTACAGATGAATTCGTGAACGATGACGGGAAGGTCATGAACCGTATCTCCTCGTCATATTGTCACGTAAGCAGGATGGCCGCGAGGTAACGCTTCAGTCGGACTCATCGATAGCACACCTGTAAAAACAGCAGAACATGGTAACCCACCTGATTGCGGCGCTGGTACAAAGATCAAGAGTTTCAAACATTGTATCGCGACTTAGACGCTGGAACACGCTATCGGGCCTCTCTTCACCCTGCTGACGTGCAGAACTGAAATGATGCGCCGCTGGTGGTCACCCCGATCAGAAAGCTCCTTCTAGGTTACGGCATCTGATTGGCGATGACGGTTATGCCGGGGAAAAGATTTACATCGCACTCACGTAATTCAGGCGATGGGCATCAAAATCGCCAGGCGATCAAACCGGATGGTATGTTTTGTCATCAGGCCAGAACACTGGATCGTGGAGTGCAGCTTTGTCTGCCTCAGGCGCTACCGGCGTTCAGCAGAGGTGTCGAGGTCACAATTTCATCCTCATGCCTGGCTGATCATTGTCCATATCTGCAAAGTTACAGGAAAATTCATTCAATGCGTTTTGAATCATGCAGTTAGTGATTTATTGATTTTGTATATTTACACAAATTAAAACAGGAAGGAACACTTATGAAATACATTGTTATAAATCGCGATTGTGATGAACAAAGAATGAACGAATTTACGCGGCATAATGAACATGTAAGCGATATAAGGAGATTTTCTGCTATTGATGGAAACTCTCTCAATATGGAAGAACTGATTGAGAGTAATGTGATTGCTCCGGATATCTCTTATAAAAAGGGGGCTCTTGGTTCAGCAATGTCTCATGTTCTATTATGGAATTCCGTTGCCGATTATGGAGAAACAGCTTGTATATTTGAAGACGACGCCATTTTGTGCAGGAATTTCGTTGATGAATCTCAGAAAGTTCTGTCCCAGTTAGAAAACAACTGGGATATTGTTCTGTGGGGTAATAATTACGATACCTCGGTCCTGTTTGGAATGGGAGAAGGACGGGGCGTTGCGTTGGCGACATTTTCTCAGGACAGTGTTGTAAAAAATTCAGATAAATTTAAAAAAATTGATGTTTCAACACATCCTTTTCGTCTTTTCAGAACCCTCGGCATCTGCGGATATGCAATTTCGCCACAGGGCGCCAGAAAACTAACTTCTTTCTGTATTCCCTTACAGAATTCTGTATTTTTTCACTCGCAGTTAAATAGATTTTTACAAAACACATCAATTGATCATGTAATGACGGAAAAATACAAGGATATGGATTCATATATATGCATACCACCTCTCTGCATAACAGAAAACAGCATTGAATCATCAACTATATTAAACTCATAGTATACAAGGATAATTTCTATGAAAACAGATAACATTTCAAGATTCATAGAGTCGGAATTAAAAAAAAGTAATATTATTTCAAACGATGAGCGTCTTGATAATTATTTTTTACTATCTTTATACAATATAATGGATATTTGTTCAGATATTATAAATAAAAACTTAAAATTTAAATTAAATGATGAAAAATATACAGGTATAGTTGAAAAACTTATATACGAAAATTTCGAAAAAAAAGAAGTTGATTGGGATTTTCTTGTATTTGGCATCAACGATCACTCATATATTGGAGTAAACGTTGCAGGAATAACAAATTCTGACATATTTATTGTAGGAAATAAAAGCATAGAAAACATTTATAATGGAGAGTTTGCCGTTTTTAAACTTCTTACGGCTACAGGAATAAGAAAATATGCTATATCTCAATCTGGGGCAAAAAAAATACTTAATATGTGCAATCCTCTTCCAAGAGTTTCAAACAGAGATGAATATAAAACAAAAAGTAATGTTATAAATATTATAACAAAAAACGATCTAAATTCAATGATGTCTTTTATCTGCCTGCCCCCAGTTGTCTTTTTATAAGGTTGAAATATGCCAGACTTAGTTATAGCCCGATATAACGAGGATATAAATTGGGTTCATAATGTTCCCTCAGAATATAACATAATTGTTTACAACAAGGGAGAACGCATAAAAAATATCAGCATTTTAAATAGGATTCAGTATATTGAAATACCAAATATAGGTCGAGAATCAGATTCTTATTTGTATCATATTATAAATAATATGAAAAAAAACCACTCATTTACTATATTCACACAAGGTGATCCGTTTGAACATGCCCCCGATTTCCTCAAATTACTGTCATTGCCCTTTGAAAATGACGTTTGGGGATGTTCGCTGAGATGGAAAGACAATTTCCCTCCGGAATATATTTTAAATAAATACAAAGAAAAAACTGGGAGATTGATAAGAAATGAATTGTTCTCATTATTTAATTGGGCGCCTGTGAACTGGTGCGATATCGGCGCTTATAAAAGCGGATGCTTTTATTTATCTGACTACAAAGTAGAAAATGGCACAAATATAGCCAGTGATTTTTTTCGAAGAATAGGTTTTTATTCAATGTCATTGGATGCTTCCCAAGCTATGTTTGGAGAGTTTTCATATGGCGCTATCTTTGGCGTCAAAAACAACGTAGTAAACAAAATTGACAAAGAAATATTTGTTAATGCTCTGCGGGAGGTTCGGTCTTATCCTGTCACAGGCTATATTATGGAACGGCTGTGGCTCCATATGTTTGGACAGCCGTTTATAGGTTTACGTGATAATATTTTTGACAATTACTTTCCAATTTAGATTTTTTTAAAAATTTCCTATTCTGAATTCGCTCTTATGTTTTCGCTGTTTCTGATTTACACGAAGGAAAAGCAAGGTGACGGTAGATAAGATCGCTGATAATATGGACTGCTTTCTCTTTTTGATGAAAATCAGGATACCTACTCAATCAGCAAAGAAGGCAGATTAAAGGCTACAAACATCAACATTCATTAATATACGCCTCATCGTTTTCGTAAGTTTTACGCTAAACGTTTGAATCCCGTTTGTGCAAAGTGCATAAATATCTATAACAGTTTTAGTACTTTAGGTTTGAATAATGGTTCATGATCCGTTAGAAATTAAGAATGATTTTCCGAATTTAATTTTTGTTGACGACCTGCTCCGTGAGGCTTTTTGGCCTGCAAAAGAATTTTTTTATGATCTTCTTCGAGAACCTATCCGGCAGGCTCTGGGCATTAATGTTCCGCCAAGTTTAAGGCAGAAATTTATGGCTGCCAACGGTATGCCTTCATGGGATCACACAACAAACAATATCATGGACCATAATTATTTATGGATAGATAATTATAAGAATTTAAGTGTAGAATTAGAAAAATATTTTGTTGAAAATATACCAGAGCGTAGCGTTATAATAGGTTACGAGCTATCTCCTGGTTTGATTAAATTTTTTGAAAAAAACAATCATCATTGGATAGATTTCCGAATTTCTCCAATTCGTTTTCTGTCAGATCTTTTGATAGCATTACGTACATCCATACCAGGTCTGCAAAAGCGCCTGCCTTCTCTGGCTGTCCGATATTCAGAAATAAGGCTTGAAGCTAATAAGCTGAAAGCATCTTATATACATAAAGAACGCTATAAAAAAGAATACGATTTATTCAGAAGCTCCAAAGATATAGTTTATGTTGTTGGACAGACAGAAGCTGATGCTAGCCTGGTAAACGGAAAATCCCTTATCACGCTTTCCTGTTACGAAAAAAGATTAAAAGAGATTTTTTTTGGTAAAAAAGTTGCTTATCTTCCTCATCCATCTGCCGCCAAGTGGCATATTGAAAAAGAAAAATCTTATTTGACTAGCCTTAATTGTAGTTTTTTTACAGACAACATACATCTATACAATGCTTTTTTTGAGGAAAAACCCGGTACGTTTGTAGGTATATCGTCTGGTTCTTTGCAAGAAGCGCCATTTTTTAATTGCTCTTCAGTCATACTCTACAAGGCGATCTGCCCTCTTTATTATCCGGATATTCAAGATAACAGGAGCGATACGTCTGATTATGATCAATACTGGCAAATTCCATTTGAAACTTTCCTGGACCCGGAATTTATAAAATTTATTTTTGAGCAATCTTCAAAAATACAACGCATTCCTTTGAGAGATATTAAAAGCAATGAATTGCGTCAATTACATGATACATGGTGGGGATATGCTGATATATTTTCTCATTCCAATGGGTTAATAAAAGCTCAGCAAAAGGAATTGGTAAAAAAACTTGAAACAATAGATAAAAAACAGTCAGTTATTACTTCTATGATACTATCATTCCCAGACATTTTAGATATAAAATATAAAAATTTATTCGTTCGCACATATAAATGGATAGATGGATCCAAACTTACTATAAATAATGATGGTAATTTTTATCGTAATGGCGTTATTTCAGGCTCTTGGATGTCTGAGCCAGCAAAAAAAGAATATAGTATTATTCTAATATGGTCAGAAAATTCATGGATTGATAAAATAATTAGCAATGACGAATGGAATATTCTAATTGTGTGTAACTCAGAAGGAAATATATTTCGATGCGATGCTATAATTTAGTTTTTCTATTTCTTTAATTTTTAAAGCTATAGAACCAGAGCGGTTACATTAAACATTGAATTGCCTGAGTGACACTGAAGGTGACTTGTGATTCACCGTTTCCATTGATGAAGACGGTGATGGAGCGGGCATTTAGTGATGATCTTCGGGTACATGTTCTGGGAGCTGGCGCCATGGGCGTGTCAGCGCGTTCATTAGCGGCGCAGTTCGGTGTTGGGATTTCGACGGCGATCCGCTGGTTGCGCCGTCTGCCCTGACGGCGTCGGTCACAGCTGGATGGGCATGAAATATTTATCGTCGGTATGATCGAAATGCAGCCAGCAGAACATACGCTCCTTTGAAATCACTGGCCTGCGATCAGGTGAACACGGACAGGACGGCCCTGACAGTCACAGATAGCATGAAGATTTGAGTTCAGGCCGCCTTTTGTTCGCCCGATATGGCGGGGAAAAGCCCTTTTTTGTAGAGAGACTGCTGTCCGGTGTACTTTGAAATGAATCGCGTCGGTCATCATGTATTCATTGTCGTGATCAGCCGCCAGATGCCGGAAAATCCGTTCGGTCACACCGCTTTCGTACCAGCGACGCAGCCGCCGATGCACGTTCTTCCAGTCGCCAGAGCGGGCAGGCAGATCACGTCAGGGGATGCCTGTGCGATAACGATACAGCACAGCTTCTGCAAACAGGCGATTATCCGCGGCCGTGCCGCCGACATGACTTTCACGACCTGGGAGAAGATCCTTTATCCGTTCTCACTGGTTGTCACTCAGGCCATCCCATCGCATTTCCATCTCTTCCCGCTCCAGCAACAGGAAGAAAACATCACAGATCAAACGGGAGTACAAGCCTCGTAGCACCCGGTGCTAACCGACGACACGCCCTGATCTCTGCTGCCGCGCATGGAACCGGTTCGTCGAGTAGTTCTGGGGCATCATGTCAATCGGCATACGCGACCGGGTTCGCGGGTTCTGACAAAACAGAATTGATATCAGGCATCAGTTTGTTCGGGGGCTTCTGTTGTATTTCCGGAGGTCGTCAGGTGGTTTTCCGGGCAGCCTGGCGTTGTTGCGGGGTGGTCTGGGCGTGCGCCTCGTTTTACAAGCATTATCGGGTTTTCACCCGCATACTGCCACTCAGACGCTGTCTGTTCCCGGATGTTCTTATGACCGTTCCTGACATCGATCCGTTTCATGCCATCGCCATCAGCGCCCTGGCGCACAGGCTGGCGGCGGGAGGTAGGGACATCATCCATATGGAGTTCGGTCAGCCTTCGACAGGTGCGCCCGGAAAAGCGATCGAGCGGGCTCAGCATATTCTGGCGACGGACCCGATGGGATACTGGGAGAGCCATGATCTCAAAGAGCGTATCGCGCGGCATTATGCTGAGACGTATGGCGTTTCCATCGTGGCGGATCAGGTGATTCTGACCGGTGGCGCCTCCCCTGCCCTCGTGCTGGCTCTGACGAGCTGCTTTGTGCCGGGGGATCGTGTCGCGCTCGCCAGGCCGGGCTATGTCGCCTATCGCAACACGCTCAAAGCCCTGCATATGACGCCGGTGGAAATTGCCTGCGGGGAAGCGGAGCGATTTCAGCTGACCGCTGATGCGATTGCAAAACTGGAGCCGGCGCCGCGGGGACTCATTATCGCGAGTCCGGCCAATCCTACGGGCACTGTGCTTCCGGACGCCGAGCTGCGCGTGATCGTTTCGGTCTGTCGCGACCGTGGAATCCGCATTATCTCCGACGAGATCTATCACGGTCTGAGCTACGGCGATCCGGCGCACAGCCTGCTGGAATATGATGAGACCGCGCTCATCGTAAACAGCTTCTCCAAGTATTTCAGTATGGCGCCGTGGCGTCTTGGCTGGCTGATCGTGCCGCCGGATCTGATCGGTGTCGCCCGCGCGCGGATGGGGAATCTGTTTCTGACGCCGGCGGCGCTGAGTCAGCATGCCGGTCTTGTCGCGTTTGATTGTTTCGAGGAACTCGAAGGGCATGTCGCGACCTATCGCCGCAATCGCGATCTGCTGCTGCAGGCGCTTCCGGAGCTGGGCCTGACCCGTATCGCGCCGCCTGATGGTGCGTTCTATATTTATGCTGATATCGGGCATCTGACTGATGACAGCCTGACTTTTTGCGAAGAGCTTCTGCGTGAGACGGGCGTGGCGACTGCGCCGGGCGTTGATTTCGATCCGGTCGATGGCAACCGGTTCATGCGGTTCAGTTTTGCGGTTTCGACGGACAGGATCAGGGAAGCTGTCAGGCGGATGCGGCCGTGGTTTGCGGCGCGGGCGGCGGCGGTGGCGGGGGAGAGTCTGGCGGGGGTATAGATGGTGGAGGCGATTCTGGCGGGGAGCAGCCGGTCCGGGCGTAATGCAGCGATAAAGCGGGCATGTTCGGCAGGGTATGGCGCGAGATTGTCATGACCTTAAGTTGCTTCATCCGCCGGTTCGCGACGTTTGTTAAGTCGTCGCATACGCAGAAAGATACCTTCGCTTTTCGCACCCTGTCTCTGGAGGGACGTCTTCAGAAACGGCCTGATTTCAGGTCCCATGCGGTTCTGGACAGGAACCTGATCATCGGTCAGCATCCGGAAAATGCCGTTCGTTGCAAGGCGATGCTGCACGAGCCATCCACTGCACGGAAAGGATGACGGTCATATTGCGCGGTATCGCTCTCACATTGCTGCTTGCTGTCACCCTCTGTGGATTCAGCCTTCAGGCCGGGGCACAGAGCCACAACAGGGGTCGCGTGCTGGTCGTTCTTTCCAGCGCGCACGAACTCACATTGCGCGACGGCCGGCACTATCCCACCGGATTCTTTCTCAATGAATTCGCGGTCCCGGTGGAAGCGCTGATCCAGGCTGGCTACGAGCCGGTATTTGCCGACCCGCAAGGCAATGCCGTGACCTGGGACGCGCACTCCGCATCCGCCCGGTATTTCGGAGGCAGCGGAAAAGCCCTTAAGGACACGATACAGTTCGTGGAAGGACTTGATGCGCTCAGACATCCGCGTACACTCGCCTCGGTCCGGGCGGAAGGGATTGGTTCTTATGTCGTCGTAACGGCCGCGCGTGCTGAAGCTCCAGTCATCGTTGAAGCGATGGTTGAAGATGTAGGTGATCGCGCCCTGTCTGCGGTTGAATTTTTCGGAAGGCACGTCGCCGTCATAGAAATTTCGCGGCAGGAAGCCATAGGAGGCCCGTCTGAGAGAGCCGACCAGCGGGACGCCGCCATAGGAGCCGCTTTCCGGGTCGTACTGATAATTGCCCAGCAGGGTCAGGGTGGTCGGTCCGTCGCCGCCGAAGGTGAAGGCGGGGCTTATGCTGAACCGTCTGCTTCCTGTTTTGCTGAGCTGGGTGTGCTGTCCGTTTACCGTGCCGTATATCCGGTAGCGGACAAGGCCGTCATCGGTTGCGAAGCCGCCGACATCGGCGTCGACGCGATAGAGATCGAACATGCCGCCGGTTGTGGTCACGCCACCGTAAAACCGCTGGTCGGTCGGCAGTTTGCTGGACAGGGCGGTCAGGCCGCCCGGGCTGGACTGGCCGTAAAGCGCGGAAGCCGGTCCCTTGAGGAGTTCGACGCGCTCAAGGCGGGAGGTATCGGTCTGGGCGACGGCGAACCCTGTGGGGCTGTCCTGAAATTTCAGCCCGTCCAGGAAGGTTGGCACGGTGAAGCCGCGCAGATCGAAGAGGTCGTAACGCGTGCCCTCCCCTCCCCGCGTATCGGCGGTGATGCCCGCGGCGTAACGCACGGCCTGGTTGAGGGTCAGGACGCCGCGCACGTCCATCTCGTCGCGGGTGATGACGGTGACGGACTGGGCCGTTTCGACCAGAGGCGTGTTTGTCTTTGTGGCGGACGATGCGATGGTCGAGGCCTTCCGGCCACGCACTTCGATCTGCTCGATTTTCGTGGCGCCTGTTCCGGTGGTCTTTCCGCCGGCAGTCCGGGCGGTGGTGGTCTGGCCGGTGGCGGTCTGGTGCGGTGTGACCGTTCCGGACTGTCCGGGTTTTTCGGTTTTTTTCTCCTGATCGGCGGCGAACGCCATGTCACTCAGGAGGAGTGAGAGAAGAACAGTGTAGATAATCCCGCTGCGCTGCATACCTGACTCATTTCGTAACCGGCTGCTCCTGCGGGAGGAGAGCGGGTCGATGTCTGTAATTAAGAATGAGACTTAGTTGCGCGCATAACCGTGTCCGGAAGCTGCATCAAGCGATGCGCAGTCCTCCGGGCTTTCTCTGGCCCGAACGCGGGCAAATTCTGCCTGATCGCCGATATCGTGCTGGTCGGGACAGAGTGTGGGAGGCAGATTCTTTAGGCCGGGCTGTGATCGTCGGGCCGGTGTTCGCGTGACTGAACGGGAAAGACGGGGCCGGGGCGTGGCGACAGAGCGCTCTTCTACGGGCGTGTGGCCGGTGACGGGCCGGATCGCAGTGTCCGGGGTGTTACGCCGGAGGTCCGGTGAAACATTGTGCTGAAGCTCCCGGCGTTCTCGTAGCCGAGGGCGAACGCGACTTCCGCGACCGACTGGCCTGCCGCGATCCGGGAGGCCGCTTCCGTGACCCGCACCCTGCGGCGCCATGCCGCGAATCCCATACCCATTTCCTGCTGAAAGAGGCGGGTGAAGGTGCGTCGCGCCATACCGGCCTCACGCGCCCAGTAATCGATGTCGTGGCAGTCTCCCGGCCGGGCGGTGACTGCCTCGCAGACGCGGCGCAGGCGATGGTCCTGGGGGAGAAGCAGCGGTTCAGCGATCCGGGAGGCGCGCCCGACCTCATCGACCAGAAGACGGGCGATGGCCGACATGCGCTCGTCCATGGTGAACTCGTAATTCATGCCTATGATCTCATCCACGAGACCCCGCATGAGGGACGAAACATCGAATGTCTTACAGGGAAGATCGTTACCGGTGAGGCATGGGTCCACATAGACGACCTGGAACATCAGATCGGTGCGGCAGGTGGCCTGATGGAGTGTGCCGGCGGGAATCCACATGCCCTGGCCGGGGCAGAGGACGAAGCTGCCGTTCTGCGTGCTGACCGTCACGGTTCCGGCGAGAAACACTGACAACTGGCCCCGGTCATGCGCGTGGAGTTCGTCCACGAAGCCGCCGACATAGCAGTCCCCGAAGCCCACGACGGGAGGCGCGCGGCCGGGAAGATCGGCGGTGCGTTTCATGGCACTGTGATCCTGTCTTCGTGTTTGCGAAAACTGTCCGGCGGGAGAAAAATGGCCTGTGCCTCGTCAGAGTTTGCGTGGATGGCGTAGCGTTTGTCGTTGTCTTCTGCCGGGGCAGATCCGTCAGGTTTCCGGGCGGTGTCCGTCGTCGGGCACCCGGTCTGCGTTTTGCGGCTGTAAGCACGCCCGCTACCGGCGAATATCGGCTTCGAGCGAGCGCCGTCAACCTGGCTGATATGGTCGCACAGGGCTGGAGGCGCCGGAAAAGGCGGTTATCTGATTGCAGGCAGGGCACTGCCCTGCACCCGGAAGGGGTCGCAGACCCCTTCACCCCCTTATGTCTGACAAACCGGGATCAAAGGGACTACATCCCTTTCTGGGGTTCGGGGCAAAGCCCCGGAGACCGGCCGGGCAATGCTCCGGCCGGCTGTTTTGCTGAGTAAGGGTCCGGGGATCAGGCTGAGGCGGCCATGGTCTCCGGGACGGAAAAGCCGATGATTCTGGCGTAATCTTTCGGCACGATCTGCCAGAAATGCGGCAGGACCTCATTCCATTTATGCAGCAGCATGGCGGCGTAGCCGGAATGTGTTTCCGCTGCGTGAGTCTCGACGAGGGATCTCAGTTTTTGCTGCCATTCCTCATCTGTCACGCGCACCCAGAAGACGTTGTCCGGGTTGACCTTCTGCTCGAAAGAGCCGTCCGCGTCGTAGACGAACGCCATGCCGCCGGTGAAGCCCGCGCCGAAATTGTCGCCGGAATCGCCGAGAATGACGACGGTTCCGCCGGTCATGTATTCGCAGGCGTTCGAGCCGCAGCCTTCCACGACGGCGGTCGCGCCCGAGTTGCGCACGGCGAAGCGTTCTCCGGCGAGGCCGGCGGCGTAGAGAGTGCCGGCGGTGGCGCCGTAGAGCACGGTATTGCCGATAATCGCGTTGGTGTTTGACGCCAGGGTGCTGGAGGCCGGCTGACGCACGACGATCGTTGCGCCTGACAGACCCTTGCCGACGTAATCGTTGGCGTCTCCCAGCACTTCGAGCTTGAGGCCCTGCACGGCGAAGGCGCCAAGCGACTGGCCGGCCGAGCCGCGCAGGCGGACGGTGAGATGGCCTGGCGCCAGGGTTTTCATGCCGAACTGCCGCACGATCAGGGACGAGATGCGCGTTCCGATGGCGCGCATCGTGTTCTGAACGTTGTATTGCAGCTGCATCTTTTCGCCGTGCTCGAAGAGCGGGCGGGCATCGGCGATCATCTGGGCGTCGAGCGTGTCGGGGACTTCGTTACGCCCGTCCAGCGTGCAGTACCGCGCATGCGGACCAGGATCGGCCTGCACGAGCAGCGGGTTCAGATCGAGATCGTCGAGATAATCGGCGCCGCGCGAGACCTGATAGAGCAGGTCGGTGCGGCCGATGATCTCGTTCAGGGTCCGGAACCCCAGCGAGGCCAGAATGTTTCTGACGTCCTCGGCGATGAACGAGAACAGATTGATGACTTTCTCGGGCGTGCCCTCGAATTTCGCCCGCATCGCGGGGTCCTGCGAGCACACGCCGACGGGACAGGTGTTCGAGTGGCACTGTCTGACCATGATGCAGCCCATCGCCACCAGGCTGGCGGTGCCGATTCCGAATTCTTCGGCGCCGAGCATGGCGGCGATGACGACGTCCCGCCCTGTCTTGATGCCGCCATCGGTGCGCAGCGTGACCCGGTGGCGCAGGCGGTTGAGCATCAGCACCTGATGCGCCTCGGCGAGGCCGAGCTCCCAGGGCAGGCCGGCATATTTCACCGATGTCTGCGGGCTGGCGCCGGTGCCGCCGGAGTGACCGGAGATCAGGATTGCGTCGGCTTTGGCCTTGGCCACGCCGGCCGCGATTGTGCCGATCCCCGACCGCGCGACGAGCTTGACCGTCACGCGGGCTTCGGGGTTGATCTGTTTGAGGTCGTAGATGAGCTGCGCCAGATCCTCGATCGAGTAAATGTCGTGATGAGGCGGCGGGGAAATCAGGGTGACGCCGGGTGTGGCGTGACGCAGCTTTGCGATCAGCTCCGTGACCTTGAAGCCGGGGAGCTGTCCGCCCTCGCCCGGCTTGGCGCCCTGGGCGACCTTGATTTCAATCTCGCGGCAGTCGTTCAGATACTGGGCTGTGACGCCGAAACGGCCTGACGCCACCTGCTTGATCGCGGAAGACGCGTTGTCGCCGTTCGCGCGTGGCTTTGCGCGTTCGGGGTCTTCGCCGCCTTCGCCGGAATCCGATTTCGCGCCGATGCGGTTCATGGCGATCGAGAGCGTTTCGTGGGCTTCCGGGCTGAGGGCGCCGAGGGAGATTGCCGGGGCGTTCAGGCGTTTTCGCAACTGGGTGATGCTCTCGACCTCCTCCACGGAGATCGGGGTTCTGCCGCCCCTGAAATCGAGCAGATCGCGCAGCGCGACGGGCTTCTGGCGCTGCACGGCGTCCGCGTAACGCCTGTAGATGGTGAAGCTGTCGCTGGACACGGCGGTCTGCAGCATGTGGATCAGCGTGCCGTCGAACGCGTGGAATTCGCCGCTGCGGCGCATCTTGTAAAGGCCGCCGACCGGGAGGACCGCTGCGGCGGTTCCCCAGGCCTCGTGGTGGAAGCTCAGGACATTGCGCGCGATGCCGGCCAGGCCGATGCCGGAGATGCGTGACGGCATGCCGGGGAAAAATTCCTCGACGAGGGCGCGCGACAGTCCGAGCGCCTCGAAATTGCAGCCGCCGCGATAGGAGGCGGTGATCGAGATGCCCATTTTGGACATGATCTTCAGCAGGCCTTTATCGACCGCCTTGCGATAACGCTCGACGGCGTCACGCAGGCTGATTTTGCCGAACAGGCCGCGACGCAGGCGGTCGGCGATGCTTTCCTGCGCGAGGTATGGATTGACCGTTGTCGCGCCGACGCCGATCGTAACGGCGACGGCGTGCACGTCCAGCACGTCGGCGGAGCGGACGTTCAGCGATGTGAAGGTCCGCAGCGAGTTCCGGACCAGATGCGTGTGGACGGCGGCGGTCGCGAGGATGGTCGGGATGGCCGCGCGTTCCGCCGACTGGTTTTCGTCGGTCAGGAAGACGTGGGCGCATCCTTCGCGGACCCGCTCCTCGGCTTCCCGGCGAATGCGCGCGATGGCGTCCCGCAATCCTTTCTCGCCGTCGGCGGCCCGGAACGTGGTGTCGATCGTGCTGCCACGGACGCCGCAGAAATTCCGCAGGGCCTCGAACTCACCGTTCGTCAGCACCGGGCTCGGCAGTTGCAGGAGGTCGCACTGTTCCTCGCTCTGGGCGAGGATGTTGCCGAGATTGCCGAGCCGCGTCACGAGGCTCATGACCCTGGTTTCGCGCAGGGAGTCGATGGGCGGGTTGGTGACCTGGCTGAAGCTCTGGCGGAAGTAATGCGCCAGGCCGCGATAGCGCTCGGAGAGAACGGCGAGCGGCGTGTCGTCGCCCATCGATCCTATGGCTTCGGCGGCGTTTTCCACCATGGGCTGGAGGATCTGCTCAAGCTCTTCCAGCGTGGAGCCGACCGAGAGCTGCCGGCGGCGCAGTTCCTCGGAGGAGTACATGACCGGCTCGACGACATCGTTCCGGACGACCGAGCCGATTTTCTGGATCTTTTTGACCCAGCGGCCGAAATCCTGACGGCCGGCCAGGAGGTCGAGCAGGGCGTCGTTGCTGTACAGCTTCGCTTCGTCGAGATCGACGGCGATGGTCTCGCCCGGACCCAGGCGGCCACGGCTCAGGATGTCGGCTTCCGGCACTTTGACCATGCCGGTTTCGGAGCCGACGATCAGCAGTCCGCCCGAGGTGCGGGTGTAGCGCAGCGGGCGGAGGCCGGAGCGGTCGAGGCCTGCGATGACCCAGCGGCCGTCGGTGGCGCAGAGCGCGGCCGGGCCGTCCCAGGGTTCCATGACGGCGTTGCAGTAGGAGAACATGTCCCGGTGCGCGGCCTTCATGGAGGAATGCGCGCCGACGCTGGCGGGCACCATGAGCGCCTTGACGGCGGGGGCGTCGCGTCCGGCATGGGTGAGCAGTTCGAAAACGTTGTCGAGCGTCGCGGTGTCGGAGCCGCCGACCTGCACGACCGGCTTGATGTCGCTCATGAACGGATCGAGCGCCGGATCGGCCAGCCGCGTTTCGTGGCTGCGCATCCAGTTGATGTTTCCGGAGATCGTGTTGATCTCGCCGTTATGGGCGACGCGGCGGAAGGGCTGGGCCAGCTTCCATGTCGGGAACGTGTTTGTCGAATAACGCTGGTGATAGATCGCGAACCGGCTGACGAAGCGCGGGTCGAGCAGGTCCGGGTAGAAGATCGTCAGGTGTTCCGCGAGGAACATGCCTTTGTAGATGACCGAGCGGCAGGACAGCGAGCAGATATAGAGATCGACCTGATTGGCGATCGCCGCTTTTTCGATACGGCGACGGATCACGTAGAGATCGCGTTCGAATTCGGCTTCCGGGCGGCCGCCTTTGTTGCGGATCAGGATCTGTTCGATTTCCGGGCGGGTCGCGTTTGCTTTTTCACCGATGCAGGAGGTGTCGATCGGCACCTGGCGCCAGCCGTAAATGCCGTATCCGAAAGCGAGGATTTCGGTTTCGATGATCTGACGGCACCGTTCCTGGGCGACCAGGTCGGTTTTGGGCAGAAACACCTGGCCGATGGCGATGATCGTTCCGACGGGCAGAGGCTCGCTTGTCGCGCGGATGGAATCCGCGAAGAAATCCTGAGGGATTTCGACGTGAATCCCGGCGCCGTCGCCGGTTTTGCCGTCGGCGTCGACGGCGCCACGGTGCCAGATCGCTTTCAGCGCCTCGATGCCGGCTTCGACGACGTCACGCCGTTTTTTGCCGTCCAGGGCGGCGACCAGGCCCACGCCGCAGGAATCGTGTTCGTCTTCGGGGCGGTACAGGCCCTGCTGCAATGCGCCGGCATTGCGCTTCCAGGTTTCGACGAAGGCGGCGCCGCTTTCCGGAGCGGAAGCATTGCCGCGGTTCGTGGTGGAGGATGTCTTGCCGCGTTTCGCGGCGGGGGAGAAGCCGGAGATCGTATCCATCATCTTTACTCCGCAGCCACGGGGGCAGAGGCCTGTTTGCCGGTAACCTGTTCGCCGACGGTCTGTTCGCCGATCCAGCGGTCGATCTGTGCCGCCGCGTCGCGGCCATCACGGATGGCCCAGACGACGAGGCTGGCGCCGCGCACGATATCGCCGGCGGCGAAAACGCCAGGGATGGAGGTTTCGAAGCGCTCGCGGTCGACTTTGACCGTGCCCCAGCGCGATACTTCCAGGTCCGCGGCCTGCCACAGCTCGGGCAGCGGCTCGGGATCGAAGCCGAGCGCTTTGATGACGAGGTCCGCCTTTATGGTGAACAGGCCGTCGGGTTCCGGTTCGATGGACTGGCGGCCGGTGGCGTCCGGCAGGCCGAGCCGCATGCGCTGGGCGCGTACGCCGGTGACGGTCTCATCGCCGAGGAAGGCTTCCGGGGCGGCGAGCCAGACGAACTCAACCCCTTCTTCCTCCGCGTTCTTCACTTCGCGCACCGAGCCCGGCATGTTCGCGCGGTCGCGCCGGTAGAGACATTTTACCGAGCGGGCGCCCTGACGGATGGCGGTGCGGACGCAGTCCATGGCGGTATCGCCGCCGCCGATGACGACGACGTCCTTACCGGCCGCGTCGAGTTCGCCCGCGGGGACTTCGTCACCGAGCGAGCGCCGGTTTGAAACCGTCAGATAATCCAGCGCGCGCACGATGCCGGACAGTCCCGCGCCGGGGCCGCCGGTTTCGCGCGCTTTATAGACGCCGGTTGCGATCAGCACCGCGTCATGGCGTTCGCGCAGCTGCTTCAGGGTGATTTCCCCCTCTCCGCTGCCGATCGCCTGGCTGAGATGGAAGACGACGCCCTGATCCTGAAGCAGTTTTTCCCGGCGCGCGACGATGTCCTTTTCCAGCTTGAAGCCGGGGATTCCGTAGATCAGAAGCCCGCCGACCCGGTCGTGGCGATCGTAGACATGGACCTGATGGCCGGTGGCGCGCAGGCGTTCGGCGGCGGCGAGGCCTGCCGGGCCGGCTCCGATGATGCCGACGGAGCTGCTGAGCTCGCGCACCGGCATGGCGGGTTTCACCCAGCCCTTCTCGAACGCCGTGTCGGTGATGTAGCGTTCGACGGCGCCGATGGTGACGCTTTCGAAGCCCTTTTCGATGACGCAGTTCCCTTCGCAGAGACGGTCCTGCGGGCAGATGCGTCCGCAGATTTCGGGAAAGGTGTTGGTCGCCTGCGACACGGCGTAGGCTTCTTCGAGCCGCCCTTCGGCTGTCAGCATCAGCCAGTCAGGGATGTTGTTTCCGAGCGGGCAGTGAATCGAGCAGAAGGGCACTCCGCACTGCGAACACCGGCTGGCCTGCGTGCCGGCCTGCGCGGGCGTAAAGTCCTCATAGATCTCGTCGAAGTCGCCACGGCGCTCGCCGGCCTCGCGCCTGGGAGGCTGCGCCTGCGGAACAGAGACGAACGAGAGCATTTTCGCGGACATGCGCTGAGGTTCCTTGTCGACGGGTTGCTCCGCCGGACGGACGCTGCGGCGTACTCATCCTGTCTGAAGCCGGAAGCAGCGATAGCTTAGCGCCAGTCAAAACAAAAGACAGCAGTACTGTCCTATTTACCAAAACAAACCCGGAGGCACTTCCGGCATCGATTTCGGGAAACGGGAAAAAGGGTCCGTTTGAGACCTAATTTACGCCACTCACCTGATTTATAACGAAATTTTTCTCCGAGCCATTGGCGGCATACCGTCTGAGGCAGGCGGGGGCGATCAGGTCCATCGGGACGGGCGCCATGCCGAGTTCCTGGAATCCGGGCATTCCGGCGGCCACGACATTATCCACGGACAGCATCCGGAGCTGGTCCCGTGTCAGCATCCGTCCCGGCAGCCGTTCGAGGATGGTGGCCTGGAGAGAGGCGAGGCCGGCGGGCACGGCGAAGACGGGTTTGCTTCGTCCCGTCATCACCAGAACGCGGCGGCAGATTTCCGCCATTGTCAGCACCTCCGGGCCGCCGAGTTCGCACACGCTGGTTTCCGTCGGGCGGACCTCGGCGGAGGCGGCGACGATGCGGCGGATGGCTTCGGCGACATCGGCCACATAGACCGGCTGCATGCGTGTCTGCGCGCCGTAGACCGGCATGACGAGGGGGACGTACCGGGCCAGGGCGGCGAACAGATTGAGGAAATGATCTTCCGGTCCGAACAGCACCGAAGCCCGGACGATGGTGGCCGCCGGGAAATTCAGACGCACCTCTTCCTCGCCGGCGCCGCGGCTTTTTGCGTACAGGGAGCCGGCCGATGTCGAGGCGCCGATCGCGGACATATGGATCAGCGTTCCGACGCCCTGGGCGGCGGCGATCCGGGCGACGCGGGCGGCGCCTTTGACGTTCACGGCCTCCAGTTTCGCCACGGTCGATGCCGAAAGGATGGCGGCGAGATTGATGACGACGCTGGCACCGGCGATGGCGGCTGTGACATCGTCCTCGCTCTGAAGCGGGGCATAGAAGGGCGCGACCTGTCCGACCGCGCCGAGCTGGCGCAGGCTGTTGGCGAGGTCGGTGCGGCGGCAGGCCACGCGGACTGCGTATCCGTCTTCCGCCAGTTTGCGGACGACATATGTTCCCAGAAATCCTGATCCACCGAAGACGGTCGCAACCGGCTGACCTGTCATCAATTCCACTCCCCGCGTCGTCCGGGGAACAGCCCCGGATCATCACACCGGAATGACAACGTGCGAAACGCCAGTCAGGCCGGTCTTTCTGCGCGATACGATACATCCGGTATGCTCCCTGTCCACAGGGCGGCTGTTCATCCGCGCGTGAACAGCCGGAACGGCGGCGGGAGACCGCGCTCCGTTCCGGGCGGGTCGCGTTGTTTCGGCGGGTCTGAGGGCTTCCGCAGGAGCCGGAGAACCCAGCGCGATAAATCTTTGATAAAATAATAAAAGTTTTTGGGTGCCGCCTTTTTTCAAAAAGGCGGCGTCTTCCGAAGCTTTTTGAAAAAAGCTTCACCAAAAACTTCTTTATAATTTATCAGGCGGTTTCAGAGACGGACTTATTCTCAGTGTGTTTCGGTACCGATATGGGAAGCTGGCAGCCATTGCGCGATTGCCGGCTGGGCGCGCAGGCGGAGGCCGATATTCGCCGCCACCTGTTCGGCGCTGCGGCTGGCCGCGATCCGCGCGCCCGAGGTGGCGGAGCTGGCGGGGGCTGCTTTCATCTGCGCGACGATGTCGGGGCTGAATGTGGCGCCGGCGATCGAGGGGAGCAGATCCTCGCGGCCCTGCGGGGTCAGGCGCGATGCGATCTCAGCCTGATTTGTGACGACCTGTTCCCAGACGAGATCGGGCTGTTCGCTGTTGTAGGCGAGTGTTGTCAGCACACGAACGATACGTCCGTTCGGGATGGCGCCGCTCCATGCCAGACGGGCGGCTTTACGGACCAGTTCCGGATTCTGAGAACGGGCGAGGGCTGCGAAAAAGCGGCGTTTCTGTTCGGTGTCCGGCACGTTCCGGACGACATCCGCGAGCACGGCCCATGTTGCCGGGTCGGCGTGGAGGCCGACGGTCTGCATGACCGGCTGCACCAGGGAGGGATCGAGGGCCGCCGGATTTTTCCGCCATACCTCGAACCGTCGCGCGGCTTCGACGGCGACATCGGGATCGTCCATGATGCCGAGGGTCTGGATGATCTGCGGGCGCAGCAGCGTGTCGGGGAAACTGTCGCCTGGCTTCGGGTCCCAGCCCAGCCGGGTCAGCTGCGGTTTCAGCAGGTCCCGGACGAAGAGCCGGAACAGGGGGCGCGACGGCGAGCCGCGCAGCAGATCGTCGAGCCGGGTGAGATGGTCGATCGTGTCCTGCCAGACCGCCACGCTGGTCTCGCCATTCCGGGACAGGCCGGCCACGAGATCGAGGTAATCGGCCAGGTCGCCTTTCTCCGCCAGAAAGAGAGCGAACTGGTCGCCGAGGAGATTGACCCGGTCGGTGGCGTCGAGGCGGGTGAAATTCGCTTTCAGGGAGCGGAAGGAGTCCGGATCATAGGCTGTGCGGTAATATCCGCTCTCGCCGAGATTGGCCTTGATCGCGAGATTGCAGCCAGGGAAATGAAGGGTTGCGTTATCGGAAAGCACGACTTTCTGCGCCGTCACGCCGGGGCCGCCGATGACGACGGGCACATGCCAGTGCAGCGGTGAGGCGTCCGGATCGTGAATTGTGAACCGGCTCTGCTTCAGAGAAACAGATGTGTTGCCGTTCCGGCAGGTTTCCGAAACGCTGACCAGCGGGATGCCTGGCTGTTCGGTGAAGGAGCGGGCGACGGTTCCGACATCCTGATGTGACGCCGCGGAAAGGGCGTTCCAGAGATCGGCGCTTGTCGCGTTGCTGTAGGCGTGCGCTTTCATATAGGCGCGCATTCCGTCCCGGAACGTGTCCGGTCCGAGCCATGTTTCGATCATGCGAATGACCTGCTCGCCTTTTTCGTAGCTGATCCGGTCGAAGGCGCTGCCGGCCTGGCTGACATCGCGGATGGGCTGCTGAATCGGATGCGTTGTCGCGAGGGCGTCTTCTCCCATGGCGGCTTCGCGTCCTTTGTGTTCGCGCGGCCAGATTTCCCAGGTGGGATTGAAATGATCGAGCGCCTTCGTCTCCATCCAGGTGGCGAAGCCTTCGTTCAGCCAGATATTGTCCCACCAGGCCATCGTCACGAGATCGCCGGACCACTGATGGGCCATTTCGTGCGCGACCACGAGATAGACGAGTTCTTTCGTGCCGGGCGAGCTGTGGGCGGGGTCGTAGAGCAGGTCTTCGTCGATGAAGGTGATCGCGCCCCAGTTTTCCATTGCTCCGGCTTCGTAATTTCCGGGGACGGCGATCAGGTCGAGTTTCGGGAGCGGATAGGCGGTTCCGAAATAGGCGTTGTAATACGGGAGGATTTCAGATGCGGCCTGCGTGGCGTATTGCGTGTTCCGCTCTTCTCCTTTCGGAGCCCATGTGCTGACCGGCGTTCCGTCGGCTGTTCCGTGGGTTGCGGCGAGATCGCCGGCGACCAGCGCCAGGAGGTAGGTCGACATGCGGGGTGTTCTGGCGAACGCCACGTGCTGCGCGCCGCCTGGCGCGGGGGTCACTGTTTCGGCCGGCATGTTGCTGATCGGCTGCCAGCCTGCCGGCAGGGTGACGTTCAGACGGAACGTGGCCTTGAAGGCCGGCTCGTCCCAGCAGGGGAACATGCGCCGGGCGTCGGCGACTTCGAACTGGGTCACGAGCATGCGTTTCTTCGCGCCGGCGGCGTCATGATAATCGTCGTAATAGATGCCGTTGGGCGTTTCCGGGATCGGGCCGCTGTAGGTGATGTCGATTTTATGCGGCCCCGCCGGAAGCGGGCGGGCCGGGCGCAGTGTGAGCGTCTGCGCTTTCTCGTCCGTGCTGACGCTGACCGGCGCGCCGTCGGCCGTGGCGGAGCGGATCGTCAGGCCGGCCTGACTGAGGATGACGGTCTGCGCGGCGCCGGAGACGGTGACGGCGATCGATTCATGGCCTGAGAGGGTCAGGGCTTTCATGTCGGTGACGAGGTCGATGTCGTAAGCTGACGGCACGACGGTTTTCGGCAGCTGGCCCGGTGTTTTTGCGAATGAGAACGGCGCCTCGGCGCTGGCCGGGCGGCATGCCATCATGGACGACATGGCTGCGGTGCAGAGCAGTGTTGAGGCGAAGAGCAGAGAATTGCGCATGATGATATCCCGGGCCGTGACCGGGCGATGGAAACACAGTCTGTTCCGGACCGAAAGATATTGCCTCTCTCCGCGAAACCCCTCTTGACCGGTTCGGGCTGCACGTTTAAACGGCTCCTCCAGCGCCCGGGAGCAACCGGGTTGTCATCTTGCCCAGATGGCGGAATTGGTAGACGCGCAGGTTTCAGGTACCTGTGGCCGCAAGGTCGTGGAAGTTCGAGTCTTCTTCTGGGCACCAGAGTTTTTCTCAAAATCAGCATGGACGGGCCATGAGTGGCAGGCGGAGCTCAGCCGGTGACGCGATCACGCTGTATCGCGACGATCTGCCGGACGGGCTTGATCTCGGCCGGAGCGTTGCGGTCGACACCGAGACCATGGGCCTGAATCCTTACCGGGACCGTCTCTGTCTTGTGCAGCTTTCCTCGGGCGACGGCACGGCGCATCTCGTGCAGCTCGTTCCCGGCCGGCCGGGCGGGGCTCCGGCGGACTGTCCGAATCTGAAGCGGCTGCTGTCCGATCCGTCCGTTCTCAAGATCATGCATTTCGCGCGTTTCGATGTCGCTGTTCTGCAGCGCACGCTGGGCATCACCGTTGCCCCGACGGTCTGTACCAAGATTGCCGCGCGGCTTGTCCGCACTTTCACCGACCGGCATGGTCTGGCGGCGCTCTGCCGGGATCTGCTGGGTGTCGAGATCAGCAAGCAGCAGCAGAGCTCTGACTGGGGCGCTCCGGAGCTGACTCCGGAACAGCTTGCCTATGCGGCGTCGGACGTTCTGCATCTGCATGCTCTGTGGGAGAGGCTGGAGGCGCTGCTTGTGCGGGAGGACCGTCGGGAGCTGGCCCAGGCGTGTTACGATTTCCTTCCGGCCCGTACCCGGCTCGACCTTCTCGGGTATGAAGATCCGGACATCTTCTCCCATCGCGCCTGATTTCAGCGCGCGACGCCGGCGGGCCGTGATTGACCGGCACGTTCCAAGGGACGATAGAGGCTGGCATGAGCAACCCTGATCCACGCGGGCCATCTGCAGGAACGGTCGCGATGCGGCGGACCGGCCGCGACACGGCAGAAAATGGCACCGCAGAATGTGGCACCACAGATCCGTCACGTCATCCTGCGGCTTCAGGCTCCGGCCCGGTTGTGGCCGCGCGCGCTGTCCTGACGACCGAGATCGCGGGGCTGGCGGCGCTTGACGCGGCCATGGCCGATACGGAGGGGCTCGGGGCGGCGTTTACGCGGGCGGTTGACTGTATTGCCCGGCTCGATGGCCGTGTCGTTGTCACCGGGATCGGCAAATCGGGTCATATCGGCCGCAAGATTCAGGCCACGCTCAGCTCGACCGGTACGCCGGCGATTTTCGTGCATCCGGTGGAGGCGTCTCACGGCGATCTCGGGATGCTCGCCGCGGGCGACGCCGTTCTGGCGCTGTCCAACTCCGGCGAGTCATCGGAGCTGGCCGATATTGTGGCGCACAGCCGGCGCTACGGGCTGCCGCTTCTTGCCGTGACGGCCTGTGCGACGTCGGCTCTGGCGAAGGCGGCCGATATCGTGCTGCTGACGCCGGCGATGCCGGAGGCCTGCCCGATGGGGCTGGCGCCGACCACGAGTAGTCTGATGCAGCTTGCTCTTGGCGATGCGCTCGCCGTTTCCCTGATGGAGCGTCGGGGTTTCACTGCCGGAGATTTCGGCGTCTTTCATCCGGGCGGGCGGCTGGGAGCGAAATTGCGGACTGTCCGTGATCTGATGCGGACCGGGGAGGCTGTTCCGACGGTTCTGCCGGTCACCGTGCTTCGGGACGTGATCGTCGAGATGACTCACAAGGCGCTGGGCTGTGTTGCCGTGACGGATGCGGATGGCGCACTGACCGGGATTATCACCGATGGCGATCTGCGTGGCGTGCTCGATCGCGATCTGACGCGCACCTGCGCCGGAGAGGTGATGAATCGCCGGCCGCTGACTGTTGGACCCAATGTTCTCGGGGCTGAGGCGCTGCGGCTGATGAATGACCGGCCGAAACCAATCACGTCTCTCTTTGTTCTGGATTCAGGGAGACGCGTGACCGGTGTGATTCATGTTCATGATCTTCTGCGGGCAGGCGTTGCCTGATGAGCGACGATCCGGAAGATCGCGCCGGGGGTCCGCCGGACGGGCGTCGTGAGCCGTCTGTTACGGGCGCGTCTTCCGCCCGTGGGGCCGGTACCCGTGAGTCCGGTCTCCGTGAGTCCGGGCCGCGTGTCGAGCGTCAGGATTTCAGCCGCTCTGACGAGACCATACGCCGCCAGCGCACTGTGATCGAGGCGTCCGTTCTTGCGACGCGGCGCGCGCCGGGGGCGGCCGAGCTGGCGCGGCGGCAGACCGTGCTGCGCTGGGCGAAATGGGTGTTGCCGGGGCTGGCGCTTCTGCTGCTCGGGTCGATTGCCGTGTGGCCGGAGATCGACCGCATGATGAATGCCAGCCACACGGCTCTGACCGAGGCGACGCGGCTGAAGCTGGAGAGCGGAAATCTTGAGGGCGCCATTTATCGCAGTGTCGACACGCATGGGCGGCCTTTCATGATCACCGCGAAGACGGCTCACCAGATCGATCAGGACCGGATCGATCTGATCTCACCTGCGGCCGATACGCTGACCCAGAGCGGGCAATGGCTCTATCTGCAATCCGAGAACGGGGTTTACATGCAGCATGAGCAGATTCTGGATCTGACGGACGAGGTGACCCTTTATCGTGACGATGGTCTTATGATGCGCGGACCGATGGCCGATGTGGAGATGCGTCAGGGGGTTGTCGCATCCGATGCGTGGGTCCATGCGGAGGGGCCGTTTGGTGTCCTGGATGCGAGAGGCTATTTCCTGTCGGAACACGATGGTATTGCTCAGTTCCGTGGTCCGGGACGACTGATTCTGAATGACGACCGCGCCGGTCCGCACGACAAGGCCAGTTGAATGGTGCTCTTCTCCCCTGCCTTCATGACACGCCGGTCCGGCATGAGCGCCCGCGCGGCTTTCGCTTCTCCCGTGTTTTCCGGTTCTGCTGTCTTTTCGGGTTCTCTGGCATTCTCCGGCGCCGCGGCGGCTCTGATCGCCCTGACAGCTCCTGTGGATGCAGCCCGGGCTCAGGCGATCGATCTGTCTCATGGCGGGCAGATTACCGTGACGGCGGTGGGTGGCTTCGACTGGGATCAGAACGCGCGGAAGGTCACGGCGTATGATCAGGCGCAGGCTGTGCGGGGCGATGTCACCGTGACGGCGGATCGTCTGATTGCGTATTATCGCAAAAAGGAGGCCACGCCGGATGCGGTGAATCCGGCCGAGCCGGCGGAAACGGCGCCGGGGGCGGCTCAGGGTGGAACTGCTGCGCAGAGTGGAGCGACGCAGGGCGGCACAGCTCAGCCTGGGGGAGCGCCGGGTGGGACGGCGCAGGGCGGCGGCACGGCGCAGACAGGGACAGCGCCGGCCGGGGGTGACAAGGCTCCGGCTTCTGCCGGTGGTCCGGCCGGGACGTCTTCGCCTTCGCAGTCCGGGGGCATGGACAATT
Organism: Acetobacter musti; assembly: GCF_011516835.1. Lineage (GTDB taxonomy): Bacteria > Pseudomonadota > Alphaproteobacteria > Acetobacterales > Acetobacteraceae > Acetobacter > Acetobacter musti. The sequence continues at coordinate 48,152 of NZ_WOTB01000001.1, read as the reverse complement.
CCGGTTCGAATGAAATTTACCGGCTGGAGGCGATCGGCCACGTTCATATTTTCACGCAGACGGATCAGGGCTGGGGTGACAAGGCCGTTTATGACATCGACAAGGCGACTCTGGTGATGACGGGTCACGCGCTGAAACTGACCACGCCGCAGGACGTTCTGACGTCACGCGATTCGATGGAATATTACTCGGATACGCGGATTTCCATCGGGCGTGGCGACGCGACGGTGACGACCAATGAGGGGAAGCAGATTCGCGCCGATGTGCTTGTTGGTTACAGCGCGCCGCCGGACAAGGACGCTCAGCCTGCCGCCGGGGCGGCGTCGGCTCCGAAGCCGGCCCCGAAACAGGGGGGCGATCCGATCGCGGGCGGGTCGGGCAAGCTTGAGAAGGTCAATGCCTTTGGTCATGTCTGGGTGCGGACGCAGACGGAAGTCATTACCGGCGACAGGGGGGTCTATGTTCCTGACACCGGGATTGCCCGGGTTGTCGGGAATGTTCATATCACGCGCGGGCAGAACCAGCTTCAGGGGTCGGCGGCGGTCATCAACATGCATACCGGGATCGCCACGATGACGGAGCGTCCGGGATCGCGTGTCAGCGGGCTTGTTGTACCGAACAATGATGGCAACAGCGGTGGTGGCCACTGACCATGGCGAATTTTCTGGAAATCGATGAAGAAGACGTGACCGTCATTCCGGCCGAAGCCGGCGATGTGGCCGGCGATGCGGTTGTGGGGGACCGGAGACATGGGCTTTTCGCGGACGGGATTGGCAAATCCTACAAGAAGCGCGAGGTTGTGAAGAATGTCTCGATCGAGGTGCATCGTGGTGAGGCGGTGGGTCTGCTTGGCCCGAACGGCGCGGGAAAGACGACCAGTTTCTATATGATCGTCGGTCTCGTGCAGCCTGACACCGGGACGATCACGCTGGACGGCGCCGATATTACCCGCCTTCCGATGTATCGCCGTGCGCGGCTGGGGATCGGCTATCTGCCGCAGGAAGCCAGCATCTTCCGGGGGCTGAATGTCGAGCAGAACATCATGGCGGCGCTGGAGGTTGTCGAACCCGATCCGGACAAGCGTGACGCCATGCTGGACGGGCTGCTGGGCGAGTTCGGCATCTCGCATCTCCGCCGCTCCCCTTCTCTGGCTCTGTCCGGCGGCGAGCGGCGGCGACTCGAAATCGCGCGGGCGCTGGCGAGTCAGCCGCATTACATTCTGCTTGATGAGCCGCTGGCGGGGATTGATCCGATTGCGGTGGGCGAAATCCGTGATCTGGTGTCGCATCTGAAAGACCGTGGCATCGGCGTTCTGATCACCGATCATAATGTGCGTGAAACGCTGGGCGTCATTGACCGGGCCTATATCATGCATGGCGGTCAGGTGCTGATGCAGGGTCTGCCGGAAGAGATCGTCACCAACGAGGACGTGCGCCGCGTGTACCTCGGAGAAACCTTTACAATCTAATGTCGCCGTATGGCGATATCTCCCGGTCTCCGGCTCAGTCAGACACATAGTCTCGTCATGACGCCACAGCTGCGTCTGGCGATCAGGATCATGCAGATGAGCAGCGTCGAGGTGACGCAGCTCGTCGCGGAAGAGCTTGAGCGCAATCCGTTACTGATACAGGACGACCGGGAGGGGCCGGAGACGGCGGCGCCGGAAAGGCCGGCGCCGGATCAGATCGCCGGGGATGCCGGTCATGCTCTTTCCGCGCTGACACCGCTGAAAAGCGGCACTCTTGCGGGGCCGGGAGACCATCCTCTCGATACCGATTACGCCGCTGAAGCCTGTGGCGGGGGGTTCGATGACGGCTCCGGCGTTGACGGGGCGCCTGTTCCCTGGCGGCATGGCGCTGCCTCCTGGGAGGGGCAGGACGACCTGGCGGCGGCGGTGCAGCCTTCTCTTCAGGATCGTCTGAGCGCGCAGTTGCGGCTGACGGCTGGTCTGACGCCCCGGCAGCGTCTGATCGGGGCGAATCTGATCGCCTGTCTCGGGCCTGCGGGCCGGCTGGAGAATTCGCCTGCGGAGATTGCGGCCGCGCTGGGTGTGCCGCCGGACGATGTCGAACATGTCCGCGCGCTGATGATGACGGGTTTCGAGCCGGTGGGGCTTTTCGCGCGCAGTCTGAAGGAGTGTCTGACCGCACAGCTTGTCGTGCAGAACCGCTTCGATCCGGCGATGGAGGTGCTGCTCGGTCATCTCGATCTGATTGCGGGCAGGCATTACACGAAGCTGCGCGGTCTCTGCGGCGTCGATGAAGCGGATTTCGCGGAGATGCTTGCCGAGCTTCGGCGGCTCGATCCCAGGCCGGGATTCGAGGCTGAGGCCGACCCCGCGGTGACGATCATTCCGGATGTGCTGATCCGGCGCGCGGCGGAAGGGGAATGGCTGGTCGAACTCAATGAGGAGGCGCTGCCTCGTCTGCGCGTCGATGACAGGCTTCAGATGCGCGTCGTTCTGCATGGAGGGAAGGAAGACCGTGGCTTTGTGCAGGCACGGATTGCGGATGCGAACGGGCTGATACGGGCTCTTGCCCAGCGTGGCCGGACGCTTCTGCAGGTCGCCTCTGAAATAATGAGACGTCAGAGCGATTTTCTGAAAGAGGGTGTGACGGGGCTGCATCCGCTCACATTAAAGGACATTGCCGGGGCGACGGGGCTGCATGAAAGCACTGTAAGCCGGGTCACGTCGGGGAAATACATTGCCACGCCGCGCGGTGTGCTGGAGCTGAAATATTTTTTCACGAATGCGGTCAGGCGGATCGACGGTGGTGAAAATCACAGTGCGGCGGCCATTCGTTTCAAAATCCGCAGTATGGTGGACACCGAAACGCATGGCGCGATCCTGTCGGATGACGAGATCATGCAAAGACTTCGCAAAGAAGGAATAGACATCGCCCGCAGAACCGTGGCCAAATATCGGGATGCGCTGCACATTGCGAGTTCCGTGCAGCGAAAACGGGAGAAAGCCGCCCCGGCCTGACGGTACGCGGACTGTCAGGCGTTTACGGGCGACCGGTTTCCTCAGTGAAAGGAGCCTGTCAGAATGCAGATCCACGTTTCCGGTAAGCAGATAGACCTGTCTGATGCCCTGAAGCACAGGGTGACCACGCATCTTGATACCATTGCCGAGCGTTATTTCGATCAGGCAATGGAAGCGAATGTCACTTTCAGCAGGGCCCGTTCATTTTTCACGTGTGATATCAATGTTCATGCCGGTCGGGGTCTCACGCTTCGGGGTGAAGGCGAGGCCGCCGATGCTCCGACTGCGTTTGATGACGCCGCTGAACATATTGCCCGGAGGCTGCGCCGGTATCGCCGCCGGGTCCGGTCGCATTCGCGTGCGACGGCGCGTCATCCGGGTCCTGAGATCGGGCGGACCTATATTCTCCAGCCCAACGATCCGCAGCCTGCTTCGGCGGTGTCCGACGACAGGGCGGATGGTCCGTATGCGACGATCATCGCGGAGCAGGCGACGGAGATTGCGCTGCTGAGCGTCAGTGAGGCTGTGATGCGGCTTGATCTTGCGGACCGGAGTCTTCTGGTATTCCGCAACAGCGTCAGCCGGCAGATCAACATCATCTACCGGCGTGACGATGGCAATATTGGCTGGGTTGATCCCGGAGTTTCGTAATCACGACTTCTGATGTCGTCTCCCGGGCGATCATGTTGCCCGGGGCCTGTTGTCCGGGGTTGTGATGTCCGGCGGACTGGCGCTGTCCGGAGACAGCGCCGGCGGACCGGAATGGATGGCCCGGCAGGTGGTCAGTGAATGGTCATCGCCACCATCTCGTGTTCGGTAATCGCGGAGAACGCTGTTTCCGGATCTTCCGCGACGCCCATGATCTGGCCGTTTGCGGCGTGAATCGCAAAAACATTGCGGCCTTCACTTCTGTTTTCACGAACATAGACTAGTTTCGGCAGACCGAGTGTCAGAAACTGGTCGTCTGTCAGATTGCGGATATCCACGACGCCGGCCCCCGCATCCTGTGTGGCCCTGTCCTGTGGAGTCCTGTCGTCTCCGTTTGTCACATTTCTCTGCATATTTCCCTCCCGCGCCCCGCGCAGGCTTCAGCTGCAAAGGACCGGCCGCGCCGGCCCTGCCGTGTCATCAGTCATCGCCGATACTGCGCACCACACGCGGCGTCTGTGGCTTCACGCCTTCATCGGAGACTTTCCGGGGAGCGCCGCCTCTGCTGATATCGATGCGTCTTACCCGCACTTCCGGTTCCGGACGATACAGGTCAATATTCAGCAGCCCGTTATCGAGCCAGGCGCCGCCTATATCGATCCCTTCCGCGAGCACGAATGATTTCTGGAACTGCCGCGACGCGATGCCGCGGTGTAAGAAAACCCGTCCCTGCACATCTTCGGACTGCCGTCCCCGGATGACCAGCTGGTTGTCTTCCTGGGTGATCTGGAGATCGTCCATTGTGAAACCGGCGACGGCGAGCGTGATCCGCAGCGCGGACGGGCTGATCTGTTCGATATTATAGGGCGGATAGCCCTCTCCTGATGACTTCGACGCCCGTTCCAGCATGGTTTCGAGATGATCGAACCCAAGGAACATCGGCGACCCAAAAACCCGGCCTGACATTGCAGCCTCCTCTGATGAGCGAGACGAAACACGACCCCGTTACGGCGATCGTATCATCAGGATATGGACTGACGCGGGGCGGATGCAAGAGGGGGCGGCGCTTCGATTCCGGGTTCGACTCCGGCGGAAAGCTATCCGCTTACTGCATCACATGCATGTGAGCACGTCAGTGCTGTTTGGCTGCCGGTTCTGCGGTCCCCTTTTTGCCCGGAAAAGAGTCAGCAATCCGGCTTCAGAATGTGCATTTTATATAGTCATATGACTGGTTTTTGTGCTCATTATGTAATCATATGAAAGCCGGGCTGACGGCGCCTGAGAGGTGATGGCGCTCTTTTATTCATCCGTCCGGTGTTGAAAACCGCCTGTTAACTGTCGTTTTTTCTTTCTACATCTCCCATGCGTGTTTGCTTACTCAGGTATCCGACGGAAAAACTTGCCTTCGATCGCAAGGACGTGCTTTCTCCGCATAACACATTCATTCGGAGATATGACTATGCTTATGCACGAAACGTTTAACTTCCTCACGAACCCGGTCAGCGCACTGGCTACAGTTTCCCTGTTTGCTTTTGTTCCTGCCGTTGGCCTGCTGATGATTGCGACTGTTCTGTCCGACCGCGTCACGAACTGACGATGCCTGCCGGGACGACACGGCCCCGGAGAAACGCCTGAGAGGGCATAATGCCGATACAGGCGGGTAACCCGGATCAGATCTGATTTCTGTTCTGGTTTACGGTTTCTCCGGTGCGTGTTCCGGCGTCTGCGTGCGCAGAAGATATATCGCAGGGATCTCTCGCAGGGGATTTCCGGCGTGAGTCCGGAGAACGACGACGGGCCGGTTACTGTGTGACGGGGTCCGGTATCAGTTCTGGCGCCTGCTGATCCGTTGCGGATACGAGATGGCTTTTCCGTCTGACGATGGACGTTTAGCCTGGCCGGCCAGACGGTCTCTGGCTGTTTGATTTCTAAAATATCAGATGCATATCAGAAAATGTTCTGACTGCCGTCCGGGCTGAGCGCTATCCCCGATGACGCCACCCGGTTCCTTTGCCGTGACGATTTTGCGGCGTGGATTACTTTTCAGTTCCGCAAACAGCCTGATACTGTCGCGATCATTTCAATGGGCGTGATTTTCGGACGGCTGTGACTGCAGGACGTCCCTGAGGATTTCCATCTGCGGACGTTCGGAGCCGTCTTTTTTCGGCTCCAGGGTGTACATGTATTCGCCCCAGAGCGGGCCGCCGGCCCAGTAGGTCCATCCGTACCAGAGAGACGGACGCGAATAGATATAGGTCATGGCGTGACGGAGATCCGCCAGACAGGCGGGGCTGCGGCCGACGCCGAATTCGCCCAGCACTCCTTTTGCGTGATGCGCCTCGAGCCAGTCGGCAAAGGGGGCCAGGCGTCCTTCGACCTGATCCTCCGAAACGCAGTCAGGTGCGGTGCCGGAGGAATCGCGGTCGAAATACTGGTGGGCTTCGAAGAGCAGTGCTTTGCGGGGGTCGTGCAGACGCGCGAGCGCCGTTCCGTTGACCTGCTGGAAATTATGCGCGCCGTCCCAGTCTATACCGGCTGCCAGGATGCGGTTTGTCGCGCCGGTCTTTCGGATGGCGTTGATCGCCTGCTGCTGGAAATTCGCCCATTCATCAGCGGATTTCTGCTTCGGTTCATTCATCAGTCCGAAAAGCACGGACGGGGATGAGCCAAATTCGTGTGCGAGTTTCACCCAGAGATCCGTAAAGAGTGCGACGGGTGCTTCTTCGGTGCCGATAAGCTGGCCGCGATAGGCTCCGTAATTATGGATGTCGATGATGGTAAGGGCGCCGGCCGCCTGGGCCGCTGTGACGAAATCCCGGACATGCTGAAGATAGGCCTGGTCGAGCGGGCCGGACGGTTCCGGCTGCAGACGTTCCCATGACAGGGGCAGTCTGAAAAGTTTCATGCCGTGGGACGTGTAGTAATCGATTTCCTGCTGTTTCGGAAAGACATAGTCCCAGCCATAACGTCCCGGAATTTTCCCTGACGCGAATGCCGGACCGGCAAGGTTGACGCCTGGCAGAATGGCGGCCTGTGCCGGAGCCGCGAAGACCATACTGGCGGAGAGCAGGGTGGCGCAGAACGGAATGGCGGAGAGTGCGGCAGCGGCGCATGAGGTAATGGAAAAACGAGCGGCGGGACGACGGATTTTGATTCGCATCATTGTCTCCGTTGGGGTCGGTTTCTGACTCAGTAATCTGCCATCCGGAGCCTGTTATCCGGGGTCTGCTGTTTATCTGTTATCTGCTGTCAGATGCCTGCTCTCAGGGCCTCCGCCGGTCGCAGGATACGGGACAGGCGCTGTCAGTTCCGATGAAGTTTTCTGACGTCACCACAGGATCGCGTCAGGCGCAATGTCTGATTGTTCTGAACATGCCATTGATCGTATCGACAGGAACCGCAATGATCGGGCTGCTCAGCAGACACATTTTCCCTCTTCCCCATCAAGAGAGAACACACGCCGCATGTCCTGTTTTCTTGTCCTTTCGGTGCATGACTTCCGCTCCCGCCGCAAGGCGAGTGTCCATTTTATTACGTCCGAACTGGCGAAACGGGGCCACACCAGATTTTTCTCAACGGGGCTCAGCACTCTTTCCGAACGTCGTGGCGACACCCGCACCGATCTGGGCGGACGCGCGAACCGGGTCGAGGTGACTGACGGGGTTGAGTGTTATCTGCAGCGTGGCCTGTGGCATCCGTTCCGTCTCAAAAAACCGGCTCTTCGCTTTTTTGAGGCGGCGATGTTCCGGCTTTACCGGCGCCGGATGCCGGAGGTTCTGCGGCAGTGGATTCGCGAGGCCGATGTTGTCTTTATCGAATCCGGCATGGCGGCGGTGTATGTGGAGGATGTCCGGCGGATCAAACCGTCCGCCCGCATCGTCTATCTGGCTTCCGACGATCTTTCGGTCATTGGCGCGGCCGGGACCATTCTGCGGGATTTCTCGCGCAATTTCGACAAGATCGATCTTGTGCGTCTTCCGTCGCGTCTGCTGCTGGAGGGAATGCCGCACGGACGAAGCGCGATTTTTGCTCCGCATGGCGTGGATCGCGCGCTGATGGACAAACCCCGCGCATCGCCATTTGACGGGCGGGCGGCCTGTGTCTCTGTCGGGTCGATGCTGTTCGACGCATCGTTCTTCAATCTTGCGGCTCCGGCTTTCCCCGATCTTGAGTTCCATGTCATCGGAGCGGGCCGGGCGGCCGAGGCGCTGGATCGCAGGCCGAATATTATCGTGCATGACGAGATGCCGTTCGAGGAGACGCTCGCCTATGTGCGGAACGCCCGGTTCGGTGTCGCGCCGTACCGGGATGCCAGCACGCCGCGTTATCTGCTCGATACGTCTCTGAAGCTCAAACAGTTCGCCTATTTCGGGAAGCCGGCGGTCTGTCCGGATTTCGCGATTGGCGATATTCCCGGCCGCTTCGGTTATACGCCCGGGGACAGCGCGTCGATTGCCGCCGCGATCCGGGCCGCTCTCGCCTGCGATGAGCCGATTTCCATCGATCTGCCCGAGTGGAGCGAGATCGTCGACCGGCTGCTTTCGCCTGAACGTTTCCCGGAGTTTCGTCTTGCTCCGCAGACGGACGGGCAGACGGTCGCGGTGTACCGCACGGAAATCCTGCCGCTTTCGGAAACATTTGTCCGCGATCAGGCTCTCGCTCTGCGTCGCTGGCATCCCGTGCTGATCGGGGAGCGGGAGATCGGCAAGCTGCCCCTGGACGGGCTTGAGATACGGGCGTGCAGCAAGGGGCCGGCGACATTTTTTCAGAAGGTCCGTGGTGTCATTGGCCGGCGATTCGATCTGCCCTCCCCTGGCATCATGCGGATCGCCCGTTCTGTCGCGCCGGCGCTGGTTCACGCCCATTTCGGTTTCGATGGTGTGGAAGCCTGGCCCGTTGCCCGCCGGCTTGGCGTGCCTCTTCTTGTTACCCTGCATGGTTCGGATGTCACGACACGGATGGACTGGTTCGCTGCCGGCCGGTCCGGACGGCGGTGGAAGCGCTATCCGTCCAGACTTGCCAGGCTGGCTCGTGAAAAAAATGTCGGTTTTGTTGCCGTTTCAGGCCCCATCCGGGACGCGGCGATCCGCATCGGTCTTCCGGCGGAACGGATTTCGATCTGTCATATCGGTGTGGATGTGGACCGATTCCGTCCTTCGGAACCGACTCCCGGACAACGGGCGCCGGTTATTCTGTTCGTCGGACGGCTTGTTGAGAAGAAGGGCGCCTCTTTCCTTCTTGAGGCCTTTGAGCGGGTGAGACATGCGGTTCCGGGTGCTGAGCTGGTTATCGCCGGGGACGGGCCGGACAGGCCGGAGCTGGAACGACGCGTGGGGGGATCGGCGGGGGTCACGTTTATGGGCGCGGTCAGCCGTGACACGATTCAGGATCTGATGGCGAAGACCCGGGTGTTCTGTCTGCCGAGTATCGTTGCCCGAAACGGCGACATGGAAGGATTGCCGCTCGTTCTTCTGGAGGCTCAGGCCAGCGGCGTGCCGGTCGTGACTTCGGCGAGCGGCGGCACCACCGAGGGCATGATCGACGGCGAAACAGGTTTCGCTTTCGCGGAAAAGGATGTGGATGCGCTGGCGCGTCATCTCATTACGATTCTCAGCGACGACACGCTTGCCGACCGGTTTGGTGGTGCGGCCCGGTCTTTCATCGAGGAGGCACATGATCTCCGCGCCTGTACCGCACGTCTGGAAGCTGTTTACGATCAGATGGTGTCCCGATGACGTCCGGCTTTTCGGTCATTATTCCCGTCTATAATGCGGAAAATTTTCTGCTGCGCGCGGTTCGTTCGGTTCAGGAGCAGACGCTGGCTCCGCTTGAGATTCTGATGGTCGACGACTGTTCGACGGACGGGACGAGAGACGTTGTCGCAAAGCTTGCTGAAGCGGATTCCCGCATCCGGCTTCTTCAGACGGCGCAGAACGGGGGGCCGTCCGCGGCGCGGAATCTTGGGATCAACGCTGCAAAGGGAGACTGGATCGCCACGCTCGATGCTGACGATGCATTTGAGCCGGATCGTCTGCGCCGCCTTGCGGATCTGACTGCCGGCGCGCCTGAACCGGATATCGTCGCGGACGATCTTCTTTATTACGATTCGGGTGCGCATTGTCCGACCGGTCCTGCTCATGCCACGCGGGGTTTTACTGGCAGGGACATCACCCTTGCGGATTATCTCCGGCATAATCTGGCGGATGGCAAAGGCGCGGACTGGGGTCTTCTGAAACCCTGCTTCCGGCGCGACTTTCTTATGCGGACGAATCTGCGCTATCCGGCTTCGATGCGTCATGGCGAGGATTTCGCTTTTATGGTGTCGCTGCTTGAAAGCGGCGCGCGCTTCAGGCTCCTGGATGAGGCTCTCTATCTCTACACGCAGCGATCGGGAGCGATCAGCAGGCGCGTGTCCGATCTTTCACGGACCAGCATTGCTTACGGGGCTCTGGCGCGCTCGGCGCTGACGCTCGCGCGGGAGCCGGGGATTTCTGGCCGGCCGGACCTGGTGACGCTGCTGCGCCAGCGGGCCGACGGGCTCATGCGTCTTGATGATGCGCATTTCTTTTCTGTCGCCGTTCGCAGGAAGGATATCGGCGGCCTGCTGCGCAGGCTCAGAGAGCGGCCTTCGTTCGGGCCGTTTATCTGTCTGCTGATCTTTCGGGCCATCTGCCGGCGCGTTGTTCGCCGAGGGTAGAAGCTGTTCCTGAAACTGCCTTATGAAAATAAAAGTTTTTGGGTGCCGCCTTTTTTCAAAAAGGCGGTGTCTTTCGAAGCTTTTTGAAAAAAGCTTCACCAAAAACTTTTATCTTTATCAAAGATTTGTCGTGAAATACGGCTGAGCAGCCTGTTTCCGGAAGCAGTCAGGTCTTTGGCGGGAGTTTTCCCTGCTGTTTCAGGCTCAGCCAGTTTCCTCCCTGAAGAGCGATCATGTCATGCAGGGTGACTGCCAGAAGTGCTCCGGCGCGTGTGAGTTCGCGGGCGAGGTCTTCATCTCCGGGGGCAAACCGGGCTGGTCCCTGCCCGCTCGTGGTGCAGAGTCTGACCGCTATCAGAGCGGTCGCATGCAGGCTCAGGGCGCGGCGCAGAATCTTCGCGGCTTCGATCCGGGGGCCGCGACGGGCGCCCTCCCCTGTATTTTCGGCGCCTGTGTTTTCCGTGGGAACGGCTTCGTCGCCAAGCAGGCGATTGCGATTATCGAGGAACAGAATACGCAGCTGTCCGGGCACGGCTCCGTCCAGGGCTGTGTCGAAATATCCCAGGAGGGCATCCCAGTTGCCGAGCACGGGCCGCTGGCGCGCTTCCGCTTCGGCGAGACGGCATGCTGCCACGGCGGGCAGCTTCAGGGCGGTGATTGTCTCATCGTTCAGCTGTGCGGAGCGGAGCGCGGCGGGTGACGCGTTGAGGACGCTGGCGAGCGACCCGAACCGGTTGATCAGCGATTTCGCCAGCGGCTTCGTATCGCGCCGGGGAATTCCGTAGAACAGCAGCATTTCGACGAGTTCGTAATCCGCCAGCGCCGCTGCCCCGCGCGACAGGACGCGCTCCCGCATCCGTCCCCTGTGTCCTGTCGGTCCCGTGCTGGCAAACCGGGACGGCTCCGCGTTTTTCAGGCGCGGGAATGGCGAGTGCGGTGCGTCCATCCGTGATCATCCATCAGTGAGCCGCCGTTGCTTTTCCGTCGCCTTTGATCGGTGAGAGAAGGAAACAGAAGGGGACGACACAGAAGGCGGCGATGCCGAAAATCATGAAGGCTTCATTATAGGCCAGCATGGCGACCTGCTGCCCGAAATCGACGAACAGATGCCGCTGGGCCAGGGCGGAGGCGGCCTGCGGCTGGTTGTGGTCGAGGGCGAACTGCCGGCCCTGTGCGAGGTAATCGTTAAAGGGCTGATGAAACGGTGTCATCCACTGTACCATGTCGGACTGATGAGCCTGCCGGCGTTCGGTGATCAGCGCGGTCGCGCCCGAGATACTGAGTGAGCCGAGGAAGTTCCGGACCATCGAGAAGAGCGCGGAGGCATCGGCATTCATGTCGCGCGACAGGGTTGAATAGGCGATTGTCGACAGGGGCACGAACAGGAACGCGAGGCACGCCGTCTGACTCATGCGGAAGAAGACAAGATGCCGGAAATCGAGATACGGCACGAGATGGGCCGACCAGAACAGGGCGAGTCCCATCAGGGTGAAGCCGATTGCGATCACCAGTCTGACCGACATGACTGTCATCAGCCTGCCGACGATGGGGATCAGGAAAATCACCGCGATGCCGCCTGGCGAGAGGACGAGGCCGGACAGGGTCGCGGTGTAGCCGATGACCTGCTGCGCGAACTGCGGAACGATGATGGCCGATGAATAGAGCAGCGCGCCCATGGCGCCCATCAGGAAGGTCGCGACCGCGAAATTGCGGTCTCTGAACACCCGCAGATCGACCGCCGGCTGCTTTGCTTTCAGGAGCCAGATGACGGCGCCGATGATGCCGGTCGCGGCCAGCACGCCCATGATGCAGATGAAGTTCGAGCCGAACCAGTCATCATCTTCGCCGCGATCGACCATGACTTCCAGGCATCCGAATCCCAGCGTGATCAGGCTGATGCCGATCACGTCGATGGGTTCCCGGCGCTTCACCGCCCAGGGCGGGTCGTCCACCAGAAAGGCGACCGCGACTGTCGTGGCGATTCCGAACGGCACGTTGATGAAGAAAATCCAGCGCCAGGAGAAATTGTCGGTGATCCAGCCGCCGAGCGTTGGCCCGAGCACCGGGCCGACCACGGTGGCGATAGCGGTGAGGCCGAAAGCCGCCGCGCGTTTTTCCGGCGGAAATGTGTCCAGAATGATGGATTGCTGATTGGGCTGCAGTCCGCCGCCGAAGAACCCCTGGAGGAGCCGGAAGACGATCAGCTCGCCCAGGCTGGTGGAGATTCCGCAGAGGAAGGACGTGACGGTAAACATGGCGATGCACACCATGAAATAGGTCTTGCGTCCGAACAGTTTGCCCAGCCAGCCGGAGATCGTCAGGACGATGCCGTTGGCGACGAGGTAGGATGTCAGCGTCCAGGTGGCGTCGTCATATGTGCTCGACAGGCTGCCGGCGATGTGGGGCAGCGAGACGTTCACGATCGTTGTGTCAAGAATTTCCATGAACGCCGCCATGGTGACCACGAAAGCGATCAGCCATGGATTGTGCTTCGGCTTCCAGTCGTCAGCGTGGCTGCCGTTGCCCCCGGAAGCCGTGCTCATGGTGAGCCGGGCTCCGGCTGCCGGACATTGTGCGGCTCATGCTGCGGCCCGTTTTGAAGGCCGTTCTGCGGGCCATGCTGCGGGTCGCGGTCGACGATGCGGCCGTCGGGGCCGCGTGCCGGCGCGGTGTCCGTGTGGACGACCGGCACCACGGAAAGGCCGAGGGCGAGCGGCACTTCCGGGTCCAGCCCGCGATCGATGCGGATTTTGACCGGGACACGCTGGACGATCTTCACGTAGTTGCCGGTGGCGTTCTCCGGCGGGAAGGCGCTGAAGGTGGCGCCGGTGCCTTTCTGCAGCGAATCGATATGGCCGTGCAGATCGTGGGCCGGGTAGGCGTCCACCTCGATATCGACCAGCTGACCGGGGCGCATGCTGGTGATCTGGGTTTCCTTGTAGTTCGCGATCACCCACACTTCCGGTTCGACGATCGAAAACAGGCTCTGGCCGGTGGAGACGTAACGGCCGGCCTCGACATTACGCTGGGAGATCCAGCCATCGTGCGGGGCGCGGATTTCCGTCCATTGCAGGTTCAGGTCCGCCAGCGCGAGCTGCGCTCTGGCGTTTGCGAGCTGAGCTTCCTGGCCGGAGACCATGGCCTTTGCATTTGCGACGTTTGGCACGACCGGCGTTGCGATTTCGACCTGCGCCTGTGCTTCGTCGACCTGGGCACGCGCGGCATCGAGGGACGCTTTCGAGTAATCGATATCCTGCTGCGACGTTGCGGCCCGCATGACGGAGTGCTGGCGTTTGTAATCCGTTTCGGCGCGGAATTCCTGGGCTTTCGCCGCTGCGAGCTGTCCCCGGGCGGCGAGCAGGCGGCCGGGGAAGTTCTTTTCGGCGACTGCCAGCAGCATCTGATTGCCGGCCACCGAGGCTTCGGCCTGGGCTTCCGCGGCGGCGGCCTTGTCACGTTCGGCCTGCCAGTCACGCGGGTCGATCCGCGCGAGCAGTTGTCCGGCGTGGACGAACTGGTTGTCATCGACCAGGAGTTCGGTGACGTATCCGGAGACATGCGGTGCGATTGTGATCGCCCGGCCCTGGGTGAAGGCGTCATCCGTCTCGATATCAAACCGGTGCAGGAACCAGTAGACCGCTGCGGCGACGATCAGGAGCAGCAGCACCAGAATCAGGACTGCCCGGATCAGCGGATTGCTTTTTTTCTTAGGAGGCTTTCCCCCTTTGGCCGGGGCCGAAGCGGGACCACCGGAAGCAGTTGATTCGGTTGTCCCATGATCCTGCTGTTCGTCGGCCATGCCGTCTCCGTCTGTACACCTGAAATTTCGTCGAACGGCCGATTTTCAGCGCGTGACAACGCTGACCGATCGGTTCGGTCAGTTTTTCGCACGGCATTCAACTCTCATCAAGTCGCAGACGATACGAAGACGGGATTATCTGACGGCATCGGAAGCCAGATTGATCTTGACCGCCCGTTTGGGTGCAGGCAAAAGACGCCCGGACGAGAGCGGTCCTGTCATGCCTTTTTGCTGGCATGTCTGCCGGGTTAGCACAGTGGTAGTGCAGCGGTTTTGTAAACCGAAGGTCGGGGGTTCAAATCCCTCACCCGGCACCATAATTTTCAGAACAATTTGAAATGCGATCTGTCCGGATGAGCCGTTTGTGAAACGGTTTTTCGGGGCTTTGTTCCGCGCCCCGCAGGGGACTACCGCAGTCTCCTGAGGAGTCTCCGCCCGCGCTGGCGCAGGCGCAGTATGGCGTATCGTCTGGCAAAAAGCCGGACTGCTCTGGCGTAAAGCGCCCTGTCGGCGCGGGTCAGTGCGTCCAGGCGCGCGAGCAGTGCGGGGGTCATCGGCTCTTCGGGAGGCTTCACGAACGCCGCTTCGTTCCGCACCAGATCGTTGAGGACCTGGAGGGGGGCGACCGGCTGCATCGCCAGTCCTGTCGCGTCATTGATGAGGAGACGCGATTCTTCCATCCGTTCGACCAGCCCGAAGGCTGTCATCGCTCTGAGCGCCGTCCAGGCCTGTTCGCCGGCCTGCTCCGGGTTCGTGATGAGGATGTCGTCCGGTCCGGTCTCGCCTTTTGCCCCTGTGCGGATCAGCTGGCCTGTGATGGCGTCCCGGACCGAAGCGCTCCGAATGACGACGGGATCGGAGAAGAACGTCTCCGCGTCCATCGTCCGGGCGCGGCGGACCAGCGGATGGCTCTGTGTGGCTGCTGTTTCGCGGTGTGCCCGCCAGAAACGCCAGAGCGACATCAGCCGCGCCCGCGGTTCACGCAGCATGGTGATGACCTGCACGGTGCCGGGGATCGAACGGCAATATGCGAGATCGAAATGGCCAGAGAACAGATCGTACCGGGAGAGTTCGTTGATCGTCCAGCATCCCAGCGCGTCGAACCGCTCGGGGCAGATCCGCTCTGGCGGAAACTGGCTGGCCAACATCGCATGCAATGTGCTGCCGCCGCATTTCTCGATGTGAACGAAGGCCAGGCGACGTCCGGCGAGGACGGTACGGGAGATTTCACCGGCGTCTTTTTTCAGCTGTCGCAGGCGTGCCGCGAATTCATCGCTCAGCATGAGACGCCGGGCCAGAGTCTGTTCGCTGTCTGCCGGCTCCCGCGCTGCTTCGGCCTCGCGCTCGGCCTGTGTCGGCTCCCGGCCGAGCAGGAGGGGCCAGATCGGCGAAAGCGGGTCGTCAGCCATTTGCGGACAGGCTCTGAACGGGATTTTGCGAGGTTTGTGGTGAGCCCTGGCAGGGAGTGTGGTCTCTCTGAGTCAGGTTCACGGGCAGACAGGTGGTCATAAACGAACGGGGGTGAAGGGGCCTGCAGCCTCCTTCACCCCCGTTTGCAGGACTGACGATCACCTGAGGATCAGGCGGATTTCGCCATGATCTCTTCCGCGACATTGCGCGGAACCGGGTCGTAATGGTGGAACTGCATCGTGAAGGATGCGCGGCCTTTCGTCATCGAACGGAGATGCGAGATGTAGCCGAACATTTCCTTCAGCGGCACCTGAGCGCGAACCATGACGGTCGAGCCTGAGGTCTCCTGGCTCTGGATCATGCCGCGACGACGGTTCAGGTCGCCCACCACGTCACCGACGTGATCGTTCGGGGTTGTGACCTCGACGTCCATGATCGGCTCGAGGATCACCGGACCGGCCTGCTTCATACCCTCGCGGAAACAGGCTTTTGCGGCGATTTCGAAGGCCAGAGCCGACGAGTCGACATCATGGTACTTGCCGTCCAGCAGCGTGAATTTGAAATCCACGGTCGGGAAGCCGGCGAGCACGCCGCTTGTGGACTGGACGCGAATGCCTTTTTCGACGGCCGGGATGTATTCCTTCGGAACCGAGCCACCGACGACCTTGTTCTCGAAGGCGATACCTTCGTTCCGCTCCTGCGGGGCGAACTCGATCTTCACTTCGGCGAACTGACCCGAACCACCGGACTGCTTCTTGTGGGTGTAGGTCTCGGTGTGCGGCTTGCTGATCGTCTCGCGGTAAGCGACCTGCGGGGCGCCGACATTCGCGTCCACGCCATATTCACGACGCAGACGGTCGATGATGATGTCGAGATGCAGCTCGCCCATGCCGGAGAGAATGGTCTGGCCCGTTTCCTGGTCGGTCTTCAGACGCAGGGAAGGATCTTCGCCGGCCAGCTTCTGCAGAGCCAGCGTCATTTTCTCGACGCCGTCCTTTGTCTTCGGCTCGACCGAGAGATCAATGACGGGAACCGGGAAGCTCATCCGCTCCAGCACGACCGGATCGGCCGGATCGGCCAGCGTGTCACCCGTCTGGCTGTCTTTCAGGCCGACGAAAGCGGCGATGTCACCGGCATGGACTTCGGACAGTTCCTCGCGTTTGTCGGCGTGCATCTGATAGATGCGGCCGATACGCTCCTTGTGCCCTTTCGTCGTGTTCAGAACGGTGTCGCCGGTCTTCAGAACACCACGATAGACGCGCACGAAGGTCAGCGTGCCGTATTTGTCGTTGATGATCTTGAACGCCAGGCCGGCGAACTTGCCGTTCGGGTCGACCGGGATGATCGGCAGTTTCTTCTCGTCCACATCGTCGGCGTCTTCCGGCGGGGCGCAGCGGATACCTTCGACGTCATCGGGAGCCGGCAGATAGTCGATGACGGCATCGAGAAGCGGCTGAACGCCCTTGTTCTTGAACGCCGTGCCGCAGAGGACCGGGCGGAACTCGCCGGTCAGCGCGCCCTTCTTGATGCATTTCTTCAGGGTTTCGACGGAGACGTCGCCCTTTTCGAAATACTCTTCCATGGCGTCGTTATCGACGGCCAGGGCTGTATCGAGCAGGTTCTGACGCGCTTCCTCGGCTTTCTCTTTCAGATCGGCCGGAATTTCCTCGTCATGGAACTTCGCGCCGAGCTCGCCGCCTTCCCAGACGATCGCCTTCATCTCGACCAGATCGACGACGCCGAGGAAGTTCTCCTCGGCTCCGATCGGGAGCTGAAGCGGGATCGCAACGATGTCCAGCTTCTCTTTCAGCGTATCGAAGGCGCGATAGAAATCGGCGCCCGTGCGATCGAGCTTGTTGATGAAGATGATGCGCGGAACATTGTAGCGGTCGGCGAGACGCCAGTTGGTCTCGGACTGCGGCTGCACGCCCGCGACGCCTTCGATGATGAAGATGGCGCCGTCCAGCACGCGGAGCGAGCGGTTCACTTCGATGTTGAAATCGATATGACCCGGCGTGTCGATAATGTTGATGCGGTGGTCTTTCCACTCGCATGTCACGGCGGCGGAGGTGATGGTGATGCCGCGCTCACGCTCCTGCGCCATGTAATCGGTTGTGGTGTTTCCCTCGTGAACCTCACCGATCTTATGCGACACGCCTGTGTAATACAGGATGCGCTCGGTCGTCGTGGTCTTGCCGGCGTCGATATGCGCGGTGATCCCGATATTACGGATTTTCGAGAGTTCGGACTGGGCGGACACGGGGGTTCTCCGGGAAACGGCTGGGCCAGGAATGGGCCAGAAAACGGACAGAGATGAACAGGCCTGGGGCAGGAAATCTATGGAGCATGGCGGGAGAGATGTCTCTCCGCGCCTTTGCCGGATATGAAACAGGCTCCGGTCCGGAGCCGGCCACCGCTACGACGCTGTCTTGACACAGCCTCCGCAGGCATGCGGCGATCAGGACTGGCGGCGGCCCGCCGCAATGCGGGGTCTGCCGCCGTCAGACTTCAGGCAGCGGCGCCTGCCTGCTTCTTCGCTCTGGCGCGCTGGATACGGCGCTTGATCACCTGAGCTTCGGTGGTGAGGTTACGATTCGGCGTGTCGAGCAGGAAAGCATCCAGGCCGCCGTTATGCTCGATCGTGCGCAGGCCGCGCGTGCTGACGCGCATCGGCACCGACGCTCCGAGGATCTCGGAAAGAACCGAGACTTCCTGAAGATTCGGCAGAAAACGGCGGCGGCTCTTGTTATTGGCGTGGCTGACGTTGTTGCCCGTCAGGACACCCTTGCCAGTGATCTCGCAACGGCGGGACATGATTACTTCCTCGGTCAAAAAAGAACAGGGGCCGAGGCGATGCCCGGCTTTCATCCTTCACAATCAGGCGCGGCTTATGACGGAGGCGTTCTCCACAGTCAAGCAAACTATGGCGGTCAGCCGGCACGAATGTGCTGCGCGCGGCTCTTCCCGCCTGGATTTGCCGGTTCTGCGCCCTCCGGCTCCCCCGCCCGATAAAGCGGATCAGGTAAAGCGGGTCAGGCGCTCCCGGACGGGCTGGCCTTCCCGGCCTGCTGCAGTTCGCCGGAACGCACGCTCTGCATGGCGCTGTCCAGGATCTTCAGAATCGTATCGCGATCCATGGTGCGGGCGAGGAGGCCGAGCGATCCGCCCAGCAGGGCGGAGGCCACGGAGAGCGGCGCGTGGTGCTCGTCGAGCAGATGCTCGATGGCGTGCTCGACGACCATCGCGCATTTGGTCAGTTCTTCGGAGATCTGCTCGGGCTGGGGGCCGGATTCCGTCACCTGTTTCGCCGGGGTCTGTTTGTCGCTCGTTTTACTGTCGGTCATATCGTCTCATCCTCTGATAACGCCGGTCATGCGGCCCTGCGTTCTGTTCAGCCAGTCTCAGACCGGCAGTTTTTCCGGCACAGTCTGCGCGGAATCGTCCATTCCGGCATCCTGCGCGGCCCACATGGCGGCGTACAGGCCGCCTTTCGCCACGAGATCGGCATGACGGCCCCGCTCCTGCACGCGACCGTCTGCCAGTACCAGTATTTCGTCTGCATCGACCACAGTTGAAAGACGGTGTGCGATCACGACAGTGGTACGTTCAGCGGAAACCGCCCGCAGCGCCGACTGGATCTCCCGTTCGGTATGGGTGTCGAGCGCGCTGGTGGCTTCGTCCAGGATCAGGAGCCGGGGGTCCTTGAGAATCGTGCGGGCGATGGCGACGCGCTGTTTTTCGCCGCCGGAGAGTTTCAGCCCCCGCTCACCGACACGTGTTCCGTAACCGTCGGGCAGCGACACGATGAAGTCATGGACCTGGGCCAGCCGGGCCGCGTGTTCGATCTCTTCCTGGGTGGCGCCGAGACGCCCGTAGGCGATATTGTAGCCGATGGTGTCATTGAACAGGACGGTGTCCTGCGGGACGACGCCGATTGCGGCCCGGAGGTCGGCCTGGCGATAGGCGCGGACATCATGGCCATCGATCATCACGTGGCCGGACCAGACGTCATAGAAGCGGAACAGCAGCCGGCTGATGGTCGATTTTCCGGCGCCGGTGGGGCCGACGATGGCGACGAGGGTGCCGGGAGCGGCGGAGAAGCTGACGCCGTGGAGAATCTCCCGGTCGGGCCGGTAGCCGAAATGGACGTCTCTGAACGCGACGCTGACGGGTGCGGCGTCGTGCAGTCTTGCCGCGATCGGCAGGGGGTGGGCGGGGTCCGCGACCTCGACCGTTTCCTCCAGCAGGCCGAACATATGCTCCAGATCGACCAGCGCGTTACGGATCGAGGAGTAGATGGAGCCTAAGAAATTTAGCGGTGCGTAGAGCTGGAGCAGGTAGGTGTTGACCAGCACGAAACGTCCCACGCTCAGGCGGCCGGCGGAGACGTCCGCGCCCGCGAGCAGCATGATCAGCATCAGGGCGGTCCCGATGATCGCGGCCTGGCCGAAATTCAGGAGTCCGAGCGTGTACTGGGTCTGCGTCGCCGCGCGGGCGTAGCGGGTCTGGGCGTCTCCGTAGCGTCTCGCCTCGTGCGCCTCGTTGCCGAAATATTTGACGGTTTCGTAATTCAGCAGGCTGTCGAGCGCCTTGTCGGTGGCTTCGCTGTTGATGTCGTTCATCCGGCGGCGGATGCCGATTCGCCAGGAGGTAAAGGCGAAGGTGAAGACGACATAGGCGATGACGGCCAGCAGGATCATTCCGGCGTAGCGCCAGTCGAACACGATCCATATCAGTCCGATGACCATGAACGCCTCGAGAAGCGTTGGCACGATGATCAGGCCCATCCGGAGCAGTGTTTCCACGGCCTCGGTGCCGCGTTCGATCGCGCGGGTCACGCCGCCGGTCCGGCGGTCCATATGAAAGCGGAGCGACAGTTCGTGCATGTGAACGAAGCTGCGCATCGCGGCGTCACGGGCGACCCTGTACCGGACCGGCGCGAAGACCATGTCGCGCAGTTCGTTGAAGGCGGACGACATGATGCGGACCAGTCCGTAGCCGACGATGAGCAGGACCGGGACGGTGACGACGGAATCGGGGCGGGAGAGGTGGTCGATGATCCGGCTGTAGAGCCAGGGCACGGCGATGGTCACGACTTTGGCGAGCACCATCAGCAGGAGCACGGCGATAACGCGGAGGCGCAGGCCGGGATCGTTACGGGGCCATAAGTAAGGCAGCAGCCTGGAGAGGGTAAGACCTGCGGGCCGGGACGGTCGGGGCGCAGCATTCGACGGGGGACTCATGCGTCCCGATGTGGCAGCTTCACGCGGTTTTGCAAGCCCTCGTGATCCTGACGGGCGGCGGCCCGGCATTGTCAGCGCCCTGCTCTCCCCGTAGGAAAAATGGCCAGACGCCCGTTATGGGCTCAGACTGCTTCTGTCAGTTCGGAAGGTTGCCATGCTCCGTCACCCTGCTTTGTTCCGCCCTGCCTGTCATCGGAGAGACGGGAAATGAGCAACGCCGCGGATGGCTTCATGCGCCATATCGAGGCCTGCAATACGGCCGTTCTGCCGGGCGGGCGGCCGGTCTTCAGGCTGGGGGGAGAGGCTGCGGGTTATATCGATCCCCGCATTGCTCCGGAGCTTGGCCGGCTGGGTCTCGCGGATGGCGCGGCGTTCTCGCTGACCGATCCCTCACGGCTTGAGGCGATCGGCCAGCGTCTTGCCGATGAGGGCTTCTACCGGTCACATCACGAGCTGTTCGACGTCCGCACCGCCGAAGACCGGCCGCCTGTCGCGCGGATCGACCGTGGGGCGCTGCCTCTCTTCGGGCTGATCGCGACCGGCGTTCATCTCAACGGGCTTGTCCGCAGGGAGGACGGTCTGCATCTCTGGGTCGGGCGGCGTTCGGCCGGGAAGCGCCTCGATCCGGGCAAGCTCGATCATCTCGTCGCCGGCGGCGTCTCCGCCGGGCTGACGCCGGATGCCGCGCTGTTCAAGGAAGCCGGAGAGGAGGCCAGCCTGCCTCCGGAGATCATGAAGAATGCCCGGCATGCCGGGACGATTCGCTATGCGCTCGATCGTCCGGAGGGGCTGCGCCGCGATCTGCTGATCTGTTACGACCTGGTTCTGACGGATCTGTTCACGCCGGAGCCGGCGGATGGCGAGGTGGAGGAGTTTCTTCTTCTCCCGATCGCTGAGGTCTTTCGACTTGTGCGGGATACGGATGAGTTCAAGTTCAACGTCAATCTCGTGCTGATCGATCTCTTTCTGCGGGAGGGGCTGATCGATCCGCAGTCGGCGGAAGGCAGGAGGCTCCGGAGCGGGCTTCATGGTGACAGGAGCGTCTTATGAGCATGACACGCCGGATTGCGCTGACGGCGTTTGCGCTGCTCGTCACCGGATGTCAGGCGCCTGACGGCGGGACGCGGCCGGCGATGCGGGAGGCGACACAGGCGACGGCGCAGCCGGTCGCGGGGGAGAGTGTGCCGCGGCTTTGCGGTGCCCTGGGCGCCACGTCTGACCTTCAGATTACACTGATGTTCGGGATGACCCGGCCTGAGGGCGGCGTCGTGACAGATGCGGACTGGCGGGGCTTTCTTCGCGATGTGATCACGCCGCGCTTTCCGGCGGGTCTGACGGTTCAGAACGGCCTTGGTCAGTGGCAGGACCGGGAAACGGGCCGCATCGGCACGGAGCCGTCGCGGCTGGTGTGGGTCGTCACGGAGGAAACGCCGGATCTGGGGAACAAAATCACGGCGATCCGGGATGCGTATAAGAAGACATTTCACCAGCAGGCTGTCGGGCTGACCGTCACCAGGGGGTGTTCGTCTTTCTGACGGCCTCCGCGCCGGAAGGACGAGGCCGGGAAAGACGAAACCGGGACGGGGCGGCCTCCCCTGCCCTTCCGGTGGAAAAGCTGTCGGGCTTTTCCCGGCTCAGGCGTGAGGGCCTGTCAGAGAAACAGGTTTCAGAGAGCAGGTTTCAGGGGACGAGGACTGTCGCGGTTGCCGCGCAGGCGATCCCTTCTTCCCGGCCGGTAAAGCCCAGGCGTTCCGATGTGGTCGCCTTCACGGAGATCCGGCCGACATCGACCTGCAGCAGGGAGGCCATTCTCTCCCGCATGGCCTGGGCGTGGGGGCCGATTTTCGGGCGTTCACAGATAAGCGTGACATCCGCGTTGACGAGCATACCGCCTTTGCTGCGCACCAGTTCGCCGGCATGGACGAGGAAGCGGGCGCTGTCGGCGTCTTTCCACTCGTTCTGGCTCGGCGGGAAATGACGTCCGATATCGCCTTCGGCCAGGGCGCCATAGATTGCGTCGCACAGGGCGTGGATGCCGACATCCGCATCGGAATGTCCCGCGAGTCCCCGCGTGTGGGGAATGGTGATGCCGCAGATGATCAGCGGACGGTTTTCAGCAAAGGCATGAACATCATACCCGAAGCCGGTGCGCGGCAGCAGGGCCGGGCCGATCAGGCGTTCCAGACGCACCAGATCCTCCTCATAAGTCAGCTTGATGTTGTCTTCGGAGCCTGGCACCAGCGCCACGCTGAACCCTGAGCTTTCGAGCAGAAGGGCGTCGTCCGTGGCGGTGACGCCGCTCTGCGCCGCCGCGGAGCGGTGCAGGTCGCGCAGCAGGGGGAAGCGGAATCCCTGCGGGGTCTGGGCTCTGAACAGATGTTCCCGCGAGACGGTGCCTGCAATCACGCCGTTTTCGCCGCGCTTGAGGGTATCGGCCACGGGCACGGCGGGGATGGCGCCGGGGTGGTCCGCGAGGGCGGCGATCACGCCTTCGATCAGGGCGGCGGTGACGTACGGACGTGCGCCGTCATGGACGAGGACGAGATCCGGTTTCTGATCTTCGGGAAGAGCATCCAGCGCTTCGAGTCCGGCCCGGACGCTGTCCTGGCGCTCGGCACCGCCGGCGACGGGCGGGAGGAAGGTCAGACCGTGCAGGGCTTCTGCCAGGAGGTCCGGGTCACCGACCGGCTGCAGCAGCGCGACGTGAGGCAGCAGAGCCTCCGCGGCGTGACGGATGACGGGACGGCCGGCAAGCGTCACAAACTGCTTGGCGATCGTATGACCGGTGGCGGCGGCATAACGGCTGCCCAGCCCGGCGGCGAGAAGAATGGCGGCGACACGCATGATGCGGAAGCAATGCGGGCGGAAGCCGTCTGCGTCAAGCGTCCGGGGGCCTTGCCGGGGCTGGCGGAGAGCGCTGATCCCGGTGGCGGGGATTTCAGGGATGGCGTTCCGCCTGGAACTGTATGGATTGTGAGGAGAGGACGGGGCGGGCCGTTACTCGCTGGCGGGCAGCCGCCGGGTATCACCCGCTGGCTGTCACTTACTGGCCGGTGCTCAGTGGCGGGGGCTCAGTTGTTGTCGCTCACAGGCTGAAAACGTAGCGAAGTCGCCCGTCGCTGCCCTCCCCGTCCCGTTGCAGGACGTCGCTGCGGACGAGGCGGGCCGCCGCGGCCGGAATTTCGACGGAAACGGTTGTGGGCACAGGCGGGCTTACGAAACGCCAGACCGGTGTGAGCGACGGGGCGACGGTCCGGTGTTCGGTTACGTAGCGAATCAGCGCATCGCGGTTTCCGTCGGGGGCGGTCAGGATGATGTGCCCCGTGCCTGTGCCGGGGAAATGGCCGCCGCCTCCGGCGCGGTAGTTGTTTGTGACAATAGCGAAAGACTGTTCCGGATCGACGGGACGGCCGTTGAACTGCAGATCGGCGATCCTGCCGGCATCGGGGTTCAGAAGGCTGCCGTCGGGGGCGTAGCGCGGCGGCTGTGTCACGTCGATCGCGTAGGTCAGGCCGGCGATGATGTCGAAATTATAGCCTGGCAGGTCCGGTGCGATTAACGGCCGGGCCGGGGTCTGTCCGGGCACGATCTGACTGAAGATGATCGCGGACCGCTCCAGCCATTCTCTGACTTCGGCTCCGGTGCAGCGGACGACGCTCACGGTGTTGGCGAAGGTGTAGATATTGGCGAGGTCGCGCATTGTCAGCGGGCCCGGAGATATATCGACAAAGGCGTCCGGCGACATTCCGCCTGTGCTGAACGCTGCCGCCGCCGAGAGCAGCGGCAGGGACGCGGCGTCCGAACGGGCGAGAAGAGGGCGCGCATACCAGAGCTGCGCGGCGTTCACGAGCGCGACGCACGGGTCGGGCTGAAGAAACGTGAAATAGGTATTCAGGGGCACGCTGGTCATGCCGACCGGCTGCGCCATCCATGCCATTGTTGCCGTGTGGGCCGGGAGCGCTGTCGCGTCGGTCGGGGCGTCGTTCTGTGTGAGCGGAACGACGGCGCCCGATTCACGCCGGCAGATCGGCCGCACCTCGCAGCGGGATTTTTCGATGATCCAGCCGCCGCCTTTTTTACGCCGGAGATCGAGATCGATCAGGCCCAGATGGCTGCCCCGGAATCCGGGCATGACGGCGGGCTTTCCGGCGAGCGTGCCTGCTTCTGCGTCCACGCCGGGCAGCCCGTCGTAATCCGGGCCGGGGAACACCCGGTGGGTATGGCCTGTGAACACCACGTCGATGCCGGGTACTTCGGCGAGGTACAGAGCGGCGTTCTCATCTCCGCCCTGGCGCGGTGTCGCTGAGATGCCGGAATGACAGAGGGCCACAAGCACGTCGCAGCGGGCGCACAGGGCCGGCACGACGCGGCGGGCGGCCTCGACGATGTCGGTTGCCTGGACAGATCCGGTCAGGTGCATTGCGTCCCAGATCATGATCTGGGGCGGCAGGAACCCTGTTACGCCGATCTTGAGGGAATGAGGCTGACCGGCTTCGTCGGTGACCTCCCGTTCGAGCACGACGCTGCGGGGCACGAGGGGTGTGCCGTCGGGATACTCCGCATTGGCGCAGACGAAGGGGAAATCGGCGCTTCGCAGCGCGTCTTCCAGGAACGCCAGGCCGTAGTTGAATTCGTGATTGCCGAATGTCGCCGCGTCGTAGCCGAGCCGGCTCATGGCCCGGAACATCGGGTGACCGCCTGCGTTCTGCAGGTGACCGGGCAGAGCCATGTAATCACCCAGCGGGTTGCCCTGGATGATGTCGCCATTATCAAAAAGCAGACTGTTGGAGGCTTCCGCCCGTGCCGCGCGGATCAGGCTCGCGACGCGGGTGAGTCCGGCCGTGCTGTCCTCACGGGCGCGGTAATAATCCCAGGCGCAGAGAAACATGTGGAGGTCCGACGTCTCCAGCAGTCGCAGCCTGACGAGGGGGGATGTCACCGTGCTGCTGCTCTCCTGCAATCCGGCCCGTCATGCGGGACGACCGGGGCGTTGCGAGACATTCCGCGAGACCGGCGTGACCTGAACAGGGGCGGCGTTATCCCTCGCGGGCAGTCAGCGACGATGCGGCGCCGCATCGTTCAGACCTCGGCTTCGCCCAGAATGCGGGACGTATCGCCGGCCCAGGGTCCTTCGTACCGGGCGAGCCAGTGTTCGGCCTGTGTCGGGCCGCCGGCCGCGATCGCAAACAGCGGGGCGAGATAAATGGTTTCGTCACGCCCGTCTCCGTCACGCAGATTGCGCGCCCGCAGGCCGTCGGCCGCGATGGCGATCATGCGGGCCGCCACGTCCCTTACGGTTCCTGTTCCGAACGGGGTGGCGAGACCGCGGGCCGGGACGTCGCCGCGCAGGGTCCGGTAGCTTTCGGGGTCGTGTTCCCGGACCAGGGCTTCTGCGGCGGTGAGGGCGGCGTCATCGTACAGGAGTCCGGTCCAGAGCGCCGACTGGGCCAGCATCATATCCGGCGATCCGGCGTCCGCGCCCCGCATTTCGAGGAACGTCTTCAGGCGGACATCCGGGAACACCGTTGTCAGATGGTCCTCGAAATCGCCGATGGTCGGGGTGTAGCCGTCGAGGCCGTCCTGACGGTCGCCGGCCAGCCAGGCGCGGAATGACCGGCCTGCGACGTCGATCATCTTTCCGTCGCGGACGATAAAATACATCGGGACGTCGAGCGCCCATTCGACATAGGCGCTGAATCCGAAATCATCCCTGAAGCAGATTTCGGGCATTCCGGACCGCGCGTTATCGGTGTCCGTCCATACGCGCGCGCGGTTGGAGAGCCAGCCGTTCGGTCTGCCCTCATAGAAGGGCGAATTGGCGAACAGCGCCGTGGCGACGGGCTGCAGGGCCAGAGAGACCTTCATCTTCCGCGCCATGTCGCTTTCGGACGAGAAATCGAGATTGACCTGCACGGTGCAGGTCCGCTGCATCATATCGAGACCGAAAGAGCCGACTTTCGGCATGTAGTTCCGCATGATCGCGTAGCGGCTTTTCGGCATCCATGGCAGTTCCGCCCGGGTCGCCAGCGGATGGAAGCCGAGCGGGGCGAAACCCAGTCCCAGCGCGCGGGCCGGGCCGCGCAGGTCGGAGAAATGCCGGGCGAACTCTTCAGCGGTCTCGTGCAGGCTGGTCAGGGGGGCGCCGGAAAGCTCGAACTGCCCTGCCGGCTCCAGCGAAATGGCGCCGCCCCGGTGCGCGCCCTGCCCTTTCAGGCCGATGATCGCTCCATTATCTGTAATGGGCGACCAGTCGCCCTGCGCTTCCGTGGCTCTGAGCAGGGCCTCGATGCCTTCCGGAGCATAGGGCGGTGCGGAGAACGCGGCGCGGGTGGCGGTTGCCGCTTCGGGGCGGACAAAACCGAATTTTTCGTGCTCCGTGCCGATCCGCCAGGCGTCCCGGGGCTTACAGCCCGACGCCAGCACATCAACGAGCTCTTTCGTGGACGTGACGGGCCGGCCGTCCTGATCAGCGGGATTAGACATCAGCGCACAGGCTTCCAGTAAGGGCGGCTGGTCCCTGTGCGGTGACGGGACCATCCCGCTCCGACCAGTCGCCGCCTCAGGCGTTTCGAATCCGGGCATCGAACAGGGCGAGCGCAGCCGCGACAGCTGTCTCGGCACGCAGAACCCTGTTGCCCAGTGTTATTGGCGTAACAAAGGGGCGGGCAAGCGCCGCGTCAAGTTCCGCGGTACTGAAACCCCCTTCGGGGCCGGTCAGGATCCCGTCGCCGGGACGTGCTCCGGCGAACGTTCCGATTTGTTTTTCGTCCGGTTTTTTATCCGGCTGTTCGGAAAATTCCCGTTCGCCGAGCCGTTCCACGGCTGTGAAAAGCGTATTTTCGGGGTTCCAGGCGCCGAGGAAATCCATGAACCGGGCGGGTTCCGCGACGACGGGGACGCTCAGCCGTTCGCACTGTTCGGCGGCTTCGGTGGCAATCGAATCGAGACGCGCTCCGTTCACCCGCTGTCCGACCGTGCGTTCCGTAATGAGAGGGATGAACCGGCTGACGCCCAGTTCCGTTCCCATTCGGATGACGAGATCCGTTGCGTCTCTCTTGAGCAGCGCGAACGCCAGGACCGGGCCTGCCTCCTGCTCCGGTGTGCGCAGCCTTGTCTGCAGGATGAACGTGCCGCGGTCACGCCGGAGGCCGGCGATTCGGGCCAGCCATTCTCCGTCGCGTGCGTTAAACAGACGTACCTCGTCGCCCTCGCTCCGTCGCATGACGGTTCCGAGATAACGTGCCTGTTCGGGCGACATGGGGCAGGTCGTTTCCGGTCCGACGCTCTGTGCCGCCTGGTCCGGAGCCATAAACAGACGGGGCAGAGTGTGCAGCGGGGTCGGCATGGCGGCGTTCCTGGTCTGGCGGCGTTGGTTCAGGTTAGGGCAGACCGGTTAAAACAGGACGGCCATTGACCGCGACCGGACAGGTCCGCATCAATCGGCGCGATTTCGACAGGATTCGGTCTTCGGTCAAGTCTCCCGAAGCGGATTGCGAGCCGATCCGTATCATTAACGTTTCTGACGACCGGAGAGAGCTACGGTGCCGAGCCCCGCAACCCCGCATACCGACATTCGCATCACCGGATGGATCGGCCGCCTCCCGCCTTCGGTCCGTCCGTATGCGCTTCTGGCCCGTCTGGACCGGCCGATCGGCACCTGGCTGCTCTTTCTTCCGGGGGCATGGGGGATTCTGCTTCCGGACGCGGGCGGCGGCATTCAGCCCGATGAGCGAATCCGTCTTCTGGTGCTGTTCGGGATCGGCAGCGTCGTGATGCGGTCGGCGGGATGTGTCGTGAACGATATGTGGGACCGCGACATCGACAGGCAGGTCTCCCGGACGGCGGGCAGGCCTCTGGCGTCGGGCGCTCTGCGGATGCGTCATGCGGCGGTTTTTCTTGTCATGCTGCTGCTGGCCGGTCTGCTGATCCTCATTCAGCTCAATCCGCTTTCCCGGATTCTCGGCGCCTCATCGCTGCTGCTGGTTGGCCTCTATCCGCTCGCCAAGCGTTTTACCTGGTGGCCGCAGCTGATCATGGGCTTCACGTTCGGGTTTGGCGCCCCGATGGGTTATGCGGCGGCGACCGGCCGCTGCGATGCGGCTCAGGCGATGCTCTATCTTGCCACCATTCTCTGGCAGCTTGGCTTCGATACAATTTATGGCTTTCAGGATATGGAGGATGACGCCCGCATCGGCGTGAAATCCACATCCCGCCTTATGGCCGGCCGGGCGCGCGCTTTTGTCGGCGCCTGTTACGGGGCGGCCGGGGTCGCCCTGCTCGCGGCGGGAGCGATGGCCCATACCGGTATCTGGTTCTATCCCGTCTCGCTGCTGTGCGTCGCACTGCTTCTCAGGCAGGCGGTGTCCGTCAATCCGGCCAGTCCGTCCCTTTGTCTGGCTCAGTTCCGGGCAAACCGGAACATTGGGCTGGGCATTGCGATTGCGTGCTTTGCGGGTCTGCTGACCTGATCTCTGTCTCTGCCGCAGGGCATTTTCCGGGAGTGCCGTCTGTTGCGACGAAGAACTGTTCGTTTGTTCTGTGCTCACCGGCGGGAGCGCAACAGGAGCGGGTCTGCTGACTGACGTGGCCGGTGCTGGTGCGGCCGGAGACTGCGGACAGTCATGTTCTTGATCTGCGCGAAACTGTATTGCTTCGTACATATATACTGAATGTTAATACCTGAAAGTAATTCCCGGCAGGAAACCCTTAATATTCCTGCATATTATCGTCAGAATTTTCACAATGCATGGGATTGTCGGGGGAAATTCTGAGCCCCGGAATGAAACTAAAAATTAAGCCTGTTTTTTCAATACGATAGAGCCATCTGAAGTTTTTAAACATGTTTCGAAAGACTCTGTTTCCATATTATTTTTATTCTTCATGCATTATTTATAAGACGTTATACCAATAAATAACTGTTATTATTTCATAATAATTGTCTAATTATAAAAATTAATATTCCTATGAACATTTAACAACAACAAATACAAAAAATATTTTTGTACTCAAAATTATAGCAACACCTGCCAGCGCGTTAAAGAAACGTTAATTCTCAGCTTCGCTTTTCAACGGGTATCGGAATAATGGCGACGTTCACCCATTCACGGCAAACAAGAGAGAGTATTTATGCCTCGCGCCCTGACCTGGTCTTCCGAACTGGATGAAAAACTTGTCTTTCTTCTCAACAAAAAGAAGATGACGCTTCGTAATGCCGCCAAAGTACTTGGAGTAAGTCGGAGTTTTATCCATCGCAGGTCACAGAAAATGCAGTACAATTCTCATTTCCGGGCATGCAGCACTGCGCGGGAACAGGCCGGTTTCGAGCCGCTTGCTGTCGGGCATCCGATCAGCTGGCGCGCTATCGAGACGCGGCATCAGTCCAGGCTGCGCATGGAGCCGGTGCTTTATCAGACGAAAGCTGCCTGACCGGACCGGTCAGGCAACTCCCGAAGTTCCGGCCCGTCGGGTGGCGGATATCAGCCGCCTGAATGAGCCGGATGCAGGACACAGTCTGATCCGGGCAGCCCGCCACTTTATGCGGGACGTCACACTGAACAGACCGGAATGGTGAACATCGTGCGGAACCGGACGCACCGGGCCCGACGAATGGCGCGGGCGTCACAAAGCGTGGCGCCCGCGTCTGCATTTTGGCATATGCGTCGGACGCGCATCACGGCCGGACCGGCCTGCATGTTATTTTGTCCGCTGCCCTCAGGAAACGCCGATGTCGTCCGGAACGCCCCCATCCCCTTCTCCCCGAACCGGCGGAGACGATCCGGACCAGACCAGTTTTACAGGTCTCGGGCTGAGTCCTGACCTTATCTCCCGCGCGGCGGCAGCGGGGCTCGTGCATCCGACACCTGTTCAGCAGGCCGCGATTGCCGGGCTGCTCACCACGCGCGACGCCCGTATCCTCGCGCCTACGGGAACCGGCAAAACGGCCAGTTATCTGCTTCCCCTCATGGAGATGATGAGCCGCGGGAAGACATCGACGGCGCTTGTGATCGTACCGACACGGGAGCTGGCCCGGCAGGTTGCTGAAATGGGCAGAGCGCTCGCGCCCGATCCGGCGCTGATCCCGTTTGCGGTCTATGGGGGCGCCCATGAAGTCGCGCCCGCCCCCCGGCGTGGCGGCCGGCCCGGTGCTGTCAAACCGGCTCCGGATGCCGGTCTGCCGCCTGCGGGATGCCGCATTATCATTGCGACACCCGGGCGTCTTCTCGACCTGTTGCGGACGGAACAGCTTGATCTCACCTCTTGCCGTCACCTTGTTCTTGATGAGGGTGACCGCCTGATGACGAATGAATTCCGGGAGGAAATGCAGGATATCCGCGCGCTCCTGCCGCCACAGCGCCAGACCGTTCTGGCTTCCGCGACTCTTTCGGCCGGCAGCGCGGTCGTGGCGCAGGATTTCCTGCATAAGCCGCTGCAGATCGAGCCGGCGGGACATACCCGGCCTTCCGTGCGGCAGGCGATTCTCTTCGTCGAACCGGATGCGAAACCGGCAGCCGCCGAAGCGCTGCTGACCCGTCACCGGAACCGGAGCGCCATCGTCTTTGTCGCCACCCGGGACGAGGCGGATACGCTCACGCATTATCTGCGCAGACGAAAGCTCAGCGCTGTCGTGCTGCATGGTCGGCTTACCCAGCCGACCCGTAACGCGGCGGTTCAGGATTTCGAAAGCGGGAAGGCCATGATCCTTGTGGCGACGGATATTGCCGCGAGAGGTCTCGATATCGAACAGGTCGGTCAGGTGATCAATATGGCGCCGCCGTCTCTGCCCGAAACCTATCTGCATCGGATCGGTCGTACGGGTCGTGCCGGGCGGCAGGGCTGGGCGGCGACCCTGTGTGCTGCTGCCGAACGCAAGACGATGCGCAGGATCGAGAGCGAACTCGGACTCCGGCTGACGGTCATGCCTGTCCCGGAATTGTCGCCGGCTTCTGCGGCGTCGCGGCCGGTCCGGCGAAAAACGCGGCGCTGAGGGCGTCTGGCAGACGTATTTCGTCGGCCGGGGATGCAGGACCGGACTATGGAGGCTTCCGTGTTCCGGGTGTGGAAGCAGACACACTGGCTACCTGGCTGCCGCGTTACCGGGCGGCGTGCCGATGACATGAGGGATGGGGTATCCGGGCCGGGTTCAGGGTAAGGTTTTCATGGAGTCAGGGTCTTCCAGTCCGGCAGAAGCCGCGCCAGGCGGTCGATCGCCTCTGGCGTCATACGGGGCATGTGCGGCAGTTCGGCAAGCACCCTTACTCTGCCGTGTTCTTCAATCGCTCTGCGGTTGTCGGGGTTGAGCGGTCCGTTCAGCACGACACCCAGCACCGCCAGGCCGCGCTCCCGCAAAGCGGCCAGGCTCAGCAGCGTATGGTTCAGGGTGCCGAGACCGCTTCGGGCGACGAGCACTACCGGCAGGCCGCATCTGCCGATGATGTCGATCATCATAAGCCCCGGCATCATTACTTCCGGCGTCATCATTCCGGGCTGGCCGGTCGTGGCGACTGGTGATGTTACGGGGACCAGCAGGCCGCCGGCGCCTTCGACCACCAGGGGCCGGGTCCCGTTCGCTTCCGGCAGGACGAGACGGGAGAGATCGACGTGCCGGCCCTCCGCTCTTGCGGCCGCTTCGGGGGAGAGTGGTGCCAGAAATGTATCCGCCGGGGGGAAAATCCGTTCCGGCGCCGCTCCGGTCAGGCGTTCAATCTCCGGTGTATCGCCGTCCTCGTCGGCGAGGCCGGTCTGAAGCGGTTTCCAGTAGGACGCCTGCCAGGCCCGGACCAGACATGCCGAGACGATCGTTTTGCCGACACCGGTATCCGTTCCTGTCACGAACACTCCGGGCCCTGGGGGCGTCCGGAACAGGCCGTAAGCGATTTCCCATGTTATCGAGGCGCCGTTCTTATCGAAGCGCCGGAGGACGCGCCGCATGACGCCGGGTGTCAGAGGCCGGCTGCCGGGAAGTGGCTCTGTCGCGCCGATGCGGCGCAGTCCCCGCAGAAACGCGAGGCCGCTCTCCGGCTGCTCGATGAGTGTTTCGGACAACCAGCGTCCGGCCAGGCAGGAGGATCTCTCCGGCCAGCTTTCGGCAAGCGTCTGAAGCGTCGGATACAGGCGGATGCCGGCACTGACATTTTCGGCCTCGTGGGCGACTTTCCACTCCGTGAAACTTTCCGAGGCCAGGGTGGAGACCGCGAGAACGCCAGACGGAGCCAGCAGGCCGGCGAGGGCCGACAGAACCTTTTCTCTGCTTTCCGCCCATTGCAGGGCGAGATTGCCGCAGATGAGATCGAACGGTCCCTGAACTGCCGTCGCCTTCTCAGGCTCGGCCATATCCATGCGAACGAACGTCACGCCCTTACCACAGCGGGCCTGCGCTCTCGCCAGCATTCCGGGGGCGATATCCGTCGCTGTGATGTCGGCTTCGGGCCATGTCTCGCACAGGAGAGCGGTCAGGGCGCCTGTGCCGCAGCCGAATTCCAGAATCCGGGCCGGCGCATGCTCTCCGAAAGCGGATCTGATCCGTGTCATGAGACGACGCGCCGTCAGCCGCTGGACCGAGGCTGCGGTGTCGTAGTCATCCGCGGCGTCGAAACGGGCGCCGATGCGGTGACGTGCGTTCCTGCCGCGATCAGGCCGCGTCATTATGCTGCTCCATGACAGTCCGGATAAACCGGGCACAAAGATCGGGGTGTGTCAGTGGCAGAAGATGCCCTCCGGTTTCCGACCAGCACACGAGGTCCGGGGGGAAACAGGCTTCCGTCATCGCGGGAGTGACGACCGGGTCATCCCTGCCGGCGAGCACCGCGCTGATTCGCCGACGGGATGAGCGGGCGTCACCGTTTCTCAGCATCGTCAGACCGTCTCGCAGCCGCTCCCGTACCGGCGTGCCTGTGGGCAGTCCCTGTTCTTCTGCTGAAGGGCGTGGGTCGATCAGGCCGCAGCTCGCATGAAACTGCCGGACCGCTGTGTCCGGGTCACGTTGCAGGGCTGTCATCATGCGATCCAGCACGCGCGGAGCGATTCCTGAGGGAAAATCAGGGGCGCGGGCGAAGCACGTGAAGCCGTTGATGCCGAGAAACAGGCTGCCTTCGGGCAGGAGATCGTCCGGCATTGAGAGCAGGCGCAGCAGGCCGAGGGAATGGCCCACGAGGGTCAGAGGTTCGCCGGTCGGAATGGTGAGGTCGGGAGGGCCGAAGAAGCCGAGATCCGGAACGATGACGCCGCTTCCGAGGCTGCGGGCCGTCTTTTCCCAGAAATGCCTGTCGAAACCCCATCCATGAACGAGGACGATCTTCATCAGCCGTGCCCGCAATGCCGGATAATGGCTTCTGCGAGACGTTCGACCATCTCCTCGTCATGCGCGGCGGACAGGGTCACCCGCAGGCGGCTCTGTCCACGGGGCACTGTCGGGGGCCTGATTGCGACCGCGAGAAAGCCTTCGGCTTCCAGCGCCGCGGCGGCCTGCATGGCTTCCGCCGCGTCGCCGATCATGACCGGCACGATCTGCGTCGAGGAGTCTCCGGTGCTCAGGCCGGCTTCGGCAAGGCGCGCGCGGAGGACGGCTCCGTGCCGTGCGACGCGCGTCCGTTCCGTGTCCAGGTGGGGCAGCAGGTCGAGTGCTGCGTCGGCGGCGCCGAGGACGGAGGGAGGCAGGGCTGTCGAAAAGACGAATCCCGACGCTGTGTTGAGCAGCCAGTCGCACAGCGCCGCCGAGCCGGCAATATAAGCGCCCATTCCGCCCAGCGCCTTGCTGAATGTCCCCATGACGAGGGGCACGGCATTCTGCTTCCCGCCGGGGGATGCGTCATTTGCCGGTTCTGTTCGGGCTGCTCCCTCTCCCGCCAGTCCCGCGCCGCCGGGGCCAAGAACGCCTGTTGCGTGCGCCTCGTCGAGACAGAGGAAGGCGTCGAAGCGATCCGCCACGCGCGCCAGGGCGGCGACGTCGGCACGGTCGCCGTCCATGCTGAAGACGCTTTCGGTCAGGATGATCCGCAGTCCCGGCTCCTTCGCGCGGCTCAGAAGCAGGGATTCGAGATGAGCGGGGTCGTTATGCCGGAAGCGGATCTGTCTTACGCCGGCTGCGGCGCAGCCCTGATGGAGACTGGCGTGATTCAGCCGGTCCGTGAAGACGAGGGGCGCCGTTCCGGTCTGTTCGATGGAAAGGCGCGCCAGAGCCGGCACGAGGGAGGCGTTGGCCTGCCAGCCGCTGGCGAAAAGAAGCGCGGCCTCGCAGCCTTTCAGAGCGGCGATTTTTGCCTCGACCTGTTCGTGCAGAGGCATGTTTCCCGTTACCAGCCGCGATGCGCCGGAGCCGGTGCCGAAACGGGCCGTCCATTCGGCGGATCGCTCTGCCAGCGCCGGGTGCCGGGCGAGTCCGAGGTAATCGTTTGACGAAAAATCGGTCAGACGGCTGCCGTCGGGCCGGGCCAGTGTGACCGGTCCCACGGGGGTGAGTGTTTTCAGGCGCCGCCGTCTGCTTCCGGCGTCGAGCTCCGCGAGGGCCTGCTGAAAAAGAGGATCGAACCGTGTCATGATGTCGCTGTGGTGCCGGAGGCGGGCGTGCCGGTCAATCGTGGCCGGACGGTTGGCCCTCGGAGCCGGGACCGGTTCCGGAACGGGGCTGGCGGCCCGGATCGGATCGCTGCCGGACGGGCTGCTGCTGAACGGGCTGCTGCCGGAGGGAGGCGGGTATCGTGTTTCGCCTGCCTGTCCGGGCATCTGTTCTCCGCTTCAGCAGTGCGGATGAACGCTGTATAGGTCGGCGGCCGGCCCATTTGCAGAAAACGGAACTCTCCTTGTCCACACCAGACTGGTATATCACGGGTCTTCCGCATGTCTGGCTGCCTTACAGTCAGATGAAGACCGCTCCGGCTCCTCTCGCGGCACGGTCCACCCGTGGCAGTCTGATCGAACTGGAAGACGGGCGGGTTCTGACGGACGGGGTGGCGGCCTGGTGGACGGCGTGTCACGGCTATAATCATCCGCATATTCGCGCCTGCGCGGCTGAACAGCTGATGCGTATGCCGCATGTCATGTTCGGCGGGATGGTGCATGAGCCCGCGCTGAAGCTGGCCTCGCGGCTGGCGGCGCTTCTGCCGGGCGATCTGGACCATGTTTTCTATACGGATTCCGGTTCCGTCGCTGTTGAGGTCGCCATCAAAATGGCGGTTCAGTACCGGATCAATCGCGGAGAGGCCGGCCGCGTGAAGCTGCTTTCCTTCCGGGGCGGCTATCATGGCGACACTCTTGCGACCATGGCGGTCTGTGACCCGGAAGAAGGGATGCATCACCTTTTTGCCGGCGTGATGCCATCGCAATATGTCGTCGGTCTGCCGGTGGACGAGGCGTCCACCGCCGCGTTCGAGGCCTTTCTCGCGGAACATGCCGCGACGATCACCGCCATTATCGTGGAGCCTCTCATTCAGGGGGCTGGCGGCATGATCTTTCACAGCCCCGGGGTGCTGCGCACTCTGCGCCGGCTTGCGGACAAATATGGTGTCCTGCTGATTCTGGATGAAATATTTACCGGCTTCGGGCGGACGGGGACGATGTTCGCCTGCGATCAGGCCGGGATAGTTCCGGATATCATCACGCTGTCAAAGGCTCTGACCGGTGGCACGGTCGCGCTCGCGGCGACCGTCGCGCGGCGCCATATTTACGAGGCGTTTCTCTCCGACGATCCGGAGCATGCGCTGATGCACGGGCCGACCTTCATGGCCAATCCGTTTGCCTGCGCCTGCGCGAACGCTTCCCTCGATCTGTTTGCAACCGAGCCTCGTCTGGAGCAGGTCGCGGCTGTCGAAGCAGCGCTTCGTGACCAGCTTGAGCCATGCCGGACGCTGCCGGGGGTCCGCGATGTCCGGGTGATGGGCGCGACGGGTGTTGTCGAGCTGGATCGTATCGCCAGTCCTGAAGCCCTGAGAGCCCGGTTTACGGAGGAGGGTGTGTGGATCAGGCCGTTCCGCAATATCGTCTATCTCACGCCGGCGTTTACGATCACTGCCGATGAGCTGTCCCGCCTGACCGGTGCGATCCGGCGTGTGCTTTCCGGTTCGTAAAACCGGGTTACGCGGCCGGGACATTGTCCGGTGCACTGTCTGGTTTTGCGGGGAAGCTGGTTTTTGTGGTGCGGTCTGAAGGACTGTTTCAAAAGGCTGCCTGTGAACCTCCGGTTAGTTATACAGAAGTTTTTGGTGAAGCTTTTTTCAAAAAGCTTCAGAAGACACCGCTTTTTTAGAAAGAGGCGGAACGCAAAAACACAGCATCATCGGTTTTTGTGAAAGGTTTTGTCTCTTTGAA
Organism: Acetobacter musti; assembly: GCF_011516835.1. GTDB lineage: Bacteria > Pseudomonadota > Alphaproteobacteria > Acetobacterales > Acetobacteraceae > Acetobacter > Acetobacter musti. The sequence goes on along the minus strand of NZ_WOTB01000001.1, from coordinate 11,070 downwards.
GCTTTTTGAAAAAAGCTTCACCAAAAACTTTTATAATTTAAAAGCGGTTTTACAGGACGGCTTTTAAAGCAGTCTCCGGAGTGGCAGGGACTTTCTTCTACTCGGCCCTGAGGATTCCGGACGAGATTTCGACGAGGAAATCCAGAACGGTCCGTGTCCGCAGGGGCAGCGTTCTTGGTCCCGTATGAACTGCGTAAAGCGGCATGGGCGATACGTGCCACTGTGGGAACAGGCGGACCAGTTCGCCGGATGCGATCAGGTCGCGGACCTGAAATTCCGGCAGGAGTCCAATGCCGACTCCGGCCTGGACGGCATACAGCGCGGCCTCGCTGCTGTTGGCGCGAAAGACCGTTGCGGGGGCGACGACGCTTTCTTCGCCGTCGCCATAAAAATGCCAGTCCTGACGACCGCCACCATAGGTGTAGACCACACAGGCCTGATCGGCGAGGTCGCGCGGGTGCTCGAGTGATCCGTTCGGGGTGAAATTCTTTGCGGACATGACAAGAGACCGGTGCACTGAGCCGAGCTTGCGCGCGATCAGCGATCCTTCCGCGATTTCCCCGACGCGGATGGCCAGATCGAGGCCTTCCTCGACCAGGTCGCCGAAGCCGTCCCGCATGATCAGTTCGACGGAGAGATCCGGATGACGTTTCAGCAGATCATTGATCCGCGATGTCAGATAGAGCCCGAAAGCCGTTGTTACGCCCAGGCGAACGAGGCCGGACACGGAGGCACGGCGCCGGCCAAGGACCGTTTCGGCGGTTTCGAGGATTTCCAGCACTTCATAGGCATGCGGAAGAAGACTGCGTCCGTCTTCCGTCATCATGAGGCTGCGCGTGGTCCGCGCGAACAGCGTCGTTCCGTAATGGGCCTCAAGCAGCGCGATATGCCGCGAGATTGTTGGCTGACTCGCCCCTGTTTCGCGGGAGACTGCGGAAAAAGAGCCTGTCGCCGCGACGCGGACAAAGCTGTGCAGGGCAGAAAGGAGGTCCATCAGACGCCGCCATGAAAGGAATGTGACGCGATGATGACCAACTGTTTATTTATACACAATATGGCGGAAATGGAGGCCGCCATACCGAAAACGCATTGGCTTCATTCAGATTGGAATGGAAGCCGGATCAGTGACGTCCCCCGCCCCGGCGTTCGCTGACGGAGAGTCTTCGCTCCGCCAGCCGCGCCAGCCTCACGAATGGCAGGCCCAGCAGCAGATAGGCCGCGCCGACCATCAGTCCCGGTCCGAAATAATCGAAATACGTCGAGGACAGCCGCACATAGGTCTGGCTGAGTTCCGTCAGGGTAATGATGCTGACCAGCGAGGAGTCCTTGAGCAGCGAGATGAAGTCGTTGGTCATGACCGGCACCACGACGCGGAATGCCTGGGGCACGACGACATAACGCAGCGCCTGAAAATGCGTCATGTTCAGGGCCGTCGCGGCTTCCATCTGCCCGCGCGCCACCGACTGAAGCCCCGCGCGGTAATTCTCCGCTTCATAGGCGGCGTAGTTCAGGCCGAGCCCGATCACTCCGGCCACGAAAGGCGAGAGACGGATTCCGATGCTGGGAAGTCCGTAGAAAATGAACAGGATCTGGATCAGCAGGGGTGTGCCCCGGACGATCTCGACATACAGCGTGGACAGTGCTGCAAGCCAGGATGGCCCGTACCGGCGGGCCAGAGCCAGGCCCAGCCCGATCCCGACCGCGAGAACCATGGCGCAGCCGGAAACGACCAGGGTGAGGAGCGCCCCGCGTCCGATCAGCGGCAGGAAGCTGACATATCTGTAAAATCTCGCCGTCCAGCCGCTCGTGGGGGCGGTGGAGGCCAGATAATGTTCCCATTCGGTCGGAACGATATTGGGCTCCGAATGATCGCCGGTCCATTCCGCCATCTCCGGTGTCCAGAGATTCCATCGCGCCAGAATCCGGTGCAGCGAGCCGTCCGCCACCATGGCCTGAAGGGCGGCATCCACCTGATGCCGCAGGTCCTGGTTGGCGCCTTTTCGGAATGCGATTCCGTAGGCGAGATGGCCGACCGGCGGGCCGGCGATCCGGAAGTCCGGATCGGCCTCGCCGTAATACAGGGCGATCGGCCCGTCGAGCAGGACGGCGTCCAGCCGGCTGTTCCGCAGATCGGCGAAAGCGTTGGATTCTTCGTCGTAGGAACGGAGAGTGATGTCGGCGCGGCTTCGCAGCATCCGTTCGGCGAGCGTATCCTTGATTGTTCCGATGGTATGGCCGCCGAGACGCTCGAAAGAATCCAGCCCGGCCTGATCCCGGCGGACGACGATCCGTTCCGATGTCACATAATAGGGCCGGCTGAAATCGAGCGCCTCGACATGTTCGGGCGTCATTTCGATGCCGTCGGCGACCATGTCGTAGAAGCCGCGCTGAAGTCCGGGAATCAGCCCGTCCCAGTCATTCTGGGTGAACTGCGTTTCTCTCCCCAGCCGCCGTCCGATTTCCTGCATGATGTCGTATTCGAATCCGACCATGCGGCTTTCTTCGGCCGGATCATGAAAGGTGAACGGCACATTCGCCGAGCCGTCCGCCGCCCATCGCAGCGCGCTTCCTGCGTGTGTGTTTCCCCCCTGTATATTTCCGGCCTGCGCGTCTTCTGCCCGTGCGTCTTCTGCTCTTATTGCCGGGACGGCGGTCAGGCTGGTGAGCACTGCGAGCAGCAACGCACCCCACACTGCTTTTTTCACAGAGAGGCTCCGAGGAATTCGCGGGTACGGGGGTCCCGTGGATTCAGGCACATCTCATCGGGATCACCGGTTTCGATGATTTCGCCGCTTTCCATGAACACGATCCGGTCGGATGCCGCGCGTGCGAAGCGGATGTCATGCGTGACCACGATCTGGGTCATTCCTTCCCGGTCGAGGGCGCGCATGACTTCGAGCACTTCCTCGGCGACGCGGGGATCGAGGGCGGAGGTCGGCTCGTCATACAGCATGACGTCCGGGCGCATCGCGAGGGCGCGGGCGATGGCCGCACGCTGCTGCTGGCCGCCGGACAGCGTGGCGGGGTAGCGCAGCGCCGCTGCTTCAAGGCCGACTTTGGCGAGCAGGTCCCGGGCTTCGGCTTCGATCACCGAAGGCGCGACGTGCTTCACGACCCGTGGCGCGAGCATGACGTTGTCCAGCACCGTTCGATGCGGGAACAGATTGAAAGACTGGAACACCATTCCGACATGCGCCCGCAGCTGATGCGCCAGCGCCTCGTCAGACGCGCGCCACGGGCCGCTGCTGCGGCGAATGCTGTCATCGGCGATGGTGACGACGCCGCTGTCGGGGATTTCGAGAAAATTCAGGCAGCGGAGAAACGTCGATTTTCCGCAGCCCGAAGGTCCGATGATGGAGACGAGCTCTCCGCGCTCGACCGTCAGCGAGACGTTGCGGAGCACCTTATGGGAATCGAAGGATTTACAGAGCGATTCCGCGCGCAGAACCGTCTCAACGCAAAAAGCCGACCCGGTTTCCACCGGGTCGGCAATTTCATGGTCGTCGTAAGACGAGTGTGTCTCAGGCAGCCTTGAGCATCCCGCGCAGAACGTAATGAAGGATGCCACCATGCCGGTAATATTCGACCTCGTCCAGAGTATCGATACGGCAGAGCAGCGGCACTTCTTCCGTTTTTCCGTCGGCGCGGTGAATGACCATCGTCACGTCCATCCGGGGTGTGATCTTCTCAAGCCCCTTGATGTCGATGACTTCATCGCCTTTCAGACCAAGCGTCTTGCGTGTCGTGCCTTCCTTGAAGAGCAGGGGCAGAACACCCATGCCGACCAGGTTGGAACGATGGATACGCTCGAAGCTCTCTGCGATCACGGCCTTGATGCCGAGCAGCAGGGTGCCTTTGGCGGCCCAGTCACGCGACGAGCCCATGCCGTATTCCTTGCCGCCGAAGACGACCAGAGGCACGTGCTCTTTCTTGTACTCCATGGCCACATCGTAGATGAAGCCTTCCTTGCCATCGGGGAAGTGCTTGGAAAGCCCGCCCTCTGTGCCCGGAAGCATTTCATTCTTGATGCGGATGTTGGCAAATGTGCCACGCACCATGATGCGGTCGTTACCGCGACGCGAACCGTAGGAGTTGAAGTCCTTCGGCTGCACGCCATGTTCGATCAGATACTTGCCGGCCGGTGAGTCTTTCTTGATCGAACCGGCGGGTGAGATGTGATCGGTCGTGATGTTGTCGCCGAGCAGGGCGAGAACACGCGCGCCGTTGATATCGCCGCCACCTGCCGCGGGCTCGGCCGACATGTGCTTGAAGTACGGCGGGTCCTGCACGTAGGTGGATTTCGGATCCCACTTGTAGGTCTCGGAACCTGTGGCGACCTTGAGGTCCTGCCACTCCTTCGTGCCCTTGGACACGTCCTTGTAGCGCTTGATGAACTCTTCGCGGTTGATCGACGATCCGATCAGCGCGGCGATTTCCTTGTTCGTCGGCCAGATATCCTTCAGGTAGACCGGCTTGCCGTCCTTCGACGTGCCGAGCGGCTCCTTCGTGATGTCCTTACGCATTGTGCCGAGCAGCGAATAGGCGACAACGAGCGGCGGGCTGGCGAGATAGTTGGCGCGCACGTTCGGGGAGATACGTCCCTCGAAGTTACGGTTGCCGGAGAGGACCGACACCGCGACGAGCTTGTTGTTGCCTTCGATCGCATCGACGATGTTATCGGCCAGCGGGCCTGAGTTACCGATGCAGGTCGTGCAGCCATAGCCGACGGTGTTGAAGCCGAGGGCGTCGAGGTCTTCGGTCAGGTTGGCGCGGTTCAGATAATCGGTGACCACCTGCGATCCCGGCGCCAGCGACGTCTTCACCCAGGGTTTCGGCTTCAGGCCGAGAGCACGGGCCTTACGCGCCACCAGGCCGGCGGCGATCAGAACGGCCGGATTGGAGGTGTTGGTGCAGGACGTGATGGCCGCGATCACCACGTCGCCGTGGCCGATCTCGTAATTCGTACCGGCGACTTTCGCTTTCTTGTCGATGTCGTTGGCGGGGACGCCCAGACCGGAGACCAGCTCCTTTTCGAAAGCCGATGTGGCGTCTGTCAGAACGACGCGATCCTGCGGACGCTTCGGACCCGAGATGGACGGCACGACCGTAGAGAGATCGAGTTCCAGGGTGGAGGTGAAGACCGGCTCAGCCGTTTCGGATGTACGGAACATCCCCTGGGCTTTGTAGTATTCCTCGACCAGCTTCAGGCGGTGCGCGTCGCGGCCCGTCTCGTGCAGGTAATCGAGTGTCAGTTTATCGACCGGGAAGAAGCCGCAGGTGGCGCCGTATTCCGGAGCCATGTTCGCGATCGTCGCACGGTCGGCGACCGGCAGGTGATCGAGAGCAGGGCCGAAGAACTCGACGAACTTGCCGACCACGCCCTTTTTACGCAGCATCTGCGTGACGGTGAGCACGAGATCGGTTGCCGTTGCGCCTTCCGGCAGCTTGCCCGTGAGGCGGAAGCCGATGACGTCCGGGATCAGCATCGCGATTGGCTGACCCAGCATGGCGGCTTCGGCCTCGATGCCGCCGACGCCCCATCCGAGCACGCCCAGGCCATTGACCATGGTCGTGTGGGAGTCCGTGCCGAACAGCGTATCCGGGTAGACGTATTCCTTACCACCGACTTCTGCGGTCCAGGCTACCTGAGCGATGTGCTCGAGGTTCACCTGGTGGCAGATGCCTGTGTCGGGCGGGACCACGGAGAAGTTCTTGAACGCTTCCTGACCCCAGCGCAGGAACGCATACCGTTCGCCGTTGCGGTCGAATTCGATCGTGATGTTTTCCTGGAGCGCGTCCTTCGTGCCGTAGACGTCCACCATGACCGAGTGATCGATCACGAGGTTGACCGGCACCAGCGGGTTCACCTTGTCAGGATTGCCCTTCAGCTCGACAATTCCGTCACGCATCGCGGCGAGGTCGACGACACCGGGAACGCCGGTGAAGTCCTGCATCAGAATGCGGGAAGGCTTGAAGGGAACTTCCTTCGTGCTGCTGCCTTTTGGCAGCCATGCTGCGATCTTTCTCGCATCATCCTGCGTGTAGGACCGTCCGTCCTCGAAACGCAGAATGTTTTCAAGCAGCACCTTGAGGCTGACCGGCAGACGGCTCACGTCGCCGATGGTCTTCTCCGCCTCAGGAATTGAGAAATAATGGTAGGTCTTACCGTCAACCTTGAGCTCACGCCCGGTTTTCAGCGAATCGTGCCCAACCGCTTTCATGTAACTTCCTCCGCGACAACAGCATCACGCTGGCATGTCGATACCGGCAGCGTCACATCACGATCTGCGATGAACGCCTTTGCCCGGGAATTACCCCGCTCGCCGGCTTGATCTCTGATCGGCGCTAGAACATACCGGCGAAGGGTCCGGGCACAAGCGTACCGGCGACCACGAGAACGCGAGCACAGGCCCGGACAGGGCTGTTTCCGGTCACAATTAAGGGATCACTCCAATTTCGGCCGCGCCTGATCATATGCCGCTCCTGCGCGCGGAAGATATCTCCGTCTTCCGTGGTGAACGACTCGTACTGGACAATGTCAGCCTCACCCTGGACGCCGGTGAGGCCCTGCTGCTCACCGGTCCGAACGGCGCGGGGAAATCCACTCTGCTGCGTGTTCTCGCGGGGTTGCGTCATCCGGATTCCGGTCGCCTGCTCTGGCAGGACACCGACATTCTCACGGACCGGACCATGCATGCCGCGCATATCGCCTATCTGGGACATCAGGACGCTCTCAAGCCTGGTCTGACGCTCGTCGAGAACCTGGCGCTTTTCTCCCGGGGTAAGTCGCTGGATGAAGCACTGGACGTGTTCGACCTCGTACATCTGGCCGATGTCCCTGTCCGTCTGTTCTCAGCCGGACAGAAACGGCGGGCGGCGCTGACCCGCGTCGTCCTGGCCCGCGCGCCGCTCTGGCTGCTGGATGAGCCGAGTCTTGGTCTGGATGCGCGGTCCGTGGATCGACTCGGAACCGCGCTGGCACGACACCGGTCGGAGGGGGGCATGATTGTCGCCACGACTCATGTTCCGCTGCCGTTGCCCGACACGCGTCACCTCGCTTTGCCGGGCGCTCCGGTTGTGGACGATGCGCGGTGGCACGAACCGGCATGAGTATGGGCGGCCTGTTTATCGCGATTGTGGCGCGGGAACTGCGTCTGGCGCTCCGGCACGGTGCTGACACCCTTGGTTCGGTGCTGTTTTTTGTTCTGGCCGGCGCGTTGTTTCCGCTGGCTCTGGGTCCTTCGCCGGAGCTGCTTCGCCACATGGCGCCGGGCGTGATCTGGGTCTGCGCCCTTCTGGCCGCTCTGCTGCCGCTGGACCGTCTGTTCGGTTCGGAACTGGAGGATGGCTCCCTGGATCAGCTTCTGCTGCTTGGCCTGCCCCCGTCTCTCGTGGCCCTTGCGAAAATGGCGGCGCACTGGCTGACCACAGGGGTGCCTCTGCTGGTCGCCGCCGTTCCCATGGCCATTATGCTGGGGCTGCCACCAGCGGCTCTTCCGGTGCTTATGGCGGGTCTCGTTCCCGGAACGATTGTGCTGTCCCTCGTCGGGGGCATGGCCGCGTCTGTCGTTCTGGGCGCCCGGCGGGGCGGGGTGCTTCTTCCCCTCCTCGTATTGCCGCTTGTCACACCGGCGCTGATCTTTGGCGCTGCGGCGGTCGATTCAGCGCGGACCGGCCTTCCTTTCGCGCCTGATCTGGAACTGCTCATGGCTTTCATGGCCGGGGCGCTGCCTCTGTGCCCGCTGGCCGGGGGCGCCGGATTACGGGCTGCGGCGGAGTAGGTTTTCAGGCGGTCCGCTGCGCATGGACAGCGGCGGCATCCGGATTTTCCGGGGCTGAGGCGAAGCGGGCGCTAATTCTCAGCAAGCGCCTGGCGGCTTGCGCGGACGCGCATGACCCGCCGGCCTTCCATTTCCAGCACTTCGAACAGCCATCCGGAAAAGACCACCTTGTCGCCTACGGTCGGGACGCGGCGCAGCAATGCGAGGATCAGGCCGCCGAGCGTGTGATAATCCCCTTCTCCCGGCAGTTCGCCGAGGCTAAGACGATCCTTCACCTCATCGGCCGGTTCGGCGCCTTCGAGGATCACCACGTCGCCGGCTCTCGCCTCCAGAACGGTGTGCTGGCCATGCTCGCTGACCTCGCCGACAATCGCTCCGAAGAGGTCCGAGGCCGTGACGATGCCTTCGAACGACCCGTATTCATCGACCACGAGGGCGACGCCGAGGGGGATGGAGCGCATCCGCTCAAGCATATCGAGCGCCGAGATGGTGTCCGGCACCACGACCGGCTGTCGCAGCCCGGCTTCGATCGAGACCGGCATTCCGTCCAGCAGCCGGTCCAGCATGTCGCGGGCGAGAATGACACCGACGGGGTTATCCACGCCGCCTTCACAGACCACGAGCCGTGAATAGGTCGTCGAACGCAGTGTCGAAACCAGCACGTCCCGTCCGGCGTGACGTTCGATCCAGCTGATCTCGTTACGAGGGGTCATGATCGCGCGGACCGGGCGGTCGGCGAGCCGCAGGAGGCGCTCAATCATTGTCCGCTCTTCGTGTTCGAGCACGCCTGACTGCGCGCCTTCGGCCAGGACGGCCCGCAGTTCCTCTTCCGTGAGCGTCTGCTTGTCCGCCGGCGCCACGCGCATGAGCCGCAGCACCAGATCCGAGGACTGCCGGAGGAGCCAGACGACCGGGCGCACGACGGTTGCCAGCAGATCGAGCGGCAGGGCCAGCCGCGCGGCGATCCGTTCCGGATGCTGGAGGGCCAGTTGTTTGGGCACCAGCTCTCCGAGGACGAGCATGAGGGACGTGATCGCCACCACCACGACAATCATCGAGATGTCGGCCGCGAATGGCCGCAGTGCCGGAAAGCTTTCCAGCCAGGGGGTCAGCGCGGCCTCGATTTTGATGCCGCCAAACGTGCCCTCAAGGATCGAGACGAGGGTCATGCCGACCTGAACGGTCGGGAGGAAGCTCTGCGGATCGTCAGCGAGCTTCAGCGCCCTGTCCGCGCCGCGCACGCCCCGTCCGTGCAGAATAACGAGTCGGGGCCGTTTCACGGAGATCAGAGCCAGTTCGCCCATCGCGAAAATGCCATTGAGGACGACGAGGAGCAGGATGATGAGGATCGAGAGAGTCATGACACCCGAAAATGTACAAAAAAGGGGCGGAACCGGCTGGCTCCGCCCTCTTCCGGCCTGATCTCGCCGAACGACCGGACGCGGCGTTTAGTCGGCGGCGTCCGCCGGGACGGCGGCGTTTTTATCGGCGGCAGCGTTAATCACTGTCGTCACACGCGGCATCCTGGCAGGTTTCTTGCGGGCCGTGATTTCCTTCATCTGCTCTTCGACCTGCTCGGCATAGATATACTGGGCCGGGCGCTGGTTCGCGAGCGAGATTTCAGGCGCCATGGGCTTCTCGGTCTCGGGGCCGAACAGGGCGACCTTCGCGATATGCCAGGGACGACGCACGGCATCCATCACGGCTGTCGATTCATACCCCGAATGGACCATGCAGTCGGCGCATTTTTCGTAGTTGCCAGTGCCGTAATCGTCCCATTTTGTGTCGCTCATCAGCTCGTCGAAGGACTTCGCGTATCCTTCGCCCAGCAGGTAACAGGGACGCTGCCAGCCAAACACGTTACGAAGCGGCTTGCCCCACGGCGTGCAGTGGTACGTCTCGTTTCCGGCCAGGAAGTTGAGGAACAGCGGTGACTGCGTGAACCGCCATTTGTGACCTTTCCCCAGACGGAAAATGTCGCGGAACAGCTGTTTCGTTTTCTGCCGGTTCAGGAAATGCTCCTGATCGGGCGCGCGCTCGTAGGCATAGCCGGGGGCGGTCATGATTCCGTCCACGCCCATCGCCATCACTTCGTCGAAGAACGATGCGACGCGCTTCGGATCGGCGCCATCAAACAGGGTGCAGTTGATGGAGATACGGAATCCGCGGGCTTTTGCTTTTTTGATCGCGGCGACAGCGCGCTCGTAGACGCCGTCCTGACAAACGGATGCGTCATGCATCTCCCGGTCGCCGTCGAGATGCACGTCCCATGAGAAGAACGGGCTCGGCTCGTAATCATCCATCTTCTTTTCGAGCAGAAGGGCGTTCGTGCAGAGATAGACGTATTTCTTCCGCTCGATCAGCGCCTTTGCGATCTGCGGCATCTCCTTATGCAGGAGCGGTTCGCCGCCGGCGATTGCGATAACCGGCGCTCCGGCCTCCGCATCCGCATCGAGACATTCCTGCAGGGTCATCCGCTGGTTGAGGATGGCCGCCGGATAATCGATCTTACCGCAGCCCGCGCAGGCAAGGTTGCAGCGGAAAAGTGGCTCGAGCATGAGCACGAGTGGATAACGTTTCCGTCCGGTAATATGCTGCCTGACGACATATGCGCCGACCCGGACGGCCTGCATCAAGGGTACCGCCATTACGCTCTGCTCCTAAGCCGGCAGGATCACCGGACTGCCTGTCATGTTGCGGACATATATATGAGCATGTCCGGGATGAAGAATATAAATTGTCTCGTGGCCCAGGCCTGCGGGCAACACATGGCCCGCGTGCGAATATACATGACCACGATCTCTGAATGGCTCGGCTATAGGATAGCCCGCTCCGGACACTCAAGGCCTGATTGCAGATATGTTGCATTAATAACACACAGGCCAGTCAATCGAAAAACTATGCTTGTCAGAACAGAGGAAACGCGACCAACAGAACAGCCGGTTTTGGACCTGTTTTTTCATTCGCCCGCATGGAATACGTAAAAGGCTCCCTCAAGCGCTTCCGGAACAGAAGAAAAACCGGACGCTGAGCGGGTCTCGCGCATATCCCGGCGTGTCATGATCCGCAATGATCCGGTCATGCGCGTCTCTCCGGCGAAAACCAGACGGATATGACATCAATGACTCACGGCACAGCAGCTTCATCAACCGGTGACGGGGCGACGCAGAAGAGCATTCCTTCCCGGGGCCGTTTTCCGTTACTGGACCGGGTAGAGTATCCGTCTGATTTACGGAATTTGTCGACGGAGCAGCTGAAGCAGGTTGCGGACGAGCTTCGTGCTGAGACG